>NZ_JBHNYL010000016.1:0-80060 GCF_054960735.1 Pseudoalteromonas sp. RWi3
AACAACACAACTGTATCGAAAAACTCGAGGAGCTTTCTATATGATTATCAAATCTTGACTTCATACATCAATGGTCTAGATTTATAGTTTATTGCTCATTGATTTTATCATTATGTCTAGGCCGCTGCGAATAGAGTATGAAATTAGAAGGGTCAAATCTTGACTTCAGACACCAAAGGTCTAGATTTATAGTTTACTGCTTATTGAGTTAATTGCTATGTCTAGGCCATTGCGAATAGAGTATGAGAATGCGTTTTATCATGTCATGAATCGTGGAAGAGGGCGTGAAAATACCTTTTTGAGCGATGACGACTTTACGTATTTTTTATATTGCATTGAGCAAGCAAGCCTTCGCTTTAATATTGAAGTGCATTCTTATTGTTTAATGACCAATCATTACCACCTGCTAATTAAAACCCCTGATGCAAATTTAGGCAGAGCCATGAAGCATATTAATGGCCTTTATACCCAATACTTTAACAGAACACATAATACAGATGGCGCGCTGTTTAGAGGGCGCTACAAAGCGGTGTTGGTGGATGCTGATAACTACTTATTGCATGTTAGTCGGTATATTCATCGTAACCCAATTGAAACGAGCACCCCGCTGGTAGATGATCTGGCTAAGTATAAATGGTCTAGCTATTCAGCGTTCATTAAAAGGGGAGCGACGCCTAAATGGCTCGTTCGAGATTTTATATTTTCACTGCAAGGTAAAAAGCGTCAATATGCAGCTTATAAGCAGTTTGTGGAATTTGAAAACAACAAAGAAATAAGTACTTTTTATGGTGCTAAAAAATTATTGTCGGTGCTTGGTTGTGAGGGCTTTATTGAAAACATAAAGGACTATATTGCAACATCAAATAGCGAAAGAAAGTTTGTTAGTAAAAAGCATTCAGCAGATGATGTAATTGCTTACGTAGCAAAACATTTAAGTGTTGATGTTGTTGACATAGTAATGGTTAAAAAGGGGCGAAAAGAGAAAAACTTACCCCGTTGGTTTGCTATTAAATTATGTCAAGATTTAACGGGATTAAATTTGCAGGCATTAGCAGGTATCTTTTATGTTCAGCATTATTCAGCTATATCCAAAGCTGTGAGTAGGTTAAATGCATTAATGGTTGAAGATAAGAAGGTTAAATTACAATACGAAAAACTTCGAGATTGCTTGATGTGTGAAGTCAAGATTTGACCCTATTTGCTCCTGCTATTTGCTGCTATTTGCTGCATTTAGCGCCGAAAAAAGCAATATGTTGACCACAGATTTGCAAGCAGGCGTGTCGACGGCGTTAGGTGAGGTAACTAGCGAAGGCGTTGAGTTTGATTTACACGGTTATATTACAGAGCACACCTCATTTGATTTGGCCTATACCTACACCGATGCAAAAACAGCAAACGACACGGTTAATACAGATTAGTGGGTAAAATTACCAAAAGGCAGCCCTTTACTTAATATTCCTAAACACAGTGCAAATGCACGTATTAAAAGAGAATTAAATGATTTAATCGATTTAAATGCAAGCGTTGGTATAGCTGTTCAGTATGAGGGGGAACGCTTAGGTGAAACCATAGACCCTACGTATTACTTACCTTCGTATACACTGGTGAACCTGTTCGCAACTTACAACGTTAATGAAGATGTGATGGTACAACTGAACATTAATAACGTGCTGGATAAAGAATATTACTCAAATTCTTACTCTGCGATTTGGACTCAACCAGGTGAGCCAGTCAATTATAAACTGAGCTTAAAATATAACTTTTAACTTACCCTTGGGGCAGGCTTAAAGATGCTTGTCCCATCACTTTACTCAGGCTGTGCTTCTGTTCCAAGTAAAGCGTCAATGTAGGCGAGTTCTTCGCTAAAAATACCACTAAAAATGCATGTTGTTCAATGATCTGAGCCTCACTCGATTGGTCAGTGTACTCTTGCTGGCATCTTATAAGTTCGCTTGATAACCATTGGCATTGTTCGGTTGCTGTATTGAGTGCCATTTTTAAAAAATACGGCCATTTTATTTCGTGTAAATTGCAGCGGTGCAGCATCACAGCAATATGGCTATAGGCATGTTGCTCACTGATTACTGGGCTATCAGTTTTTACGGTATCACTGTTTATGAGTTTACTGTTAATCAGAGCAAGTTGCAGTGCAGCTTGCTCTGATTTACTTAAAGCGGTCGTTGTCATAACGTGTTAGAAGCCTCTACATGCTAATTGTAAGAAGGATGCATTTAAGAAGTTAAAACTAAGCAAGGGGTTGAATACTCATGCTGCATCGAAAAATTATTCACAGTAGTAGCAAAAACGGACTGACTGGTTACTGAATTAGTAAAATACAATTGTAATCGAGCTTAAGGCTTTAAACGTAAAGTCAGTTTGCAGGGTATCGTGGGGGTTATAATTCAAGCCAATCGCTTGAACGTTTCTTTCTTTACTCCTTTATAGTGTCATGATTAACTTAGTAATGCTTTTGGGTATACGCACTCGCATCGCTCATACAAGTAAGGTATCTATCAATCATTAACTCAATGGTGTGAACATAACCCAACGTTGTCGTTTAGCTTTATTAAGGTTTAAAAAGGACGGTTTATAGTGAAAAATGCGATTGTTTTATTGTTTAGTGCCTTGTGTGCAGCTGGCTGCGCAATGCAGAATATGGTCGATTTTCCCATGGTTGAGAACAATGTCGCATACTCCAAAGTGGCATCGCTTGGGTTTGTAAATGCTGAAGAAAAAGTATCTTACGGCACACATGACTCGCAATATGCATTATTGTGGCGTGCTAGCAACGCTCAAGATAAGAATAAACCTTTGGTGGTATTACTACATGGTGGTTGTTGGCTTAGTGCTTATGATATTAAACATACCTATGCATTGAGCACTGGCTTAGCGCAAGCAGGTTTTAATGTATGGTCTATAGAGTATCGCCGAACAGGCGAGAGTATCGGCGGTTGGCCCGTTACCTTTGATGATATAAAAAACGGTATTAAAACTTCAAGCACCTACAACGATGGTGAGTTTAATTTGAGTAATACTGTTGTTGTGGGGCACTCAGCTGGTGGTCATTTGGCACTACTTGCGGGCGGGCAAATGGAAAATCTTAAAGGTGTAATTGGTCTTGCGCCCATTACTGATATAAAAGCCTATGCACACGGTGAAAACAGCTGCCAAAAGGTGACAAAAGATTTTATGCAGGGTATGCCAAGTGATAAGCCCGTTGCGTATACGCAAGCAAACCCGAGTGAACAACCGTTGCATATTAATAGCTTTATTCTTCAGGGTGGCAAAGATACCATTGTCCCAGCACACAACTTAGGGCAACTTAATCGTTCAGTGGTCACGTTAGAAAATGCAGGGCACTTTGATTGGGTACACCCAGGTTCTCACGCGTTTAAAATTTTGCTTGAAAAATTAAATGGAATCGATAAATGAATTTTGATGATATTACTGCGCTAGATAGATCCGATCCGCTTGCTCATAAACGCGCCGAATTTGCGTTGCCCGCTAATACCATATATCTAGATGGCAATTCATTAGGTGCTTTACCTAAAGTGGTTAAATCTCGTGTGGCTGAAGTAGTCAGTCAGCAATGGGGAGAACATTTAATTCGAAGCTGGAATGACCACCATTGGATTGATTTACCTACTCAAGTAGGTGAGAAAATAGCCCCTATTATTGGTGCGGCAGCTGGCCAAGTAATTTGTTGTGATTCTATATCGATCAACTTATTTAAATTATTAAGCAGTGCCTTATCGTTAAATTCTGGCCGTAATGTTGTGCTGTCCACTGAAGATAACTTTCCAACTGATTTGTATATGGTGCAAGGGTTGAGCGAACTATTAGGCGAAGACTTATGCCAACTTAAACTTGTTAGCGAGCACCAGATTGAACAAAGCTTAAATGATGACGTGGCGGTGCTGTTGTTAACCCAAGTTAACTTTAGGTCTGGGCAGCTATTAGATATGCCAGCGCTTACTAAGCTCGCCCACGAAAAAGGTATTTTGGTTATCTGGGATTTAGCCCACAGCGCGGGGGCACTTCCTGTCGAACTTGATAAATGTAACGTCGATTTTGCAGTGGGGTGCGGATACAAATATTTAAATGGAGGGCCTGGTTCACCGGCATTTCTATATGCGGCTAAGCGCCATCAAGCTACTGTTAACCAGCCGCTAAGTGGTTGGATGGGGCACGTAAAACCGTTTGCATTTGATGCTCAGTATCAGGGGGCAGAAGATATAAATCAGTATTTATGCGGTACTCCTAGTGTACTTGCAATGAGCGCATTAGATGCCGCGCTTGATGTATGGCAAGATGTGAGCATTTTGCAAGTGAGAAAAAAGTCTATCGCCTTGGCTGATGTCTTTATTAAGCAGGTACGGTCGCAGTCATGCCTAGCTGATTTGTACCTGTGTTCAACCGAAGACTCTTCACAAAGAGGCAGTCAGTTGGCTTTTGCCCACAATGATGCCTTTGCAATTTGCCAAGCACTCATTGAAAAAGGCGTTATTGCAGACTTTAGGGCGCCGAATATTTTACGCTTTGGCTTCACCCCTCTTTATAACTCGTTCGAAGATATATGGAACGCGGTCAATATATTAGCGAATGTTGTGCAAACTAGATTGTATACCGAGCCACGTTTTAACAAAGCGGGTAAAGTAACCTAATATGTATTTATTTTAAATGGGCAAAGCCCTTCGGCTTACCGTACTCATATACTTGAAGAAGAACTCGTTGAATGATTGAGTCTCGTTAGATAGTTATTTTTTACTTATATGGCTTTATTCTGCATTGGCTATACATGTCTTGTTTCTCATCGTTTTTAATAAAGTCTGTATTGCAGCTGGTGACTTTTGTCATTGAGTATTGATGACAAATGCCCCTCAATAATCTGTTTGCTTTCATCAATAATTATCGTGTCACTTAAACGGAGAAACGACATGAAAACAATGATGAAAGTATGCGGTATCGCGTTAACAATTTTAGCAAGTTCAAACACCTTTGCAGGTCAGTATGAAATTGATCAAATAGAGCGTGCAGCAAGCAAGTTAGATTTGACTGAATTGAAAACTTTTGCTGGGCAAGTTCAAGGGTACGATCAAGCATTGGCTTATTATCGCTTGGCATTAAGCTCTAACTTGTCGGGTGAATCTGACCCAGCAATCAAGTGGAATGATAAAGCAATTTCGTTGCTTGAGGCCCTTGATGAGGCTCAACCAAACGATGCTGAGGTAAAAACATTATTAGCACAGGTTTATGGTTATAAAATTGCACTACAGCCAATGAAAGGTATGTTTTATGGCTCAAAATCAAACGCGATGTTAGCAGATGCAAAGGCACTGTCACCTAATAATCCGCGTACGCACTTAGTGCAAGGGATCTCAAAACTAAACACGCCAGCTATATTTGGAGGCAGTGTTACAGAGGCAACAGAGGCGTTTAATAACGCACTAACTGCCTATGAATCAGATGCAAATTCAAATTATCATTGGGGGTATGCAGAAACCTATACATGGCGTGGTCTAGTTAAAATGCAATCTGGGGATTTAGCGCAAGCAAAGCAAGATTGGCAGCTTGCACTTAGCATCAACCCTGATTACAGTTGGGCGAAAACATTACTTAGTCAGCATTAATGTTTTTTTGCGCGCCACTTATGGATATAAGTGGCGCTTTTCTATCAATAATTCAAAGCGCCTAGGCATCTTTAAAGATCGTAAATGAATATCAAACAGTAGAATGTTAGGGTATACAAAATTAGCGAAGGAGATTTTTTTGGATTCACTGACACAAATCGTTTTAGGCAGTGGTGTTGCTTATGCGGTGCTGGGTAATAAGCTCGGCCGAAAGTCGTTATTCGTTGGAGCGGCATTTGGCACTGTGCCTGATTTGGATGTGCTGATCAACTTTGGCGGTGACATTGAGAACTTTGTATATCACCGCAGTTTTAGTCATTCGTTTTTCGTACAGTTGTTGGTAAGTCCAATCTTTGCGTGGCTACTATTGAAAATGAGTTGGGCGCAGTGTGTGTCGATGAAACGCTGGACAGTGGCTTTATTTTTAGTGCTAAGTACTCACTCACTACTTGATAGTTTTACAGTATACGGTACTCAGTTGCTATGGCCGCTGTCGACTCACCCGTTTGGCATATCAAGTATTTTTATTATTGATCCCATGTATACATTGCCGCTTTTATTATCGGTTATTCTATTGTGCTTTTCGCGCGTACAGCCGTTTGCTCAGCGAGTAAATACAAGTGCACTGGTACTTAGTTCAATTTACTTAGCTTGGGGCATGGTAGCTAAGTGGCATATAGACGATAAAATCCATCATGCGCTGGGCAATAAAAGAATTGAGTTTAGCCATTATGAAAGCACGCCTACAGCTTTAAATACGCTACTTTGGCGGGCTGTCGCTGTAACTGAGCAAGGTCATTATGAGATTTATGCATCGGTATTTGATACAACAGAAAATGTTAATATAGACTTTTACCCTAGTGACAACGCAGTACTTGATGAGCTTAATAAAGCCAAGCCCATCACACTATTGCAAAATTTTACCAAAGGACTTTATGGCGTTTATACACAAGATGAGCGCGTGATCCTTAGTGACTTACGAATGGGTCAAGAGGGCTATTACGTATTCTCGTTCGTAGTTGCACAGAAAAATAACCAACAATGGGCAGCAGGGAATTTTCAAAAACTGAATAACCGACTTCCGCTAGATAAGCTAGGGGGTACTTTCTCGCGTATTACAGATCCCAGTGTTGATTTATCAGCTAAAGCCACTGATTAATAAAGTGGCTTTTGATTGGGCCTTTATCAGATAAGCTCCCTTTTAAAAGAGTAGCCTGTTTATAAGTTAACTATCGCCGGGAACCATTCGGCGAATACGATCCCAAATAAACCCATTAGAAAAATAATGGATATCAATGCCATTATACTTGCGGTGGCGATTTTAATAATTTGATTCGTTGTACCTTCAGCATACCTTACTAGCTCAGCAATAAATAAAGGGATCACGTAAGAGCAAATGCTTACAGTTAACACAGCTGGGCCAGTAAACGTTGTTGTATCGACTCCTAAAGTTCCAAACATTAAGAACCAAGCAAAAATCATTAAGCGAAAAAATAAAACGCCATTTGCTGCAAGGAATAAGCGAATTGCCCATATTTTGTGAAGACCAATATTACGTTTTCTGGCAGCTATTACAGCTAATATACTTGATAAAATAACCACGCATCCGCCAAGTATAGTTAACCCATGCATCAAGGTGTTGCCAACAGTTCCTCTGGCTAGTATCAGGTATATGCCGGCCAATGAAATGGTACAGGCAAGCAACACAAAAATACGACCGTTATAGCGATGAAAGCGAGGGTGTTTTTTTCGCATAGCAGGAATTAATTGTAAGCTGCCGCCTATAATCATCACGATGGCTAATAATACATGTGCCGCATACATTAAGTTTCCTGTTGCATCGTTAGCAACATAAGCCGTGCTATTTAGGCGATTCCAATCAGACATTCCGCTAGTGGCGCCCGTAAGCCCGTACCCTAATGTGAGGTAAATAACAAAACAGGTTTGTGCCATAAGTAAGCACGTAAACCATATTTTTTTACTGCTATTAAGCAGTGAATTTGGGTTAAGTTTGATTTTATACATGTGTATTTTCTTTTTTCTTCATAAAACGAATAACGTAAATATAAAGGGCTTGAAGGGCGGTTTCTTATCAAATTTGAAATTTGAGTAATGATATATGATATGTTTTAGAATTAATTAACAGCTACAGACACATTCCCTAACAAAGTCTTTTTGCTAACTGGAAAGTTACTTTGTACTATGTTGGATAGGCAATTATATACGTCAGGTTAAAAGCGCACTGTAATGCAAAATACGTCTCCTTATTTTCTGCTAATTTTTGTCTGTATGAGCTTAATGCTTTTACATGCACTTAAAAAAGATAAGCAGCTTATTCATTATTTATTTGTCATATTTTGTGGCTCGCTGTGTATGGTTGGGGTGCAAAAAATTAGTGCACCAAACTTGGGTGAGTATCAGTACTTTATTGGCTTGTTTACTTGTGCAACGTGTAATGCATCATGGTTAATATCCCGGGCTTTATTTCGTGAGCATAACCCTATTTCACGCAGGCATGTGGCAGTGGCTAGCACTATCGCGCTTTTGATCATGTTTAATCAAACATGGCACTATTTAGTTAGCCTTGACCCGCAACCGCTTTCTAGCAGTCATATAATGTGGCGATTAAAACAAGGCATGAATGAAATAACAAATTTACTTTCATCGTGCATTTTAGTGCTTTCTTTTTGGGAGTCGATAAGAGGTTTCAATAGCAAAACACACGCTCAAAAACTGCAATCAGTGATTTTTGCAAGTGCGTACTTTTTAGCGGTTGTTAATGCCAGTATATTACCTGTATTTATATTTAGCCCTGCGCAAATCGAGCTATATAACCCGCTAATTATCACTTCTTCTGCGCTGTTAATTGTATTTGCAATGCACACAGTTATGACTCTTCAAGCAAGTAGCTCAACAAAGCAAACGCAACTTCATAATGATGAGAGTGAAGTTGGTATTGATAATGATGAAGTAACCCCCCTCAGTGATAGTAATCAACAAGATCAAATACCACCCGAGTTGGTGGCAGGCATTTCTAAACTAATGAACGAACAGCAGTTATTCTTACAAGCAAATCTTAAAATTGCCGATTTTGCACAAGCACTTCATATGTCTGAGTATAAAATTAGCCGGGCTATCCGATATCATTATAAGGTTGCTAATTTTAATTTGTTTATTAATCAATACCGTGTAAATTATGCAAAGGTGTTATTAGCAAGTGAGCAAGCTAAAGAATGGAGTATTTTGAGCATTGCACTTGAGAGCGGTTTTTCGTCTCTCGCAACGTTTAATCGCGTGTTTAAAAGTATAGTAGGGAGTATTCCCAATGAGTATCGAAAACAAAATAGTGACTATCAAAGTCAGATCCTTGCAGAGCTGGTTGAGTAGATACTTATTGATTCTTAGGGACATGCATTAGATCGTAGGACTGCCTTGAATTATTTAGCTCATCTTTATTTAGCAAGACCAACAGCCGACTCTCATTTTGGGAATTTACTTGGAGACTTTGGTGGCCAACGGCAATTGACACAGTTACCCGCAACCGTTAAAAATGCGCTAGATAATCATTATTTAGTCGACAAATTTACAGACGCACATCCTTTAGTTAAAGAAGCTAAGCAGTATTTCGCTCCTAAACGTAGACGCTTTGCTGGGGTGGCTGTTGATGTTGTGTTCGATCACTTTCTTATCCAACATTGGCATACTTTTAATCAGCAACCACTCACTGACTTTAAGCAAACCAGCTATGGGCTTTTGGGTAAACGTATACCAGTTATGCCAGCGCGAATGCAGCGCGTAGTAACCAGTATGATAGAAAACGATTGGTTTAAAGAATACGAAACTGTTGATAGTGTGGGGCTGGCACTTGATAATATTGCTGCACGTATTCGCTTTACCAACACTTTCACTGGTGCGGTAGAAGATATAACCCGTAATTACAGTGAACTCGATGCTATTTTCTTAGCGTTTTTCCCTGAGTTGATTAAGCATGTGAAGCAACAGGGCCTTGAAGGCTAATCCTGATTCAATCATCAGGCCCTTTTAGGGTAAACACTAAATGCTTGCGCATGTCTTTTAAAATCACGCCTTTTTTAAGCATTGCACCACTTAAACGTTTTTGCCACTTTAAAAGGTCTGGCTCAGCGGCGACTAATGCCTGTTCATCTTCAAACTGAAAGCACATAAGTAACGAACCCGGAAATAAGTGGTACTCCACATCAAACCAGCATTGCAGCATACCCGGTATATCAGCACGCCCTTGTGCTTCTATTTTATCAGCAACATCAAGTACAAGTGCTTGTTGTTTTAATTGTGCTTTCGATAGTTTTTTCATGGTGGTGTTCCAAATTAGGTAAGCTAAATACGCTTGCAGTGGTGTATTATACTCAAGCTTTTAAGCAAGCAGCAACCATACATATTCAATAACCCAGCATTTCCCACTTTAGGTTAATTAACACAACGAAGATGAAGGCATCGATAGATTGGTGACGCCTCACTGTTTGTTTTTATACCAGCCAAACCAGATTCTTTATAAAAGCGCTTAATATTTTAGGCATGCCTACTGTAGACTAAGTTTAAGAAGCCACTGAAGATGTATTTATTAACGGACTAAGTTAAATGACTGAAATAAAACGCCTCATTTCTATAGAAAGTTTTACTGCGATTATTGCGTGGGCTGTGGTGAGCGGTTCAGCGGTATGGTTGATGGTCAAGTCAAATGATTATCCTGCACCTGACTTAATAATAGTAACCTTGTGTTTTTTAGTGTTTATCGGCTGCTTTTTGATAGCTAACGCGAACTACAAAACCCGCTTAAATGAAGGACTCAAGCAAGGGCTTTTAGCTATTCAATATGGTGTACTATTGATTGTAGCGGCGGTTGTACCCTATACCTACATTGCGATATTAAGCACCATTTGGTGTGCCCAACTGCCTTACTTTATGCGTTTGAGATACGCTGTATGCTTATCGTTATTATGTTTGGTTCCGCTTTTTTTTATTTTTACCTTTTACTGGGGCAAAGACGACAGCCTGCTGACCGGTTTGTTATTTTGGACGTTTAATTTATTTGCATTAGTGGTTATGAATACCACACGAAACGAAAGCCTTGCTCGTGAGAAGTCTGAGGCATTAAACCGAGAGTTATTAGCCACACAAACGCTGTTAAGTGAGGCCACCAAGCAAGCTGAGCGAATTCGCATTGCCCGTAATATTCATGACTTATTAGGGCATCACTTAACCGCTTTGACGATTAATTTACAAGTAGCGCAACGAACGTCTGAAGGAGCTGTGCATGAAAATATTAAGCAATGTCATAGTTTGGCAAAACTGTTATTGAGCGATGTGAGAGAGGCCGTTTCAGAGATTCGAGACAGATCAGCGATAGAAATTAAACAAGCCTTACAGGCACTAATTAATAATGTACCGCAGTTAAAAGTTAAACTTAATATTGTGGATGAAGCCGTGATTAATGATGTTAGGGTTGCTGACGCCTTGCTTCGCTGTACGCAAGAGAGCATCACTAACACGCTAAAACATAGTCATGCTACTGAGCTGACAATAGATATAGCAAATGCAGAGCATATTATTTATTTAACGATTGTTGATAATGCTCACTCTAAAACCATTGAGCCTTTGCAAAAAGGACACGGCCTCAAAGGTATTGAAGAACGTGTTAACGATTTAGGTGGCTGTGTGGAGTTTAAACATACTAAAACTGGTTTCGTAACACAGATCACGCTGGTGGAGCCACAATGAAAATTAAAGTAATGATTGTTGATGATCAAACGTTGGTTCGCTCAGGGATAAAAAGTTTATTAATGCTCTCTGAAACCATTGATGTGGTAGCTGAAGCGTCTGATGGTGAGCAAGCTATATCGTTAATTCAAGAAAAACAACCTGACGTTGTACTGATGGATATACGCATGCCTGCCATGTCGGGAATTGATACGTTGCAAGCGTTAAACCAAACTAAGCTTGATAAATCGCAGCCGCCAGTGATTATGCTAACAACGTTTAATGACCATGAGCTCGTGGTTAGCGCGCTGCAAGCAGGCGCAAAGGGTTATTTACTTAAGGATGTATCATTAGAGACCCTGGTAGATGCGATAGAGTGTGTTCATAAGGGCGAAACGTTAATACAGCCAGCGATTTCTGAGCGTGTAATAAAACAGCTAAGTACAAGTGATAGCCAATTTGAAAGTGTAGTTGACCTGCCTGAGTTCAGCGCTAAAGAATTAGAAATACTGCGGTTTATGGCGGCTGGGTGTAGCAATCGTGAAATTTCGGCTGCGGTGTTTAAATCTGAAGGAACGGTTAAAAACTATGTCTCAACTATTCTCGCAAAATTAGGTGTTAGGGATCGTACTCGAGCGGTGTTAAAGGCTATAGAAGTAGGATTTATAAAATAATAGTAAGCGCTGCTAACGTTGAATGACAACTAAGCTGCTTACATAAGTAAGCAGCGAGTGCCTATTTTTTTTGGGCAATAAAGAATTGATAACCAAACTCACCAAGACGCGATTTATACAAATTTACTTCGTTTTTTATATCCGAGATTGCTTGTGAGTTTACCCGTTCTGATGCTAATTCATTTGCACGTTTTTCAAGTGGCTGATAGTAGCTTTGCCAAGTTTGCTCAGAAACAGTAAAGGTATGTTTTAGTTCAAACCCTGCTTGCTCTATCTGTGACTTTCGAGTGCTAATTGTTTGAATGTCTGGGTAATCATTTTTCCAGTGTTCTATAGAATCTTGACTTGGGTTATCTGTTAGCCAGACTAAATCGCTAAAAACAATAAAGCCGTGTGTTTTTAATAAAGGCTGCCAATTGGCCAGTGCCTTCTCAACTCCCATAATATAGGCCGATGCTTCCGCCCAAATGACATCAAATTTATCAGCGCCAAAATTCAATTCAGTCATACTCATACATTGAGTTGACACTGAATCTTTGAGGTTGTGCTGCTTAATTTTAAGTTGCAATTGCGCTAAGGCTAACTGTTCATTATCTATTGCGATAATTTTTGCTTTCGATAAATTGGCAAGCGTTATTGTTGAATTACCTTTGCCGCACCCTATTTCTAAAATATGTGCAGGATGACTCTTTAGCAACGAGTACGCTTTTGAAGTATCTTCTTTACTACTAGGCCCCCAAAGTTCGAGTGTTTCAAATACTTCCATAAAGTCTTGCATATACTTTTCATGTTCATTCATATCTTTTGATAACCAATTGACTCTTAGAGCTTGTTTTTCATCAAACCCTTGGATTTTTAACCAGTCTATATGTGCATCTGGTGCTATTTCAGAAAGCGTTATGTGCCATGGTTTACTTGTATCATCACCAAGAAGGGAAGATAACAAAGCCAATGAACGTTCTTTCTGGTTTATCTCATCTTTTAACTCATTATAGCGTAGCCTAAGTACTGTCTTATCTAACTTACTTTCTAAGCAATGTTTACATTCAGCTAAGGTGAAACCCGCTTTTTGCAACTGCTGGATTAGGCGCACCTGTTGTGCATCTCTTTCGCTATAAACTCGGTAGCCATTTTCTAATCTCTTTGCTGATATTAAGTTGAGCTTTTCGTAATAAAGCAAAGCCGTTCTAGATAAACCAACTAATTTCGCTAACTCCGATACACGGTACACATAAAACCTCATACATTTAAAATGCGATAGTTAATGTAAACTATAAAGCGTTAGACAGGTCAAGCTAGGCTGTTCAATTTTTGCGCAAATAATATAGCCCGTTTATTACTTTTTAAGTGCTCAAACAAAAAAGTGACTTTTGGCACTCTCATCACAAGGCATATTTCTAGATACTTCAAACCAACACATTATTTGAGGTTATAAATTATGGACATTATTTTTAAGATTATGTTGGCTGGGCATATTAGCGTAGGAATGTGCGCCTTATTTTTATTTTGGTTTCCTGCTTATAGTAAAAAAGGCTCACCACGGCATAAAAAGTTTGGTAACTGGTATACCTTATCCATGTACGGGGTGGTTATCACCGGTATGGCGATGGCGTTATTATCGATTGCCATTCCTGAGTGGGTAAAACCTGAGGCTTTTGTAAATAGCGAAGATAAGGCCATGATGCGTGAGGGAATTGTACGTTTTGCGTTGTTACTTTTTCATTTATCGCTGTTGACCCTGGTGTCTGTTCGCTATGGCAAACTAGTGCTAAAAGCAAAAGTAGATCAGCAAAGTATCAAAGGGCCTTTCCAGCTATTTATAACGTTTGCTTTGTTAATGAGTGGAGCGCTTATTTTATGGTTTGGTATTGCGACAGGGCATATATTAATGTTGGTATTTGGCCCGTTAGGGTTGTTTATTTCTATTACTAATTTACATTTTACCTTTAAGCGACACATAAAAAAAACCGATTGGTTGGTTGAGCACTTGGCCGGGTATATCGGCTCAGGCATTGCCGCCTACACTGCATTTATTGCATTTGGTGGTAGGCATATATTTACTTCTACAGGGTTTATGCAAATTATGTTTTGGGTCGCACCTGGGTTGGTGGGAGTTATATTTATCACTGCTCTTTCTCGCAAATATGGCAATGAAACTAAAGGATTAAATCAATGAAAAATATGATGCGGGTTATGTTTTTATTGACGCTATTTTGTTCATCAGTGAACGCGAGTGAGAAAGTAGATACATTAAATGCACAAGCAATTGCGATGATTGATAGTGACTTAGATGCCGCTGAAGTATTAATAAGTGAGTTAATAAAGGAGTATCCACAAAATCATTTAACTCATTTTTATTGTGGCAGAATCATGGGCAGGCAAGCAGGAGAAGCATTTTTTAAAGCTTTAAGTTACGCCCAAAAGTCCCTTGAATGTATGAAAAAAGCGGTTGCTTTAGCGCCTGAAAATATTACATATAAAAAGGGGTTGATTAGCTTTTACCTTGGTGCACCCGCAATTGCTGGTGGCAGTGAAGTACTTGCTTTTGAACAAGTAAAAGCAATTAAATTACGCGATCAAGAACAAGGCGTATTAGCTGAGCTAGATTTTTATAAACACACACTCGATGATTCAGCTTTGACAGTAAAGCTATTGAAGTATCAACAGAGTGCGAAAAAAACAGCCGCTATTGCGTATGAGCTAGGGTTACTTTTTCAGCATGTTAAACAGTTTGATAAAGCACATATGCAGTTTATGAGTGCTCTGGAGAATCGTAAAAAAAGGGCCTCTTTACGACTTAGTATTTTGTATCAAATTGGCCGTAATGCGGTGTTCAGTAAAAAGTATATTCAACAAGGTATAAAATCATTAACTGAATATAGTAAAAGTGAATTAAATGAATCACTCCCTAGTTTGAGTTGGGCTCATTATCGTTTATCGCAGTTATACATGCTGGCTAATGATATTGATGCTGCTAATAAATACCGTTTGCTCGCCAGTGCTACTGTGGATAAACAATTAATTGAGCGATTAGCTCAAACATCATTTAAATTTTAATGAGTAGTGCGGAAGCTGCTTGAAAAATATGCTTATTCTTTAGCTATTAACCTCAACAGGAATGGCCAATTTTTCTGCTACTTCATGTTGGTGATTATTTGTCAAAACTGCAAAGTTACGTTCTTTTTTACCAAGAATAGGCTCTAGCTTGATTGCTATGGTTAGTAAAAAAAGCTGAGCTCTAAACTGATAAGGTGGTTTTTAGTTTTTAATGCATTGCTTTTAATAGGAAAACATCCTTCAAAAGAGACTTTATTGTAAGTGGAGTAGAGAACTTTCCTTTGGCTTGCTTATTGCTCATTCATTAGAGTGACTTTACATAGTGAGCTGAAAATGAGTAATAAATATAAAAATATGGTGACTTACATCGCACGTGCGGGTTATTGCGCTAAAAGTGTTGTATACAGTTTGCTTGGCGGCATGATTGTCTATGCTGCATTGTATGCAGGTAGTGTAGAAAATATATCGAAAAAGATATTTTTGAAAAAATTGATTCCTCTATGTTTGGCTCAATAATTCTTTTTTTGGTGCTTGTTGGCTTAGCTTGCTAAGTCATTTGGCGCTTGGTTCAGTTTTTGTTAAATCCCGAAGACCTTGATAAACACAAACCAATGAAGCTAACTACACGTATTTTTTATTTTATTCCGGCGTTACTTTATGTCTCTGTTGCTTATACTGCTTTTAACGTGCTTTACAATAGCACTGATCAAAGTCAAAGCAGCCATACTTTAGTTGCCAAATTGCTTCAACACCCGTTTGGTGTGTATCTGATTGCTGGGGTTGGAGCAATTATTATTGTTTTTGCTGGCATTCAACTCAAACACGCCATAAAACAAGATTTTATAGCTAAGTTTGACCGTTCACAGTTATCTGATAAACAACGCCGAGCGATATATTTATCAGGTCGAATAGGCTTCACTGGTAGATCTATTGTGTATGTTATTATTGGTGGCTTTATAACGATAGCAGCTATAGAGCATGACCCTTCTCAAGCGGGAGGGCTAAGTGATGCGTTGATGATTATTTTAAATAAGCCTTTTGGCCCTTACCTATTAGCAGCTGTAGGTATTTGCATGTTTGCCTTTGGTGTATTTTGCGGGTTTGAAGGGCGTTATAGAGTGACTAAAAAACAGTAAAAGAATAAACTTTTTACTGAATATCAAGTGACACTATATCTGCCTGAGTTGTTTTATTTGAGAGTAAATAATAACTTTCGGTAACAGCCTGTAGCTGGTCACAAATTTGCTCGCAAAGTGTAGCTAACTTTTGTTGAGGCTTTATTCCTTCACTTTTATAGCCGTAAAACCCAAGTTGATATTTGTTGTTTTTAAAACTGCGATAGTAAATACCGTCTTTGCTTGGAAATACACGAAGCTTTGCCCTTAGTACTGTAACTAGTTTTGTTTTGGTACTAATATTTTCAATTGTATTGTTTGAGGCTGCGATTAACTGTTGCTGTTCATTTTTAAATAATTGGCGAGCATTTAGCTGTTCATGCAGTGGTTGCGTTTGTGATGTGGTTAAGTTGTATGTGTAAAGCCAATCTCCTTGAGCTGATTTATCAACATACATAAATGTATCTTCGTTTTCTAGCGCTATGAGTGGAATGCCGAGTAGGTTATCTAACCATTTTATATTTACATTATTACCCAATAGGCTAATAACAAAAGGGCGATTGTTAAGTGCACTTATAAGGTGTGTGTTCCTGAGCCATACAGGAGGCGCAACTGCGAGTTCCTGTGTGTGATTGTCAAAAATAATAGATTCATTATTTGAATCAAGTTCTTTTAAAAGTAATTGTGGAATACCGTTTTTACTGGATATATAGGTAACCATTTTTTCATCTGGTGATACAGCAGCGCTTGTATCTACACTATTTGAATCTGAAATGGTTTTTATATTTGAAACGTCAGTTCTGTTTGCAAGGTATAAGTCTTCATCAGCTCGCCTTTCTAGAAAGTACAGCTTGCCTGCAACCGCTTGGATATACTGCACAAAATGATAATTATTGTATGAAATAGGTTGCCAGTCACCGCTAACATCAAGTTTAGACAAATCTTTTCCATTACTGAGCAAGAGTGATTGTTGGTCTTGCTGCCAAGTTAAAAAATACCAATTATGATCAAGCGCTTTTACCATCATAAGTTGCGTTGTTTTAATGTCATAAGTTTTAACCACAGAAATTGAATCTGCATTAAAGCCAATGACAGCAAGTTTATTTTGTTTTGGTGATAAACTAATTTTATACGGTTTAAACGTATCATTTGGAGTGAGAAGTTTGCGCACCTCACCTGAAATAAGATTATGCTGATAAAGCGTTACATTGCGGCTATGTTCAGAGGCGTTTATGTTTGCGAGGTAAAATAGTTGTTGTTTTTTATCTATAAAAAATGGGCTATTCCAACTAATGTCACTCCGCCTAATAAGTTGTGTTTGTTGTGTTGGTTGAAAGTCGGTATCTAATAATATTTGCCCAAACTCAATAGTACTATCGTGTGATGTTGAATAGACTAATGAATTGGCGTTGCGCCATGCGAGGTATCTGTAGTTTTGTGCATCTTTCGTGATTTTCCATGTTTTTTTACGCTTTAAATCCTTAATGTAAATATGCTTATTTGTGCCTTGGTGTGGCTCACTTCTTATAATTGCCATGTGAGTATTATTTGGACTCACGCGCATGTAATGCTCAATTGCTTTACTTGCGGTAATGGGCTTTAGATTATTTACAGTCAGTTGTGATGCTGGAGTGTTTTGCCAAGTAGCCCAAGTAATGACTAAGAGGCTCAAGATACAAAGAGAGGTGACATAGAGAGCTACTTTATGGCTGTTCACTTTAGGTTTTATATTAACTTTGGCGTTGGCTGGGTTACTTGGAGGAGAAATTATTGCTTGCAAACTATAGCCACGTTTAGGGTGTGTTTTTATTAACTCTTTATCGTCATCACACAATGCTTTTCGAAGTAATGCAATATTACGTCTTACCGAGTTAGGGCTGTAAATAGAGCGGGGCCAAACTCGCTTGAATAGCTCTTCGGCCGAGATAATGCTGTTTGCGTGTTCACACAATACAATAAGCATTGTCATCACTTTAGGTTCAAGCAGCTGTGTACGACCATGAGCAGAGACTTCCCCTGACGTTGGGTTTACACGTGCCTCGTTAATATAGAATACATCAAAGAATAACGGGGTATTAAAGCTTTTATCTAATTCATTGTTATTATTAATTATTTTCGCCTTAATGTTTTCTTAATTGTTTTTTAAGCACTAATTCATCGCTTATCTGTGAATTAGACGTTATCAAAGTCAGCCAGTTAATTCTGTTTTTATGATAAACAAATAATGAAAAAAGGAACACGTTAAAATGCGACTGATGCAAATAATATTACTTCTGTTATTACCTTACTCTGTTGCTGCAAAGCAGCCTGATGAATCTCAATTAGATACTTCAATAGTAGTTGAAGAGTTCTTAACTGTATTTAACAGCAATGATGTTGAGACTATCACTACATACGTTGATGATCACTTTGCACAGCAAAGCCTTAACCGTTGGCAAGGAACTGGTCGTGAACGTTATATAGGTTATATAACGAATATGGCCAACTTACACAAGGAACTGAAATTAGAAAGTATAAAACAAAATCAGCAAGGGCAAATTCTTAGGGTGACTAGTCATGTTCATTCTAACGCGACAGGGCTGAGTTATGATTCAGTCATTTCATTTGATCAACATCACAAAGTAACTAATTGGTATCTATCGCTGAATGAAACATTTGAACTAGCTGATGAAAGTGTAACTGAATTAAAAGTCACTCAAGTGATTCAGAATTTAACAGAAAAGCTGGCTAAAAACGGGGTGTTTTCGGGAACGGTGTTATTTGCGAAAGATGATAAGGTGTTATTCACTAAAGCCTACGGTTTAGCATCTAGGCGTTATGATGTAAAAAATAACCTTACGACTAAATTTCAAATTGGCTCTATGAATAAAATGTTCACCAGTGTGGGGATTATGCAATTGATTGAAGCTAATAAACTCTCGCTTGATGATAAGCTTACTCAATACATGGATAGAGATTATTTTGGAGTAGGCGACTTTGATTCTATCACCATAGAGCAATTATTAACGCATACCTCAGGTTTGGGTGACATTGCCGGTTTTGAAGCTAAGCAATCACAAATCCGTTCATTGCAAGATTCACTGCTCTTATATAAAAATATCCCATTAAATTTTAAGCCTGGTAGTCAGTGGCAATACAGTAGTACCGGCATGCGCATGCTGGGCCATGTTATTGAGTCTGTTTCAAAGCAAGATTATTACGCTTTTATTCAACAGCACATTTATCAGAAAGCGGGTATGACTGATAGTGGCAGTTTTGATTTAGATGTGCCAATTAAAAATACGGCAAGAAATTATTGGTATTCGTTTGAAACTAATGCCATTACAGAGAATTTGATGAAGCAAGCAGTCAAAGGCGGTCCTGCTGGTGACGGGTACTCAACTGTTGGTGATTTGCATAGATTTGCGCTTTCATTAATTAATCATCAGTTGTTAAATGCTGAGTTAACTTCTCAAGCTACGTCTGCAAAACCAGAGCTTCATTCACCTAATTATGGTTATGGCTTTTCGGTCAGAGGCGATAAGGGTAATCAAATTATAGGGCATAATGGCGCGCATTTAGGCATGAGTGCACAGCTTAATATTTATCGTGATAAGGGCTATATACTCGCTGTTTTAGGCAATAGTCCCGATGCGGCTGAGCCAATAGTAATTGCAGCTAATAGCCTAGTGAAACAGCTTTAGTGGTACTCTCAGCTCAATACGATGATTACAATTATATAAGTTTGTATGAGGCAATGCTATTATAGCAATAACAGTAGATACAAATATGCCTGCTGATAGGTCATCAACAGGCATATTTTTAATACATAACTGTATTACTTTGGCGTTTTACTACAGTGGATTTAACCCTAGTTTTTGTAGTACCAGTTTAAAGTTAGCGCGGCGTTCTTCAATCGCGTGTACTTCGCCACTTACAGGGCAATGATCGTCTGGGCAACCACGGTTTACTATGCCTGATACCGCATCAACAAGCGCCGTTCCCTGAAGGCCACCATCAACATACTTTTTAAGCTCGGTATAATAGTTCCAATCGGCATAAGGACCACCTTCATTATTGTAAGCTTGTACTGAGTTTACCCAAAAGAATAGACCGGCAATCCATTTAATCTCTTTATGTTCCTCAGAGCTACATACAAGACCTGGGTTTGAACATAAATCTAAATCTGCATAGAGCGGGCTATCTGGAGCGGCTGCAACAGTAACACCGTCTACAATTGTGCCAATGGTATCAGGGTCAACATGCGAGCGACCAACAAAGTGATTTAGTGTACCGAAGTTTTGGCGTCCTGTGGTTTGAATTACACCACGGCCCCACCAACCACAGCCTTGCACACTCTCATCACTGCCATCCCAAATAAAGCTACCGGCTTTTTGACCTACGTATTGCTTACATTCATCACGTTCGTAAACTTGTTTTGAAGTATCAATTGCAGTTGGTACGGTATTACAGTGGCCTGCGTTGGTCCAGCGTCCTACTTTGCCGTTAACTAATAACCCTTGTTCTTCAAGTACGGCATCGGGGGCAACAAAAATAGGGGCTGGGGCACCATACCATTTAGCGTGAGTGGTTGCTGTTTGTTCCATTTTGTCATTGCGTGGGCAAGAATAAGGATGATCTTTTCCTGATACTGGGTGAACACCGTAATCAGCATATTTTTGCCCTAACTGACCACAGCTGGCGGTCATTGGGTAGTCAACTGCTGCACCGTATTTTACTTCAGACCAGTTGTTTTCATCACAGGCATCAAACCGTATAGTTTCTTGCATACTTTGTGATAAAAATGCCGCAATCGCAACTTTAGCGTACATGGCATTGGTGGCGTCATTTACGCTTTCATCTATTAGCCAAAACTTCTCGCCAGCGACACCCACGTTATGCATTGAGTTTAAGCCAGTTAAAAAGTCAGCCCATTTATAAATAGTGGAAGGAACCCAAGTTGAATTAGGCGTTTCGTATAAAAATACTTCACTATCCATCGTTGCTTCAACGCCAGATAAGTCATTGTTTAGTGATTCGATACTGGTCAATGCAGTCACATTTGACGGTGTGCCAGTATAATAAAGCGGTACTTCATTGCCTTGATAGCGAGTTATTTTACTACTTAGATCTGCGCTATCTGCATCAAAAATAACAGCAAAAATATTGTTGTGTGCCGCTTTACGAATATTGCTTTCGCCTAGAGTATTGCCCATAAAGTAAGTTGTCGCTTGCGCTGTTGGTACTGATGAAAGTAGCGCTGGAGCTTGTACAAAATCGGTTACTTGTTTTACGTACTCAAGGGCGTTATGCCATTGATCGTTGGTTAAGCTTGCAGAGCTGCTTGATTTAGTAAAGGCAATAAAGTCAGCTTTTGTAGTGCCTTTGTAAAGTGAAAGGGTATCGAGAAGATCGGCTGTTGCTTTTGAAGCCGCGTCCCAAACAGAGCGTTTACCTGAATGTGTATCATAGGCAAAGTTACCAATACTTAATGACCAACCAAATGTAGCATTGGGCGCTAAACTACTCATAATCAAGTTTTGAGCTTGTGCCCAGCCTGCAGCGTCATCACTTAAAGCCTCAATGTCAGCTACATTAATACTGCTGGAATTTGTCGTTGCAAGTGCATCAGTTAACGCCTGTTTAACACTAATAGCACCTAATGATACGCCTTTATCTTGGGTAATGTTATTGAGCACATTGCTTTGTAAAATAACGGATGAAGTGCCTGCTTGTGCTGCCAGTTGAATAAGTGCCACAAAGTCATTGGTTAATTTAGTGATATCGGTTAAATCAGCGCTATTAATAACGCTTGCTGTACTCAGGGCTGGGGCTGCGGAAGAGGGGCTTGCAACCACAAAGTCACTTGGCCAGCCTGGCATTTCTAAATTAACCGGATCGCTTGCATTAGGTAATGAAAGTAATGGTGCGGTGCCTTGCTCAGTGCCATCGCAGTTTACTTTCCAATTCCAGGTGTCATTGCTGCCAGGGCGTGAAGACGTTTCCCATTTTGCGGTGTAAGCAATATATTCATCATTGACGAAGACATCACCAGCCTTGGCTACATCGCCTTGAGACCACAGTGTATAATCCTTACATAAAACGCCAAGCTTGGGATCGGATGGTTCAGTAGGTATTGTTGGATCAGTTGGATCTGTAGGGTCAGTCACATTGCCACAAGAGTGTTCAAACTGCCAAGTATTATCACTTCCTGGAATTGAGCTTGTATACCATTTGGCTTTGTAAGCACTTCCTTCGTGTTGCATCAAATCACCGCCACTGGCATGGCTGGGGTTGCCCTGCCAATCAACCTGAGGAAAGTTTGGATATGTGTTGATGTTATCGCAACTTGCGCCAAGCGCGTTGTTTGCAAATATGGCGCTAGAAGCGAGTGATACAGCAATAAAAGTCTTACTAGGCTTAAACCCAATAGATATACTTTTCATTTTTACATTCCTTACCTTTAGTTAATGTGATGCGATGCTTTGTTAATGTTTTATTAACATTTAATTAAAATCTAACACGGCGCTGACAGCGCTGTCAAAGATGTATTGGGTAAAATTCACACTAAAAATATAAGTATATAGGTTTGTTATTTATCACAGTGTTGATAATTAAGGATTAATATCAAGCAACGTGTTTATTTTTTTACCTAAAAAGGAAAAAAATTTTATTTACAACGAAGTGTTCCTATTTTTTGATAAGGACAATACGACTGAGATAATTGTGAAAGTAATTTAATATGACTTGGTTTGACCACTCTAAAATAAGTTTACTTTTTATAAAAAGAAAAGCTTACATCCAGCGTGTAACTTTTTGCCATTGATTGTACCGTTATGGAAACTGAATATTCTTAGTTGCTGATAAATATGACTTTTTAAATGGTCTTGTTTTTGCTTATTAAATGCCGCTTATAAACTTATAAATAATACAGCAATTAAAACAAATCATTTAAGGAAGAAAATTTATGGCAGAGTCATTTAAGTATGCAAATAATAAAGGTCACGCAGGAGAACTTCATCAAAAAGCTGATGAGGATCACCCGATAATGACGACAGCCCAGGGTTGCCCTATTAGTGATAATCAAAATTCATTAAAAGCAGGTAAGCGTGGTCCAGGGTTATTAGAAGATCACGTATTACGCGAAAAGCTGTTTCACTTTGACCACGAGCGAATTCCTGAACGAGTTGTGCACGCAAGAGGGTATGGTGCACATGGCTATTTTGAAACGTACGATGCTTTGGATGATTTAACTTCTGCTGATGTATTTCAGCGAAAAGGTGAAAAAACGCCTGTTTTCGCACGCTTTTCAACAGTCGCAGGTAATAAGGGGTCTCCTGATCTAGCACGCGATGTGCGAGGTTTTGCCGTTAAGTTTTATACGCAAGAGGGCAATTGGGATCTGGTAGGTAATAATATCCCAGTGTTTTTCATTCAAGACGCTATGAAGTTCCCTGATCTAATTCACAGCGCAAAAGCAGAGCCTGATCGCGGTTTCCCGCAAGCGCAAACAGCCCATGACAACTTCTGGGACTTTGTGAGCTTATCGCCAGAGTCAATGAACATGGTTATGTGGGCAATGTCAGATAGAACTATTCCGCGCTCACTTAGATTTATGGAAGGGTTTGGGGTACATACTTTTAAATTTATTAATGCCAAAGGCGAAGAAACGTTTGTTAAGTTTCATTGGAAGCCAAAAGGCGGTATGCAATCAGTTGTGTGGAATGAAGCACTTAAACTAAATGGTGCCGACCCTGATTTTCATCGCCGTGATATGTGGGAGTCAATAAATCAAGGTGATTACCCTGAGTGGGAATTAGGTGTGCAAGTATTTGATCAAAAATTTGCCGACGAATTCGAGTTTGATGTTTTTGATGCCACAAAACTGATACCTGAAGAACAAGTGCCTGTTAAAATCATCGGCAAAATGGTGCTTAATAGGGTCGTTGATAACTTTTTTGCAGAAACTGAACAAGTTGCATTTTGCACACAGAATATAGTGCCTGGCCTCGACTTTACGCCTGATCCATTATTGCAAGGACGTAATTTTTCTTACCTAGATACCCAAACTAAGCGCTTAGGCGGTCCTAATTTCACTCAAATTCCTGTTAATGCCCCTAAATGCCCAATGCGACACTTTTTACAAGACGGGCATATGGCAATGCAGAACCCTAAAGGTCGAGTAAATTATGAGCCAAACTCTTGGAGCGGCGATGAGAGTAACCCCAGAGAGTGCCCGGTTCACGGCTTTAAAAGCTCAGATTCAGAAGTACAAGGTAGTAAACTACGCTATCGTTCAGAGACATTTAGTGATCACTATAGCCAAGCGCGCCAATTCTACTTAAGTCAAACTGACGTTGAACAAACGCATATTCAAGATGCGTTAGTCTTTGAGTTATCTAAAGTGGAGCATTTGCATATTAGAGAACGTATGGTATCCCACTTACTAAATATCGATGACAATTTGGCTGAGCAGGTTGGTAAAGCGCTGGGCTTACAACACATGCCAGAGCCAGCAGAAGCTGCAAGAGAAACTCGCCAAGACTTACCTTTATCTGATGCATTGAGTATTTTAAAGAATGCGCCTGATACATTTAAGGGTAGAAAGCTGGGCATATTAGTGAGTGAAGGGTTTGATGCGAAAGTTTTTGCTGATTTAACAAAAAGCCTTGCAAGCGAAGGAGCGAATTACGAAGTGATTGCTGCTCAAGTGGGGGGGGCCAAAAGCAGCGATGGAGAACATGTTGGTGCAGATCAGGTGATAAAGGGTGGTCCTTCTGTGTTATATGATGCAGTGGTTGTGCTAACTACGCCAGCGGGTGCTAAGCAATTGGCTGAAATTCCAGAAGCGAAAGATTTTGTCAGCGATGCGCATGCGCATATGAAGTACATAGGCTTTACTGGTGAAGCTGCTTCTTTGATTGACGCTTCAGGCTTAAAAGGACAATGTGATGATGGTTGGTTAGATTTAGGCAAAATATCATCAGATAAATTTATAGCGACAATTCGTCAACTTAGATATTGGAAAAGATAATTCCAATTAGTTAAAGGCCAGTTTTACTGGCCTTTTTTGTTTATTGGAGCGTATGAATATATGAAAAGATTGCTTTTAAAGGATTAAAAATGAAATTAATTTATGTCGATGATAACTTGCCGGGCATAACTCGTAAGAGGCATGCAAAACAATGGATTTATTACGATCCAGCAGGAAAGAAAATACACGATAAAGATGAAATAGAGCGGTTAGATGGTCTTGCGTTTCCCCCCGCATACAAAGATGTATGGCTATGTCCTGAGGAAAATGGCCATATCTTAGCTACAGGCTACGATAGTAAAGGCCGTAAGCAATACTTTTATCATCCCGAGTTTAGAGAGCAGCAAGAGCTTAAAAAGTTTGAAGCATGTGTTTTATTTGGCAATAAACTGCCTTTATTAAGGGCAAAACTATCGGAATATTTGCAAGGTAATGAGCTTGATTGCCAGCGTACAATCGCAGCTGTTGTGCGTTTAATGGACCTTGGAGCTCTGCGCGTTGGTTCTAAAAAAAATGCCAAACAGAACAATAGCTTTGGTGCTACGACATTACGTAGTCGGCATGCAAAACTAACGGGTAAAAATATTCGTTTAAAGTATAAAGCAAAATCTGGTAAACAAAGAGAAGTGAACATAACAGATAAGGTGCTTAGCTCTATCATTCAGCAGTTGCAAGACTTGCCTGGACAGAGCTTATTTCAATATATTGATGAAGGGGAGTGTTGTGATGTTACCTCCAAGGAGGTGAATGAATTTATTCAAAGTGTGATGGGCGAGCAGTTTAGTGCAAAGCATTTTAGAACATGGCGGGCCAGTGTTTTGGCATTTGAAGCCTTGCACAAGTCAAACGCCAAGCTCTCGCTTAAAGATATGTTAGATAGCGTTTCAAGCAATTTAGGGAATACTCCGACAATAGCTCGTAATTCATATATTCATCCAAAGTTGATTGAGCTCTGTAAAGGAGAAAATGAGGCCCTAAAGGACTTTAATAACTTGGGTAAACTACCCCGTAAAACCAAATACTTAAGTCGTTACGAACGTGGGTTGCTGGTGTTTTTAGAAGACCAATGTGGATGATATGCAAAAAATAACGAGTATTTCAATTAAACTAACCACTTAAATGAATGTGAACATTTTACAACTTTTGGCAATTTTTACGTTTAGATAAAAGAACAGAGCATTTGCATGGTTTTAAACTGTTGATTTTAATGGTTTTATTTGTGGTCTGGATGTTGCTTAGTCTTAAGGGTACTTTCTTAAACAAATAAAGGAGTTATTATGAGTACTGTTATTACTGGGTTATTTGATAATGTTTCACAGGCTACACTTGCGATTTATAGACTTGAGGCATTAGGTATCAGTGAGTCTGATATTAGTATCGTAGCAAACGACTCATATGCAAAGGAAGATTTTGCTGTTGATGAAGGCACAAAAGCTGCTGAAGGCGGAATTGTAGGTGCTGCATCAGGTGGTATTCTTGCTGCTGTTGTGGGTGGTTTAACAGCGGTAGGTACTGTTGCTACTGGTGGTGCAGGTCTAGTTGTTGCTGGTCCTTTAGTGGCTGCTTTTGCCGCTGGTGGTGCTGGTGCGGCTGTAGGTGGCACAATAGGCGCAGCGATCGGTGCGTTTATCCCTGAGCATGAAATTAAGTACTATGAAGATGCTATTGAGAAAGGCTCAATTTTGATCGGTGTTAAATATGACAGTGACAACAAAAACGCAATTGAAGAGATTCTCAATAATGCTGGCGCCAGCAATGTTTCTTCAGCATAGATTAGTATTTTAAATAATTAACTTAAGTTCAGCTTATTAAGTTAGTGGGAGTGAAACTGTGTTTCACTCCCTTTTAGGTTGTGTTTTGTGTGTGAAAATCCCGCTTAAATAAAAGCTTATAGCTTTTTTCCATGTAATAGTTAATTTATATCGGTACAAACGTTGAGCCATATATTTTTCAAAACTACATAAACTGCCACCCATTACAGAGGCTTCTTAGGAGGCGTTAGATGATGCTGAATTTGATCATTTTTATATACAGTCTTGATATAAGCTTATTCAAACTTGTCACTCATTATTAATCAAAGCCACTATCAGCATTTCGGTGAGTGTGGTCTCTAATTACTTGCCTGTAAGAAGTTATACCTCACGATTGTATCAATCACCTTTAAATTAGATCAGGTGCGCAAGATAAATTCACTTATATAACGTATTAATATCTATTTTATTTTTACCAATCATTACAGAGCACATCATACATTTAAAGATAAACTGTAAACCATGAGCTATATTTGAGTTGTGAAAACTTAAATCACGCATTTTTCTTAACATAAGGCCTATATGACAAAGTATTGGTTTTTATTATTTTTATTACTAAGCCCTTTAGTGCTTGCTAAGCAAAGTAAAGCAGAAGTGACGGTGTATGCTTATCATTTGCAACCGCCATTAATTATCGATATTGATACAAAAGCGGGTTTATATTTTGAATTTACTCAACATTTAAACCGTCTTAGTAGCAAATACACATTTAATTTAGTATACGTGCCAAGAAAGCGTATTGAGGTGATGCTCGAACGTAGTGAAATGAATGGTATTTTACTGGGTGTAAACCCTAAGTGGTTTAAAGATAGCGCTGAGCAAAAGTACCTTTGGACTAGTAAAGTGTTTGATGATAGAGATGAAGTTGTTTCTTTAAAATCGTCGCCTTTTGAATATCAATCGGCAGACTCTTTAACTGGGAAGACATTAGGAGGAGTTCGTGGATTTTATTATGCTGGTATCAACGAAGTTGTTGCGCAAGGATTGGTGCATCGAATCGATACTGTTGATGAAGAAGCATTACTAGCTATGTTAACCAAGAAGCGAATTGATGCGGCAATTATTGGACGCTCCATGTATGAGTATTCTTTGCCTGACTCCCTTAAGGAAACTGTATTTCACTTATCAGCCCAGCCCCATGACAAATACCATAGGCGAATATTAGTGCCCAAAAATCAGGAGCTACTTTTTCATCATTTGCAGGACTTAGTAACTACACTTGACCATGACAGCAAATGGCAGCAAAAAGTATTGAGTTATCAATAACTGTTTTGATTAAATCAATTTTTTAAACCCCCTATTATTTAGGGGGGTTAATCATTGCTGCTATGTGCTTAGCTGTTTCTTGATCTCAACAAGGTTTTTTAAATGGGTATTATTTAACTTGTTTTATCTGCTGAGATAAGAATAAGTTTGTAATATCAGCAATCTTAACTAAACATTCTTTATCTTCTTGACTCCATATGACTTGTGATCCCACACTTTCGCAGCAAATAACGCCTAGAGGCTTATTGTCAATTAAATAGATGTAATCTAGTAATGAATAAATATCAAACGGTTTAAAGTATGATTTATTAAACTGCTTGGTAATTTCGTTGTTTCTGGCATCGGAGGCATCAAGCACTTGGTTTCTTAAAATGTAATTAAAGTATTCAGGGAAGTCATTGGCCGTAAGCGATGTATCACAAATGATTTGATTGTTTTCATCGAGGCAAATCAAACAATTAATGGCTTTGTAATCTTTATTAAATAACCAAAGGCTTACGCGGTTTGAGTTTGGGATGAGGGCTTTTAACTCCTTGCAAATTTGTTTTAGTTTCCAATCTCGCGATGTATTAGGGTCGCTTATCTTTATGGCTAAATTTTTTAAATCAAGGTTATTTGGGTTGTATACGTTCAACAAGCGATTAAGCTTTGTTTTATCAAACGGTTTGGTTAAATAACCATCCATACCAATATCTAAATAGTACTCTATATCCTGTTTCATCGTATTTGCGGTCATCGCGATGATTGGAACAGATTGACCATTTTGAGTTGCTCTAATAGCTTTAGTTGCCTGCATACCATCCATTTCAGGCATTTGGATATCCATAAAGATCAGGTCGACAGGGTTTGCTTTAAAATACTCAACGCATTCTTTGCCGTTATCAGTGAATATCACATTGGCGTTATGCGCTTTGAGCATTTTACTAACGATTATTTGATTCACTTTATTATCTTCAGCAACCAAAACATGACAGCCTTGTAAGTCGGTCACTGCCATTTTTGAGCTTTGGATTTTGCTAGAGTTTGAAGTATCAAAAGTTTGTAAATAAGTGAACCTAGACCCTTTACCTTTTGTACTTGTAAAATGAATTTTGCCATTCATTAATTCACTTAAGCGAACACAAATCGTCAGGCCAAGGCCAGTCCCACCATATTGCCTAGACGTTGATACATCTGCTTGGTGAAACTCTTTAAATAAATTATTTTGCACTGACTCGTCAATACCCACCCCGGTATCAATAACTTCAAACTCTATGGTTTGTGAGTTTTTGGCGACCTCTTTTACATTGACATTAACCTCTACTTTCCCTTGCTTGGTAAACTTAATGGCGTTTGAGCATAAGTTATTTAAAATTTGGGATATTCTGATAGGGTCGCCTTGTAAAGTGGCGGCTGATTTGGGATCTATAAATAAACTGAGTTTTATTTCTTTTTTGGTCGCCTGCTTCAAATGAGGTTTAACAACATGATTAACAACTTCTCTAAGATCAAAACTGATGTGTTCTATTTCTAGCTTATTAGCTTCAATTTTTGAAAAGTCTAATATGTCATTCACTATGTTCGATAAGTAACGCGCAGAATTTAATATATTAGTTAGCGAGCTGTCTTTATCCGATAGTGTTGTTTCAGCGAGTCCAAATTCTGCTAAATTTAAAATCCCATGCAGTGGGGTCCTCAGCTCATGAGTCATATTTGCTAAAAACTTACTCTTTAAATGGCTGGCAACATCGGCTTCTTCTTTAAGTTTTATTAGTTCTTGGTTTTGTGCTTGTTGACTCTTAAGAGCATTAGCTAACTTTTTAATGTGTAGTTTAAGTTCGAGCTGGGTAATAACCTCTTTGCCCAAAATAGTCAGGGCATTGACCTGTTTCTCATCTAGTTTTTTTGGCTCGTCACTAATAACACACAATGTACCAATAGCATTTCCTCTAGGCGTTAAAAGTGGTGCTCCAGCATAAAAGCGAATATTTGGTTCGTTTGTTACAAGAGGGTTGTCATGAAAGCGTTTATCTATAAGCGTATTTTGGATTTCAAAAATTTGTTTTTGTAAAATGGCGTGAGAACAAAAAGCAACATCTCGTTCAGTTTCATTCACCTCAATACCGTATTTAGACTTGAACCACTGCCTTGTAGGATCAACTAAACTAATAAGCGAGATAGGAGTTTCACAAATATCAGCGGCAAGTTTTGTTAAGTCATCAAATACTTTTTCAGCTTCAGTGTCTAATATGTCATATTCATACAAGTCTTTTAGCCTCGAAATTTCATCTTCGGGTATTTGCGCTTTGATCATTACATTGCTCTATGTTTGTCAGTTTTAACTATTTAGTAATCCTATGGAAATAACACTTAATTAGCTATTTTTTAATGGAAGCTGCTTTTTTATTTACTTATAAAATACGCGGCTGGTCACTAGCAGATGTGAGTCTTTACCAGTAATAAAGTGAGTATAGTTTAAAGTTGGCGTGATTGAAAAAGGACTGCTGCTGTTAAACGATTTATAGGACTTAGACTTATACGGTTACGCTGGTAATGCAACTGATGCGGCAACGTATCGTACATTATTGGAAAGAATTGCCGAAGGTGGGCATATAACGCAGCCTGAATTTAGCAATTATGTGTATTTGACTATGAGAGCCGATCTTTATTAAAAGCTTAAAAACCTGCTTTACTATTTGCTTCCTAGTTGCTCTGCAATTACATCAAACATTTTTTTTACTTCGATTGGTTTTGCTATGTAGCCTTGCATACCTGACTGCTTTGCTTTATTTAAATCAGCTGCCATCGTGTTAGCAGTCATCGCGATGATTGGGATAGTAGCATATTTAGGCTGCTTTCTAATTTCAATTGCTGCAGTGTAACCGTCCATATTAGGCATTTGGCAATCCATCAAAATACAGTCGTAATCAGCAGCTTGAATAGCTTTTAGTGCCTCGAGACCATCACATGCAATTTCCACTATAAAGCCATTTTTGCGCAGTATTTGTGAGGCCACTTGTTGGTTTAATGGATTGTCTTCCACCAGTAAAATTTTAGCACCCAGAAGATCTTTTAAGCAGGTGTTATCAGCTTGACTGCTTTTCTTTCTAGACATGCCCATCACATGCTCAAGTGTTTTGTTTAAATTGCCTTTGATAATAGGTTTTAACAACAGTTCGTCAGCACTTTTGTTAAAATTAACAAGACAATCTTTTACTTGTTTGTTTTCAAATGAAGTGAGGATTATGAGCTTTTTAATATTAATAGACAGTTGTGATTTAAGTTTTATGAGCCTTGTATTTTCTGGTTGGTTGAGAATATGCCAGTCAATAAAAATAAAATCGTAGTTATCTAAAATATTAGGCGTTGTGAGTTTCTTATCGTGAAAACTTATTGTATCTGTGGTGATATTTAATTTATTGAGCATGTCGTAAAGAATGGCTTCGCTCACGTTAAGCTGCTCAATAATAAGTGCGCGTTTGTGTTTATAAATAGGGTGAGTGCTTATAGTTTGTATTAATGGCTGACCTAGAGACACATCAAACCCAAAACAACTCCCTTTATTTATGTGACTTTCAACACGTATTTCACTTCCCATTAACTCAACAATCTTCTTGCTGATAACAAGCCCTAACCCGGTTCCGCCAAACTTTCTAGTTGTCGATATATCAGCTTGTGAAAAAGGTTTAAATAAAGACTCTATTTGCTCTTTACTCATACCAATGCCACGATCTAAAACTTTAAATTTAATATCAATACTGTTTTTGTTTTGACCTAACACCGTTAGTTTAAGTGTTACATTGTTTCCATTAGAAAACTTAATTGCATTACTTAATAAATTGAGCAAAACCTGATTAAGTCTTAATGCGTCGCCAATGATAAAATCGGGAACGGCATCATCGATCTCAAAATTGACTTCAATATTATTTTTTTCTATCAAACTACTGGCTAAATTAGCAAGATTAGCTAAAAAATCATTAACGTTTATGGTTTCATTCTCGAGCTCAAGCTTACTAGCTTCTACTTTTGAAAAATCTAGAATGTCGTTGATGATGCCCAGCAATGACTTAGCGGATTGTTGAATTTTTTCGACATAGTCGTATTGTTTGTCATTTAAATCTGTATCTAATGCTAGATAAGCCATGCCAATTATAGCATTCATTGGCGTGCGTATCTCATGGCTCATATTCGCTAAAAACATTGATTTTGCACGATTGGCAGCATCGGCTTCTTCTTTTGCTTTATTTAAAGCACTAGTACGAGCAGTGACTTCTTGTTCGAGTGTTTCTGCTGCATTTTTGAGCGTCTGATTCGCTTGATATAATTCAAATGACTTTTGCTCCAAAAGAGACTCAGCCTCTTTTCGAGCGCGACGTTCTCTTTCTAAGCGCCTTTTATAAAGCTCCTCATCCATATCAAGCCACTTTTGTTAATGTGAAGGTGGCAGTTTGGTAGTCTGGTTTTATATCGCTTTGGATAGTTATTTCTTCTTTGAAGTGCTCGCATGCTCCTTCAATTAATCCTTCTGCTAAACAAGCAAATGGGTTACCTGAACGATAAATCATCTGCATTTTTGTTGGGCTTATGCGAATTGTTTCAAAGTTTGGTAGCTCAGTATCGTTATAAAGTTTTTTTACTTCGATATGAACATGGCGGTCGATTGTGTCAAGAAAATCAAATGTGTTAGTTGCAGCATCAAAAAAGTGAGGGAAAAGGACAAAAAATCTATTTAGCAAATATTTTCCATAGGCATGGACTAGTTCATCAACTGGAGTATCTGTGTGATTACCTAAAGAGGTTACGAGCATTATAAGTTCTTTATTGTCGTAATTACCTACGCTGGTATAGGCGCCATCGGAAGAAAGTGAGTTTTCTTGTATTATTTTATCGGCTACTTCATAGGAAAATTCATTTTCGACCATCTCTAGAAACTCGGTAAAGACTATGCCTTTCATATAAATGCTCTTTGAACTGTATTAATTAAAGTGTAGATAGAATCGTAAAAAATACAATTTATGTATATCTGGTTGGAATTATTTTGATGGGTGCTTTTTTGCAATAATCGAACGCGTTGGCGGAACAATTATTTAAAAAATGTTAAACTTGTGTTTGTTCTATACTCTTTTTTGTTAGTTTAGCTTTAAACTGTTCTTTTTTAATAACTTACCTTTTTTAGGTAAGTATCGAGCAGTGTTTTAAAGCGTAAAAAAGCAGGTCACATGTATTTTTTACTTTTTTGAAAAATACGTCTAATTCAAAATAGCCTTTGAGCTATTAATCAGGTTTTAATTAGTGGGTTTTTATGTTGAACTTCTTTTCATCTTTATCTATTAAAGCTAGGCTTTCTATCGGTTTTGGCCTTGTTTTAGCACTGTTGGTATTATTGACAGTACAAGGAATAAACCGTGTAAATTATATTGATAGAACGTTAGCAGAAATTACGGATTTAAATTCTGTAAAACAGCGCTATGCCTAAACTTTAGAGGCAGTGTGCATGATAGAGCTATTGCCATACGCGATATTGCAATAGCAGATAGCACTGCACGAATATCACAGTATGAAAAGGAGATCCGCAGCTTAGAATCTTTTTATGCAGAATCAGAATCACAAATGGCGCAGATGTTACGCCAAGGTGTCGCATTTACCGCTAAAGAGCGCGATGTTCTTCAACGTATTGAAGATATTCAAACCAAAACGCTTCCCATCGTTGAAACAATTATAAACATGAAAAAAGCTGGTCAACAGGTTGATCAGAAAGTGCTTAATGAAGCAAGGCCTGCCTTTATTGAATGGCTTAACACCATAAATCAGTTTATTGATTATCAAGAAGAGCAGAACCAAATTGCAACGCCCCAAGCGAGAAATGTTGCGGGTACGTTTCAAAACTTTATGTTGATTCTGTGTGCAATTGCGATAGATTTTTCTGTTGCTGTTGGCTTTTTAATTGAGCGCAGTTTGCGAGTGACATTAGGTGGAGAGCTAAATGAAGCGCAAGAAGTTATTGCTGTTTTGGCGGAGGGGGATTTAACGAAAAGTCTCAAAACACCTTACTCAAATAGCATATTAGATTCGCTAGATACAATGAGTACGAAACTCACTAGTATTGCAAAAAATATTATTCATGCTTCAGATAAACTTCAGGATAAAGTTGAAGAGGTTTCGGATGGCTCAACAGTGGTTTTAAACGGTGCTCAACAGCAAGCTCAGTTAACAATCGAAACAATTTCTCAATTGGGAAATATGAGTTCAAGCATTGATAGAGTGGCTGATATTGCGGCTCAAACGGAGATTAACTCTGAAAAAACAGCTAATAATGCTATGGAAGGTCGTAAAATAGTAAATTCAGCGGCGCAAGAGATGGAGCAAATAGCTACAACGGTTAACCAAACGGTAAACCAGATAAAGTTGTTAGATGAAAATACCAAGCAAATCGGCGGCATTGCAAGTGTGATTAGTGGTATATCTGAACAAACGAATCTTCTCGCACTGAATGCCGCAATTGAAGCGGCTCGAGCTGGAGAGTCTGGCAGAGGTTTCGCTGTAGTAGCGGATGAAGTGAGGCAGTTAGCAAAGCGTACAGGGGAGGCGACGTCACAAATAGAGTCGATGGTTAATGATGTACAAAGCCAAACTGCAGCATCCGTAGTTGCAATGGAGACCACCCAACCTCAAGTTGAAAATGGTAAAAAACAAATAATGCAAGCAACAGAATTGTTGAAACATATTGAAATGCAAGCAACAGACTCGTTGGAGCTTGTTAAACAAGTGTCAAGTGCAGCGACGGATCAGGTTCAAGTTGTAACCGATTTCAGTACAGCGATGGAGCAGGTAGCAGCGATGTCTGAAAACACTATCGATTCCATGAATAAAAATGACAAGGCAACTAAAGTTTTGAGTGACTTATCAACATCACTTAAAAAAGAAGTTGGCTTTTTTAAGGTGTAACTGCCCTATTTATTTCATCGATCGCCAAGCAAATGTAGAGGCGGCTACAATCACCGATACGGCGATACCTAAATAAAGCGTCTCAATTGTGCCGCCAAATTCTACAGCATGTTCTAAAAATAGAATAACTAGCACAACGGATGTGACTTGTACTAAAGTGATTTTTAGGTCATGAAAGTCTTCAATATTAAAAGCGGCAAGAAACTGGCTTTTTTGCGGCCTATTTGGCGTGATAAACAAGCGGTATAAACTAATCGTTATTACTTGAAGTGTAATACCGATAAGCAATAAGTCTAAAACCTTTAAGAGCTCTACAATAAGCTCTTTGCCACCTTTTGCGGAGTCAGGTAAATTAAAAATTGTTGCTTTGACAAGGTGAAACACAATATTGATACACGAAATGTAGACAAGAAATGCAGAAATGGCAGCAGTTAGTACAGCAATAAGAACAAGAAAACGGCTGTTTTGAAAAATACGTTCCATGGTTGCTCACTTTAAAATCATAACAATACTGTTAGTAAGCATACAGTAAATTGGCGACCTTACTCGATTTTTTCGGTTTATATTTAAAAGGGAAAGGGGGCGCCTTTCCTCTTTCTTATTATAGTTGCCGCTTAAGGTATAGCGCTATAATGCAGTTAAACTCATTTCTAGCATTGCTTGAATTTTTTAACTATTTTAGCTTAAGTTTTAGGCTCAAACTGCGCAATACGTGGGATGTGGATATGCCCGGTTGGAATGTCTGAATTCAACTCTTTACGTAGATGAACGCTGCGATATAAAATTTCGTTTTAGAAGTAGCCGCTTCTCTCTTCACACCGATTGCGCTTTCAGGCTCTTATAAATATTTAGGTGTATTACTTTATTTGGCTATTAATATCTGCTCCAACTTACTATCCAAGTACATGCAAGCTAATAGTAATGCCAAAGATAGTAATGGGATGTAAACCAAAGAAGGCACCACATCGCCGCGTATTACCACGTTAAATGCTATAGGCGATAAGATAACGTTAATTGCTATCACTCGATAAGTGAAAAGTATGACTCTGGTGAGCATGATTGATCATTCCATTTGCTTCTGATTGCGCTCATTTTAGAAACAAATGAAAAGTCTGACAAAAGGATAATATTCACGCTAAGAGTGAATGCTATTCACCCTGGCTGGTGATGAGGTCAGACTTTTTTAACCAATTAAGAAAACATTTGATATCGTGACGTTCTGCATCTTCAGGGCGGTATACAGCGTATAATGACTTAGCGTAAGGCATGGTATTTTGAAACGGGGTCACAATGACTCCTCTGCTTAATGGAATATTCTCAATTGGGAACATCGCTAATGCCATCCCCAGTCCCTGTGCGGCGGCATTGATTGCCGAGTCGTAATCGTTGAAACTCAGTGAGCGTTTACTATCTTTTAGATTTAACCCTACATATTTTGCCCAGTATGACCAGGCATCGTCGACATAGGTAAAGTCAATTAATGGTAAACGGCTTATATCTTTAAGTAAATGTGGCTTGTGTTCATTTGCAAAGCTAGGTGAGCATACCGCTGAGATTTGAATGTCAGTCAACTTATGAACAATGCTGTTTGGCCAGTTGCCATCACCTAACCTAATGGCTAAATCAATATCTTCATATTGTAAATCAGATACTTTGTTTCCGATTTCGACTCTTATCTCAATGTCAGGGTGAGCCTCTTGGAATGCACCGAGTTGAGGGATGAGCATATTGCTGGCTAAGGTTGTAAAACATGAAATTTTAAGAGAAGGTGATGCGAAGCGTTGTTGTAGTTTTTTTGTGCCTTGCTCAAATTGACCTAAGCCTTTTTGAATATATTGTAGATATATTTTGCCAGCATTATTTACCGCGACGCCTCGGCTTTTGCGTTGAAATAAATCAAAACCTAAATGTGATTCCAAGGCTTTAATTTGGTGACTGACTGCTGAAGGAGTTATATAAAGCTCCTCACTGGCGGCTTTAAAGCTTTCTAACCTTGCAGCAGCTTCAAAAATACTGAGAAGGTGAAGGGGAGGGTATTTATGTTTCATTGATAATAGGCCGAAAATCTTTTAATTAAGCATAAATTAAAAGCATGAATAGGTGAATAAAATTCAATGTTTTTTGTTTGTTGTAAAGTGTATTGGAGCTAAAGGGGGAGGTTACAGTACCACTTAATATTTTAGGAGAAAAGTGGCACTGAATGTATTATAAAGCAGTTAGGCTATGCTCAAGCATTGACTGAATTTGTTTCACTATTTTAGCTTCAGTTTTAGGCTCAAACTGCGCAATGCGGGGTGTGTGGATATGCCCTGTTGGAATATCTGAATTTAGTTCATTGCGTAGGCGAATACTTCGGTATGAAATTTCGTTAGATAAATAACCGCCGCCGCCTCCTTTCACCGCGATTGCGCCTTCAAGCTCTTTTAAAGACTTAGGCTCAAAGGCTTTCTCAAGAGTGACTACTTTATGGTTATCATTTATTTTGAATGCACCTTCGGCTTTAAGCATTTGTGTAACAGGTAAGCTAAACTCAACAAATTCATCACCTGGAAGAGGTCGGTCATTCAAGCTGGAAATCTTAGGGGCAGAGGCTGTTCCACCATAAACAATGTTTACGTTATCTGGCGCTGTTACGCTTCGGCGTTTTCCCGGGAAGCGCTCTAGGTCAAATTCTTTACCGCCCATGCTAACCGTAACAATCATATCCACATTATTTAGTGCGTAATAAGGCGCAAGTAATTGTTCAATAATACCTTGGTCAAAGTCGGCGTAACGTACCGGAACCATAACCGTATTTATCTCAGCTGTTATACCTTTATATTTAATCACTTGGCCGTCTAATAATAGGGCTGCAACACCTGATGGGTTACTTTGATTAATGTGTTTATCGAGTAGAAATGGATCAAAGCCTGTAAGTAAGATTTTTTTATCTGTGTTTTTTGTATAGGCAAGATCTGTGCGGCCACGGCTACCGTTTTCGAGCATCGTTAGAAGTGCTAAACGCTCTGCATCTGTTATGGCAAAATCAGGTTTATTAGAGCGGATAACTTTACTTGAAAGTAAACGTGCCCAATACAATTGGCGATCGTCATAGCTATTTGTTTGAGTTATTTGTGTTTTAGCATGGCGCCAGAGCTGCTTTGCGTAGTCATTAATTAAATCGGTTGCTTGCTGATAACTACCGACACTTTGCCATGATTTTTTTAGCGAAGCCACGTTGTCAGAAAACGCAGTAACCACATTTGGCATAGCCGCTGTGGCTGTTTTAATTCGCAACTCTTCTGTTGTTAGGTTCGTTGCAAGGGCATTAAACGATGAAGCGATTATGCTGGTAGCAAGTAAAACGTTTTTCATGAGTATCCTATTTAGTTACAGCTTATTTGTAGGCCGAGAGTTACTATCCTATGGATAAAAGGTTAGCGCAAATAAAATCGATTATTAACAAAACCGCATCTAATTAGTTTAATAGTAAGCAACGCTCATTTATCAAATATTCTATAACTGGTATTCTATGATCATTAATTTGTTAAAGAGTAAACAGTATGATTAACGATAACGATGTCATTGACACCCTTGAAGAGCTCGACGCATTTATCCGTTTAGTTGAAAGCGGTGGCTTAGGCTTAAAGAATGTTTCAGGCTTGGCATTAGCAACCCACAACAGTAATAAACGCCCATTTATTGCTGTGCTTGATGATGAGCATAAATTATTGTTAGGCCGTTGGGTTACGCAAGAAGTATATGAAAACGGTAAAGATCTAGTGCGTGGCGGTTCTAAAAAGCCCCATTAGTCGCATTATTAAAAGGTGTTTATATATAGTGCGCTAAACCGACTCAGTGGATTACAGGATTCATAGAAAGTTGTTCATTTAGTGTCTATTTATATATCGTATAAGCACCTCAATAGACAAACACATGATGAGCTATTACCATAAGCAAAATTTATTTATGCGTGCTAAATATGTCTCTACCTTCTTGTCCTAAATGCCAATCTGATTATGTTTATGAAGATCAAACTCTATTAATTTGTCCTGAATGTGCGTTTGAATGGGATCCCACACAAAATGACGACGATGATGCTGTTAAAGTTAAAGACGCCAATGGAACACTGTTAGCTGAGGGTGACAAAGTGACGGTGGTTAAAGACTTGAAAATAAAAGGCAGCTCTCAGGTAATTAAAATTGGTACTAAAGCCGTTATCCGCTGGATTAAAGACACAAAAGATCATGAGCTTGACTGTAAAGTGGATGGCGTCGGTGAAATGATGGTAACTGCTAAGTTTGTAAAAAAAGCTTGATAAGGCAGACGCCGTGTAATTAGAGTTTTGTTGTATAAAAATTGGTTATACGAGTATAAAACTTGAATAGGGTAATAAGCGTATAAACTTAATTTACTACCAAAGGCATGCCAATGAACCAAATAAACCCTCGCAAGTTATTACGCAGTAAGTGGACAGCAGTATCACCTAGCAATAAAGAAAAGCACTTTATAATTACCGACATTGAATTTGATGAAGAGGGTGTGCTAATTCATTGTGAAATAGAGGCTGTAATGTCAAAACGAGCTCAATTAATTGATTGGCGACAGCTTAAAGAGCAAGACGTTTGGCTCCAAGGGTGGAAATAAAAACCGGCGCGTGTGCTATTATTTCACCTCTATAAAAGAAGGTCTTTAAAATGATGAATACCAAGCTGTATAAACGTGTACTAAATCTTGCAGGTGATCTTGTTCATGCTGCACAAAGAAAAGATCAAAAGAAATTTGATGCGCTTTACGATGAGCTTAAAGCCCTGTGTATTGAAAACGAAAACACAGATAAAGATCACCCTGTACAATGGGAAACGTTAGCTGACTTTACTGACGAATTTAGTGATGCAATTACGCTATACGAAAAAGCATTGGCGAAAGCATCAGCTATTAATGCGAAAGATTACATGTCATCAATAGGCTATTCATTAGCAACTATGCATGTTGAATTAGGTCAACAACCGCAGGCGATTAAAGCGCTTGAAGAAGCTAAGGTGAGTGCGAACAAAATTGCAGATAAAGAACTAAAAGCGGAAATTGACGGCTTACTAACTGATTTAAAAGGCTAAAGGAAGAGGCAATGAAAAAAGTGTTGGTGGTGTGTTTAGGTAATATTTGTCGCTCACCCACTGCAGAAGCCGTTTTAAAGGCAAAAGTGGCAGAGCGTAAGGTATCTGTAGAGGTCGATTCGGCTGGCACAATTGGCTACCACGCAGGTAATCCACCAGATAAGCGTTCACAGGCTGCAGGATTAAAGCGCGGTTATAGCTTTAAAGGTATGAAGTCGCGCAAAGTTAGTCTTCACGACTTTGACTATTTTGATTTAATACTGGCGGCAGATAAATCGAACTTGGCTGATTTAACCGCGCTTTGCCCATCACATTTACAGTATAAATTAGCCTTGTTTTTAAGTTACGGTAATTCAGTGACCGACGAAATTCCAGACCCTTATTACGGGGGAGAAAATGGCTTTGAGCACGTACTTGATTTAATTGAAGGGGCGAGCTAGGCTATTCTCGATACTTTATAAAATAGCCCTTAACAGGGCTATTTTTGATTAATAAGGTATTTAACGTATTTTAAAATCAAGTTGCACTTTGGTTTTGGCCAGTACAGCACGACCGTCTTCAAATTTAGGTGCATAGCGCCACTTTTCTATGGCTTTTAAGGCTTCTTTTTCAAACGCAACTCCACCAACAGATTTTAATACGCTGATGTTTTCTACAAATCCAGTTGGCGTTACATCAAATTCCATTTGCACATAGCCGCTGCGTCCTTGTTTAACTTTACTCAAAGGATAATCAGGGTTTTCTCGATAGAGCGGGGTTTGCTCTTGATTTTCTTTCCATGGCACCATTTTAGCAATCGCGATGCAGTGCTTAGTAGCTTCTTCACTTTGACCTTTTAGTTCATAAAGGTGAACGAGCTTAGAATGCGCACTGAGCTCTGCTTGATGATCAAAGCTCAGCGCATTATCAAATACGTTTACAATGCGGTTTAAACGTTTAATCGCTTTGTTATATTGCTTTTTTCCTTGTGCAAAAGCGGCAACTAGAAAATCAGCTTTAACTCGTTCTACAGAATTTTCAGGTAAATTTTGTGTGTAATATTCATCCGCTTGCTTTAAGTATTTGCGTGCTGTTAAATGTTTTCTGCCAAAGTGTGAATAGGCAAAATCTTTGGCTGCAGTTAGCTGCAAGTCAGCTGCTAACTTAAACTGGTTGTTATGCTTTGCAAGGTCGATTACTTGGTCATACAAATCCACTGCATGAGAGGCTGTTGATGCGCTATTGGCCATACCTGTGAGCGAATCGACCAAGATTAAACTATTCTCAGGATGGTTTTTGGCTAATATGCTATAAGCACTTTTAAACAAATCATAACGCTCAACTTTTGACTCTTTGCTTTTGTTTTTAAGTGCATTTGCAAAATTAGTTGCAAGATTTGCTGTATTATCCGATGTAGGACCGTATAGCTGTTTTCCTAAAGTGTAGGCTTGTTTAGCAAAAAGGTAGGCATTTTCGCCTCCTTGCTGGGCTGTTAAATAATTTTGGTAGGCGGTTTTAAAATCAGCGTTTAAAGTTTCATTTGCCACTGCATAGTTGCTATAAGCTAGACCGAGACACAGCACTAAAGTTGATACCTTCATAATAATCCTTATTACTTTGTGTTAGTGAATACTACCAAATAGGTACGCACGTGTCATTTAAGAACAGTAATATTAAATGTTAACTGCGGCTTTTAACTTGGGTATATACCCAAACCACCTCAAAATGCAGAATTCAGCGTTTCACAGGGGCTTAATATCAAGGCGTTACTTTGCAACAATGGCAGTCCCTTTTAAGAAGGAACAACGATGAGAGTAAGTGCCTGTGAAACGCCCAACGGGTTGGTTTAAAAGTGATTTATACTGCGTTATTGATTTTAACAATAGAACCACTATTCCTTGCAATCAATGCCTTGTCTAAATCGCTTTTAATTCCAACTGAAACTCGCATCTTGAGGTGGCTTGGGTATAATGCTTGAATTGTAAGTGATAGCCTCAATATAGTCTTCACTTCATGCGGTGATCATACATCCGTGTCTTTTTTTGTGATAATATCACATTTAATGTATCGCATTTACTTTTATATTTGGATTTGTCGTGGCGCAAGTAAGAGCTAGAGTCCAGCTTAACGTTGGAAAAAACAGTGATATCCCCGCAGAAATAATTTCGTTCAGCGGCTTAAATGATGGGCAAGAGCATGTAGCTTTGGTGTTTAATCGCGCTGATAGTGAGCAAAAAGTGCCGCTTATTCGCATGCATTCAGAGTGTTTAACCGGTGATGTGTTTCATTCATCGCGGTGTGATTGTGGTGAGCAACTCAACGAGTGTATTGAGATGATGCACAATCAAGGAGGGATTTTACTTTATTTACGCCAAGAGGGCCGAGGCATAGGCTTGTATAATAAAATTGATGCTTATGTACTGCAGTCCCAAGGTATGAACACATACGAAGCAAATAATCATTTGGGCTTTGCAGATGATTTACGTGATTTTTCTGATGCTGTTTTAATGCTTGAGGCAATGGGATTGGCCCATGTTAAATTAATGACCAATAACCCGAAAAAGCTAAATGCTTTAAAAGATGCCGGTATTGAAGTTGACGCCGTTATTGGCACTCACGCTCATATCAAAGCGGGTGTAGCAGGCAATAAGTCTTACTTAGAAACAAAAATAAAGCATGGCGCGCACATGTTAGACATAAAGAAGATTAAAAAACCGTAGTTTTGCGGCCTCACCTCTGTAATCCCATCCAGCGCCGAGTTATACTCGGCGTGTTTTGTTTTTAAATTAAGAGCATGTATGTCAATCGAGTTACGAGTATTTAAAGCTGATGCTGGTGTTAAGTGGTTCAAAGCCGGTTGGCTTATTTTTAAAACCCAGCCGCTTACTTTTATATTTATGCATTTATTTATCGGCATAGTTGGGTTGTTATCGCTATTTTTGCCTTTCTTACAAATCATTGCTGCACTGGCAACCCCATTTTTAACCGCGGGCTTTTATCAAGCTGTGTTGACCAAACAGCAAGGCGGCAAAATTATGTTGGCGGATATACTCAAGCCTTTCTCAGCTAAAGGTAACCGCCTTGGACTCCTGCGTTTAGCGCTGTATCAAATGGCAGCTGGAGTACTAATGGCATTACTTGCTAATGGCCTATTTGCAGAAGCGGTTGCTATTATGAGCGATCCGAATGTTGACCCTAATGTTGCATTACAGCAAGTGATTGACAGTATTTCTATGGCCAATATAGCGTTGTTTTTAATCGCTATTTCGTTCTACCTTACTGCGTTTGCCTATGCCGTACCCTTGGTTTACTTTAATCAGCAAAAACGTATTCTTGAAGTGTTAAAAAGCTCGCTAATGGTGTTCTACCATAATGTTGCTGCATTAAGTGTTTATGGTGCTATTTGTGCCGTATTTATTGTTATATCTGCGTTTTTAACTTTTATACCGCTGTTGGTTTTAATGCCAATTTGCTACATTAGCTTTTTTGTATCATACCAAGCTATTTTTATGCCTGTGGTACCACCAACGCAAAGCGAACCAACAGAGCCTGCGCAGTCTAATGATACCGGGCGTTTTGACGCTTAATGACGCAGATGGATGACACGCTTAAAAAAAAGCTGAAAAATTACGTACTTTGGTTACTCGCACGACAAGAGTATTCACGGCGTGAATTAACAAAGAAATTACAGCAAAAAGAGGCGACGCCTGAATTTATCGAGGCTTTATTAGATTGGTGTGAAGAGCACAATTTTATAAATGAGCAGCGTTATGTTGAAGGGTTTGTGCGTCGCCATATTGCTAAAAAGCATGGCCTAAAGCGTATACAAAGCGAAGCCATGGCTAAGGGAATTGATAGAGCCTTGCTCATTACAATTGTTGAAACAATGGAGATAGACTGGTTTCAACTAGCGCAGGAAGCGTATTTAAAAAAGTATTCAAATGCACAGAACGATTTCGATTACAAAGAAAAAGCCAAGCGTACACGCTATTTGATGTATCGAGGGTTCAGTTACGAACAAATAGATTTTGCAATGCAAGCACAGTAAAAATGGGTGAGACTTTCAAATGCAGCACATGACTACCGCACAGATCAGGCAACAGTTTTTAGACTTTTTTGCCGCTAAACAACACCAAATTGTTCCATCTAGCTCGCTGATCCCGGGTAATGATGCGACGTTATTATTTAATAATGCCGGTATGGTGCAATTTAAAGATGTATTTTTAGGCGCAGAAAGCCGTCCTTACAACCGTGCAACCAGCTCGCAACGCTGTGTTCGTGCTGGCGGTAAGCATAACGATTTAGAAAATGTAGGCTATACGGCGCGTCACCATACGTTTTTTGAAATGCTAGGTAACTTTAGCTTTGGTGACTACTTTAAACAAGATGCGATTAAGTTTGCGTGGCAGTTCTTAACTGAAATAGTGAAGCTTCCAAAAGAAAAGCTGCTTGTTACTATTTATCACACAGATGAAGAAGCGTTTGATTACTGGTCAAAAGATATTGGCTTACCAAGCGAGCGTATCATTCGTATTGATACTGCTGATAACTTCTGGTCAATGGGTGATACAGGTCCGTGTGGCCCGTGTTCTGAAATATTTTATGACCATGGTGAAGAAATTTGGGGTGGGCCTCCAGGTTCACCTGAAGAAGATGGTGACCGTTTCATCGAGATTTGGAACTTGGTATTTATGCAATATAACCGTCAAAGCGACGGCACTATGGAGCCACTACCAAAGCAGTCTGTTGATACCGGTATGGGACTTGAGCGTATAGCCGCTATTTTGCAAGGTGTGCACTCAAACTACGAAATCGATTTATTCCAGGGTTTAATCAAAGCAGCAGCGGTAGTAACCAATGCGCAAGATATGGACGATAAGTCACTGCGCGTAGTAGCTGATCATATTCGTTCATGTGCATTTTTAATCTCAGACGGTGTAATGCCATCAAATGAAGGCCGTGGTTATGTACTGCGCCGTATTATTCGTCGTGCTGTGCGCCATGGTAATAAATTAGGTGCTCAAGGAGCATTCTTCTATAAGCTTGTTGCGGCACTGATTGAGCAAATGGGTCAGGCGTACCCTGAGCTTGCTAAGCAACAAGAAATTATTGAAAAAGTATTACGTATTGAAGAAGAACAGTTTGGTAAAACGCTTGAGCGTGGCTTAGCTATTTTAGAAGATAGCTTAGCGAACTTGAGTGGCGATGTGATCCCGGGTGAATTAGTATTCAAACTTTATGATACCTATGGTTTCCCTGCCGATTTAACCGCTGACGTTGCCCGCGAACGTTTTATGACGATTGATGAGCAAGGTTTCCAAGAGTGCATGGATGTGCAGCGTAAAACTGCACAGCAAGCAGGTAAGTTTGGTGCAGATTATAATCAACAATTAAAATCTGATAAACACACTGACTTTAAAGGATACGATGCGACTCAATACAGTGGCACTGTGATTGAAATGTTTGCCCAAGGTGAGTCTGTTTCAGTACTCGAAGATGGTCAACAGGGTATTGTTATACTTGATCGTACACCGTTCTATGCAGAGTCAGGCGGCCAGATTGGCGACACAGGCACATTAAAAGTAGCAGGTGGTGAGTTTGCTGTTACCAATACCACAAAGCTAGGTAATGCGTTTGCCCATCACGGTACTGTTATTGGCCGTGTAGGTGTTAACGATAAGGTAGAAGCCACTATTGATGACGCGCGTCGTGAGCGTGTTAAAAAGAACCATACAGCTACACATATTTTGCATGAAGCATTACGCCAATTGTTGGGTGATCATGTATCGCAAAAAGGCTCTTTAGTTGACCCTGAGCGTTTACGTTTTGATTTCTCGCACTTTGAAGCCGTAACAAAAGATGAGCTTCGTGAAATAGAACGCGTAGTTAACGATGAAATACGCCGTAACTTTGCGTTAAATACTGAGCTTATGGCCATTGATGACGCTAAAGAAAAAGGCGCAATGGCTCTATTTGGTGAAAAATACGATGACGAAGTACGCGTAGTCACTATTGGCGATTACTCAATTGAGCTATGTGGTGGTACTCACGTTAAGCGTGCTGGTGACATAGGTTTGTTTAAAATTGTATCAGAGAGTGGTATAGCTGCGGGTGTTCGCCGTATTGAAGCGGTAACCGGTGCTGACGCGATTGCTTACGTTAGCGAACAAGAACAACACTTAAACGACGTAGCTGCGCTTGTTAAAGGCGACAGTGCATCAGTGCTTGAAAAAGTAACTGCTTTACTTGAAAAGTCGAAAGGTCTTGAAAAGCAAATTGCACAGCTTAACGATAAACTAGCCAGTGCTGCTGGCGCATCGCTACTTGATTCTGTTGTTGAAGTTAATGGCGTTAAACTGCTTGTTGCCAATGTAGAAGGGACTGAATCTAAAGCCTTACGTGGCATGGTTGATGACCTGAAAAACAAGATTGGCTCAGGTGTTATTGCCCTTGGTGTTGCAGATGGTGCTAAAGTCAGTCTGATTGCGGGTGTTACTAAAGACCTAACTGGTAAAGTTAAAGCAGGTGAGCTGGTAAACCATATGGCTTCACAAGTGGGTGGTAAAGGTGGCGGTCGCCCTGATATGGCGCAAGCTGGTGGCTCACAACCAGAGAACTTAAGCACAGCCTTAGACAGCGTGACAGCTTGGCTTACTGAGCGCGCATAAGTTTAAGTGGCGCTTATAGTTCAAAAGTTCGGTGGCACTTCGGTAGGCTCTATTGAGCGTATTGAAGCCGTCGCCGACCTTGTTGTGAAAACCAAGCAACAAGGTCATCAAGTGGTGGTGGTGCTCTCTGCAATGTCTGGAGAGACTAATCGCCTTATCAATCTTGCAAAACAAATCGATGCTCGCCCGAGCAGCCGTGAACTTGATGTTTTAGTCACTACAGGTGAGCAAGTTTCTATCGCTTTGCTTGCTATGGCTATTATAAAACGGGGTCATTCAGCGGTGAGTTTACTTGCCGACCAAGTTAATATTCAAACCGATAATATGTTTGGTAAAGCGCGTATTACTGATGTCGCAGCCACTCGTTTAAAGCACGAGCTTGAACATAACCGCATCGCTATAATTGCTGGTTTTCAAGGGCGAGACATAGAGGGAAATATCACTACTTTAGGAAGAGGCGGAACAGACACATCTGCCGTGGAAGTCGCTGGTGCAATTGGTGCAGATGAGTGCCAAATCTATACTGATGTTGATGGTGTTTATACCACAGATCCTCGAATAGAGCCTAAAGCGCGGCGAATGAGCCATGTCACTTTTGAAGAAATGCTTGAGATGGCAAGTTTAGGCGCTAAAGTATTGCATATTCGTTGTGTAGAGGCGGCTGGCAAATATAATCTACCTATTCGTGTTTTATCCAGTTTTAACCCAGATCAAGGCACCTTGATCAGCTTTGAAGAAACCGATATGAAAAAATCCGTAGTCTCAGGTATCGCTTTTAATCGTGACGAGAGTTTGGTTCGTATAGATGGGGTACCAAGTGGTACTCATCACTTGGCGGCCATTTTGAAACTTTTCGCTGAGAGTGGCATTGAAGTAGATATGATTAATCAAGTTAATCATAACGTTGATAAAGTAGACTATGCTTTTACGGTGCACACCAATGATTTTGAACAAGCGCTTGAAGTATTGCGAAATAACCGCCATATTATTAGTAGTACCGATATTACTGGGAACAGTTCAGTTGCTAAAGTATCAGCAGTTGGTGTTGGTATGAAGTCACATTCAGGTGTGGCAAGTTTATTTTTTGATGCATTAGCTCAAGAGAATATAACGGTGCAACTTGTATCAACATCTGAGATTAAAATATCAGTTTTGATTGCAGAAAAATATTTAGAGCTAGCTGTTCGTGCATTACATAAAGTTTTTTTGACAGAAAGTGAATCGATTTAGAGTTTTTACTTACTTTTAAGGTTTATTTTCTTTAAGATACGAAAGCGGAATCTTTTAATTTATTGGAACATGGGAGCAAGAGAATGCTAATACTAACTCGTCGAGTAGGTGAAACCCTAATGATTGGTGACGAAGTAACTGTCACTGTACTAGGTGTTAAAGGAAATCAGGTACGTATCGGTGTTAATGCACCTAAAGACGTTTCAGTTCATCGTGAAGAAATTTACATGCGTATTCAAGCTGAAAAGTCTAACCCTAGTCCGGGTAATGTTTAATTAATTTATTTAACATAAAAGAGCCGCTATTTAGCGGCTCTTTTTTTTATGTAATCGATAGCTTCATCACTGAGGACGCTGTTAGATATATACTGCATGCCTTTTTTATTTTTTAGTAAAATACCACGAGGTGTAAAAATAACATCATCAATTTGCTGCCATGTAATTTGATAGCTTTTATGCGGGTTTTCGCTACTAAAACCATCCTTATCAATTGTTAATGTGGCTTTTGAACCTGATGCACGGCTCAGCATTTGACGTGTTACCCACCATGGCCTGCGATAGTAAAAGGCAATGCACTCAACAACGGCCGCCATAATCATAAAGTTACCAAGATAATGTTGCTCTAAGGCATAAATAGAAATAAATCCTAAACTGATCAAAAGTACTAAAAAGGCATATTTAGGCTTGGCTTGTGTACTGTAGGGAAGTGACTCATCGAAACATTCATAAAAGTAAGGCTTATCAAGTGTGTAGCTAGTATTAAATTGCATAATTAGGCTATAAATTTTAACTGTTAATGTATTTTAACAAGACTATACCCGAATCACCTCAAGATTCGAGTTTCAGTTGGAATTAAAAGCGATTTAGGCAAGGCATTGATTGCAAATAATAGTGGTTCTATTGTTAAAATCGATAACGCAGTATAAATCGCTTTTAAGCCAACCCATTGGGCGCTTCACAGAAACTTACTCTCATCGTTGTTCCTTCTTAAAAGGGATAGCCATTATTGCAAAGTAACGCCTTGATATTAAGCCCCTGTGAAACGCTGAATTCTGCATCTTGAGGTGGTTTGGGTATAATAGAAAAAGCCGTTTCTTTTAATTATGTTTATAAAGTGGTTAACTGAAACATAGCTTTAGCCTTTTGGAATGAATATGTTTCTAATGTTAACTTTACTGCAGGTATTATCTAACAGCCCAGACTTGGTGAGCGAACCGCTAAACTCTGCAACCGATACTGATTTTTTAGTTATTGCTGATATGCCTTACACTTCAGTGGATAAGGTGAGCCTGAACAAAAACGGTATTTTAGCCAAAAAAATACTGCAGACACCCCATTCATTTCTGATGCATCTAGGCGATATAAAAGCAGGGTCAGAGCCTTGTACAAATGAGCTTCTAATGAGTAATAAAAAGCTACTCAGAGGGCTGACAAATAAGCCATTTATATATACCCCAGGCGATAATGAGTGGACTGACTGTGACCGTAATAGTTTAACCCCTCGTTTTGATGAACTTGAACGTTTAGCATTTATTAAACGCCTTATGTACACGCTGGACTACCTAAAACAAGCAAGTAGGTTAGCAAAATATAAAACACAGCAGGCCATGGTCGAGAATGCACGTTGGCAAATAGCAGGGGTTGAATTTATTACCTTACATATCGCAGGGACTCATAACGGCCGTCGGCAAGTATTAAAAACAGATAAAGCGTTGGCGAATCAGGCTGCTCAGCAACGGGATGAATTAAACCTCGAGTGGTTGTCGCGCGCAGACCCATTAGTGAAAGCATATGTTATTGGATTTCAAGCCGATATTTATACTCATGGTACGGCGCAACCAGCCTGCAGCAAAACGGTTGTGAAACAGTGTGATGGATTTAAAGTGTACCGAGAAGCACTTGCTGCGTTTGCACAGTCCGTTGCCAAGCCCGTATTGGTAATACATGGTGACACAGGGCCTTTTTGCCAGCAGAAGTTAAGTAAATACTTAACTCGATTGAATGCGCCAGGAGACTACTTGTTTAATGATATCGCAAGGGTTTCAATTGATTTAACTGCACAAAAACAGCCTTGGAAAATAAGCAGTCTAAAATCAGCAAAAGCATTAACGCAGATATGTCATTAAGCGTTTTTGGTATGGCTCTATTGTTGAGCCATACCTGCATCAGTTATTAAGTTTTCAAGTTCATCATGTAGCTCAAAGAGTTCAGGTTCAATATAACTTAAATCACAATCACCTTTTAAAGCGGTTTCAAGTCCTTCAGCAAGCTTCTTAAGCTTTGGAACACCTGTATAGCAACATGCGCCATGGAACTTATGAATAATACTGAGTACGTGCTCACAGTCTTGATTATGAATAGCCTCATCGAGTAAGCGTAATGTTTCTGGAACACTAAGTAAGAGCATGTTTAACATTTCTAAAGCGAGTTCGTGCTTTCCTCCGGCTCGTTGCAGCGCGAGAGTCCAATCAAGTGAATTGCTGGTGAAGGGAGGCTCTGACACAATATGCTCTTGGCGGTTTTTATCCCGTATAATTGGTGATTTAGGGCTATATTCGCTAATGCTCTGTTTTAGCATATCTTCATCGATAGGTTTGGTTAAATAACCTTTAAAGCCATCTTTTATTAGCTGCTCTTTCTCACCTGCAAGGGCATGTGCCGTTACGGCAATGATTGGCGTATCTTCGTTAAGAGATGATTCGCGAATAAGTTTACAGGCCGTGATGCCATCCATAATCGGCATTTGGATATCCATAAATATTATATCGTATTTATGACTTTTGCTCAGGCTGTATGCTTGCGAGCCATTGTGAGCTGTATCGATGAGCTCTATTTTTTCTTCTAGTAATGTGTAAATTAACTTTAAATTGGCGTCGTTATCATCTACAACCAGCACCTTTAATGGTAAAAGCTTGTCGTCACTTTGTTCAATATTGTGTACGGGGTGATCAAGGCGATAAGGAGCCGCTAGCACTTCACACAGTTTGCGATGATTAAGAGGTTTACTTAAACACGCATCTGCACCGCTACCTATGTAAGATTCACGCATGCTATGCGATACAGTATTTAACATCAGGTATAAGTAATCGGTGGATTCACGCGCCGCTTTTATATAGCTTTTTAAACGCTGCATTTCATCGACTGCGGCAACATGGCCAATGATACAAATATCGTAATTAAAATCTTTTTTGATTTCGTCGAAAAAGCTTTCTTCATCAAAGCAGCCGGTTACTTGAGTTTGCCAATCTTTTAATAAAGATGAGACTGCATAATGAGTGTGTTCATGTGGCTCTAGGTACAATATGCGCTTATTGGCAAGCGATTTACTTGGTAAGTCATTTGTAACATTATGGCTAGGAAGGCTAAATACACCATTAAACGTGAAACACGTACCATGCCCGGGTGCTGAGTTAAGAGTAATACGTCCACCCATGGCTTCAACAATGTGTTTTGTAATAATCAGGCCAAGTCCTGTTCCTCCAAATTTACGGGTAATACTTGAATCTGCCTGCCCAAATGGTGTGAACAGTGCATCTTGTTTGTCCATTGGGATACCAACACCAGTATCAGTCACTGACACGAGAATTGAAGTGCGCTCTTCGTCTAAAAGGCGATGGCCAACATCAATTTTGATGGCACCTTTTTCAGTAAACTTAATTGCGTTGCTTATGAGGTTAATAAGTACTTGCTTAAAGCGAGTTGGATCGCCAGTAATATTGTCAGGGACTTGTGAATTTATATAAATGGAAAGTTCTAGTTGTTTCTCGTCGGCACTTGGTGCAAGTAATGTAAGTACTTCATTGATGTTGTCGCGTAACTGAAATTGGATTGACTCCAGCTCCATAGCACCCGCTTCAAGCTTAGAAAAGTCTAAAATATCACTAATGATTGTCATCAAACTATTGGCGGAGAGTTCAATAGTATCGAGGTAGTCTTTTTGGTGTTTATTTAAAGGCGTTTTATGTAGTTGCCGTGTAAATCCAATAACACCATTGAGTGGAGTGCGTAATTCATGGCTCATTTTTGCTAAAAAGTCTGACTTTACACGGTTAGCGTCCTGAGCATCTGTTTTCGCAATATTAAGTTGAATATTTTGTGTTTCATACATTTCTAACGATTCGCGCAAATCACTGGTGGCTTGGTCAATGTGCTTTTGCATTTCGTCTCTTTGCACCACCATGGTATCAGAAATGGTGTTTAAGCCTAGGCGAAGTTGCTCAAATTCACCCATCATTGGTGTGTTTAGGCCAGTATCTCGTTTGCCTTCGATTAACCTGTCACTGGCAATAACTAGCTTATTAAGTGGTGTTATGAACATCCTACTTAAACGAATCGCCAAAATAGCGGCAAGCAATAGTGCAAATATAATTACAATTCCGCTGATTAACAGTGCTCTTTGTTGTCCGATAATTGCCGGGTCTTTATTAAGTTGAACAACAATTGTGCCTAAAGTAGTTTGAAACGCTGAATCACTCCAGCGAGCCTCGGGCGTTGAGAGGTTGACAATGGGTGTGTAAAATAGGATGAATCCATCGCTTTCTTGCTGTTTCGTTTTATTATCAGCTCGTAATTGAGACTCATCTATTTGCTCATCAAAGTCGCTGTGGTAATTGCTGGTCAGAATGAGTTGTTTGTTTGCGTCAAAAATTGCAATGGTTTTTATCGCTGGCGAGTGTTTATTGTGAGCATGACTAATTAGTCGATTAAGTTGCTGTTTATTTTTTGCTAGTAAAGGCTGCTCTATTGCAATCGATAATGGCTCCGAAATCATTGAGCCTTGCTGATATAATATTTTATCAAGCTCAAAGTAACGATTTATTGTAAAATAGCCACCAAGTAGTAGTCCAATTAGAACTGTGGGAATTAATGTCAGCGCTAAAACTGAGTCGCGCAAACCAAGTTTAGTCATAAGTTAATGTAGTTATCATTATTAGTTAACTAAGAGTATATACTTATAGGCGAGTAATCAATCTTGCCGATACAATCAATATTTAAGGTGTTGCCCGATGGCACAGTTTTTCCAAGTAAAAAAAAAGACCCTCTCAGGGCAGCCTGTTTCATTAACCATCACTGGCATGGACCATCAAGGGCGAGGCATTGCTAAGTATAATAATAAAGTATGCTTTGTTAGTGGCGCTTTGAGCAACGAAGTCGTAAAGGCAAAATTGACAGAGGATAAATCTCGCCACTGCGCAGCAAAAACAATCAAAGTGGAGCATCAAAGTGATGCCAGAGTTGCCCCTTTTTGTGAGCATTACGAGCAATGTGGAGGGTGTCAATTACAGCATTTGCGGTTGGATCAGCAACTGGTTGAGAAACAGGTTGCAGTAAGTCAGCTGTTCGCTAAGTTTGCAAAACTAGAAAATATGGCATGGCAGCCGCCATTATTAAGTGAGCCAAAGCATTACCGCCGTAGTGCGCGCTTAGCCGTAATGTACGACAAAAACGCAAAAAAAATGCGTGTAGGTTATAGAGCAAAGGGCTCTAAACAAATTATTAGTGTCAATAAATGCCCCGTTCTAAGCCACGTTTATGATGATGTCTTCAGCTTCTTTGACACCTTACTGAATAAATATAATGAGCTTCGTAGCGTTAGTCACATTCAATTATGCCAAGCAGATGAGCAAAATTTTGTCATTTTGCGCCATACTAAAATGATAAAGGAACCACTAAAACAAATAATAATTGAACTTGGTGCGAGCTTGCAGTGGCAAATTATTTTTCAAGACCAAAGTGATGTAATTGAGCATGACCATCTAGCAATGCCATTTTATCAACTACCTGAACAGCATTTAAAATTTGAATTTGGCTTAGGTAATTTTATTCAAGTTAATGCTAAAGTTAACCAAGCTATGTTAACTCAAGCTGTTGACTGGCTTGATTTAAATGGGGACGAACAAATACTTGATCTGTTCTGCGGGATTGGTAATTTCTCCTTGGTGGTGGCTAAATGTGCAAAAAATGTAATTGGTGTTGAAGGAGTGTCATCGGCGGTTGCAATGGCTCGTCAAAATGCGCAAACTAACCAAATAGCGAATGCGCAATTTCATTGCTTTGATTTAACTAAATCAATAGAGCAAGCACCTTGGTTTAGTAAAGCATTAGATGTTTTATTATTAGACCCTTCTCGAACTGGTGCTATGGCTATTTTGGAACAACTGCCGCTTAAGCAATTTAAAACGATTTTATACGTCTCTTGCGACCCTGTTACTTTAGCCCGTGACAGTGCAATTATCTCGCAAGCGGGGTTTTCACTTGAAAAAATAGGGCTAATGAATATGTTTCCCCACACAGGGCATATTGAAACAATGGCATTATTTCAAAGGAGATAGAGCGCAACATGGTAGCTACACGGCAATCACATCAGCAGGATAAGTCAGCAGATTTTAAAACGCGACTTGAATTACTCGCGTTAACCAAAGATAAGCGCGAGTTACTGATCAAAGCCAACTCTTTATGCGCGGCTCTTCCTGATCAACACCAACAGATGATGGCCATGGAAATGGTTGAAATATTGGTGGAAATGAATCTGGACTCTGAAACGTTAGCAACGGCTTACATTACTCCCTATTTTCTAGACGATTTAGTGTGCATTGAAAAAGTAACAGAGGTAATGGGTAGTCATGTTGGCGTGTTGCTTACGGGTGTTTCGCAAATGGCGACGATTAGTACCTTAGCTCACCAAGGCAATGGCACCGTGCAAGTCGATAATATTCGCCGCATGTTATTAGCCATGGTTGAGGATGTGCGTGCAGTAGTGATTAAGCTTGCCGAACAGGTATGTCATCTACGCGAGCTAAAAAATGCCAATGAAGAAGAGCGTGTGATAGCAGCTAAAGAAACTGCCGATATCTTTGCCCCGCTAGCTAATCGTTTGGGGATAGGCCAATTAAAGTGGGAGCTAGAAGACCTTTCTTTTCGTTACCTGCACCCCGACTTGTATAAAAGTATTGCTAAGCAATTAGACGATAAGCGCCTTGGCCGTGAGGCGTATATGGCTGATATGGTTGAACAAGTAAAAACAAAGCTTGCTGAAGTTGGTATTAAAGCCGAGGTTTATGGTCGACCAAAACACATTTACAGCATCTACAAAAAAATGGCGCAAAAAAATTACGAATTCGATCAACTTTTTGATATTCGTGCCATGCGGATTGTGGTTGATGAGCTACAAGATTGCTATGGCGCACTCGGTATTGTGCATACTAATTGGCGGCATCTAAACAAAGAGTTTGACGATTACGTAGCCACACCAAAACAAAATGGCTATCAGTCTATTCATACGGTGGTGTTTGGCCCGGAGGGAAAAACCGTTGAAATCCAAATTCGTACTCATGCAATGCATCAAGATGCAGAGCTGGGTGTTGCCGCTCACTGGATGTATAAAGAAGGTGCGCTCCCTAGCCGTGGTTCAGGTTATGAGCAAAAAATTAGTTGGTTACGTAAACTACTGCAATGGCAAGAAGAAGTGGTTGATGGCAGTGATCTAGCGGATGAACTGAAAAACCAAGTGGTAGAAGACCGCGTTTATATCTTTACCCCGCGCGGTGATATTTTTGACTTACCACTGGGAGCAACACCACTGGATTTTGCTTACTACATTCATTCAAATGTAGGTCACCGCTGCATTGGTGCTAAAGTATTTGGCAAAATTGTGCCGTTTACTCATCAATTGAGTACGGGCGATCAAGTAGAAATTCTCACCCAAAAGCAACCCAACCCGAGTCGTGATTGGTTAAACCCCGCATTGGGTTATATTAAATCATCACGAGCGCGCGCAAAGATCCATCATTGGTTTAAGCAACTCGATCGTGATAAAAATCTAAGCGCAGGTAAAGAGATCATAGACACAGCACTGCAAAAGTTAGAGCTTACCTATAAAGAGCTCGAGCCTGCAATCGCGCGCTATAATTTTAAAGAGCTGGATGACTTATTAGTTGCGATTGGTGCCGGTGATGTACGATTAAATCAATTACTCAATTCAATTACTGACCGCACAGACGAAGAGCCTGTTATCCGCTTTAAAAATCCGACTAAAATGAGCGGTGATAAAAACGGCATTGTGGTTGATGGTGTGGGCAGTTTAATGAGCCATGTAGCTAAATGTTGTCGCCCAGTTCCTGGTGAGCAAATTATTGGCTATATCACACAAGGCCGGGGTATTGCCGTACATCGAGATGATTGTGACTCATTTACAAATTTAAAAAATAAGCACCCAGAACGCGTAATAGCAGTTAGTTGGTCAGATGAAATTAATGGTTCATACGCGTTAAGTATTAAAATTGAAGCCACAGATCGCGCAGGGTTAATTCGTGATATTAGTTCAGTGCTTGCTAATGAAAAAGTAAACGTGTTGAACATGAATATGGAAACACTCGAAGACAGGCAACTGGCTAAATTTACAATGCAAGTTGAGGTACACGACTTGTCTAGTACCAATCGTTTGCTTTCAAAGTTGGATCAGATTGAAGGCGTTCACCAAGCAAAGCGAAGCCACTAGAGGGGTTTATGGAAAAGCAAAACTCATTATCTGAATTATTAGCAATTATGGCTAAGCTGCGCGATCCACAAAGCGGATGTCCTTGGGACTTAAAGCAAGATTTTAACTCGATCGTGCCGCATACGTTAGAAGAAGCGTATGAAGTGGCCGATTGTATTGAGCGTGGTGATTACACAGAGCTAAAAGCAGAGTTAGGCGATTTACTTTTTCAGGTTGTTTTCTATGCGCAATTGGCAAAGGAACAAGCCCTATTTGATTTTGAAGATGTTGTAAGTGTTTTAAATAACAAACTTATCAGACGCCACCCTCATGTGTTTGCAGATCAGCATGCGTTAACTGACACCCAAGTTGCGCAGCAGTGGCAGCAAATTAAAGCACAAGAACGCAAAGATAAAAACACGGGTGAAACCACTTCGCTGTGGCAAGATATACCTGTTAACTTACCAGCATTAAGTAAAGCAAAAAAGATTCAGCAACGTGTCGCTGGGCTAGGTTTTGACTGGCCCACTTATCATGGTGCGCTGGATAAAGTGGCTGAGGAAGTTGATGAAGTAAAAGAAGCACTCGCGGTTGACCCTTACTCAGAGCATACTGCTGAAGAGGTGGGCGATTTGTTATTTGCGACCGTTAATGTTGCACGTCATATAAAACGTGATCCTGAACAGTTATTACGCAGCGCAAATGATAAATTTTCATCAAGATTTCAAAAGGTGCAGGCTTATTTACAGGCTAAAGGACAGTCGCTTGACACCGCAAGCCTTGAAGAAATGGATGCTGCGTGGGAGGCGATTAAAAAGCAGCCTTAGATAGTGAGCGTTTTGGAGTGTGTTTTTTGTGCAGAGAATTGCTAACTTTCACTGGATTGATAGAGAGGCTTTTGCTATAATTTCGCCCCGTCTTGAACATATTCCAAAATCACTTGTTTGGGTATTATATTCCTTTTAATTCCTGATATTCTAGGGTTCGCATGAGTACAAAATTTATCTTCGTTACCGGCGGGGTTGTTTCTTCGTTGGGTAAAGGTATTGCAGCAGCATCATTGGCAGCTATTTTAGAGGCCCGTGGTCTTAATGTTACCATTCTAAAGCTGGATCCTTACATCAACGTTGACCCAGGCACAATGAGCCCAATTCAACACGGTGAAGTATTTGTCACCGAAGACGGTGCAGAAACAGACCTTGACTTAGGTCACTATGAGCGTTTTATTCGCACCAAAATGACAAGCCGTAACAACTTCACACAAGGCCGTGTATATGAAGATGTACTGCGTCGTGAGCGTCGTGGTGAATACCTTGGTGCAACTATTCAGGTAATTCCACACATTACTAACGATATTAAGCAACGTGTTTATGACGGTGCTGAAGGCCATGATGTGGCAATCGTTGAAATTGGTGGCACGGTAGGTGATATTGAGTCACAACCATTTTTAGAAGCAATTCGTCAGTTAGGCACGGAAATTGGCCGTGAGCGCGCATTGTTTATTCACTTAACGCTAGTGCCATTCTTAGGCCCTGCAGGTGAAGTGAAAACCAAACCAACGCAACACTCTGTTAAAGAGCTACGCTCAATTGGTATTCAGCCAGATATCCTTATCTGTCGTTCTGATCGTAAATTGCCAAATAATGAGCGTGCCAAAATTGCACTTTTCACTAATGTTGAAGAGAAAGCAGTTATCTCATTACCAGATGTAGACAGCATTTATAAAATTCCAGCACTATTAAAGTCTCAAGAGCTTGATCACTTTGTATGTCGTCGTTTCCACCTAGAAGCGCCTGAAGCTGATTTGGTTGAATGGGAACAAGTATTATACCAAGAGTCTAACCCTACGGGCGAAGTAACAATTGGTATGGTAGGTAAATACATTGAATTACCAGATGCATACAAGTCAGTTAACGAAGCACTTAAACATGCAGGTCTAAAAAACCGTTTAACCGTTAATATTGAATATGTTGATTCACAAGATCTTGAAAGCAAAGGTACAGAACGACTTGCTCACTTAGACGCGATTTTAGTACCGGGCGGTTTTGGTGGCCGAGGTGTTGAAGGTAAAATTTTAGCGGCAAAATATGCCCGTGAGAATAAAGTACCTTACCTAGGTATTTGTTTAGGCATGCAAGTAGCCTTAATTGAATATGCACGTAATGTTGCAGGTCTTTTAGATGCTAATTCAACAGAATTTAATGCGAAGTCTTCAGCGCCTGTAGTAGGCCTAATTACTGAGTGGTTAGATGCAGATGGTAACGTAGAAGTACGCGATGAAGCATCTGATTTAGGTGGCACAATGCGTTTAGGCGCTCAAAAATGCCACTTAACGCCGGGTTCAAAGGTACGTGAAGTATACGGCAGTGATGAGATTGTTGAACGTCATCGTCACCGTTACGAAGTAAATAACAACTTTGTAGAAAAGCTTGAGCAAGCTGGCTTGAGCTTCACTGGCTTATCTGAAGATAAGAAGCTAGTTGAAATTATCGAAAACAAAGATCACCCTTGGTTTATTGCCGCGCAATTCCACCCGGAATTCACGTCAACACCACGTGATGGTCACCCGCTATTTGAAGGGTTTGTTGCAGCTGCACACACTCATCAAAAAGCGTCATCGTAATGTGAATAAGCCGTGCTCTATGCACGGCTTATTTGTTTTTAAAGCGGCGGTATTAAGGAAAATTAATAAAGCCGGCAAACTCACCATTTTGGGAAAAGAGGAATCGAGATGTCAAATATCGTAAAAGTGATTGGTCGCGAAATTATGGATTCGCGTGGTAACCCAACTGTAGAAGCTGATGTTCATTTAGCTGATGGTTCTTGGGGACGCGCTGCAGCACCTTCAGGTGCATCAACAGGTACTCGCGAAGCACTTGAATTACGTGATGGTGATAAAGCACGTTACTTAGGTAAAGGTGTTTTAAAAGCGGTTGGTTTTATCAATAATGAAATCTCTGCTGCTTTAGAAGGTCAAAACGCATTAGAACAACAGACTGTTGACCAAGTAATGCTAGATTTAGACGGCACTGAAAATAAAGAAAAATTAGGTGCTAATGCAATTCTAGCCGTATCACTTGCTACAGCAAAAGCTGCTGCTCAATCTAAAAAAGTAGAGCTTTATGAGCACATTGCTGATCTAAACGGCACGCCTGGTGTGTACTCTATGCCATTACCAATGATGAACATCATCAATGGTGGTGAGCATGCTGACAACTCAGTAGATATTCAAGAATTTATGGTTCAACCTGTTGGCGCGGCTAACTTCCGTGAAGCACTACGCATGGGTGCTGAAGTATTCCACAGCCTTGCAAAAGTACTTAAATCAGAAGGTCACTCAACCTCTGTAGGTGACGAAGGTGGTTTTGCACCTAACCTTGCTTCAAATGAAGCCGCCCTTGCTGCGATTAAAGTCGCTGTAGCAAACGCAGGTTACGAGCTAGGTAAAGACATTACATTAGCCTTAGACTGTGCTGCCTCTGAGTTCTACGACAAAGAAGCAAATATCTATGACCTGAAAGGCGAAGGTAAAAAATTCACATCAGAAGAATTTAACCACTTCTTAAAAGATCTTACTGAGCAATACCCAATTGTATCAATCGAAGATGGTCTAGATGAGTCTGATTGGGACGGCTTTGCACACCAAACACAATTAATTGGTGACAAAGTTCAGTTAGTTGGTGATGACTTGTTCGTTACAAACACTAAAATCTTAAAGCGTGGTATTGATAACGGTATTGCTAACTCTATTTTAATCAAATTTAACCAAATTGGTTCACTAACTGAAACGTTAGCAGCAATCAAAATGGCTAAAGATGCTGGCTTTACAGTGGTTATCTCTCATCGTTCTGGTGAAACAGAAGACGCCACTATCGCTGATTTAGCAGTAGGTACCGCAGCGGGTCAAATTAAAACGGGTTCACTGAGCCGTTCTGACCGTGTTGCTAAGTACAACCAATTGCTTCGCATTGAAGAGCAATTAGGCGCTAAAGCACCGTACAACGGCCTTAAAGAAGTTAAAGGTCAGTAATGCTTTAGCATCTGATTTAAACTTTTAAAAAATCCTCGCGCATGCGGGGATTTTTTTGATCAATAGCGATATATATTTTATACGATGCTAGTACCTTTTTTAAATTATGAATAAAACACTGCATAATACCAACCCGCAATAATACTTAATCATTTTGCGGGGCTAGACGTGCCGCTACCTGCGTTAAAAAATTCTCATTAAAACAGAAAAGTAGCGATTTTTTGCCTTGCTAAAAACACGTTTTTCTAACCTCAAAATAGACCACTTAATTAATCGTATTGGTATAACCAGATTTCTGGTTAAGAGATGTATTGATTTTTAAAAATAAATTCCATCCTAATTTGCAAGAATAAGGTTATATATTAAGGCAGTTATCTTTTTTGTTAATGAAGGTGAATAGGTAGTTGTTAGCTATACGTTTTTTATGTAAATTACACGCTGGATTAAGCTAAGCTGAATGCGAAGCTTGCGGTATGTAATTAGGAAAATTAGAATGAAAAAATTAATAATGACTTTTTTAGCTGTGCTATTAGTAGGTTGTGGCACAACGCCGCAGCCCACAGTTAAGTTAGAGGCAAACCACTTTAATAATAAAGAGAGAAAGGTTGGTTTATATTTTCAGCGAGGCGAAAAAGCGACAACACATATATACGGCGCGAGTTGTTTATTATGTTATGGCGTAGCTTCTGCTTTAACTAGCTCTTTGGATAAGCATTTAGAAAGCCTACCAACTGACGATATTGAGCAGTTAAAAAGTGTTATTGAGGAAGGTTTTAAGCAAAGGTCGAATTATGTACTTGCGCTTGATGATGAAAAGTTAATCGATAAATTACCAAAATTTAAGGGAGAGCTTGGCTTTGCTAAAAAGGATTTTCGTGGTTTGAAAGAGAAGCATGGCATCGATGTATTAGTTGTTGCTAATTTTCATAGTTTTGGTGCATACCGAAGTTTTAGTAGCTACGTACCGAATGGTGATCCTCAAGGGTACTTAAAGGGCTTAGTATATACAGTCGATTTAGATACGAATAAGTATCTTCAATATCAAAGCGTAGATGAGAAAATACAACCTGAAGGTGTGTGGGATGAGCCCGATCAATTCCCAGGCGTAACGACGTCATACTACCAAGCAATCGAAAATGTAAAAACATTGATTCGTAATAATATTTAATTCTCCTTATACCGTGGCTATTGCCACGGTTATATAGGTTTTGTAAAAGGGAGTAATTATGAAAACTATTTTGCCATTAGTGTTGGGTTTATTTTTGCTTGGGTGTAATTCTACCCCTTTGAGAGACGATTACACTCAATATGTAAATGCACAAGATACAGCAATAAAATCAGAGGATTTTAGATTTACGTTTGTAAATAGCCAAGAATTTGATATCAGAGGTGTATACATTAAAGACAGCTCAATAGAGGGGTCTAATGTAATGTATTCTGGGGCCGCGGGAATTGCAGGGATGATGGCGCAAATAGCTGCTCATGCAGCAGCTTCATCAGCTTTGCAAGATGGTAAGTTAGCGCAACAACAACTTAAAGCTAATGAGGCTGTTGCAGAATTTATTACTCTTACAAATGGGTTTAAAAATGAAGATTTTATCGGTGAACATGAGCCATATTATAGCGATAAACTTAACCATAACACACTATATATAAAGCCTATCTTTTTTATTAATGAGAATATGAATCAAGTTGCGGTGAAGGCTCAAGTGTGGATTAACGATAAAAAGACTAAAAGTCGTAAGCCTTTATTCAAGTATAGAAACTTAATAAGTATCACCTCTAAAATTATTACTAAAGAGGAGCGTGATAGTATCTTTGCCGGTGGCGCTGAAGAACTTCAAAGTAAGTTTGCATATTTACTTGGTGGTGTTATTGAGTTAGCGAAGTCAGAGCTCGCTTTTGAATTTAAAAGTAATAAACAGAAAATCGCTTCTCATGTAATTAACATTAACGGTAAAAATAAACTTATCAGAGCAAAAGTAGTGGAAAGAAATTGTCAATTTACGACATTTAAAAATACTCGAAACTGGCTACTTCGCTACGCAAATGAATCAATTCAAAATGCGCAGCCGTGTGAGTTGGAGGCTAGTTAAGTTATCCTGACTTGTATGTATAATTATAAGCTAAATTGATTTCTTAGTATCTCGCCAGTAAAGTTGGTTTTTAAATAAAAGCCACGGGGCAGGGTTTTTATTAATTTACCATTAGGGCCAATTGCGTCGGTCACGATCCGACTATTGGCTGCTTTAGGGCGTATTTGCATTACATCGCCTAAATGCCCTGATATTTCATCAATGCGACCTAATGCAATTAATTCCATTTGCTCTTCCCAATCACGTTGTAATTGTGCATCTTGCTTGGCACTTGGTTGCCATAGAAAACCGCTACCTATTACTCTATCAAATGGAATAACATCGCGCTCACCTAAGATAGGTAGCCATAAAACATGGTTTAGTTTTTGGCGCACATGACTTTGTTTCCATGTCATTCCTGTAACATTGAGTAAAGGAGTTACAGATACAAACGTGGTTTCAAGGGGTTTACCTTTAAAAGAAATCGGCAGTGTTTTTAGTTCTACCCCCAACTCTTCAAAATCAGGTGTCGGCTTCGAACCGGCCGTTGCACCCAGTACATATTCAATCAGTTGACCTGTCCAACCCTTTTCTCGCAATAAATCATCCGGTGTTTTAAATTGATATTGTTGTGCTAATTGGCCTAATGTCATGCCCGCGATAGTATTTACACGTTGCATTAATTCATTGATTGACTGAGGTTTTACAGCTCGCATAAGGGTATTATTCTATTGTTTTAATTCACATTACATGATAGCAAAATTGATTGTGAGTGGATATCTATGTGTTTGGGTGTTTTTCACCCAAGCCTTGGTGGGTAACTTTTTTACAGCTTTAAAGCTAAATATGATCTACTTAAGTTTATGATTATTATGTTTTTTGTGTTCTTTATCAAATTTTAAAGTAGTACATATCAAACGTTAACTAGGATAAATACAGATATATGAACAATGTTATCCACAGAATCTGTGGAAAAGGCGTTTTATTAGATCGCCTATTGTGGATTTGTTTGCAAAATAACCTGTATAAATTAAAGTTATGCACAAGCTGTGAGTAAGATGAGTAAAATAGCTGAAGTATTATCCATATTTATTAAAAATAACATTGCACTTGAATGTTCGGTTAATAATTGCACTTCATTGACCCTTAAATCTATACCTGTAGTGTGCTTGGTTATAATAGTGTTTGCCGTATTGCAGCTAATGTGGAACAATCATTAAAAATCGACTTACAAATGAGGCACTAAGGTGATTGATGCCGAAGGTTTTCGTGCCAATGTCGGAATTGTAATTTGCAATAATCAGGGACAAGTTTTTTGGGCTCGACGCTATGGTCAGCATTCGTGGCAGTTTCCGCAAGGGGGTGTTGACAGTGGCGAAAGCGCAGAACAAACAATGTACCGTGAATTACACGAAGAAGTAGGCTTGCGCCCAGAAGATGTAGAAATTGTTGCAAGTTCTAAACATTGGTTACGCTATAAATTACCCAAACGTTTAATCCGCCGCGATTCAAGTCCGGTGTGTATTGGGCAAAAACAAAAATGGTTTTTACTGAAACTTCGTTGTAAAGATGAAGAAGTAGACTTACTTAAAACTCATCACCCGGAGTTCGACGATTGGCGCTGGGTAAGTTATTGGTATCCGGTTAGGCAAGTTGTATCGTTTAAACGCGATGTATACCGTCGCGTCATGAAAGAGTTTGCACCATTTGCGATGCCTTTTAATAAGCGTGAACAATCAAAAGATTCATGGCGACACAAAGGTAGATAAGGAAAGCTATGCTGGCAACACTTAGGGCTATTGCAGAGTCTGTTTCGCAACAGGCGTGTTTGGACAGTGCTTTAGCGTGTTTTGTAAACATGGTCAAAGACGCCATGCAAACTGAGTGTTGCTCAATTTACTTTGCAGATTACAGCCAAGACAATTTTGTATTAATGGCAACAGAGGGGTTAAACCCGGTTGCTGTTGGAAAATTTAGAATTGGTTTTACTGAAGGCCTTGTTGGTTTAGTTGCACAGCGAGAAGAGCCCATAAACATTGCCTATGCAAAATCACACCCGCGCTTTAAATCCTCCCCAGAAGTAAACGAAGAAAGCTATAATGCTTTTTTATCGGTACCTGTTGTTCATCAAAAAAAAGTGTTGGGTGTAATCGTTGTTCAGCAAAAAGTTGCGCGTGTATTTAGCCAAGATGAAGAGTCATTTTTAATCACATTATCTGCTCAGCTAGCGTCTCAGCTTGCACATGCAGAAATAAAAGAAGTGTTGCGTCAAGATGAGTCATCCCATCAAACCTCAGTATTAAAAGGTGTGTCGAGCGCCCCAGGGATTGCGATAGGCCAAGCGTTTGTTGTCATCCCGAAACTTGATTTTACGTCTATTGAGCTGAAAAAGGATGCTAATCAGGCACTGCAACAACGTTTGTTTAGCCAAGCTGTTTCAGCAACTCGACACGAATTTAATACCCTATCAATGACACTTAGTGACTCGATACCCAAAGAGGCTTTGGCTGTATTTGATGTATACCAGCAGCTGCTTGATGCAAAGAGCTTAGGACAAAATGTTGAAACGCAATTGCAACAAGGTTGGTGTGCTAAAAGCTCACTTAAAATTGTAATTGAAAAATTAATTGCACAGTTCAATGCAATGCAAGACCCCTACATTAAAGAGCGTGCAGTTGATGTAAAAGATATTGGTTTACGAGTGCTTCACCACTTGGTCAAGACCGAACATGCAGTCAAGCCTTATCCAAAAGACACCGTTCTCATTGCAAATACTGTAACACCCGCCATGTTAGCGGAAGTGCCAAAGGGGCACTTAGTGGGTGTAGTTAGTGTGAATGGCTCAGCAAACAGCCATGCCTCAATTTTGACTCGGGCTATGGGGATCCCAGCAATTTGGGGTATAGAAGACCTACCTTTACTGCAATTCGATGGTAAAAAAATGATATTAGACGCTTACTCTGGGCGTCTATATATTTCTCCCTCGCAAATCTTGCAAGATGAATATCTACAACTGAAATACCAAGAAACAATCCTCAATGATAAGTTTATTGCTGAGCAAGCTTGCGAAGCTGTTACCTTAGATGGGCAGCAAATTAGTTTGTTACTCAATGCAGGTTTGGACCTTAATACCGAAAGTGTCAGCACAGTACTTTGCGATGGTGTAGGTTTATACCGTACAGAAGCATGGTTTATGCAAAAAGGTCAATTTCCTTCACAGGTAGATCAAGAAAACTGGTATCGACAGGTATTGGAAAGTTATCATCCTGCGCCAGTTGTAATGCGCACGTTGGACATTGGTGGTGATAAGGTTTTAGATTACTTTGATATTACAGAAGACAACCCATTTTTAGGTTGGCGAGGGATTCGCGTCACGCTAGATCATCCAGAATTATTTTTAGATCAATTAAAGGCGATGATTAAAGCAAATATGGGCCTGGGCAATCTAAAAATTATGCTACCGATGATCAGCGGTACAGAAGAAGTAGATGAATCATTGGCTTTACTATCGCAAGCGTATTTTGAACTGGAAGAGCAACTGCCAAATAAAGTGATTGAACGCCCGCAAGTTGGTGTAATGTTAGAGGTGCCTTCAAGCATATTTATGCTGGCGGAATGGTCTAAGAAAGTTGATTTTTGTTCAGTGGGCAGTAACGACTTAACGCAATACTTGTTAGCAGTTGACCGTTCAAATGCGCGAGTCGCAGATTTATTTAACCCATATCATCCTGGTGTTTTACGTGTGCTACAAAAAGTCGCTCAAGAATGCCAACACTACGACTTATCTTTAAGTTTATGTGGCGAGCTTGGCGGCGACCCAGAAGGCGCAATTTTACTAATTGCGATGGGGTATCGACAACTTAGTATGAATCACTTTTCTATCAGTAAAGTAAAGTGGGTGCTCAGACGCTTAAAAATGAGTGATATGGAAGTATTATTGGCTGAGTGTTTAGCCCAGTCTACTGCAAAACAAGTATTGCGTTTAACACGCAATTTTATGATTGAACACAAACTAGGTAAGCTTTTTTATACCCCAAGCCATGGTTGATAAAACGGTTAATTTAAGCTGTGATCCTAAGATATAATGGATTAGTATATGCATATAACAATTTATTTATAAGAGCGTGCTATGCATGATTTAGTTATATTGATCGCAAGCTGTGCAGTACTAGGTAGTATTGTCGGGTTTTTAGCAGGTTTACTTGGCATAGGCGGTGGCTTGATCATCGTGCCCGTGCTCAGTAGTTTACTGGTAAAGTTTGATGTAGCAGATGCAGAGCACGTGCTTGTTATTGCAATTGCCACTTCTTTGGCCTCAATCTTATTTACGTCGACATCCTCAGCTTTAGCACACCATAAAAATAATAATGTACCGTGGGAAATAGCACCTTGGGTTATGAGCGGTGTTGGGGTAGGCGCTTTGTTAAGTGGCTTTGCAGCGAGTTTTATTCCAGAACAATTATTACGGGCAGTATTTGCAACGAGTGTCGTATTTATTGCTGCTCGTATGGTGCTATCAACACGTAAACAAGCACCCAGTGTTAAAGCGATGCCTAAAGGTCCCGTTATTGGTACTTTTAGCGCGATAATGGGCGGTTTGTCGGGCTTAATTGGTATTGGTGGTGGCGCGTTAATTGTACCCTTGCTGAATTATTTTTCAGTTGATATTAAAAAAGCAATCGGCTGTGCTGCCGCGTGTGGTATTGTTATTGCTTTGTTTGGTTCGGTTGGCTATGTATCTGCTGGCTGGAGGGTGACTGACTTAGCACATGGCTTTGTTGGATTTGTATATTTACCCGCATTGTTAGGGATTGTTATAACCTCTTGGTTTATGGCGCCTATTGGTGCAAAAGCGACTCATTATTTACCCGTTGCAACGATAAAGAAAGCGTTTGCAGTATTATTGGTTATTATCGCACTTCAAATGGTGTTTAGTTAAGGTTTAATTTTTATGGCTCTAGAATTTCCACAAATAGATCCGGTTATATTTTCGGTCGGTCCACTAAGCGTACGTTGGTACGGGTTAATGTATTTAATAGGGTTTGCTTTTGCCATGTGGTGGGCAAATCGCCAAGCAGCTAAACCTAACTCAGGTTGGTCAAAAGACGAAGTCAGCGACTTACTTTTTTATGGCATGCTGGGGGTGATATTAGGTGGGCGCGTAGGGTATGTGCTGTTTTATCAGTTTAGCTATTTTTTAGAAAACCCATTTTATTTATTTAGAATAGATCAAGGCGGCATGTCATTTCATGGCGGTACATTAGGTGTTATCACCGCAATTTGTATTTTCGCATGGACTCGTAAAAAGCAACTTCTCGCTGTAGGTGATTTTGTTGCACCGCTTGTACCGGTAGGCTTATTAGCTGGGCGTATTGGTAACTTTATAAACGGTGAACTGTGGGGACGAACTACTGACGTGCCTTGGGCTGTTGTATTCCCGTCGGGTGGACCACTTGCCCGTCACCCCTCGCAACTTTATGAGGCATTTTTTGAAGGCTTAGTGCTGTTTATTATTTTATATGTATTCACTAAAAAGCCGCGTCCAGCGGGCAGTGTGGGCGGCTTATTTTTATTAGGTTACGGTGTATTCCGTTTTGCCATCGAATACTTTAGAGAGCCAGATGCACATTTAGGCTTGTTTGGCGGTTTTATCTCAATGGGGCAAATTTTATCGTTGCCAATGATCATAGGCGGCTTAGGTTTGATATTATGGGCCTATAACAAGCCACAGCCTGCAACTGCAAAGAAAGCCTAAGAAGAGCAAGTAATGAAACAATATTTAGAATTATGTCAGCGCATTGTTGATGAAGGTGTTTGGGTTGAAAATAAACGTACAGGAACACGTTGTTTAACCGTAATAAATGCAGATCTTGAGTACGATGTAGCTAACAATAAGTTCCCAATGATCACAACCCGCAAAAGCTACTATAAAGCGGCAATTGCTGAGCTGCTAGGTTACCTTCGCGGTTACAGCAGTGCAGCACAGTTTCGTGAAATTGGTTGTATGACGTGGGATGCCAATGCCAATGAAAATCAAGCATGGCTTAATAACCCTAATCGACAAGGTGAAGACGACATGGGGCGCGTCTATGGCGTTCAAGGTCGACATTGGCAACGCCCCGATGGCACACCGTTAGATCAGCTTAAAAAAGTAATTGATAACCTTAAAAATGGAGTGGATGATAGAGGTGAAATTATCACGTTTTACAACCCGGGTGAGTTTGATCTAGGTTGTTTGCGCCCATGTATGCACACTCATACATTTTCACTGTTAGGCGATACGTTATCTTTAACATCGTATCAACGCAGTTGTGATGTACCGCTTGGTTTGAATTTCAATCAAATTCAGTGCTTTGTATTGCTTGCCTTAGTGGCGCAAATTACCGGCCACAAACCGGGTAAGGCATATCATAAAATTGTTAATGCGCATATCTATGAAAACCAACTAGAATTAATGCGTGATGTACAATTAAAGCGTGAGCCATTTGAGTCACCTCAATTGCGTATCAATCCAGAAATTAAAACTTTAGAAGACATTGAAACATGGGTCACACGGGATGATTTTGAAGTCATAGGCTACCAATGCCATGACGCGATTAAATACCCTTTTTCAGTGTAGGACAAATAATACCCATTTAAGGAGAATCAAATGAAAGCTGTTATACCAGTTGCGGGCCTAGGAACTAGAATGTTACCTGCAACCAAAGCAATACCGAAAGAAATGCTGCCAGTTGTAGATCGACCATTAATTCAGTATGTGGTGAGCGAAGCCATTGCTGCGGGTATTAAAGAAATTGTTTTAGTGACTCATTCGAGTAAAAACTCAATTGAAAATCACTTTGATACCAGTTTTGAATTAGAAGCCACGCTTGAAAAGCGTGTAAAGCGGCAATTATTAGCCGAGGTGCAATCGATTTGCCCGAAAGACGTGACAATTATTCAAATACGTCAAGGTGAAGCAAAAGGCTTAGGGCATGCGATTAACTGCGCAGCACCGATTATTGGTGATGAACCGTTTGTGGTTATTTTACCAGATGTAATTATTGACGATCATGAAAGCAACCTTAAAAAAGACAACTTAGCTGAAATGATCACGCACTTTGAGCAAACGGGTGAAAGCCAAATTATGGTTGAGCCAGTGCCTATGCAAGATGTTGATAAGTTTGGTGTCGTCGATTTAGGTGGTGAAAAAATAATACAAGGTCAAAGTGCTGCTATTGCTAACATGGTTGAAAAGCCACCTGTTGAAACTGCACCATCTAACCTTGCGGTAGTTGGGCGCTATGTTTTAAGTAAAAATATTTGGCCGTTATTGGCAAAGACTCCTGCGGGTGCTGGCGATGAAATTCAATTAACTGACGCTATTGCAATGTTGATGGACAAAGAAGCCGTCGCAGCTTACGCCATTAAAGGTCGAAGTCATGATTGTGGTAGCAAGTTAGGTTATTTAAAAGCCACTATTGAATTCGCACTTCGCCGTGATGAGTTCAAAGACGATTTAGGCAAGTTTATTAAAGGCTTAGTAAAATAGGCAATAAACCAGTGAATTATAAAAAAGTGCCTAAATGGCACTTTTTTATTTTATAAACATAACGATTAAACACATAAGCTGGCATTTACTTTGCTTAATTACCGTATTACTTTTTAACTAAAGCGCAAAAAATGCATATTACACTTCGAATTTGGCTTACTTTGATGTTAGCAGTGCTGATGGCTGGCTGCGCCATGAATGAAAGTCACGAGGTTGATGATTCTTCATCACTCATCTCTGATCAGCAAGTTAAAGAATATGTTGTGCAGTGGCAGCAACAACAAGGCAGTATTAATCGACTTGCAAGTATGGAAAATGATCTAAAACTTCTGATTATGGCGTTGTCGTCAAACACTCAATTAGCACAAGGTCCGTCAGAACTTCGTTCAGAGCGGGTGGATGTGCTCCATGGTAATCAGGCCACTCAAACGGATAAAAGTAATGTGTTTGGTGAATCTATATACCAAACAAAGTCGGATTCTCTGGCAGGAGCTCAACTAGGGCTATATTTAAAACCAGAGCTGGTTAAGCTGCAAATTGTTAGATTACACAAACAATACCCTCATGCGTTTAAGCAGCTAGACTTTTTAATGACTGAGCGTGAGAACAAAGGCGTTACCCTGTATGGCTTACGCGTAGGCCCTTTTCAAGACTATACAGAAGCTAATACTTTTTGCTTAATTGCAAAAAGTATGGGACAAAAGTGTTTAAGTGCGCCATTTGTCGGCCAACCTATATGAATAAAGCACGCTTTATCTTTTGTTTCAGTAATTAAGCGTAAAGTATTTGTCCTAACTGTCGATAATAATTATGATAGGGACAACATAGGGTAATGTCCCGTCTTTTATAAGGATTTAGTATGAAATTATCTTCTACTTTACTAGCAGTAGCCGTAGCTGCAAGTTCTTTTGGTGTTTATGCTACAAGCGAGAGCTTTAGTGCAACGGTTAAAGTACAAAATACAGTTGTTTTGACCAAAGGTAATGATTTAGATTTTGGTATTATTCGTGCGGTTGCAGATCCAGCTGGCACTAACCAAGCAACCTTAGTTATTGATCCAGATCCAGATGCAAGTCCTGTATCGTCAAGAACTGATAACTCACCCGCTATTATTTCTATCATAGGGCAAGGTTCACCAGCTTCTTTTACTGTATCAGATGTCGTACCTAATGCTCGCCTAACAATCACAGATCCAACAGCGACAGTACTCGATTCTGATGGCCAGGGTTTAAATGAGCCAAACTTCACTGTTGGCAGTTGGACATATTTTATTACCAGTGGTCCAAATGCTAACACACCTTATACATCAGGAAACCCAAACTTAACAGCTGATGCAGATGGGAGTGTTGAGTTTAATATTGGTGCAACTCTCTCTACCGCTGGGATTGCTTCTAGTGAAGCATACCGCGATACTGATTACACTGGTAACTTCCAGATTGAAGTTGCTTATTAATTTAGGCCGCTGAGTTTATTATGCGCTTTTGCACTATATTGAGCTTGTATTTAGCGTTATGCCCGCTATTAGTTAAATCGGCCAGTATAGAGCAGCAAGCGCTTGATTTTGGCACTTTAGTTGTTTTACAAAGTGAACAGTTCGGCTCTGTAATAATCAAAGATGACGGCACCATAAATACCACCGGTGATATTTATATTATTAGGGAGGGTCATCCAGCAGAGCTTATATTAACGGGTATTCCAACAGGCACCCGTGTAACAATGAATTTAGTCGCGCCTGTTACCCTTCAACACGATACGCAAGGAAGCAGTAGCGCCGATTTTAAAGTGAGTTTAAATGGCTTTCCAAAGTACGGTTTTGGCGATGAATTCGGCGAAGTTCGTGTACTGATTGGTGGCAAGCTTGAAATAAACACAAGCACTAAACAATTTTCAGATGGTAACTACTCATCTTCTACAAATCTTGAAATTTCCGTGGACTACTAAGGATTAAAATGTTCAACAAGTTAACGTTTATGTTGGTTTTCAGTTTTTTATTTTTAAGTCAAAGCGCAATTGCAGACCTGCTAATTTCTCCAACCCGTATTAGTTTTGATGAGCGCCAGCGTACCGCTAAAGTAAGCGTAATTAATACAAGTAAAGAATATAAAACATACCGAGTAATTTGGAGTGAAAAGCAATCTACACCAACTGGCGGCTATATAACTCTGCCTGAAGCGACTGACACAAGTTTAAGCCCAATGACAAGGCTATCGCCAAAGCAAATGAGGTTAGCCCCCGGTGAAAAGCAAACTGTTAAAGTTGCACTTAGAAAGCCAAAAGGTTTGGCTCCTGGCGAGTACCGTTCTCACTTACTGTTTCAAGCGTTACCTAATGAAAACACCAAAATTAATAGCTCGATAAAAATTAATATGATCATGAGTTACAGTATTCCTGTGGTTCTGCGTGAAAGTGCAGAAGTACCCGAGGTAACTATTGAACATGCAAAAGTTATTAAAAACCCAGATAATCAGCGCATGCAGTTTAAATTAAAAGTTAACCGCAATACTGGGTTTAGTAGTTATGGAAAGTTAAGCGCATACTTTAAAAGCGATACAAATAGTTCTGCAGAGAAAGTAGCTGAGATTGGTAATTTAAGTATTTATTCAGATGTAGACAGTGCCGATGTCACCCTAAGCTTGTTTAGCGATAAAGCCATTACACAACCAGGTGTTGTAGAATTTAAATACACAGGGGCGGATGAATACGCAGATGTAACCTTTGCTGAGCATACATTGCCTATAACAACTAACATGTTGCTATTATAAGCGTGAATGAAAGCACATAATAAGGTAAGTAGATCATTACTTTGGCTATCTCTATGCCTAAGTATTAGCGTATCGAGTAAAACGGCGCCAACAGCGAATGATGCGCTCGATACGCTGCAACTAATTCAAAGCAAACTTGCAACAGCTAACCTTCAAGTCACAGCTAAAACACCGGTTTTAGTTGAGCCGCAGCAGCGAATTGCAACCGGTGAGTTTTTACTGTTTTCACTTTATTTAAATGGCCATTATTTGGGTGAAGTTTTTGCGCTCAAAAGTGACAAAAACGTGCAATTAGGTTTATCAGGATTTGCAGATATCCTTCAATTTGCAATAGATATAGATTTACCAACAAGCTCAGCAAAAGGCTGGTACGCCAATCAACAAACATTTGAATTGTCTGATAACACATTAATTACAGATCATGGTGCTTTGCAGCTAGCTGATACCGATATCAGTATTGATGATGATATTTACATTGAAATTGACGTTTTAAACTATGCATTTGGTATAGCCTTTAATGTTGATTACGCTGATTTAGAAGTACACCTAAGCACAGATGAACCACTCCCGCTTGAGCTTCAGCGTCAGCGCAAGGGGAGAACCCTTAATCCAACAAAGCAAAAGTCACAACCCACACTGCCTTGGAAAGCCAGTCCTTATCAAGCTATTTCAGCGCCCGTGGCTGACTTGCAATTAAATTACAGTGCCGATAAAAACCAAAATAGAACCCGATATTCATTATTAGGCGCACAAGATTTTGCCTATTTATCAGCAGAGTACTTTTTATCTGGTCGCGAAGGTGATTTATTAACAGACTCACGTTTAACTTTTACTAGGCAAGATTCACAAAGCAACTTACTCGGTGTTTTAGGCGCTAGTGAAGTTGAATTTGGCGACGTTATCGCAACTCAAGTAGGGAGTCGTTATAACAGCCAGTATGGGCGTGGGTTTAAGTTTTCTAATCGTGATCTTAACCAGCAATTTGATACCAATCGTATTAATTTAAGTGGCGCCATTCAGTTAGGATGGGATGCTGAGCTTTATCGCAACGAAGTATTAATTGCGCAGCAACTTAGTTTAGCAGATGGGCGTTATGTTTTTGAAAATGTAGATTTATATTATGGCGAAAATAATTTTGAGTTGATATTTTATGGTCCTCAAGGACAAGTTGAGCGTAAAACTGAATACTATTTTGTTGATGGTAATCAATTAGATAAAGGTGAAGGGTTTTACGAACTATCTGTGTCAGAGCAAGGAAAACAGTTACTCGGTAACAGCAACTTCAATAATACAGGTTGGCAAGTTGCTGGGCGGTTTGAGCAAGGAATTACTGATAACGTCTCTATTTATACAGCTGCATTGGGGCAAAAAAGAGCAGATGACGACTTGCAACACGTTGCCATTGGTGCAAACCTAAGCGTGTTTAATCGGCTCTTATTGAACCTAGATTACGAGCAAAACAACCAAAATGAAAAAGAGCTTGAGTTAACAGCACGAAGCCAAGTTGCAGAACAATCTTTACTCTTTAGCGCTACTAACCGAACTGACGAAACAAATCAGGAATATGATAGCTACCAAATAAATATGGCTGGCGAATTAATGCAGAGCGATTTTGGCCGATTAAATTATCAGAACAATCTTCTTTATCAGCAATCGGATAGTCAGGGAATATATAAACAAGTACAAAACCGTTTAAATTATGCCTTCTCAGGCCTTTCACTAAGCAATCAGCTGCAATGGCAAGACACTAAAAACCATAAATTTGTTGATGGCACATCGCGCTTACAAGGTCGCTTTGGTCGTATTTATAGCCGTTTTGGCATTGATTACACCTTATCGCCTGTAAGCGAAATTACCAGTTATGAAGCCGAGTTTAACCGTAGCATTAGCAGTCAGTTACAAGCCGAATTAACGCTACGAGATTCGCGAATCAATGACCTGCAATCAGCAGATTTAGGCTTAACATGGCAAAGCGATAAGTTTAGTGTGACGAGTAACTTTAATTACGACAGTGAAGAAAATTGGCAGTTTGGTGTTTATAGTCGCTTTAGTTTAGGGATGGATGCGCAAAACAATAACTATTTTGTTTCAAAACAGAGCCTAACGACTACAGGTACATTAATGTTACGCGTTTTTATTGACGATAATAACAACGGTGTAATGGATGAGAACGAACAAGGGGTTGTTGGTGTAAAAGTAAAAGGGCTACAAAACTACCGCCAAGCGATTACAGATGAGCAGGGAATAGCCTTACTTACCTCAATGCCTGCCAATCGCACTACCGATATTGTGCTTGATAAAGACAGCTTTCCAGATCCATTTTTAGTACCAGCCCACGATGGCTTTTCAATTACACCGCGAGCAGGCTTTATTGAGTATATGGATTATCCATTAAATAACTCCAGTGAAATAGAAGGAGTGGTTTATCAGCAGCAAGATGATCACACCCAAGTACAGCCTTTTGCAAGTATAGCTTTGTTGGACGAAACGGGTAAGCAAGTAGCACAAACACAGGCAGCTTATGATGGTTATTACCTATTTACAGATTTGAGACCGGGCGAATACCAAGCTGTAATTAGCGAAAACTATAAAAATAAAAAATCATTAAAAGAAACGCAAAATGTAGCCGTTAACTTATCACCACAAGGTGATGTAGTGATGGGTGTTGATTTTGTATTGACTGAAAAAGAGAAAGTGGCTGGGTTTATTACCAACGCTGGTAGTTTTTCATCTCTTGCGATGCTTAAAACGTATTTTCAATTAATTAAACAACACTTACAGCCAGAGTCATTAAACCAAGCATTTTATCTTAAAGACAATCAACGCTATATTTTAGCGCTGGGCTATGCGCAAACAAAAGATAATGATTTGCAAAGCGCCTGCGTAAGATTAACAAGCAAAGGCTTAAACTGCACAGTGCAAGCTCAACAAATAATACATTAATAAAAAAGGATTTATCGATGGCGCTACATTGGATAGTTAAGAATAAACTCATTGTATTTTTGGCATGTTTTACTGCTGTTGGCTGTAGCGCAACAAATACGGCGAAAAATAATGAGCAACCTCTTAACAATGAAATCGTTTCTATCTCTGCAGCAGAGCTGGCTGAGCTTAAAGAGTCTGCTGCTCAGTGGCAACAAGCAAAACCAGGAATAGAACGGTTACTGCTAATTGAGCAAGATTTAAAGCTATTAATCTCACAGCTTAACGCTGTGGTTGAGCAAAAAACGACTCAGCCAAATGTACAGGCTAAATCTGTTAAAAAGCCAAAATCAGCTGTTGAGCTTAAGCCAACGCCGCAGCCATTATTTGCACTTCAAGTGGCATCAGTTACTGAGCGAATGAGGCTGAGTAAAACGGTCGAAGAACTAAAATCAAAAGCCCCTGAGTTATTTGCCGGAGAACTCATCGCAAATGTAGAATCGGTTGAGGTAAAAGGCACGACCTATTACCGATTAAAACTTGGCGCATATCAGTATCAAAAAAACGCCCGTTTAGAGTGCGAAAAACTTAAACTATATAAAATAAACTGTTTAGTCAGCCATTATACAGCGGAGCCTTTTTAAATAGGCATAGTTATTGCTTTGATACTGCTATGCTCATAGAGGATGGCAAATATGCGCCTGTTAATACTTTTATTGTCACTGGGTCTAACCGCTTGTAGTTTGACCAGTGAGCCCGTAAAAAAGACTAATACTCAAGTTGAAAAAGCGACGATGGCGTCTTTTACTGTGGATCAATATGTTCGCGATTTAAGCACGCAGCTTAGCCATAAAAATGGTTCATTCAAAAGCTCGTCACGTATTGCTATAACAAGCTTTTTTTTAGCTGACGCCCTAGAAACAGGCCTTGCGCAAGGGCAAGGTCACGGCCTAAGCCAGCAAATTCAAGAAAGCCTAATCACGCAACTAACGCAGCTTGGCTATAATATAATCGAGTACCGTTTAGAAAATAATTTAAATTTGTCAGCATCGGCAGATAGTATGCTCAGCAGAGACATCGCAAAATTAAATCAACGCCAGAATATTGACTATGTCATCACTGGTACATTAACGCGGCAACAACATGCCTACATCATCAATGCACGCATGGTGAACGCACAAAACAATGTCATCACCTCAGCAGCAAGCACTGAAATCCCCATAAATGTAATGTGGAGCGATGAAAAGATTCAGCAACGCGGTGGTTTTATTTACCGCAGTGAATATTAATTAGGAGCCCTTATGAAACGCTTATTACTAACCCTATGTTTACCGCTGGGCTTCGGTTGTTCGCAAATGATGAATGACACCAGCAGCGCAGAAAATAACACCACACCACAGCTTGCCATGGAGCGAAGTGTTGCTGAGCCTGGTCAAAATAGCGGCGTGTTCCAAAATAAAGCCGTAATGAATGACAGCAGTCAACTGGGTGTCGCTACACGTAAGAATATCAATCATTATGTTCGCGGTATCATGCAAGACATGGCTGAAAACCTGCAATATGTGAATACACGAACGCCATTAGCTGTATCGAGCTTTATTTATTTAGACGATGAATACAATGATGGAACGTTACTTGGCAATCAAATAGCCGAAAGCTTTATGCACGAACTGCACAGTTTTGGCGTACCCGTTATCGATTTTAAAACCACCGATTTCATGCGCGTTACACCAAACGGCGATTTTGTATTCAGCCGAGATTATTTAGAGCTCAGCCCAGATCAAAACTTTAACTATGTGTTAGCTGGCACCATGGTAAATCACCAAGGCGGCGTATTAATAAATGCACGTATAGTTGGGTTAACCAGTAAAGCTGTTGTTGGCTCTGCGCAGGGGTTTATACCTCAATCTGTGGTAGACGCATTAGACAGCAGCTATCGCACTGACGGTATCATGCTAAAACAAGCGAATGAGTGAGAGTAACTATGACTTATATAACTAAGTGTGCAGCCATATTAAGTGTTAGCTTAGCTGTCTCGTTTGTTGCAGGGTGTAGCATGGTAGAAACGCAATCGGTCGATAGTGCGCCAGAGCCCACCCCGAGTTATGATTTAAGTCAATTGATACATCAAGCGCAAATGCAACAAGAGCAGCGCTATCAAAGCTCAACGCAGTTTGCACCGAGTAAACATAATAAAACGCTGGTTAATTATGTTGAACAAATGGCGTTAGACTTAGTCGATACCATGCAATTAGAGCAAGATATCTCGATTGCAGTGACTTCTTTTGTTGATTTAGATAACAGTTTGACTAAAAGCAGCCAGCTTGGTAACCAGCTCTCAGAAAGCTTTATTCACCAGCTACAACAATTTGGTTATGGCATTGTTGATTTTAAAACAACCGATCAAATTTTAGTGAACCAACGCGGTGACTTTGTGTTCTCACGCGAGGTAGAAAAATTAGCAAATAAGCGTGTTGCAAGCCATGTTTTATCTGGTACTTTGATCTACCGTAGCAGTGGCGTAGAAGTTAATACACGGATTATTGATGTGCAAAGTAAGCGGGTAGTGGCAAGTAGCCAAAAGCTATTACCTTATTATGTGTTAAAAAATGACGATATAAACCTCAAACGCGCGAGTATTAACTAGCCTTGTATTAAGTTCATTTAACTGCTTGATTGTAAATAGGATAAACCGTTATACTTTTGCTATCAGCTATCAGCTATCAGCTATCAGCTATCAGCTATCAGCTATCAGCTATCAGCTATCAGCTATCAGCTATCAGCTATCAGCTCGAAGCTCGAAGCTCGAATGTGGCCTCTTAGTTAAATGGATATAACGGCCCCCTCCTAAGGGGCAGTTGCAGGTTCGATTCCTGCAGGGGCTACCAATAAAATCAATGAATTACGATTTTTCTCTCTGCTTTTATATTTTCTGTGTAGCACATACGTAGCATATTTATTTGAGTGAGAATATAAACTTTAGCAAGTTAAGGGATTAGCTTTTGTTTGAGCAGGTATTTAGTCATATACAGCATAATTATAATTTATTTCCAACAGTTGAGGTTGGTGAAAGAGATTCTTTATGTAGGTTCTGCAAATTAAATGATGTGAAATTTAATAAAAAAAGAGCCCATTCCTTTCCTGAGTTTCTTGGCAATAAAAGCATATTTACAGTTAATGAATGTGATGAGTGCAATGCTAGGTTTTCAAAAATAGAGAAAGATTTAAGCAATTTTATACCCCCAACGTTTATTACTCGACTAAGAGGCAAGAAAGGCTATCGGCCGAATTATATAAAAGGTGGCAGTAAAATTTATGGTGACGATCAATTCATAACATTAATACAAGAAAAACCTTCAGAGAAAAGCTCATTAAATTTTTCATCACAAACTTTTGATATGGTCAAAGTTTACAAAGCAATTTTAAAGAGTTTAATATCTATTCTTCCAGATGAAAAATTAAAAGAATTTAATACTGCTATTGGATGGTTGAGATCAAATCAGAATTTTGAAAGCTTTAATCATTTTCCTATTTTTTGGTGTGGGTACAGAATGCCTGATGTTAACTTTCCAATAAAAATGGAAATCGAATTAACTAGAGAAACGTCTGATAACCACATTATCTATATTTTATATTGCCAATTTAATAACTTTTTTATTTACTTCCCTTTTTCTCCAACTAGCAAATTATTTTTTAAAGCTGAGCAATTAGCATCAAAAGCAATAGCCGAGAACATACACTATGAAAAAGTTGACTGTAGTGATGGAGTAACTATAAGCCATTCATATAAAATCAACCTTCCTCTTGGTGAACCTGATATAACTTCGAGAGAAGAGCTTACGATAGAGCAGTTAAATAATATATTGAAAAACAGGAAAGGTAATAGTAATCAATGATGAACACTAATATGAATCAACTAAAACTCGCAACGACTAAAGCTAAAGAGGGGTTATTTTATGAAGCGATAGAAATTTTATTGTTGGCTTTTCAAAGTGGAATATCATCAGAAGCTGATATCTTAAAAGTATTACCATATTATCAGAAAAACCTAAAGAAAAAACCTAAA
>NZ_JBHNYL010000017.1:0-76029 GCF_054960735.1 Pseudoalteromonas sp. RWi3
ATCTGTACGAGTGCCCACACAGATGATTGCTTTATATTGTTAAAGAACGTTGCGATTAAAGCGCTTTACTTTATCTCGCTAGGGCTGCGCATGTTACGCTTTCCTATTTTTTTGTCAACACTTAATTTTAAACTTTTTAAAAATCTAAACTTAAGTTTTACTCGACTTACCAAGTGACTTGCTTGCCTCGCTAAGCGTTGCCTGCTCTGCTGTCTTAGTAGGGTCGCATTATAGGGAGAACAGATTTTTACGCAAGCGTTTTTAAACGCTTTTTTGCATTTAATTTTTACCCCAAAGATACACCATACAGAAACACAGGTTACCCACAAAACCCTGTGGGTAACTGATTATTTTGTGGTGTTTACTAAACTATTTATCACGCTTGTGGTAAGTTGCGCCGCATATTTACAACTCGTTTATTAGGCAACACACATGACAGATATAATAAATAGTATAAGTGGTCTCTTATGGGGTCATATTTTGGTGTACTTATTAATAGCCGCAGGACTATTTTTTACAATACGTCTTGGCTTTATTCAATTCTTACAATTCCCGCATATGGTCAAAGTAATGTTCCAAAGCCGTCAAGGTTCAGATGGCGGTATCTCCTCTTTCCAAGCATTTTGTACTTCTTTAGCAGCCCGTGTTGGCACCGGTAATATGGCAGGTGTTGCTGTTGCGCTTTATTTAGGTGGTGCTGGTGCTATTTTTTGGATGTGGCTAATAGCTTTAATAGGTATGGCAACTAGTTTTGCAGAGAGCACATTAGCTCAGGCATATAAAACTCGCGATGATGAAGGTAATTTTCGCGGTGGCCCTGCTTACTACATGGAATACGGTCTTGGCAAACGTTGGATGGGCGTAGTGTTTTCACTGTGCTTAATTTTAGCCTTTGGTCTAGTTTTTAATGCTGTGCAGTCAAACTCTATTGCCGCTGCTTTTGAAGTTGCCTTCGGTATACCTAACTACATAGTAGGTATAGCACTTGTTATTGGCTCTGGCATCATCATATTTGGTGGTCTAAAAACGATTTCTCGATTTGCTGAATTAGCAGTGCCTTTTATGGCCGCCGCCTACCTAATTGTTGCACTATATATATGTGCTGTAAATTACACTGAATTACCTGATGTATTTATGCATGTAATTAGAAGTGCTTTTGGTCTTGAGCAAGCTGGGGCTGGTGCAATTGGTTATGGTGTTATGCAAGCGATGATCCAAGGGATCAAGCGCGGATTATTCTCAAACGAAGCAGGTATGGGTAGCGCTGCGAACGCTGCTGCAACCGCAACACCCAATCCACCTCACCCTGCTTCACAAGGTTATGTACAAATGCTAGGTGTATTTGTAGATACTATTATTATTTGTACAGCAACAGCTGCACTTATTTTATTATCTGAACAGTTAGTACCAGGCTCCAATGTAACGGGGATAGCACTAACACAAGCAGCCCTTGAAGAGCATGTTGGTAGCTGGGGCGCAATATTTGTTGCAGTCGCTATTTTGTTTTTTGCTTTTACATCAATTGTTGCCAATTATTCTTATGCTGAAACAAACTTAATGTTCTTAGAGCATAACCATGCATCAGGTATGTTGATATTTAGGTTACTAGTACTAGGTATGGTTATGTTTGGTGCGCTTGGCGAATTACCACTTGTATGGACTTTAGCGGATGTATCTATGGGCTTAATGGCGATAGTGAACGTAATCGCATTATTTATGCTGTCTGGTGTTGTAGTATGGCTTGCTAAAGATTATAACGCTCAACGACGCGCTGGAAAATTACCGACGTTTGATCCTAGCAAAAACGATAAGCTCAATAAAACGATTCCAAAGGGTATTTGGCATAAGTAACGCTAAACTGCTTTAAGTTAAAAACCCGAAATAGCCATTTCGGGTTTTTTATTGTCTGAGCCCTGCTTGTATATTAGTAATGACAGTACCCCCTGCAACCGCCTCGATTAAACACATTGGCACCATATAGTATCTCTGATCTTTTTATAAGTAATTAATTGAGCAGTTGACACAACACTATTAATACACTGTGTAGCATTAGAACAAATAACTGGATACAAATTTTGGTTTAAGCATTTGATGAGACACAGTCACCATCTCCAGCTAACGTTCGCTATAGAGTTAGTTAGGGATTAATTTGCGTTCTAAAAGACTTATGGCAGTTTTTACATATTCGCTAATTAAGTGGTCTACCTTTGAAATTGAAGAACTTATCGGTATCGAGGCGCATGGTTAGCTTATACAAATAATTAAGTATTAGCGCCAATTGGTATTAATTGTAATGACAAGTTTGCGGTGATCAAAGCTAGTATATTAATGAGCTAAGGTTTTGAAGCAAAAATATGAGACTTTAAGGTTTAAACAAACGAAGCAATTTATTGTAAATAGCAAGATGATAGTACGTTACTACTAATGAATACTGTTTATAGGAGATAGCTTAGTTGGAAGTAAAACTGAGGATATAGTGGTGCCCGAGGCCGGACTTGAACCGGCACGACTTGTTAGTCGAGGGATTTTAAATCCCTTGTGTCTACCAATTCCACCACTCGGGCATCGAGTTTGCTAATTAAAGCGTGTGGATTAATTATTTGGAGGCGGAACCCGGAGTCGAACCGGGGTAAACGGATTTGCAATCCGGTGCATGGCCACTCTGCCATTCCGCCTAAGCATATCAAATAATTTGGAGCGGCACACGAGGCTCGAACTCGTGACCTCGACCTTGGCAAGGTCGCGCTCTACCAACTGAGCTAGTGCCGCATAAATCATATTTTATCTCTTTTAAACTACCTTGGTAAAGTAATTTAAAGTGGTGCCCGAGGCCGGACTTGAACCGGCACGACTTGTTAGTCGAGGGATTTTAAATCCCTTGTGTCTACCAATTCCACCACTCGGGCATCGAGTTTGCTATTTAAAGCAAGTGGATAAAACTAATATGGAGCGGCACACGAGGCTCGAACTCGTGACCTCGACCTTGGCAAGGTCGCGCTCTACCAACTGAGCTAGTGCCGCATCATATTAATTCTATTTTTTACATAAACTAATTTATGTAACATTATTTTTATAAATTACACTTGGCGATGTAATTAAACCACAAAGTGGTGCCCGAGGCCGGACTTGAACCGGCACGACTTGTTAGTCGAGGGATTTTAAATCCCTTGTGTCTACCAATTCCACCACTCGGGCATCGAGTTTGCTATTTAAAGCATGTGGAGTGTTGTTGGAGGCGGAACCCGGAGTCGAACCGGGGTAAACGGATTTGCAATCCGGTGCATGGCCACTCTGCCATTCCGCCTCAATATCGGGGTTAGCCTTTAAGATAAACTGGAGCGGCACACGAGGCTCGAACTCGTGACCTCGACCTTGGCAAGGTCGCGCTCTACCAACTGAGCTAGTGCCGCTTTGTTTATCTAGGGGGCTATGCCCTCTCAACACGGACGCATTCTACAGAGATTATTAAACGCGTCAATACAAAAAATGCTAGTTTTGAACTGTTTGATTATTTTTTATCTAAAACGGTGCGTTATTAGACGTTTACAATCAATTTTTAGTCAATTCACCCCATGCAGCTACTAAATATTGCAGCATTGAACTCAATGTTAAGAAGGTTGCAATGTACAATAAGCCATAGCTTAAATACATCATCCACGTATCGTACTGCCAGATCAGGCCTATAATGGCTAACATTTGTGCAGCAGTTTTTATCTTGCCCATATTAGATACGGCAACATTACCTCTTTTGCCCTGCTCAGCCATCCATTCGCGTAAAGCCGATATAACTATCTCTCGGCTAATAATAATTAACGCTGGAATGGTCATATACATAGATTGATAGTAACTAGATAGTGCAACCAGTGCAGCGCACACCATTACTTTATCTGCGACTGGATCTAAAAATGCGCCAAAGGGCGTTGATTGCTCAAGCTTACGCGCTAGGTAACCATCAAGGATGTCGGTTATTGATGCTAGCCAAAAAATAAATGCGGCAGCAAAAAATGCCCATGAATAAGGTAAATAAAATATCACCAAAAAAATGGGGATAAGAAAAAGTCTAAAGGTTGTGAGTGTGTTTGGAATATTCCACATAACTACTTGGAGATGTCTTTTTTTCTATATTCGCACGAAGGGCTAGCCCTTGTCATGCAAATGATTAAATATCTTCTCAGCCATGTCAGGGCTGATCCCAGGAACTTGCTTTAATTGATCTATATTAGCAGCTTTTACACCCTGCATGCCCCCTAAATATTTTAATAATGTTTGACGTCTAACGGAGCCAACACCGCTAATCTCTTCTAGCAATGACTGGGTGCGTTGTTTTTGACGTTTATTTCGGTGCCCTGCAATTGCAAAGCGGTGCGATTCATCACGAATATGCTGAATTAAGTGAAGCGCTGGTGCATCAGAGTCCATTGGTATGGTTTTTCTACCACCATCAATTAAAAGTGTTTCCAAACCTGGCTTGCGGCTAGTTCCTTTTGCAACACCAACCAATAATGGCATTTTTGAATGCGGCCAAGTTTCAAAATATTGTTCAGCACGAGAAAGCTGCCCTTTCCCGCCATCAATAAATATAACATCAGGGATTTTATCTTCCGCGACAAGCTTGTTGTAACGCTTATTTAATGCGAACTCCATTGCTGCATAATCATCGCCCCCAGTTATACCTGTTACATTAAAGCGACGATATTCTTTATTATTAGGTCCTTGAGAGTCAAATACAACACAACTTGCCACTGTATTTTCACCCATTGTATGGCTGATATCAAAACATTCCATTCTATTGATATCATCAAGCCCTAATGTTGCCTTGAGCTGAGCGTAGCGTTTATTTATTGAGTCGATAGTACTTTGTTTTACAGTGATGCTATTTAATGCATTTTTATTGGCTAACTGTAAATATTGAAAGCGCTCGCCTCGGGTTACTGTTTTTAAAGTTACTTTTCGCTCACTTATTTGACCCATAGCATCACCGAGAACATCAGCTTCATCAAGTGTAAAAGGTAAAATAACTTCTTTTGCAATTCTTCCAGTAGCCCCTGGCGCAAGATAATATTGACCTAAGAACGATGTAAGGATTTCTTCTTGCGATGAATCTTTTGGCACTTTTGGAAAATATGTTTTACTGCCGAGCACTTTATGGTCACGAATCATCAACAAATGAATACCATTTAAGCCATTTAAGTGAGCAAAGCCTACAACATCCATTTCAGCGTGATTGCCTGAAATAGACTGCTGCTCTTGCATTTTGCGCAGTAGCATTATTTGGTCACGAACTTTGGCTGCTAGTTCAAATTGGAGCGCATTACTGGCAATTTCCATTTTATTTACAAGCTCGGCAATAACCTCATGTGACTTACCCGTCAAAAACTTTCGAACATAATCGACTTGTTGAGTATATTCTTCATCAGTTACTTTATTAACACACGGTGCTGAACAACGTTTAAGTTGATATTGCAAACAGGGACGACTGCGCGCTCTGTAATATGCATCTTCACACTGACGAACTGGAAATATCTTCTGCATTAGTCTTAAGCTTTCAGACACAGCACCAGCACTTGGGAAAGGACCAAAGTATTCGCCTTTGACCTTTCGGCTACCACGGTGGAACGCCAAACGAGGGTGTTTATGAGACGTTAGCAATATGTAAGGGTAAGACTTATCATCACGTAACAAAATGTTGTAACGCGGCTGATATTTTTTTATTAGGTTGTTTTCAAGCAGAAGCGCTTCAGTTTCGGTGTTAGTAAGCGTAACTTCAATACCATTGATATTGCTAACTAAAACACGAGTTTTGCTGTCTGTTACGTTACTTCTAAAGTAACTAGTTACCCGCTTTTTTAAATTTTTAGCTTTGCCGACATAGATGACTTTTTGTTCACTATCAAGCATCCGATATACACCAGGTTCACTTGATAGTGTTTTTAAAAAATGCGCGTGATCAAATTGAGTCATAAAGCAGATTAATTTGCGCTATCAATATCAATCATTTTATACCGAATTGCTAAGTGTGTTAGCTCTACATCCCCACTCACATTAAGTTTTTCAAACATGCGATAGCGGTAACTATTCACAGTTTTTGCACTTAAATTTAATCGCTCGGCAATGTCTTGAACTTTTTGCCCTTTTGTAATCATGAGCATTATCTGTAGCTCACGCTCAGATAAACAGTGAAATGGGTTTTCATCTGTTCGGCCTGTTACCTGCGCCAAAGCTATTTGTTGGGCTATGTTAGGCGCAATATAGCGTTGGCCTGCATTAACAGCCCTAATAGCATTAACCATTTCATCTGAGCCCGCATCTTTGGTCAGAAACCCGTGCGCACCTATTTGCATAACTTTACTAGGAAATGGGTCTTCGCATTGCACTGTTAGTACGATAATTTTCACATCAGGACAGTAACGGCAAATCTTTTTTGTCGCCTCCAATCCACCGATCCCAGGCATGTTCATATCCATTAATACAATATCTGGCGAATTTTGCCGACAAAACTGAACAGCTTCTTCACCTGTTTTTGCCTCGCCAACAACCTTAAAACCCCGAATATCATCTAGAATACGTCTGATCCCTGTACGCACAAGTTCATGATCATCAACTAGAAGTACATTAATCAATGGAACACCCTCATATAACCTAAAAACATGCCCTAATGGCAAAATTAATGCGTCACATTAACACATAAAGCTGAAACGATAACAGTATTATCGTTTCACAAACTTCAAATTAGGCTGATTGTTTTTCACTAAAACGATCAACCCACAATGCGATGACACCGTCTCCCGTTACATTACATGCCGTACCGAAGCTATCTTGGGCTAAATAAAGTGCAATCATTAACGCTACAGCGCCTTCGTTAAATCCTAACATACTGGTTAACAAGCCTAATGCAGACATTACTGCACCACCCGGCGCCCCTGGTGCAGCAATCATAACTACCCCAAGCATCATAATAAATGGCAACATACCAACAAGTGAAGGCACGCCCATATTGGGTGATAAGAACATAACGGCCATCGCACATGTTACGATAGTAATGGTCGAACCTGAGAGGTGGATAGTCGCGCATAAAGGCACACTAAAGTTAGCAACATCTTCTTTTACGTTGTTTGCTTTACTCGCTCGCAAAGAAACCGGGATTGTTGCTGCACTCGACATAGTACCTAACGCTGTAAAATAAGCTGGTAGCATATTTTTTATTAACTCAACAGGATTACGCTTTAATAAAATACCACTGCCGATATAAAGAATACTTAACCATACCCAGTGCATTACAAGCGCAGCGATAAGTACAACTCCAAACGTTTGTAAGGTATCAACAACGGTGCCAGCCACAGTCATTTCAGCAAATACACCCGCAATGTAAAAAGGTAAAGCAGGAATAATGACCTTAGCGAGTAACGCATCAATCACATCTCGCCCCTGATCAGACACTTTCTTAAGCGTTTCTAATTGTAATTGACTCATGCCAATACCAAAAACAAATGCAGTTGCAAGAGCAGTCATTACCCCCATCAATGGTGGAATTTCTATATCAATAAAGCTTGTAACTTCAGTAACAACTTCAGCTTCAAATGTTAGGCCACCATCAAAAAGCGGAATCACTGCACTGATTACTAAAAAAGCCAATGTACCAGCAATGACTGTTGAACCATACGCAAAGCCAACTGTTTTCCCCAGAAGGTGACCTGACCCTTTAGGTAAGCCCGCAATTCCCGAGGCAATAAAAAATAAAATTATTAAAGGAATAGTAAAAGAAATTATTTGTCCGATAATTTCTTTCGCGGTGTAAAGAAGCTCAACACCTATCAGTGGCGCATACAAGCCCACTAAAATACCACCGAGAATACCGGCTATTAATTTGAGTATTAAATTCATAACGTTCACTTTAAGATATAGATATTAACCTTTTACCACGTTTTAATTTATTTTTGTTATAAATTAGGCAGATTTATGTTTAATCGTATAAATTACCACCACAACAGGGCTCAAACTGATTTAAACGTAAATATATGCGCCCTATCGCGTTGCATTTGTTAACAAACATGCAAATTTATAACATATCCATAGTTTGAACTTTTATAAGCATTTATGTACAAATCAATTATCTGTGCAGCCTTTATCAGCGCTTCCTTTAACGCTATTTCGGCCACTCAACCTATTAAACTACCTTACATCCCTCAATCAGCCACTGTAAATGGAAAATTAGATGAACCAAGCTGGAAACAAGCCAGAAAAATAGTCATAGATAATGTAACTTGGCCTTACGAAAATACTAAAAGCCCGGTGAACACCAACGTATACGTTTACGAAAATGGTGAAACTCTTTTTATCGGATTTGATGCACAAGATTCAAACCCTGAAGATATTCGCGCATTTTATCGTGATCGTGATGCTGCTTGGGACGATGACTTAGTCGGTTTAAAGATAGACTCTTACAATAATTCCCAACTTGCATATCAATTTTTTATAAACCCTCTTGGTGTCCAACAAGATTCAATTGAAAATGAACTCACTAAAAGCGAAAGTTCATCATGGGACGGTATTTGGGATAGTGTGGGCATTATCCATGAAAATGGTTACACGGTTGAAGTAGCTATACCACTTCGTGTCCTAAATTTTGATGACAGCATTGCTACTAAAACCATGGCTATGGAGTTTTTGCGATTTTTACCTAGGAGCGAACGTTTGCGTATTTCTAGTATGAAAATAGATCACGGAAACAATTGTTGGATTTGCCAAATGCCTAGTTACATGGGTTTTAACCAAGCAAAACAAGGCAATAATATAGCAATAATTCCCTCTGTAGTAACCGGGAAAAGTGAAAGTCGTGACATAAATAAAACAGAGGTTGATAAATGGCAAGCAGATCAAAATACAGAAGTAAGCCTTGACCTAAAATGGGGGATCACCCCTGATATTACCCTTAACGCCACTCTCAACCCTGACTTCTCTCAAGTAGAAGCCGACGTTGCTCAATTAAGTGTTAATAATAACTTTAGTTTATTCTTCCCTGAGAAGCGGGCATTCTTTTTAGATAACGCAGATTATTTTGCGTCTACATTGAATCTAATACACACTCGCAATATTGCAGAGCCAGACTATGGAGCTAAAATTACAGGCAGCAAAAACGGCCATACTTTTGCAGGTTTTATAGCCAACGACAATCAAACAAACGTTTTAATACCCGGAAATTTAGGCTCTTCACTTGTTTCTCTTGATAGTAAAAGCGAAAACGCAGCACTACGTTATCGGTATGACTTTGAATCTGCTTTGTCACTGGGTTCAACAATTACACATCGCCAAAGTGATGACTATCACAACAGCGTATTTAGTCTTGATGCTAAGTACAAACCATCTGTTAATGATACGTTTTTATTGCAAGTATTACAGTCTGATACGCACTACAGTGATGAGTTTGTAAATGAACTTTGTGATGGGGATAATTGCTTAGTTAGCAACCCAGAGCCTTGTGAATTAAATCAAGATTGTGATTTTAATGAAGGTGTATTGCGGGTTCTCGAGCTACAAAAAAAATCAGGCAACGGCTATTTCATAAAATACGAACATGATGAAAAATATTGGCGTGCATTCGCAGATTACCAATACCGGGATGCTGATTTGCGTGCTGATTTAGGTTTTATTTCACAAGTTGATTTTCAAAAGTTTACCACTGGTGGGGAATACCGCTGGTATGGTGACAAGCACAACTGGTGGAATCGTGCTAACTGGTATGCAGATTGGGATATTACGCACAACGAAAATAATGAGTTAATAGAAAAAGAAGCCCAAACAAGCTTTTCAATCAATGGACCTCTACAAAGTTATTTTGAACTCTCCATGGAGCATCGTAACCGTAAAGGGCTTCGTCATGATCAATCTCGCTTAGATATAGATACCAACACCGACCTATTCAGTGAAAATGGTATTGGCTTTTATAGTAACTTTAAGCCTAAAGCTGGATTATTTGCATCTTTATATATCTATACTGGTAATGCGGTTGACTTGGCCAATAATCGTGTAGGCAACAAACTTCGTATCCGCCCAATTTTGAATATGAATCTAGGTAAACATTTCGAAGTGCGCCTTCGCCACACCTATGAAACACTCGATGCAGATGGACGTGACGTATTTACCGCTAATTTAAGCGATGTGCGTTTTACCTATCAGTTCAATGTTAATAGTTTTTTAAGGCTTGCTGTCATCTACACAGATCTCGAGCGTAATAAAAGTAATTACATTGACAATGTAGACAGTCAATATAAAAAATTAGCCACACAGCTGTTGTATTCTTACAAATTAAACCCACAAACAGTTTTCTTTGCAGGCTACTCCGATACGGGCTATCAAGATGATGAGCTTTCATCTATTACCAAAGAACAGCGCACTTTATTTGCTAAATTTAGCTATGCTTGGCTTTTATAGTTGGTTATTTAGCTCATTTGAATCTAGGGATTAATTTTAGATGCCAACCAGTAATATTAGTGCTTATGACTAAATGCTATAAGCCTATTCGCTATATGTTATAGCCAAACTTTACTTTCGTTTTTTATGGGGCAAAGTAAAGTGTGGTCATTACAGATCGAACACATACGTGATTTGATCCCGATTGAATTTATTGCTTCCAAGGGAACATTATGTCTAACATTTTTGAAGATAACTCATTAGCGATTGGTAACACACCAATCGTCAAGCTTAATCGCGTAACGTCTGGGAATGTATTTGCTAAAATAGAATCTCGTAATCCAAGCTTCAGTGTTAAATGCCGTATAGGCGCTTCAATGATTTGGGAAGCAGAAAAATCGGGCGTTCTAACTAAAGATAAAGAATTAATCGAACCGACATCTGGTAATACAGGTATCGCGCTTGCTTTTGTTGCAGCTTCACGCGGTTACAAATTAACGCTAACTATGCCAAACACAATGAGCTTAGAGCGTCGTAAACTACTTAAAGCATTGGGTGCAAACCTAGTGTTGACAGATGGCGCTAAAGGCATGAACGGCGCAATTGAAAAAGCGAAAGAAATTCAAGCAAGTGCACCTGAAAAATATATTCTTTTACAACAATTCGAAAACCCTGCGAATCCTAAAATTCATTTTGAAACAACGGGTCCTGAAATTTTTGAAGCGATGGACGGTAAAATAGACATTTTTGTTGCTGGTGTTGGTACAGGCGGCACAATCACAGGTGTTAGCCGTTATCTAAAACTTGAAAAAGGCCTAGATATGTTATCTGTTGCTGTTGAGCCAACAAACTCACCCGTTATCAGCCAAACACTCGCTGGCGAAGAAGTTAAACCTGGACCTCATAAAATTCAAGGTATTGGTGCAGGCTTTATCCCAGGCAACCTAGACTTAGAAGTAGTTGATGTTGCAGAGCAAGTATCCAATGAAGATGCTATTTCAATGGCTCATGAGCTTATGAAAAACGAAGGTATTCTAGTTGGTATTTCATCAGGTGCCGCTGTTGTAGCTGCTAAACGCCTTGCTGAAAAACCTGAAAACGCAGATAAAAACATTGTGGTTATTTTACCGAGTGCAACTGAGCGTTACCTTTCTAGCCCATTATTTGCTGACGAATTTTCTGATCAAGAACTCGTACAGTAATATATTTTAGAGGCACTAAATATCTCAAGCCCCGCATCTATGCGGGGTTTTTATTTAATATTATTTAAATTAAGCCTAAGCCTAAGCCTAAGCCTAAAATAATATTAAAAAATACAGTAAATGCTTCACACAAGGTTTGCTCGAATATTCAACTGTTTTGAGTAATCCCGAAATTTTTGCACCTAATATCTACACAATTTCACTTGAATATTTGATCTAATACAGGATATTTAAAATCACAGGTTAAATAACGTTGAGCCAGAATATATCAAAGCAGCTTTTAACACTTTCTCGCAAACAAACAAACGCACGAAAACGCATGCGATTGCTCGCTGTGTCATTATTTTTTTGAGAGTACTAGCAGAGCCGATATTGCAAAACGTCTCAATATAGCCCGAAGTAGCGTTAATAAATAGGTTTCTAGTTACCTAGAACATGGAGTTAATGGCTTAGAAAATAAGCCCATTCAAGGGCATCCATCTAGGCTGCAACAGCCACAACTTAAACAACTATCTGAATATATAAAGCGCACGAGTACAGAACTTCAAGGCGGCGCCTTATCGGTGAAGCTATTGTACAGTACATCAATACTGAATTTGGTGTTCACTACCTCTTACATCATGTTTATAAAGTACTGAAACGATCCTTCACATCTCAGGGCATCTGCCATTAGATCGTACTGATGTCTGGTTTCAAGTCAGGCGCGATTTGGGCAACAAAATCTGACTACGCAGATCTGGGTTGAAACAGGCACTCGCCCACGGATTGTAAAACAACAGCAGTATGGGTATTTATTTGGTGCAATATGCGCTGCGGTAGGCCAAACAGGATCATTAGTCAGTCCATTCGTAATTAAAGAAGCGATGAGGCAACACATGAGTCAGATATTACAGTCCACACCAGTAGGAAGGTATGTAATCACTTTATTTCAATACCGACACGAGTGAAGAAAATGTGCAATCGTGAATGGATAAAATTGATTTAATCTTTATGCGGATTGGTATTAGAACTGCACTAAGGATTTATTAAATCAATCTTAATGATGGCTCTAACAAAAAAGCAAGCCAGGTGGCTTGCTTTTTAAAGTCAAAGAGGTGCAAAACTTACACCTTTAAGTAATCCATGATCCCTTCGGCAGCGTTACGCCCCTCAAAGATTGCGGTTACTACTAAGTCTGAACCGCGAACGATATCACCACCAGCAAAGATTTTCGGGTTAGTGGTTTGATGCGTAAACTCCCCCTGCTCTGGTGCATTAATGCCGCCCCAGTGGTTAATTTCAACATCGTACTTTTCTAACCAATCCATTTTGTGTGGTTTAAAACCAAACGCCATAAGTACTTGGTCGGCTTCGATTACATGCTCTGAGCCAGGTACGACTTCTGCGCGGCTACGACCGTTCTCATCAGGTTCACCCATTTGAGTTTTAACCATTCTCACGCCAGCAACATGACCTTTGTCGTCAAGTTCGATACCAGTAGGTTGCACGTTAAAGGTAAATTCAACACCTTCTTCTTTGGCATTTTTAACTTCACGCTTCGAACCTGGCATGTTTTCTTCATCACGGCGATAGGCACAAATTACTTTGTCAGCACCTTGACGAATCGATGTACGAACACAGTCCATCGCTGTATCACCACCACCGAGGACCACAACTTTTTGCTTAGCCATATCGATGTAAGCTTGGTTCGTTTCGTCATAGCCCATTACACGGTTAGTATTACCAATTAAGAACGGTAATGCATCATGTACACCCGGTGCGTCTTCATTTTCAAGGCCAGCACGCATACTTTGGTAAGTACCCACGCCTAAAAACACAGCGTCGTAATCAGCTAAAATCTCGTCCATGGTGATATCCACACCCACTTCCACATTAAGCTTAAACTCAACGCCCATTTCAGTGAATATTTCGCGGCGCTTTTGCATCACTTCTTTTTCAAGTTTGAAAGAAGGAATACCAAAGGTTAAGAGCCCACCAATTTCTGGGTGACGGTCAAATACCACCGGTTTCACACCATTTCGCACTAGAATATCTGCACAACCTAGTCCAGCAGGGCCTGCACCAATAATGGCTACTTTTTTATCTGTCCATGTCACATAAGACATGTCAGGTTTCCAACCCATTTTAAATGCAGTATCAGTGATATATTTTTCAATATTACCGATAGTTACTGCACCAAACTCTTCATCTAAAGTACATGAGCCTTCACATAATCTATCTTGTGGACAAACTCGGCCACATACTTCAGGTAAACTGTTAGTACGGTGAGACAGCTCTGCTGCCTCTAATATACGGCCTGTACGAATTAACTTTAACCACTGTGGGATATAATTATGTACTGGGCATTTCCACTCGCAATATGGGTTACCGCAATCTAAGCAACGATCTGCTTGTGAGTTTACTTGAGTCTCTGAAAAGGGTTCGTAAATTTCAACAAACGATTTCTTACGTGACGAAATAGGTTTCTTACGGGGATCAACCCGTTGCACGTCTATAAATTGATATACATTCTCGCTCATACTACCCCCTTACTGTGCTTGAACACGAAGTTCTGCACTACTGCGAGCGCGATGCCCGAGTAAACTTTTCACATCACTTGATTTTGGCTTAACTAACTTAAACTTAGGTAAGTAAGTTTCAAAATTCGCTAAGATAGTCTCTGCACGACTTGAACCTGTTAGCTCTAAGTGCTCGGCAATTAGACCGCGTAAGTGTTCTTGGTGAGAACTGAGTTCATCCAATACCACTATTTCTACGAGCTCTGGGTTAATGCGTTTTTCAAAGTCGTTACGCTCATCTAAAATATAAGCAAAACCACCTGTCATACCAGCACCAAAGTTAACCCCAACGTTACCAAGAACACACACAACACCACCAGTCATGTATTCACAGCCGTTATCACCTAAGCCCTCTACAACCGCTTGCACACCTGAGTTACGCACAGCAAAACGCTCACCTGCACAGCCTGCAGCAAATAACTTGCCGCCTGTAGCACCGTATAAACACGTGTTACCAGCAATCGTTGCTTTGTGGCTTTGAAATGATGAACCTAGCGGCGGACGAATAACTAACTTACCGCCAGCCATGCCTTTACCAACGTAATCGTTTGCATCACCTACAAGTGTCATCTCTAGGCCACCGGCATTCCACACACCAAATGATTGACCAGCAGTACCATGCAATTCAATTGATACAGGATCAGCAGCCATACCTTGGTTACCGTGTTTATCAGCTATATAGCCTGATAACATCGCTCCAACTGAACGGTCAGTATTACAGATACGATTAACCAGTGAAATTCCCGTACTTTCATCGATTGCTTGTTGTGCTTTTTCAAGTAACGTTTCGTTTAATTTACCTAAGTAATGTGACGAATTCGGTGCGCTACAATAAAGTGTTTCGCCCGTTGGGTTATTTGGCTGAGCAATCACAGAAGATAAATCAATCTTTTGTTGCTTCGCGGTTTTGCCTTCAATCGCTTCAAGTAAATCTAAACGGCCAATTAAATCGGTTAAATTTGCTACACCAAGACTTGCCATGATTTCGCGTGCTTCTTGTGCAATAAACTTAAAGTAGTTCATCGCCATTTCTGGCAGACCATGGTAATGATTTTGACGCAGTGTATCGTCTTGTGTTGCAACACCGGTTGCACAGTTGTTTAAGTGACAAATACGTAGATACTTACAGCCTAGTGCAACCATAGGTCCAGTACCAAAACCAAAGCTTTCAGCACCTAAAATAGCGGCTTTAATAATGTCTAAACCTGTTTTTAATCCGCCATCTGTTTGTAGACGAATACGATGACGCAGGCCATTTTCAACCAATGCCTGTTGGGTCTCTGCAAGACCAAGCTCCCATGGGCTACCCGCATACTTCACGGATGTTAATGGACTCGCACCGGTACCACCGTCATAACCTGAGATAGTGATTAAATCGGCATAAGCTTTAGCAACACCCGTGGCAATCGTACCCACTCCTGGCTCTGATACTAGTTTGACCGAGATGAGAGCTTTAGGGTTTACTTGTTTTAAATCAAAAATTAGCTGGGCTAAATCTTCAATTGAGTAAATATCGTGATGTGGTGGAGGCGAAATAAGGGTCACACCGGGTACTGAATAGCGCAGTTTAGCGATATACGGCGTTACTTTTTCACCTGGTAATTGGCCACCTTCGCCTGGTTTTGCACCTTGCGCCACTTTGATCTGAATAACATCAGCGCTGCGTAAGTAATGTGGTGTTACACCAAACCGGCCCGAGGCAACTTGCTTAATGCGCGAGTTTTTCTCAGTCCCGTAGCGTAGTTTATCTTCACCACCCTCACCTGAATTTGAGCAACCGCCTAAACGGTTCATCGCAATAGCCAGTGCTTCATGTGCTTCTGGTGACAACGCACCAATACTCATTGCCGCAGAGTCAAAACGTTTGTATAACTCAGTAGCAGGCTCAACATCATCAATGTTTATACCTTTCTCTGGCAATTTAAGCGCAAGCATGTCACGTAAAGTTGAAACTGGGCGCTTATTAACTAAATCGGCATACACGTTGTAATCTGTGTATTCACCTGAACGTACTGCTTTTTGCAATGTTTGAATAACGTCTGGGTTGTAGGTGTGGTATTCACCGCCATGTACATATTTAAGTAAACCGCCATGGCTTAACAGCTTGCGTTTACTGTGCGCTAATTGATGAAGTTTACGTTGGTCTTCATCAAAGTCGCTAAAACATGCGCCCTTAATTCGACTAGCTACACCATTAAAACAAGTATCAACTACATTATCTGACAAACCAACAGCTTCGAATAACATTGAACAACGATATGACGCAACGGTACTTATGCCCATTTTCGACATGATCTTGTACAAGCCTTTGTTTATCGCATTACGATATGCAAGAGTCACTTCGCAGTAGCTTTTCTTAATCACTTTTGAGTCGCTCATCGCAACCAATGATTCATAAGCAAGATATGGGTAGATTGCCGTTGCACCAAAACCAATTAGTACAGCAAATTGGTGCGCATCTCGTACACTACCGGTTTCAATAATAATGTTTGACTCGCAACGCAAGTTGTTATCTACAAGGCGTTTTTGTACAGCGCCCACAGCCATCGCTGCTGGGACTGGTAATTGATTTTCATCAAAATTACGGTCGCTCAAAAACAACATTACACAACCTGAAGCCGCTTTTTCTTGCGCTTCATCACAAATACGGGTGACCGCATTAGCTAAGCCTTCTTCTTTGCTATAAGTAATGTCAATTTTACAATAGCTATAGTGCGCTTGGTCGGCACTCAGTAACTGCTGCATATCTGCATACATCAAAATCGGTGTATCGAACTGCAAACGTTTAGCGTGGCCTGTGGTTTCGTTAAATACATTTTGCTCGCTACCTATACAAGTAGCTAAAGACATAACGTGATTTTCACGAAGTGGATCGATTGGCGGGTTGGTTACTTGCGCAAATTTTTGGCGGAAGTAATCAAACAGCGAACGGTTCCCCTCAGAAAGTACGGCAAACGGTGTGTCATCACCCATAGAGCCTGTCGCTTCTTGACCAATTTCACCCATTACACGAATCACACTGTCGAGCTCTTCGTTAGTAAAGCCAAACATTTTTTGATATTTCAGTAAGGTTTGATCGTCAAATGAACGATTACCTGCATCTTGCTCTGATAATTGCTCGAATGGTGTTAAGCGTTTAACGTTTTCTTCAAGCCATGCTTTATAGGGGTGACGCGCTTTTAAATCTTGATCGATTTCATCAGAGTGCCAAATCTTGCCTAAATGTGTATCAATAACGAGAAGTTCACCCGGACCAACACGGCCTTTTTCAACCACTTCATCAGCAGTGTAATCCCAAATACCCACTTCTGAGGCAAGTGTAATAAAGCCATCTTGTGTGATCACATAACGCGCAGGACGCAAACCGTTACGGTCTAGATTGCAGGCTGCAAAGCGACCATCAGACATAACGATACCCGCAGGACCATCCCACGGTTCCATATGCATTGAGTTAAAGTCATAAAACGCACGTAAGTCATCATCCATCGCACGGTTTTTCTGCCATGCAGGTGGCACAAGCATTCGCATAGCGCGGAATAAATCCATGCCACCAGCTAAGAATAGCTCAAGCATGTTATCTAAGCTTGATGAATCTGAGCCAGTTTCATTAACAAACGGAGCCGCTGTTTGTAAGTCAGGTATAAGTGGCGATGCAAACTTGTACGAGCGCGCACGCGCCCACTGACGATTACCTTGAATGGTATTGATCTCACCATTGTGCGCTAAATAACGAAATGGTTGAGCAAGTGGCCAGCGTGGTTGTGTGTTTGTTGAAAAGCGCTGATGAAAAACACAAATCGCACTGGTCATACGAATATCAGCTAAGTCTAAATAAAAGTTAGGTAAATCTACCGGCATCATCAAGCCTTTGTAGATAGTCACTAATCCTGACAAACTCGCTATGTAAAAACCTTCATCGTTACTCAAGCGTTTTTCAGCGCGGCGGCGTGCTACGTATAAACGACGCTCTAAATCTTTCGGACGCCAACCCTCTGGTGCACTTACAAAAATCTGTTCAAAATTCGGGAGTTGTTTCTTGGCAATAGGGCCCAAACACGATGCATCTGTCGGAACAACACGCCACCCCTGAATATTAAGCGTTTCTTTTTCGAGTTCTTCACTCAATACATCTTTGGCAGTTTGTGCAAGTACTGGATCTGCGTTTAAGAAAATCATGCCAACTGCATAGTTTTTACCTAAATGCCAATTCTGCTCACTGGCGATTGCGCGGAAAAAACTATCTGGTTTTTGCAACAATAAACCACAACCATCACCTGTTTTACCATCGGCAGAAATACCACCACGGTGTTCCATACGGTCAAGACCGGTGATCGCTGTTCTTATTAAGCGATGACTAGCCTGACCATTGACCTGGGCTATTAAGCCAAAGCCGCAATTATCTTTTTCTAATTTTGAGTCGTATAACATAGACCCCTCCCCTTGCTACAACAGCTAGCTATTAATGATCTTCTCGACGGTTTGCTAGCAGACAGTCAAAACTATCGCCAATTGTACATAGAGTCAATAGCATTATGAATACATATTCATATTCTTGAATATTTCTCACGCAAGTACAATCTTTTTATTTCGTGCCATTTTTTAACATTTAGCCGATAAACACTCATTATTTTTTTATGACACTGGTGTCAAATTTAACAACTTGTAAAAAACAGCCAACCCACAAACCACAGTTTACGTAAACGTAAGTCACCCATAAAATGCATAAATATTCACTATCGAGTTTGAGTGATGATTATTGCTGTTTTACATTGAGTATTAAATTATTGCTTATATAGATGGCGTAATTTGAGTGTACTTTTAAACATTGACTCATGGCATAGCTCTGTTGAACTGCATAAAATACACATAAATGCATAAATACCGCTTCACAATAACAGGCCTATTTTCCTGCCCCCTCATAACAGCATTATGAAATTGACCTTAAGGGAATGCTCAAAAAAGTGTCCGCTGCGGACACATTTGCTGTCCGCGGACACATTAAAAAGGGCAAGTAAAAACATTTAATACAATAAATCAATAACTTGAAACTTGGCACAGTAATCGAATACATAAAACTAAGATATTAATAGGACACCATTATGTTTATTCTCAGTTTGTTTTTAGTCTCGCCAATTACCATGTTTGCCGTGAGCTTAATGATTACCTACCTCGAAGAATAGATATAAAAAATAAAGGAAGTCTCATGATAAAAGATACTAGCGCACAGGACACTTCTGTTGTCCAAACTAAAAGCTATAAGAAACCAATCATTATTGCCGCTGTAATTATGTCGCTTGTCGCATTGTGTGCTCAGGCGTTTATGGGTAATGAAAAAGGGTCTCTTTCTGTTGATAGAGATACATTACAGATTGCCCCCGTAACCCGAGCTACATTAATTAGGGATGTTTCAGCCAGTGGCAAAATCGTCGCTGCAAATGCACCAAAAATTTACAGCCCAGAAAGAGGCTATGTGGATTTACGAGTAAAAGCAGGCGATAACGTTAATAAGGGAGCAATTATTGCTATTGTTGAAAGCCCTGAACTCACTAACGAATTAAAGCAACAACAATCTGTATTAGCACGCCTAGACGGTGAGCTGAAACGCAAACACCTAGAGGCGCGCAGACAAAAACTTAGTTTAACTAAAGCTCTCGACCTCGCTCAAGTTGAACTTAATGCTGCTGATAGGGAAAACCGCCGCGCTAAACTTTCAATTTCTAGAAATTTAATTAGCCAAATTGATCTAGAAAAAGCAGTCGATGATTTAGCACGCGCAAAGCTTTCATACAAACATGCCCAACAAGAGGTAGCGTTAGCTAAGGATACATTAGCGTTTGAACTTCAAGCCGCTGAACGAGATTTAGCAAGGCAACAGCTTGTTGTTGACGAACTAAACCGACAAGTTAGCAACCTTACTATTGAAGCTAGCGTTGCCGGTATCGTAGGCAATTTATTAGTACAACAAAAAGAAGCTGTTTCGCAAAGCCAACCTTTAATGACCTTGGTTGATTTGAGTAACTTTGAGGCAGAACTGCAGGTCCCTGAAAGCTATGCAAATGAACTTGGGCTAGGCATGACAGTAGAGCTCACATTAGGGGCTAACAAAGTGCTAGGAACACTTAGTGCAATTTCACCGGAAGTTAATAACAGAGAAGTCACCACTCGGGTCAGGTTTAATAAAGAACTCACCGGTATTCGTCAAAACCAACGATTAACTGCCCGTATCTTGTTAGAAAACCGCGAAAATGTGTTACAGGTCAAACGTGGCGCATTCCTACAACAAGGAGGAACTCAAGCCTATAAAGTTGTAGGTGACTCTGCACAATTAATTGATATATCCATTGGTGCAACAAGTATCAGTGCCGTCGAAATGATCACAGGTGTAGAGTCAGGCGATCAATTAATAATTTCAACTTATGGTAATTTTAAAAACGCATCAACCTTATTACTTCGCTAATAGCCGCGTTTGAACAAAACAATGAAAGGACATAATCATGCTAAAAATGAACAATATTAGTAAAATATATCAAACTGAAATGGTGCAAACACATGCATTGCAAGACTTTAGTTTGCAAGTAGACGAAGGTGAATTTATTGCTGTCACTGGGCCTAGCGGTTCAGGTAAAACAACATTTTTAAATATTGCTGGCATGCTAGAACCCTTCTCTGAAGGAGAATACTTACTTGACGGTATTGATGTTGGCAAATTAAATGATAACCAACGTGCTGATGTTCGTAATCAAAAAATTGGCTTTATATTTCAAGGCTTCAACCTTATTCCTGATTTAAATTTATATGAAAATATTGAAGTACCTCTGCGCTACCGAGGTATTAAAGCAGCTGAGCGTAAACGTAGAATAGAGCAATGTTTAGAGCAAGTAGGCCTTGCCTCGCGCGCTAAACATCTACCGCAACAGCTTTCTGGCGGTCAACAACAACGGGTTGCGATCGCACGCGCACTAGCAGGCGAGCCAAGGTTTTTACTCGCTGATGAACCAACAGGTAATTTAGATAGCCTAATGGCACGCCAAGTAATGGAATTACTTGAACAAATAAATCGCGATGGTGCAACTATTGTAATGGTCACACACGACCCTGAGCTCGCCCGCCGAGCGCCGCGTAATATTCAAGTAGTCGATGGTCAACTCGCCGACTTTACCTTGTATCAAGGCGCGCAAAATCTGAAAAATGTTGCAGGAGCGTAAGCCATGCTATTACATTACTTTGATTTAAGTTGGCGTAGCTTTAAACGCACGCCATTGGTGAGCTTATTAATGGTTTTAGCCATTGCCATTGGTATTGGTGTCACCATGACAAGCCTAAGTGTTTATCACATGATGGCGAGCGACCCTATCCCTAGTAAAAGCAGCCAGCTGTTTAGTGTGCAACTGCAAATAATGGATGATGATAACACGTGGTGGACAAAAGATAATTTACCTCTTCAGTTGACATACAAAGATGCGACCAACTTATATCGTGCTAATACTGAAGGTAAACGCTTAAGTATGCTACGTAGTGGCTTTTCTATCTATACCGACTCAGACACCGTTAAGCCTTTTAGCAAAAGTGCGCGGATGACCACGCCTGAATTTTTTGACATGTTTCAACTCGAGTTCTTATATGGCAATAAGTGGTCGCAACAGCAAGAAGAAAACGCAGCCCCTGTCGTTGTCATAAGTGAAGAGTTGAATGAAAGGCTATTTGGTGGTGAAAACTCCGTTGGCAATATTATTTACCTTGATAACGAAAGCTATGAAGTTATTGGCGTCACAAAGAACTGGCCTTTAGTGGTTAAATACTACGATTTAAATAATGGTTCTTTTAACGAACCTGAGAGCATGTTTTTACCATTTAGCCTTGTTGAAGCGAAGGAGCTTGGTAACTGGGGTAATACCAATGGCTGGAAACATGAAGACGTTAGAAGCTTTAAAGCGAAGCTACAGTCAGAAATGGTATGGGTTCAATTTTGGGTGGAATTAAACAACGCACAGCAAAAACAAGACTATGAAACCTTTTTAATGGCCTATATGGAAGAGCAACAAAAGCGTGGCCGTTTCAATCGTAAAGAGCTTATTTACAGCTTGCGTGATGTGAATCAATGGATGGAGTACAACAATGTAATCAGTGAAGATAATAAAATCTTAGTCGCCTTAAGCTTTATGTTTTTAGCCGTATGTTTAGCCAATATTCTTGGCTTATTGTTAGCAAAATTTTTACGTCGCGCGCCTGAAGTCGGTGTACGCCGCGCTTTAGGGGCCAGTAAAAGGCAGGTATTTTTACAGCACCTTGTTGAAGTTGCAATGCTCGGATGTTTCGGTGGTTTAATCGGTATCGTACTTGCACAATTAGGGCTGTGGGGTGTTCGTCAAAGTTATGATTACTACTCATCAATCGCCACTATGGATATCACTATGCTACTCAGTGCACCCATTATTGCAATTACAACCTGTATCTTAGCCGGACTCTATCCTGCTTGGTTAGTATGTAAAACCAACCCTGCAATTTACCTAAAGAGCCAATAGGGGCATATTATGTTAGAGATAAAACCAATTTTTCACGCGTTATGTCGCTCAAAAATAGGCGCCTTATTGCTACTGCTTCAAATTGCTATCACCACTGCGATTGTCAGTAATGCTGCATTTATAATTGAAGATAAAGTTAGCTATTTAAGTCAAGAAACAGGCTACCCTGAAGACGAAATATTTTCATTCCATGTCATGTTGTTTGGTGATGATGTTTCTAGCCACCAGCAGTTTGAAGTAGATGAAGCAATGTTACGTGGGTTACCTGGCGTAATTGATGCGGCTTATATTAGCAATACACCGCTTTCAGGCAGTGGCAGTTCGTCTGACTTTAGTATTAACCCAGCTCCTAAGCCTGGGCTTTCAGCCAGAACATCTTATTTTTTTACTGATGACCATGCTTTAAATACGTTAGGGCTTGAACTTGCTGCTGGACGAAACTTCAACGAAAGTGAAGTTATTGTGACTGATAATAATGAGCAGCGTGCTAATGTAACTATCATTACCCAAATACTAGCCGATGAGTTATTTCCTGATACAGATGCTTTAGGTAAAACCGTATATTTAGGTGATATTGCGCTTAAAATAGTGGGTATTATCAAGAAAGCTAAAGGCCCTTGGCTCAAAGATAGCCGCCCTGATAGTGTTGCTTTAATCCCTTACATCAACCCAAATATTTCAGGTAACTTTATCGTTCGTACCGATGCCAGCCAACGCGCACAATTAACGAGTACAATTGAAGATGAGATGCTAAAAAACTATGACAAACGCGTGATTGTAAGAGTGCGAGGCTTAGATGAAGCCAAAGAAAGTTACATGGCGCAAGATACCTTAATGATGCGCATGTTAATTGTGCTCATCACTATATTAGTCCTAGTAACTGCTCTGGGTATCTTCGGCTTAACTTTATTTAATATCAGTAAGCGGACTAAACAAATTGGTACTCGTCGTGCATTAGGCGCGAGAAAATCTGCCATCATTAGCCATTTTTTAGTTGAAAACGCCATGATCTGTAGTGTTGGTTTAATATTAGGTTGTATCGCAGCCTTGTTACTTGGTCAATTGCTCATGCAACATTTTTCAATTGCTGCATTGCCAACAAGTTATATAGCAGGCACCGCAATTATGGTATTTGTAATGAGTTTGCTTGCGGTATTTGGTCCAGCCAGACGTGCGGCGAATATATCCCCTAGCATTGCTACACGAACCATATAAAGCCATTCCCAACCTATGCTACACTGGTTTAATACCGTGTAGCATTTTAAAATAAAGATAATAAAAACAGCGATTATATTCTCATGGAAAAAATACTTATCGTTGATGATAACCCCGCTGTTTTAGAGGCGCTATCATTACTACTGGAAATTCATGACTTTGCCGTTGTGACTGCCACTAATCCATTTGAGGCCATTCAAGTGGTGCAATATCAGCGTATTGCGTTGGCCATCCAAGATATGAACTTCACTGCAGACACAACCTCTGGTGAAGAAGGTAAGGCTCTTTTTTATCAATTAAGGCAACTCAATCCTCACTTACCCATTATTTTGATCACTGCATGGACAGAGCTTGAAGTAGCCATAGAGCTTGTTAAAGCAGGTGCCGCAGATTACCTACCCAAACCGTGGGATGATACCAAGCTACTAACGTGTGTTACTAACTTAATTGAACTTGGTCATGCTAAACAACAAAACGCGATTTATGAGCGTCATCAACAAGAGCGCAATAAAAGTATAAATGATGCAAAACTAGTTGGTTTAGTCTACAAAAGTACGGCCATGGAAAATATTCTCAATATGGCTATTCAAGTAGCAAAGTCAGATGTATCAGTACTAATTACAGGCCCTAACGGCAGCGGTAAAGAGCGTATAGCACGCATCATTCAGGCCAACTCCTTACTGCATGAGCAACCCTTTATTACTGTGAATGCAGGTGCCCTTCCCGGTGAACTCATTGAAGCAGAATTATTTGGCGCAGAAGCTGGAGCATATACGGGGATAACCAAACAACGTATTGGCCGCTTTGAAGCAGCCGATGGTGGCACATTATTTCTAGATGAAATTGGTAACCTGCCACTGTCAGGGCAAATGAAGTTGTTACGTGTGTTACAGACAGGTGAATTTGAACGACTCGGCTCAACCCAAACAAGAAAGGTTACTGTGCGAGTTATTTCTGCCACCAACGAAAACTTAGTAAACGCAATTAGACTCGGTAAATTTAGAGAAGATTTATACTACCGCCTTAATGTTATTGAATTAAATTTACCCAGCCTTGCTGAGCGACCAGATGATATTTTAGTACTAGCAAATCACTTTTTGAACAATAGAGAGCTCAGCGTTGAAACTGAACAAGCATTATTGTCTCATCGCTGGCCTGGCAATGTACGCGAACTCGAAAATGCATGTAAACGAGCAGCCGTTTTAAACCCTGAGGGTGTGATTACTTTAAAAAACTTTGCATTGCAAACCCCCACCATAAGCAACAATGCAGTAAAAACGCAAGTGACGAAACACGAAATAGAGCAAGCTATGCACCTACATCAGGGAGTCATCGCTAAAGTTGCAAGGCAGTTTGGTATGAGTCGGCAAGCACTGTATAGACGTTTACAAAAATTTGAGATTGATTATTAATGAGTATAAAAAAACGCTTTATCAGTATTCGCTCACAGTTATTGATTATTAGTGCTATTGCAGCCCTCTGTCCCGTTTTATTAATATGTTGGCTTATTCATCTTCCTTGGTATTTCACTCTTGCCTTCAGTGCGTTCACTCTCGTTTTTACCAGCTATCTATCGCTGCGTTTAGTAAACCCGCTAATACAAGGAATACATTCCTTGGAAACTGGCTTACTTAACTTTAAAGATGGTGAGCTCTCATCATTACTAGCCTATAACGGCCACAATGAAATAGGCAATTTATGCGAACTTTATAACCAAACAGCAAAACAACTACGCCAAGAAAAGCAATGGATTTATCAACGTGAGCTTATGTTAGATAAAGTGCTGCAAAGTTCTCCGCAGGCTGTTGTTCTTAAAAACGATAGAGGATTCATCGTCTACAGTAATCACAGTGCCCGTGATTTGTTCAATGCCAAAGCATCATTAGAGGGTGAACAGTTTTCCAACTTATTTGCCAATGCCCACCCACAACTGAGCAACGCGTTACAGCGCGGTGTAGATGGACTGTTTACTCTGGATAAACTTAACCAAGAATCACAAACCTGGCATTTATCAAAAGGAAAGCTTTTACTTAATAATCAATTTCATACTTTGTATGTCTTTAAGCAGCTAACCCGCGAGTTAAGCCGACAAGAGGTCGAAGTATGGAAAAAGGTTATTCGTATTATCAGCCACGAGCTTAATAACTCACTTGGCCCCATGTCCTCAATGTTGCACAGCGGCAAAATACTCAGTGAAAAAGTCGATGAAGCGAGACTGACTCGCGTATTTTCAACCATCGAAGAGCGCATTAAACACCTAAACGAATTTGTTCAAGGTTACGGTAAGTTTGCCAAACTCCCAACACCACAATTTTCAAAAATAAATTGGTCTCTATTGTTCCAACAATTGCAAAATCAATGGTCATTTAATTTATCAGAGCAAACCGCAGTAACAACGTTTGCAGATCAAACACAGGTTGAACAACTTCTCATCAACCTGCTAAAAAATGCACATGAATCAGGCTCAAAATCAGAATATATTGCAATCGCATTATCTCAAGATAGTAACAACACACGAATAACAGTAAGCGACCAAGGCAAGGGAATGAGTGAGCAAGTGATGGCGAATGCACTTATTCCTTTTTATTCAACAAAATCGAGCGGCAGTGGTTTAGGGCTCGCATTATGTAGAGAAATCGTTGAAGCGCACCATGGGCAGATAAGTTTGCATAATCAAGCAACAGGCGGGTTAAGCGTACACATTATTTTACCTAATAACACTCAATAAAATAACACCCAATAAAAAAGTCGCTAATTAGCGACTTTTAAACATTCATTGCTATGCACAATAAATATTACTCAGCGTCAGCTTCTTTGAACTTTGCTGCCGTTTCAGTAATTAATGGTTGTAACTCACCACGCTGGAACATTTCGATGATGATATCGCAACCACCGATTAATTCACCTTCAATCCATAGCTGTGGGAATGTTGGCCAGTTTGCATAAGCCGGAAGTTCAGCACGGATATCTGGATTTAGTAAAATATCAACATACGCAAACGGTTCGCCACAAGACATTAGAGCTTGAGACGCCTGTGAAGAAAAACCACAATTTGGTAATTTAGGTGAGCCTTTCATATAAAGAATAATTGGATTTTCTGAAATCTGCTGTTTAATTTTATCAATGGTTTCCATCTACAACCTCAAAGTGACGATAGCTGAACATATTTATGGCTTGAAAAATTTTCATTAAGCCTCATATATGTATCTTAAAATGGGCAAATAAAGCCGCAATCGAAATAGTCTTGCATTTGCATTGCTGTTTTGCATTGCTGTTTGCTAAAACTTGAGTAAAATACTCAACAATTATAGTAACACTATAATTCTGTTTGGTATAGATAAGTGGTCTGTTCGAGCAGGCATTACGTATTACCAAACGGACTATCAACCAAAAGAAGATGGAGATAAAAATGTCATTTGAACTACCGTCACTACCGTATGCAATTGATGCACTTGAGCCACACATTTCAAAAGAAACGTTAGAGTTTCACCACGGCAAACACCACAACACTTATGTTGTTAAATTAAATGGTTTGATCCCTGGAACTGAGTTTGAAGGCAAAACACTTGAAGAGATCGTATGTTCTTCAGAGGGTGGCGTGTTTAACAACGCAGCACAAATTTGGAACCACACTTTCTACTGGAACAGCCTATCTCCAAACGGTGGCGGCGAACCAACTGGCGCAATCGCTGATGCGATCAATGCTAAATGGGGCTCATTCGATGCGTTTAAAGATGCATTAAATGATAAAGCTGTAAACAACTTTGGTTCAAGCTGGACTTGGTTAGTTAAATTAGCCGATGGTTCTCTAGACATCGTTAATACATCTAACGCTGCAACACCATTAACTGATGCAGGTGTTACTCCAGTTCTTACTGTTGACTTATGGGAACACGCATACTACATCGATTACCGTAACGTGCGTCCTGATTACCTTAAAGGTTTTTGGTCGCTAGTTAACTGGGAATTCGCGAACGCAAACTTCGCATAATTTAGTAACTTATTTAAGTTAACTAATAAAAAAGGTGCTTCGGCACCTTTTTTGTTGAATCACATATTGTTCAAACAGCAATTATTTTTATCCTACGAACCCTATTTATCTTTGCCACAAATAACCTCCGCAGTGTACCGTTCAACCTAAAAACTAATAGTAATTTTAGTTTTATCGCTTAATTTTATGTCTGCGATGATCTCCTTTTATTAAAAGGGTTTTTAGGCTTAGCAAGCTTTTACCTAACCTAGAGTCACAATAAATGCACAAAGTCACAAAAAATAAAAAGGCGTTAAGATAAATTTTTAATTTTATTGCACAAAAATTCAAATTCATGACTAAGCTTTAATTAACCTTTGCTTATTTTTAAATCATTCAGCACCTAGTTTAAGCAGGTTTTTTGGAGGTCTTCATGAGTATTTTTGAGCATTACCAAGCACGCTACGAAGCGGCACAAGAAGAAGAATACAGCATTGCTGAATTCTTAGAGATTTGTAAAACCGATAAGTCTGCCTATGCCAGTGCCCCGGAACGATTACTAATGGCAATTGGTGAACCACAAATGATTGATACGTCTACAGACGCTCGACTGAGCAGACTATTCTCAAACCGTGTTGTAGCCCGGTATCCCGCGTTTAATGACTTTTATGGAATGGAAGACGCCATAGAGCAAATCGTTTCTTACCTAAAACATGCTGCGCAAGGTCTCGAAGAGTGTAAGCAAGTACTTTATTTACTTGGGCCCGTTGGTGGCGGGAAATCTTCGATTGCAGAGAAACTAAAATACTTAATGCAACAAGTCCCTATTTACTCTATCAAAGGCTCCCCTGTTAATGATCACCCCTTAGCGTTATTTGATGTTAATGAAGATGCTGGCGTACTAGAAAAAGAATATGGCATCAAACCGCGCTACTTAAAAACAATCATGTCGCCATGGGCAACTAAACGCCTACATGAATTTAATGGGGATATAAGCAAGTTTAAAGTAGTGAAGCGCTACCCTTCAATTTTAAATCAAATTGCTATAGCAAAAACTGAACCCGGCGATGAAAACAATCAAGATATCTCTGCACTGGTTGGTAAAGTAGATATTCGTCAACTTGAGCATTTTGCCCAAAGCGATCCTGATGCTTACGCCTATTCGGGCTCATTGTGTCTTGCGAATCAAGGGTTAATGGAGTTTGTTGAGATGTTTAAAGCACCTATTAAAGTGCTACACCCTCTACTAACAGCAACCCAAGAAGGTAATTACAACGGCACCGAAGGCATCAGTGCCCTACCCTTCAATGGTATGATTTTAGCTCACTCGAATGAGTCTGAATGGCAAACATTTAAAAATAATAAAAACAATGAAGCGTTTCTAGATCGTGTTTACATCGTAAAAGTACCTTACTGTCTACGTGTGTCTGAAGAAATTAAAATTTATGATAAATTACTTGAACACAGCGAACTATATAATGCCCCTTGTGCACCAGGTACGTTGGAAACATTAGCCAAATTTACCACCCTATCACGCCTTAAAGATCCAGAAAATTCAAGTATCTACTCTAAAATGCGTGTCTATGATGGTGAAACATTAAAAGACACTGATCCTAAAGCAAAGTCGTATCAAGAATACCGTGACTATGCGGGTGTGGACGAAGGAATGACAGGGCTATCAACCCGTTTCGCCTTTAAAATTCTGTCCCGCGTATTTAATTTTGACACACTTGAAGTTGCAGCTAACCCCGTGCATTTATTCTATGTACTAGAGCAACAGATCGAGCGAGAGCAATTCTCGGCTGATGTAGAGGAGCGTTACTTAAGTCATTTGAAAGGCTATTTAATACCTCAATACGTTGAGTTTATCGGCAAAGAGTTACAAACAGCTTACCTCGAGTCTTACTCTGAATATGGACAAAACATATTCGACCGCTACGTTACCTATGCCGATTTTTGGATTCAAGATCAAGAGTACCGCGACCCTGATACCGGTCAATTATTTAACCGCGAAGCACTTAATGCCGAGCTTGAAAAAATTGAAAAACCTGCGGGGATCTCTAACCCGAAAGATTTTAGAAACGAAATAGTTAACTTTGTTCTACGTGCTCGCGCTCACAATAACGGTAAAAACCCTCTTTGGACCAGCTATGAGAAACTTCGGACAGTTATTGAGAAAAAAATGTTCTCAAATACCGAAGAACTATTACCTGTTATTTCATTTAATGCCAAAACATCGGCAGAAGATCAGAAAAAGCATGAAGACTTTGTTAACCGCATGGTCGAAAAAGGCTACACCCAAAAACAAGTTCGCTTGCTGTCAGAGTGGTACTTACGCGTTCGTAAGTCGCAGTAGTAAAGTGACTGGTGTATTTTTAGGGGGTCAATATGGCGAATTTTATAGACCGTCGTCTAAACGGTAAAAACAAAAGCACGTTGAACCGTCAGCGCTTTATAAGACGGTATAAAAAACAGATAAAAGAGGCCGTATCTGATGCTGTAAATAAACGCAGCGTAACAGATACCAGCAGTGGTGAAAGTATCTCTATTCCGCAAAGAGATATTAGTGAACCTATTTTTCATCAAGGTAAGGGCGGTGACAGAGAGCAAATACACCCTGGCAATGATCAATTCTCTACTGGCGATAAAGTAAAGCGCCCACAGGGAGGAGCCGGCGGTGGTGCAGGGGAAGGTGAAGCAAGTGACTCTGGCGAAGGAGAAGATGATTTTGTTTTTTCTATTTCAAAAGACGAGTATTTAGATTTATTGTTTGAAGATTTAGAGCTGCCAAACCTACAGCAAAATCAGCTTGATAAACTAGTACAAATGAAAACTCACCGTGCCGGATTTTGCAGTGATGGCATGCCAAGTAACATAGATATTGTTAGGTCACTACAAGGCTCTTTAGCGAGGCGTGTTGCAATGAGTGCAAGTAAAAAGCGCCGTTTGAAAGAACTCAATTTTCAGCGCGAAATCTTGCTTGCAGAAGCTGAGCCTGACTTAGCTGCAATTACTTTACTTGAACAAGAGATAGCACAATTAGAACTGCAGATAAAGGCAGTGCCCTTTATAGATAACTATGATTTACGCTTTCGTAACTATGAAAAACAGCCCCACCCCACCAGCAAAGCAGTGATGTTTTGCATTATGGATGTGTCTGGTTCAATGGATCAGGCAACCAAAGATATGGCTAAGCGTTTTTACATCTTGCTATACCAGTTTCTAACAAGAAGCTACAAGGACATAGAGGTGGTTTATATTCGCCATCATACGCAAGCAAAAGAAGTGGATGAACAAGAGTTTTTTTATTCACAGGAAACCGGCGGTACCATTGTTTCAAGCGCGTTGAAGCTCATGGATGAAATAATTAAAGAGCGCTATAACGCATCCCAATGGAATATTTATGCCGCACAAGCATCTGATGGGGATAACTGGGCCGATGATTCACCACAGTGTTCGCAGATCCTGCAAAATAAGCTGCTCGACGAAGTACGCTATTACGCCTATATAGAGATCACAACTCGCGCTCACCAAAGTCTTTGGCGAGAATACCAGAGCCTCTGCCAAACATACGACAACTTCGCCATACAACATATTAAAAGTGTTGAAGATATTTATCCTATTTTTCGAGAGCTATTTAAAAAGAATCGTCAACACCAAGGTGCAGCATAGACTTCACAAAGAGGTATTTATATGACCGATAAACGTATTAGCGATGGTCCTGACTGGACATTTGAGTTACTGCAACAATATCAAGACGAAATTGCCCGTGTTGCCGAGCATTACCGCTTAGATACTTACCAAAACCAGATTGAAGTTATCACTGCTGAGCAAATGATGGATGCCTATTCAAGTGTTGGTATGCCTATTGGTTATAGTCACTGGTCTTATGGAAAGAAGTTTATTCAAACAGAACAAAATTATAAACGAGGACAAATGGGTCTTGCTTATGAAATTGTGATTAATTCAAACCCTTGTATCGCTTATTTAATGGAAGAAAACACCTTACCAATGCAAGCACTTGTCATGGCCCATGCATGTTACGGACACAATTCTTTTTTTAAAGGGAACTACTTATTCAAAACATGGACTGACGCGGGCTCAATCATCGATTACTTGCTATTCGCTAAGAATTACATCTCTCGTTGTGAAGAAAAGTATGGCATAGATGAAGTCGAAACCCTCATAGATTCTTGTCATGCGTTAATGAATTACGGCGTTGATAGATATAAGCGCCCGCAGCAAATATCTTTATTTGAAGAACAGAAGCGTCAACAAGAACGTGAAGAATACATGCAATCACAAGTCAATGAACTGTGGCGTACTATTCCTGTTCAGCATCAGGAAGCGAAAAAAAGTGAACATAACTTTCCTTCAGAACCACAAGAAAATATTCTGTATTTTATTGAAAAAAATGCGCCGCTATTAGAATCATGGCAGCGTGAAATAATTCGTATTGTGAGAAAAATATCTCAGTATTTTTATCCGCAAAAGCAAACCCAAGTTATGAATGAAGGCTGGGCGACGTTTTGGCATTACACTATTTTGAATCACCTTTATGATGAAGGGAAACTGACCGACTCATTCATGCTAGAGTTTTTACAAAGCCATACCAATGTTGTATATCAGCCACCTTATAATAGTAAATATTATTCAGGTATTAACCCTTATGCACTCGGTTTTAATATGATGGTGGACATTAGGCGTATCTGTGAAAACCCGACTGAAGAAGATAAACGCTGGTTTCCTGAATATGCTGGTAGTAATTGGCTGGATACTTTGCATTTTGCTATGGAGAACTTTAAAGACGAAAGCTTTATCAGCCAGTTTTTATCGCCCAAGCTTATTCGTGATTTTAAATTATTTACTATTATTGACCATGAAAAAGAGCCTACTTTAGAGATTGGTGCGATCCATGATGACAGCGGTTATCATAAAGTGCGAGAGTCATTATCTGCGCAATATAACCTAAGTAATCATGAACCAAACATACAAGTATATGATGTAGATATTAGAGGCGATCGTTCACTAACGCTACGATATGTCCCCCATCAGCACATACCGCTGGCGAAATCTCAGGATGAAGTTCTTAAGCACCTATATCGATTGTGGGGTTTTAAAGTAAAGCTAGAACAACAGTCACCCTCTGGCGAGATAACAACACTGGGTCAATGTCCGATGAATGACTCACGCCATAGTACTGAATGAAGCATTAAAGAGCGATTGTATAGACAAAAAAATGACGCTAGGCGTCATTTTTTAATTCATCGTGAGGCTGCTGTAATTCAGTGTAATCCGTAATACAGTTTCGCCCTTTATCTTTGGACGTATATAGCGCTTTATCAGCAGCTTCAATCCACTTTTCATAGCGTTCAAAATCAGGTTGGAAACAGGCAAGACCAATACTAATAGTCATTTTTATTTGTTCTCCATCAAAATAAATCGAAGAAGCTTCAATTAAACTACGCAGTCTTTCTGCCAATATTTCAGCGCCCGCCTTATCTGTATCAAGTAGTGTTACTGCAAACTCTTCACCACCATATCGACCCGCTACATCTGTTTCACGCAATGTTTTCCTGAGCAAATCCGCAATATGACGTAATGCCTCATCACCACAACGGTGTCCGTATTGATCATTAATTTTCTTGAAGTGGTCTATATCAAACATCAATAAACAACTGCTACCAGCACTTCTTTTTATCCTTAAAAACTCTTTTCTGAGAGAATCTTCCCAGTGACCACGGTTGTTCAATTTAGTTAAAGCATCTGTCTGGCTCATTAGCTCTAATTTGCTATTTAGCTCTTCGAGCTCACTTTTGTTCACAGCTACATCTGTAACATCATAAATAATGATGCAAATATGGCTTACTTCACCTCTTACATTAGATAGTGGAATAAAAGTCGCATTTTGATACATATGATCCGCTTTACCTGTGATAGGCCTGTAGTTTTTAAAGCGGAATATATAAGGTTGTTGCTCCCATATGGTGAACGAGCGATTTTTTAAAACAAATACTGATTCAGATTTACTGCGAAACCATTTCTCATCAATCGAAGGAAAAAGGTCGAATAAGTCTTTATCTTTTACAGCACTTGGCAATAAACCCGAATGATTTTCCATAAAACCATTCCAGATACACACTTTATATTCGCGATCTAACACTACCAAGCCGACATCGACAGTGTTAAACATATCCATTAACCAATGGATTTCATTCATATTAAAATCAGCTGCTGGCATAATGTTAGTCTTCTAATAGGTAAGCTACTTTGTATTTCAAAGTTTTCATTGAATCTTCGGTGAATAACAGCATTAAATCACAATTTATATTATGGTTTTCAATACCGTAACTGATCTCAATCGCAAGGGTGCGTTGCCAGCGAGATTTATTCGCCTTCACTAAATCAGACACATCACAATGTTGACCTAGCACTACCGGGTGACCTTGGCTAAACGTCATATCTAGCTGGCGAGAAAGGCCGGTTAAAATAGCGCCAATTAAGATATTACTAATATCCATTAGTAGCTCAAGTTCAATATTGTTATTTAGCTCGCCTTCGTAATTCATTAGTGACGCAATTTCTTTGAAACTTGAATCGTTTAACAACAACAAAGCTTCACCTGATACACCACCACCGATAAACCCCTGACAAACACCTGATGTAGTCGCATTCGCATCAATTGAGCGCAATGCCATATCCAATTCATTAACCTCTAGAATATTCACATTTGGTATGGGTAACTCGACAAAAACATTTAACAACCGAGCAAGTAAGTCCCCCGCTTGGCCCATAGCGACATTGGTTAACTCCTGATAGATATCCCGCACATCAGGGTCAACTTGCTCCCCTAGTTGATGTGCTAAGCGCTCACGCATGGCTTTATCTTTAATACCATGATGTTCGATAATATCAGCGAGCTTTTGAGCATCACAGGGTTTTTGGATAAAATCAATAGCACCTAAATCAATAACCCGTTGATGAGCGTTTGGTTGAATATCACCAGACACAACAACAGTAAGTACAGAAAGAGATTGATTTTGAATCTCTTGCAACACTTCGTAGCCATCCATTTTTGGCATATTTAGATCTAAAAAAAGAATTTCTGGTTGTATAGCTTTTATTTGCTCAATGCAATGCTCACCATCTTCAGCAAACTCAACTTTGATATCCCAATCATCTGGTAACGATCGTGCTAATTGTCGCCGTGCTAACTTTGAGTCGTCGCAAATTAATACCGATGTTGACATAGCTTCTCTCTGTTTTGCAGTTGCGCTGTTTAGCATACAACATACTTTTATTGTTATTTGTCAGCGAATAAACGTTTATCTGTGCAATATGTTAATCAATGTAACTAATATTTACAATTTTAAATTTAAGTAAACTCTTTGTCCTGTTAGTTGATTATAATACACTGAACGCAATTGCGTTAATTTTAAAGGAAATACCTTATGCTTAGATTGCTTACTTTTGCTTTGTGTAGCTTTTGTTCCACTACTTTTGCAGCTGACATTGCCCAAAACACCCTTGATGCAGGTAAAGTTTCGGCTCAGTCAAAACCTGTTACTTTACTTGGACAAGGTGTTGAGTTAAATCAACAAGCACCCGATTTTAAAGTGGTCAATGATTCATTTGCCCCAGTTACCCTAAAAGACTATCAAGGCAAAGCTGTTTTAATTAGTGTTGTACCAAGCCTAGATACTGGTATATGCAGCATTCAAACTAAGCACTTCAATGAAAAAGTGGCGGAACAATTTCCAAATATTGCGATGCTGACAATAAGCGCGGACTTGCCTTTCGCCCAAAAACGATTTTGTAAAGCTGAGAACATCGACAAGATTACTACGTTATCTGACTCTGTTTGGCGTGACTTTGGCCAAAACTATGGGTTAATCATTAAAGATATGGGGTTGCTTACACGCGCAGTGTTCGTGTTAGATAAAGAACACAAAATTGTATACAAGCAGTTAGTTGATGAGTTATCTAAAGAGCCTAATTACGCGCCTGTCATTGATGCAATGAAAACAATTTAAGCCACGACTTCTTAAAACCGTAGTTATAAAAAAACCGCCAAAATTTGGCGGTTTTTTTACTTTAGGCACTTTTTAGCCTAATAATTCACCTAGCTGTTGGCTTACCGCTTCAACAGCTTGAGTACCGTCTAATTTATGGTACTGGGTGTTACCCGCTTTTGCTTCTGCTTGGTAGTAATCCACCAACGGCATAGTTTGCTCATGGTAAATACCTAAACGTTTGCGTACTGTTTCTTCAGTATCATCAGCGCGGATAATTAAATCTTCACCTGTTACGTCGTCTTTACCTTCCACTTTTGGTGGATTATAAACAACATGATATACACGACCAGAGCCTGGATGAACACGACGTCCGCCCATACGCTCAACAATGATTTCATCAGCAACGTCAAATTCGATAACGTGATCAACGACTACGCCATTTTCTTTCATTGCATCTGCTTGTGGAATTGTGCGCGGGAAACCATCTAACAAGAAACCTTTTTCGCAATCTTCTTTAGCGATACGCTCTTTCACCAAACCAATGATGATGCCATCAGAAATTAACTGACCTGCATCCATTACTTTTTTAGCTTCTAAACCCAGTGGCGTGCCTTCTTTAATTGCTGCACGTAACATGTCACCAGTAGAAATTTGTGGAATACCGTATTTGTCCATCAAAAACTGAGCTTGAGTGCCTTTACCTGCACCCGGCGCGCCCAAAAGAATAATGCGCATATCATTGTCCTCGGTTGTTACTGTTCTGAACAAGCAGCACAGTAGTATTTATCTTAAAGATTGAATTCTTCCATAAGCGCTTGCGATACTCAAGCAACTTATACTAATTGCTTATCTGCAATTAGCAAGAAAGGGAGCTATTTGCTCCCTTTTTATTCAATGACACATCTAATGTTATTATTTACTAAGATCGAGCATCAATTTATTTAAACGAGTCACAAAACCTGCAGGGTCTTTTAGCGTACCACGCTCTGCTAGCAATGCTTGGTCAAGCAATACATGAGACCACTGAGAGAACTTATCTTCATCTTGCTCAACATTTAAATGCTTAACAAGTTGATGCTCTGGGTTTAGCTCAAAAATTGGTTTTGCTTCTGGTGCAGCTTGGCCTACAGACTCCATTAGCTTTTGCATTTGTGAACTCATGTCATTGTCATCGCTAACCACACATGCAGGAGAATCAGTTAAGCGGTGAGTAAAGCGAACGTCTTTAACGCTCTCACCCAGTGTCGTTTTAATACGTTCGACTAAACCTTCAACTTCTTTTTCTGACTCTTCTTGTGCTTTTTTGGTTTCTTCATCGTCCAAATCACCTAAATCAAGATCACCACGTGTGATTGACTTTAATGGCTTTTCAGAGAACTCTGTTAAGTGGCTCATCATCCACTCATCAACACGGTCGCTTAACAATAATACTTCAATACCTTTCTTACGGAAGATCTCTAAGTGTGGTGAGCTCTTAGCAGCAGTGAACGAGTCAGCAACAACATAGTAAATTGCATCTTGACCTTCATTCATGCGCTCAATGTATTGCTCTAGTGAAACATTTTGAGCTTCTTCGTCTGTGTGCGTTGAAGAGAAGCGTAATAATTTAGCAATTGCTTCTTTGTTGGTCGCATCTTCAGCTGGACCTTCTTTCATTACTTGGCCAAATTCATTCCAAAATGTTTGGTAATCATCGGCTTTATTTTTCGCCATGCGTTCAAGCATTTTTAAAATACGTGAAGTACACCCTTTGCGAATAGCTTGCGTCACTTTGTTATCTTGTAAGATTTCACGCGATACATTCAGCGGTAAATCGTTTGAATCAAGTAAACCTTTCACAAAGCGTAAGTAGCTTGGCATAAACTGCTCAGCGTCATCCATTACAAACACACGTTGTACGTAGAGTTTTAAACCACTTTGACGCTCACGGTTCCATAAATCGAAAGGTGCTTTTTTAGGGATATAAAGCAGGCTTGTGTACTCAGTCTTACCTTCAACTTTATTGTGTCCCCAGCTTAGTGGTTCTTCCCAGTCATGGCTAACATGCTTGTAAAATTCTTTGTATTCATCTTCAGATATCTCTGATTTGTCACGAGTCCAAAGCGCAGTAGCACGGTTAATACTTTCCCAATGAGCAGGCTCTGCAGGTATTTTTTCACCATCAGGGCCTTCTGACTCAGGTACTTCTTCTTTATACATTTGTACTGGTGTAGAAATGTGATCAGAGTATTTAGTAACAATACTACGCAGGCGCCAATCATCAGCAAACTCTGCTTCGTCTTCACGAAGATGTAGAATAATGTCGGTACCACGACCTTCTTTTTCAATTTCTTCTAGGGTGTATTCGCCTTCACCTTGTGATTGCCATTCAACACCTTTTTCTTCACCTGCTTTACGAGTGCGAACAGTCACCAAGTCAGCCACAATAAACGCTGAATAGAAACCAACACCAAATTGACCAATTAACTGTGAATCTTTACTTTGGTCGCCAGTTAGGTTTTTGAAAAACTCAGCGGTGCCTGATTTTGCAATAGTACCCAATGAGCTAATAACTTCATCACGGGTCATACCGATACCGTTATCTGAAATTGTCACGGTTTTGGCATCTTTGTCTGCACTGATACGAACACGTAAGTCCGCGTCACCTTGATATAAGTCACCATTTGAAAGCGCCAAAAAGCGTAATTTGTCAGCTGCGTCTGAGGCATTTGACACAAGCTCACGTAAAAATATTTCTTTATTTGAATAAAGTGAGTGAATCATTAAGTTTAATAGTTGTTTAACTTCTGTTTGAAAGCCTAATGTTTCTTTTTGCGCTGCAGTCATTTATATATCTCCAATTAGCAAAGTGTCTGCGTTATGCACTTAATATGGGGCGTACAGAGTGAACTTCAAGGGAGAATTTTAAAAAAGGTTTCTGATCAGAGATAAAAAGCACGTGAAAATAAAAAAGCCTGTACTTAAACTATTAAGCACAGGCTTTACTTAAATTTTACGCGCTATAAATTTATTAGTCTTGGCTTACGGCTTTTCGACCGCTAAATGCGTGCATCAATGTCATACCATCAAGTAAATCGAGTTCACCACCGACTGGTATTCCGTGTGCAATTCGAGACGCTTCTACTTTATGGCGGTGGCATAGTTGTGCAATAAAGTGCGCTGTAGTTTCACCCTCAACCGATGGGTTGGTGGCCAAAATCACTTCATTAATGCCGCCTTGGCGCAATTTGCTCTCTAAAATATCAAGGCCAATTTCATTTGGACCAATACCATCAATGGGTGATAAGTGCCCCATTAAGACAAAGTATAAACCTTTATATTGCCCTGTTTGCTCAATCGCCAATACATCTGTAGGTGATTCAACCACACACAAAACGCCACTGTCTTGGCGTTTTGGGCTCATACAAATCTCGCACTGTGGCTGCTCTGCAAATGTTCGACAGGATTGACAATGTCCTACAGCACTCATCGCTTTAGTTAAAGCATTACCAAGTTGCGTGCCGCCTTTGCGGTCACGCTCAAGCAAATGAAACGCAATGCGTTGCGCGGACTTTGGACCAATGCCCGGCTGGCATCGCAGTGCTTCAATGAGCTGGCTTAAACTTTGTGAAAGTTGCATTGTTTACCTTAGAACGGCATTTTCATACCTGGTGGTAATTGCATGCCACCAGTTACTTTACCCATGCGTTCTTGCGTTTCTTCAGCCACACGACGCACAGCATCATTACATGCTGCTGCAAGTAAGTCTTCAATCATGTCTTTATCGTCTTCCATCAGGCTTTCATCAAGCTCTACACGGCGAACGTTGTGGTTGCCAAGCATAGTAACTTTAACAAGGCCTGCACCGGCTTCACCAACAACTTCCATCGTAGCGATTTCGTCTTGGGCTTTTTGCATGCGCTCTTGCATTTGCTGCGCTTGCTTCATCATGTTACCCATTCCACCTTTAAACATAATTCTCTCTCTTTGTGTAATCTTTAATTGTCATGAAGATAAGGGCTATTGTAATGAATTACAATGCCTGGATGCTGTTTTCGTCTATTATTGCTGAAAATAGCTGCTGAAATTGCACGATATTTTCATCTGAATTAATCACATCAATCGCTTGTTGATGACGCCCTACATCTATTTTCTGCTGTATTAAATAGGGTGAGTCAATTACACCCTGCGCAAAATTGATACTGAGCGTTACGTTGTGCTCATAAATACTTGAAAGTGCTGCATCAAGTTTTTGCCTAAGTATCGGTGAATCTAAATGCTTTTGTGACTCGTCAACGTCGATATGTAAATTGTTATCTTGTTTTGTAAAAATAGAATGCAACGCAAATTGGCGCATTCTGCCACCGAGCCCCATTCGCTTAATTAAATAAGCCCATTCATCTTGTTGATGAGCAAACCTGATCTCACTAATTGGACTTTGAAAGTCATCAGGAACTGGAATGCTCGGCGCTTGTTGAACAACCTCTGGCTTTTTTTGTGGGTTAATTTGTTCTAATAACTCTGGCGCCAAATTTTCAGTAATTGTCTGATGTTTATCTTTAAAGTCTACTTTTTTTGTTGCGACTTGATTATTTGAGCGTGTCTGGCTCCCCGACTCTGGGAGCACTGGCTTTTTTACGGTTTGGCCTGCGTCATCATTTGACCAAGGCGGCGCATCGATAGCTGCTGATTTGGGCTCTGCTGCCTGGTGTGGCTGTGACTCAGGCAATGGCGTTTGAGGTTCAGGTTTAGGGCTGACTCTGTCAGCGTGTGTAACTTGTTGCTCAATGGTTTGGGTATTATTAATACTTGTACCAGATAACTTACCTGCACCGGATATGTTTCTATCACGTAGAATGCGTGCAATGGCTGATTTTGCTTGTGACTCTTGTTGTGCAATTGAGGTTTGAGGTTCGCTATTATAGCTATTAGCTTCAGGCTCAATGTGTGCTGTTTGGGTTTGCTCATTAAAGCCTTGCTCTACTGCACTACTCATGATGTCATCAAACTGTGTCGCTAACGTTTGTTCAGCGTCACTGTGTTGTTGGAAGTCATCACCTTGACTTTGCTGCTTAGCATGCCCATCGCTATGGGTGTTTTCAGTACTTATCGGTGCTTCTGTTTTATCTACAGCTTGAGCGAGTTCATCACGTTGTTCATTGGTGTTGCTTTGATCGACTTGATTGTCAGATACAATGTCATTTTCAGGCTGCACTTTATCGGCTGCATTTACATCACTGCCTGATGACTGGATCTGCCGTTCAACCTCAGCACTAGGGGTTTGCCGCACCGTTTTATTTTTATTAATAATATCGCGCAGTGCACTAGCTCGCCCAGATTTTTTTTGTATCGGTTGCGCTGTGCTAGGTGACTCTTGCGTTGAAGAATAACCAGCGGGTTCAAAGGCAAGAAGCCTTAACATTATCATTTCAAAACCAAGTCGTGGCTCAGGCGCCCACTGTAAATCTTTTTTACCATTGAGCAGTAACTGGTAATAAATTTGAATTTGCATGCTTTCACAGCTAAGAGCAACCTCTCGGACAAACTCTGCATTCACTTCATCTAATTTAGCTGCATCTGGCACAAGTTGTGTAAGCTGAATTAAATGTGTTAAACCGATTAGATCATCTAATAATGAGATATATTGTGGGTTTTGTGATGCAACTTGCTCTACTTGAGCCAGTAAACCTACACCATCTTGCGCAAGTAGCGCAGCGAGTATATGTTGACTGTAATGATTATCCATCAAACCCAGCATACTTTGTACAGCTTGATGCTGTATGTTGCCATTTGTTTGTGCAATAGCTTGATCAGTTAAACTAAGTGCATCTCTCATACTACCATCAGCGGCTTTAGCTATAATGTGTAATGCCTGCTCATCAAAACTTAACTGTTCTTCGTTTAGTACATACTCTAGTTGCTGCAAAATTTCAGGTTGTGATAACGCATTCAGATTAAACTGTAAGCAACGAGATAAAATGGTAACTGGTAGTTTTTGTGGGTCCGTTGTAGCAAGTAAAAATTTAACGTGCTCTGGTGGCTCTTCTAAGGTTTTTAATAAAGCATTAAAACTGTGCTTTGAAAGCATGTGCACTTCATCAATTAGGTACACTTTATATCGCCCTCGAGTGGGGGCGTATTGAACGTTGTCAAGAATCTCACGAGTATCTTCTACTTTGGTTCTTGATGCTGCATCGATTTCTAGTAAATCAATGTAACGCCCTGCTTCAATATCTTTACAGCTGCTACATTGACCACAAGGTTGGGCAGAAATACCTTCATCACAGTTTAAGCTTTTAGCAAATATTCGTGCAATGGTCGTTTTGCCCACCCCGCGGGTCCCAGTGAATAAATAAGCGTGGTGCAGTCTATTTTGTGTTAATGCATTAACTAATGCTTGTTTAACATGTGACTGGCCGACCAATTCATGAAAGGTCTGAGGTCGCCATTTTCTCGCTAGGACTTGGTAACTCATGTAATTATTCGCCTTCGAATTCAACCAATTTAAGGATGTTTATACCCATTTTTTCAATGCGTTGCTCACCACCAAGCTCTGGCAATGACACAACAAACGCAGCATCAGTTGCATTACCACCAAGTTTGTTAACAAGCTTAGCAGTCGCTTCAATTGTTCCACCCGTTGCTAATAAATCATCTACTAAAAGTACTTTATCGCCTGGGACAATAGCATCAGTATGAAGCTCGAGCACATCTTCACCGTATTCAAGTTGATAATCTTGAGAAATAACGGCGCGTGGTAACTTACCTGGTTTGCGCACAGGGATAAATGGAATACCTAACGCATAGGAAAGCGGTGCTCCAAAAATAAAACCGCGTGATTCAGTACCAATAATCTTGGTAAAACCTTGGTCTTTATAAGCATCTATAAATGCATTAATAGTTTCTTGAAATGCAGCCGGATCAGCCATAAGTGTTGTTACATCACGGAACATAATGCCCGCTTTAGGGTAGTCGGCTATCGTTGTGATGCTGTCTTTAATAATCGATGGAGTTGTCATAATTTAAGCTGTTATATCGTTAATATTACAAAGCAGGTAATTATATACCCAAGCGACCCTAAGATGCGAGCTTAGCTGAAATTAAAAGATTGTTAGAGCCTTATATTATAAACAGACATGCAATTTAATAGGAATGTAGCTTAATCGGTGCAGTAATAGTCTTATTTTAGGACTTTTAAGTTAAGCAACAAAGTAAATATATTTGGAGAGGGCTAAAATTATAAAAAAGGCTGTAACAAATACAGCCTTACTTTAGTTTAACAAGTTAAATTACGATAAAGTAGTCATCCAACCTAAAATGGCATTTAAACAACCAATTCCAACAAAAATAGCTAAAAAAACTAAGAAATACATTAAATTAAACGGGTCTTTGAAATCTTTATCTTCCGACATGGTACTACCTTTTATTAAGCGCGATGTGTTAAAGCGCATATGATAATTCATGTGAAATTATCAATAAAGGTTTTGCTCTCCATTTTTTGTCACAATGACTCCTTTATCAGCCATCGTCATTAGCGTGCTCTTAGCTCCATTGTGAATTTGTTGTTCACTAAATTGAGGGGCTTGCTGTAATACGCATTTACATAATTTTTTAAAATCAATCCCGGGTGTTGTTTCAATAAGTGAAAGCAATAATGCTGTCATCGCATTTGTTACTAAAAACTGAGTTTCGTCTTCTTGATCTCGATAAACAACAAAATAATGTGGAGTCGCTTCAGGTTGAGTAGGTATATAATCGACGCTAATAGTGTGAACTGCAAATTGATAACTTAAATTTCGTGCCGTACTACTCAAAAATAAAGGTGCTGATGTTATTACACTGCCAATATTTCGTTCATTTTCGTCTTGTTGACATATCGAGACTTCTAATTCTATCCACTCATAATGCGCAAGCTCAATCATGAAAGCAGGGTCGTTTATTGCTTGCTCATAAGTATTAACCAGATAATTGACAAACTCCGCAGTAATGTCTAAAAAATAGGGTGATTGGCAATCATGCTCAATAAAAAATTTTCTGATCAGTTTTTGCCAATCCTCGCAGGAGTATAAGGTTTTTAAAACTGGAAAACCGGATGAAATAAACCCCTCAATATTATTAAAAAATAAGTCGCGGTAAATAGCCATTCGGCGATCTTCAACTCCATGAGGAAGTGGCTTTATATCTGGTTGACGAATATGTTCCATAAAAGCATATTGGATTGTATCAAAAGACATACCTGTCAAACTCGCTTTTGGTTAATGAAGCCATGTTTATTCTGCAAGTGAATTATTTTCTCTAATTCTTTTACTAAAATATTCATTGGTGGAATGTTAAAATCTCGCTCTAACAATGTTGGAAAAACACCATGGAATTCGTAAGCTTTATCTAACAACTCCCATACGGGGTCAATAACATCAGCACCGTGAGTATCAACAATTAAGTCTTCAGCTTCATTATAATGACCGGCAATATGAAAGTAATCTACCCTATCAGACGGTAAACCTTTAAGAAATTCAACTGCGTTGTAGCCATGATTTATGGAGTTTACATAAATGTTATTAACATCGAGTAATAATTTACAATCAGCCTGTGAAAGAATCTCTTTTGTGAATTCAAGTTCAGTCAACTCTTGACCTGGGGCGGCATAATACGAGACATTTTCAATCGTAATTTGTCTCTCTAATATATCTTGAACTTGCTTAATACGTTGCACTACATGCTCGATTGCAGATTCAGTAAACGGAATTGGCATCAAGTCATACATATGACCTTTACCAGAGCAATAACTAAGATGTTCGCTGTAACGTTTAATATCATGCTCTTTAAAGAAGCCCTTCAATGATTTTATAAATTCAATATCCAGTGGCTCAGGTGAACCAATAGATAAAGACAAACCATGGCATACAAAATTATGGTCGTTTGTTAGCGACTTAAACTGTTTTTTGTAACGACCACCTAATTTGAGCCAATTCTCTGGCGCAACTTCAAAAAAATCAATTTGGGTAGGTACTTCACTAAGTAATTCATCTAGCATTTCTCGGCGTAACCCTAAACCAACCATGCCAAATTCATTCTTATTAAAATTCATATACATTCCTAATATGCCCAAGCAAACTATAACAAGGATTAAAGCATGAATACTGGACTATGCAATGGCATATTTCTTCTGCAACACAGAAAAGCCGTATTAACATCAAGTGCATAGAATTAAGATGGGCTAGAATCAATAGGCCAGCAAGTCTATTGATTCTCAATATTAATTAGCAATTTAGTGGTTACCACCACACTTACCTTCGCCACATTTACCTTCTTTATTCGCTTTTGCATGACCACCGCATTTGCCTTCGCCGCATTTGCCTTCGGCTTTCATTTTAGCGTCTTTTGATTTCGCATGGCCACCGCACTTACCCTCGCCACACTTTCCTTCAGCTTTCATTTTAGCGTCTTTTGATTTTGCATGGCCACCGCATTTGCCCTCGCCGCATTTTCCTTCAGCTTTCATTTTAGCGTCTTTTGATTTTGCATGGCCACCGCACTTACCCTCGCCACACTTTCCTTCAGCTTTAGCTTTAGCGTCTTTTGATTTTGCATGGCCACCACATTTGCCTTCACCACACTTACCTTCTGTCGCGTCTACCTGGTAACCTGTTACTAATTCTTGAAACTCAAACGGATTGGCTTGAGCAGTTGTTGTCACTAAGCTTGCACTGCTGATAACTACCGCACCTAATGCTAACGCAACTGTATTTTTTTTTGCTGTATTCATAATATTATTCACTCTATCTTCAACGGGTATACTTAATAGACCCACTATTTAGGAAAAACTTTCATAATTTAACAATAATATTATTTTTTTTCATTAACCGATATTGATTTATCAATCACAGAGGAACAGGTAGACTACGTTTCCCATTTTTTATAGGTATGTAACATTAATGAAATTAGTTTTAGCACCAATGGAAGGCGTTGTGGATTTTAAAATGCGCCAATTATTAACCGATATTGGTGGCTTTGACTTGTGTGTGACAGAGTTTATACGTGTAGTTGATGCACGATTACCGGATAAAGTTTTTCATCGCTACTGTCCTGAGCTTAATAATAATGGCTATACACGCGCAGGTACACCTGTGCGTATCCAGCTATTAGGTCAAGTTGCTGGCGCTCTGGCGGAAAATGCGGCTAAAGTTGTCGAATTAGGGTCTCATGGTGTCGATTTAAACTTTGGCTGCCCTGCTAAAACAGTCAATAAAAGCAAAGGCGGAGCCGTGCTTTTGAAAGATCCCGAACACATGTATGAAATAATTAGAGCCGTTCGTGATGCAGTACCCATTCAGCACCAAGTAAGCGCCAAAATTCGTTTGGGCTTTGACGATGATAGTAACAGCCAAGAAATTGTAGATGCTGTCGTAAGCGCTGGGGCTAATAGTATTGCAATCCACGCGCGCACTAAAAGGGATGGCTATAACCCACCGGCTTATTGGGAAAAAATACCACCTTTAATTAAAGGTAAATCTATTGAAGTTGTAGCCAATGGTGAAATATGGCAAGTGTCGGATGCTATATTGTGCCAACAACGCAGTATGTGCACTGATCTTATGCTAGGACGCGGTGCATTATCACACCCTGATTTGGCAAAAAAAATAAAAGCGCATTTTAACGGCCAGCAATATGATGGTCTTAAGTGGGAAAACATTTTATATCATATTATTCATTCTTCCATGCACCATGATCCAAGTAAAGATGAAAAATACTTTGCATCAAGAACAAAACAATGGCTTGGCTATTTAAAACGTGAATACAAACAAGCAAGCACATTGTTTGACGAAATCCGACGCTTAAAAACAAAAGAAGATGTTTCTTTGGTGTTAAACAAATATGCAATCGCGCCCTAAATTGATACACATCATTATTAACCTCGATTAAATTATGGATAATACCATCATTGTACAATGAGGAAATAAGTTATGAATCAATCACAACATACTTTGGCACGCTTAAACAGTGAACTTACTTCACAGCGTAAGTCATTATTAACTGCTTTAGCGCAATCGAACAGCCTTAGCCATCATTGCTTATTACATACCCTTGAATCGAATAACCCTGAAAGATGGTTAGAGCTCACAGATAAGCAATTGGGTTCTGAATACAGTGCATTGATCAAACGCTTAGAAAAGTTAGAGGCCGCGGTATGCCAAATAGAAATAGGTCAATATGGGTATTGTTGCGATTGCGAGGAGAAAATTGATGCACAGCGTTTGCTAGATGATCCTACTAACCAACGCTGTAAAAAATGTGATCCAGGCTAAATTATGGGTTGCTGTTTAATAGCGATGCAAAAGCAAAACTAAACGCAGGGAAGTAAATTAGGTTTTCAACTGCATATGCGGCTTGCTTATCTGACAACTGAACGCGTTTTTGTAGATTAACTTTCGCTTGTTGCACGGTCCAAGCGTGATAATGAATTCCCAAATCAGTTTCCATCATCGCAAGCCAAAATGCCTTATCTGAATCAGACATTTTCTCAATCTGTAATGAAGCAGAAAGTGGTAAATTATAATAACTTTGCTCCCAATCAAGTCCCGTAATTAGTTCATTCGAGTTAAGCCTTAACCACTCTTCAAGCAATGAAACTCTATGCTGGCCATCAAATATTTGTGTGTATATTTGTTGCTTGGAAAATTCTGATCTGTTTTGAATTTTTGCTAACCAGGATAATGGAGCATCTGTTTTTTGTGCAAAATAGTTCAACTTGCTTTGATACCAAGACGCACCATTAGGCAATCCATGTAAACCAACGCTACCTCGAGGTGTGTAAGTAGATAGATATTGGCTCAGATTTATTAAAGCAGCAGAAATACCTTGATCAATACCTTTTATCTTCTCTAATTTTGCAACGTGCGACTTAAGGCTGTTTAATTCAATCTTATTTAATTTAAGTTTGCTTTCTAAACCCAATGATAGCTGTTTAATAGTAAAGCCAATCCACTGCGCTATTTCCTGATCAGTTATAGAGTCATTTATCAACATATTTTCTACAACATTGATATGTGCAGGCCACGGAAAATATCGCGCTGGAAATCGCTCTGAAATACTTAAATAATCGGCTAATTTCTGCTGTGGCTGTGTTAATTCCATAGCACGTAAAGATCTATAAATTTCATGACGAGTTTGTAGGTACGACTCTGAAAAAGGTAGTTTACTATCTAATGCAACTTCACTCGATAAAGATGTATCATAAGGCTGTAAAAACTCATTTTGTACTTTTAACTGTTGCTTAACCTGCTCTATATCCGAGTACTCGATTACAGGCTCACTGCACCCTGTTAGTAACATTAACAAGCTCACACCAATATATTTTATCATTTTTTAACCCAAACAGAGGCCTCTTTACTAAGAAGCATTTAATTTATGTATTTTCAAATAAAAGAAATAAAAAAAGCCCCAAAGGGGCTTTTTTAAACTGTAAAACAAAATATATTAAATTTTAACACCGTTGCGAGCGGCTTTATCTTTAATATATGGAGCCCAACCTTTTGCAAATTTACGTGTGCGTTGATCATCCATTGCTTTTTGAATCGCTGCATAGGCTTGCTTATACTTTTCTTGGTAGTAATAAGCTTCTGCTAAATCTGTATATATAGTTCCTTTTTTGTCAGAACCTAATTCCAGAGCTTTGTTCAAACGAACAACGGCAGCACTATAATTTTGCGACTGAAGTAATAATGAACCTGCTTTACGGTAAAGTTCAGCATCGTCATCAAACTTAGCGGCTTCTTCATAATACTTAGCAGCTTCTTCGATATTTTTTGAGCGGTGATAGTTACTCGCTATCGCGCTGATATTTTGTTTATTTCGCTTCACAATCTTATCATTGATAGATTCCTCAAGGACTTTAGCAGCCTTGTAAGGGATCTCATTCAAAGAATAGAAATTAGATAAAACTTTATAATCAACTTCAGTCTCAAAAAAACCATTTTTGTAGGCTACTTCCATCGTCGCAAGACCTTTTTTATAGTCTTCCGTCTGAAGGTAGTATTTGCCTAAGCTAACCCATGCTTTTTTGTCATCAGGCCAGATACGAACAATCTCTTCACCCACTTTTACCATATTGCTATAGTCTTTAAGCTCAAAATATGAACCTAATTTAAGTTGGTAAGGGCCTTTTTTAGGCTCTTCTTGAAGTTTGATTGCTTTATCTGCAGGCTCAAAAACATCACGGAATTGTTCTAGCTGGTAATTAGCTTGAGCGATACGGGTATAAACCGTTGCATCTTCTTCACCAGTAAAATCCATCCATCTTACATAAGCTTCTTTGGCTTTTTTGTACTGCTCTGTACCAGCATACATATCACCTAATGTCTTCAAAGTTTGCTCTTGATCAGCAAAGTTTAAAATATCAGGTGCTACGGCTAACTCAAGGTGCTTAATCGCAGTTTTATACTGCTCTTTTTGACCATACATGCTACCTAAGTAGCGGTTAACTATTGCTCTGTCAAAGTCATCTGAAGGGTCAAGCTCTTTAAGCATGGCAATTGCTTCATCGAGCTTGTCTTCATTGTACAATTCAAATGCTTTAGAAACTTTTTTACCAGTGCGCTCACCCATGATTCTAGTTTTTGCTTTTTTACGCTCTTCAATCTTGGCGTAATCTGGCGCAGCTAAAACCGGTGCAGTAATCACTGCACCCGAGAGAGACATAAGTACCGCAAGTGCTGTTACTTTAGATAAATTTCTCATACTTGCCTCCTTAATTGCCTTGGTTAAGTTTAAAGTCTAATTGAACCTGTAAGCCAACTTGCTTCTGTGGTTTACCATCAATGATCTTAGGACGGTATTTCCACTTTTTAAGTGCACGCTTAGCTTCTCTATCGAAGATACGTTTAGGGTCTGCATCGATTACCTCAACATCAGTTACCCCACCCAATTCATCGATTGAGAACGAAAGTTGTACCCAACCTTCTTTACCATCACGTGCCGCTTGTGTTGGATATTTTGGTTCAATACGAACGATAGGTGTCGCATCACCGTCACGTCCAAATGCACCTGGACCACTTAGGCCACCAGCCGAACTTCCCACATCGATGCTACCCATGTTAAATGACATAGCACCCGGATTAGGGTTGTTAGTTTCCGGCTGAGGCGGCTGCGGTTTAGGCGGCTGCTTTGGCGGTGGTGGAGGCGGAGGCGGAACACGCTTCCTCTCCTGCACCTTAGATTCAGGCGGATTCGTCATAATTTCGACTACGATCTGCTCTTTTTGCTCCGTGTTACGGTCAGCCCCACCAGAGATGAGGAAGGCCATGAAGTAGAACAAGCCGAAAGTAACTGCCCCACCTGCAATCAGTGAAAACAGAAAACGAATCATTACTGATCTCCAGCTATTGAAATTCTCAGGTTGTCACCCGTCGCTTTGATCTGGTCCATAACTTTAACCACAGTGCCATGTTTTGCATCTTTGTCAGCTTGCAAAATTACAACATCTGTAGGTTGTTCTGCTAATAAACTTTCGATCTTTGCTGAAACACGTTCAACATCAACTTGCTGTTTATCAATCCAGATCTCGCCGTTGTCACGAATCGCAATAAAAATGTTCGCATTTTTTTGCTTCGTAGCTTGGGCCGCTTTTGGTTTATTGACTTCGATACCAGCCTCTTTAACGAACGATGTAGTTACGATAAAGAAAATAAGCATGATAAATACGATGTCAAGCATCGGCGTCATATCTACCGCTGCTTCTTCTTCTTCACGAAAACGTTGTTTACGTGCCATATTTAATTCTCTCTCTAGTGATGAGGCATGCTATCTATAAGTTTGGCTTTCACCATTCTCGCTCTTGCCTCAAGGCGTGAGCTAAAGAAAACTCCAGATAGTGCCGCAACCATTCCAGCCATTGTTGGGATTGTTGCCATTGAAATACCAGATGCCATTAAACGTGCGTTACCAGTACCTTGAGTAGCCATCGTTTCGAAAACCGATATCATACCCGTTACTGTACCTAGTAAGCCGATTAAAGGACAAATAGCTACTAATGTTTTAATCAACAACATACGCTGATCTAATTTTTCAGACGCTTCAGAAATCCATGCTTCACGGATTCTGTGTGCGTACCAAGACGTAGTGTCTTGGCGGGCATCCCACTTTCCTACAATTTCCTTCGTCATACGAGGAAACTCAGAAAGTAAGAACCAATAGCGCTCAATCATTAAAACCCACATAAGAAAGAGTGCTATCGCGACCACGTATAATACCTGGCCGCCTGTGCCAACAAAATCCCTGATAGATTCCCAGATCTCCATCAGGACTAGCATTAGGCTTTCTCCTTCTCCGCGTGAGTAGCAACGATACCCGCGCTTTGCTCATCAAGGATGTGTAGTACCGACTTACTGCGACCCGCTACAACAGCGTGAAGAAGGATAAGTGGTAATGCAGCAATTAGACCTAGCGCAGTAGTTACAAGTGCTAGAGAGATGTTACCTGCCATGATCTTCGGATCACCTGTACCGAACAATGTGATTGTTTGGAACGTTAAGATCATACCGATTACCGTACCTAGTAGACCAAGTAGTGGCGCGATTGCAGCAAGGATTTTGATGATGTTGATACCAGCTTCAATGCGAGGCGTTTCACGAAGAATCGCTTCATCAAGCTTAAGCTCAAGGTTTTCAACGTCTTGGTTTTTGTTCTCTTGGTACACTTTAAGGATACGACCCAGTGGGTTGTTACCATTTGGTGTAGACACATTTTTAAGTTGGCTCTTAATTTTACCCGTCGTGATTGTTAAATCAACAAAACGAACTAAGAAGATTAATAAACCAAAGCCTAATAAAGCTGTGATGATATAACCAACTACATCACCTTGATGGTAATATTCCATCAGTGATTTTTTCTGTGTATTGATACGTAAAATAGCACCACGTGTAGGATCCACGTAAACACCTGCGTATTCACCAGCAGAAGTAGCCGCTAAATCATCAATACCTGCAAGGATAAAACCATCTGGTTGCTTACCTAGCGGTTGAATTGACTTAGTCTCCGGTGAATAAATTAAGTAGCCATCGTCTGTAACTAAGTTGAAGTTACCAATACGTGTTACTTTCTTCACAGAAGAGTTACCGTCAAGGCCTGCAACTTCAGTTTCAAATGTTGAAACTTTCGCTGATTCAGTCATTTCAGTTTGAAGTGAAATCCAAAGCTCTTCAAGCTCACGCACTGTTGGTAGTTCTTTTGCAGCAGCAAGTGAACGTAAAATTTCAGCACGGCCTGGCTTTTCAGCAGAAACAAGTGACGCTTCGATTGAACCGATTGCATCTTGTGCAGCACGACGAACAACACCGAACATCTCACCTAAAGTACCTTGTGCACTTTGTAGAGCTGCTGCTTTCTCATTCATTGTATTTTCGTTTTGTGCATATTCTTTAGTTAGACGATCACCACGTGCTTTTTCAGCAGACAACTGGCTTTTCGCTTTATTAAGTAACGCTTGCTTGTCAGCACGAGCTGAAAGAAATTCTTGCTCACGTTGCTTATTGATTTTGCCTTCAGAGATACGCTCTTGCTTAACTTGCTCAAGGATTTTATCTAGAGCATCAGTATTTGCATGTGCATTTAGCGCGGTACCTGCAGAAACAGATAGTACTGCTGCAACAGCAAAACCTTTAAATAGTTTCTTCATTATTGATTACTCCGCGCCAAAGATTGGTAGTTTAACAAGTTCTAATGTCGCTTGCTTACGCGCCATACGAATAACTTCTTTAACAGGTTTTAGGTATTCTTCACCTAATTCTTTCCACTGTTTAGTGTTGTTATCCCAAACCCACGCATGCTTCAAATCGAATGATTGAGCAACATAAGTGATACGACCTAGTTGGCCGAAATCAACGTTGATTGTTTTACCATTGATTTCAAGTGTACCTTGAGACGCAGCAACTAAAGAGCTGTATGCAGCTTCAATTGTGTATGATTCAAGTACTTGACGGAATTTTTCTGAAGTAGTTACAGAAGAAGAAACCATTGTTTCGCGTAATCTTTCAACACGCGCTAAACGAGTGTCGATGTTAAACGGAACGTCCGCTTTGATGAATTGCTCAAGCGTATCGATCATGCGATACATCAAAGGCACAACGTTTTGTTTAGTGTTGTCGATAGTCGCGATTTGGCGATCAAACGATTCAATTTGTGCATTTTGGTCTGCGACCAAACGCGCAACGTGATCGTTGTATACTTTCAAAAGCTCAGTTTCATCAACAATGCCACGGTACTCAGCGATAAGCTCTTGAGTTTGACCGTATACGTTGTCAATTTTAGTTTGAGACTTAACCGCAGCCGTTTGAATTTGTTGACCTGCTTTTTGCACGTCATTCAAAGGATCTGCAATCACATTGCTGCTTGCAAATGCAAATGCGCCAACCAACGCAGTTGCTACAAGACTCTTTCTGATTTTAACAGACATAGTTCCCAACCAATTAAGTAATGTTACTTTTATAATTTAATTACCTCCCGAAGGAGACAACCCTGATATCTTTTAATAGATATCAACCCTCCAATAATGCTAAATGCAATGCACGCTGTCAACTTGATGTTTGGAATTAACCATAAATAAATTGTGCTAAAGAAGTTTAGCTAACATTCAAAAAAACAAAGGATTAACACAAATGTAACAATGATGCTGTGAGGTATTCTACAAAGGCTAGTGCTGATGGCTATTTTAAGATGTAAAAAAAATAACAATACATAAATGTAACATTTTATTATTACGTTTTAGGCATCATAAAAAGTTTATAAAAAATTCATTTCAGCTTAGTCATTCAGTAAAAAAGCGTTTTTATTCAGCTAAAGATGACAAATTAATCGCAACTTATCATCTTTTAGAAGCTAATTCGGACACTGTGAATTGAACTTTACAGCAAGTGCATTATAAAGAGTCGTTATCAACCAGTTTCGCTAAAGAAATTACTGAGTCAACGCCCAGCTTTTCAAAGATTTTCGTTTTATAAGTACTCACCGTTTTATTACTAATAAACAGTTTTTCTCCAATATCCTTATTTGACGCACCCTCAACAAGGTATTTCATCACAGTTAATTCTCTTTCCGTTAGAATTTGATCGATATCTTTGTCGTGTGTTAATAAATCTTCTTGAGGAAAAAAGGTGAAGCCCTTCAAAATTAATTCAACGGCGGATGTTATGTTTTCAAGGCTTTCGGCTTTATTTATAAAACCTTGCGAACCTAATTTAGCCGCAGTTCTTATGATATGCTTATCCTGCTTGGCTGATAAAAATAACACACGCCCTTTATAACCAGCCAAACAAGCTCGTTTATACAAACTAAACCCGTCAGATTCTTCTAGTTCGATATCGAGTATTATTAAATCACACTTATTTACCCTCAAGTATTCAAGTGCTTCCTTTTGGCTTGCTACTGCATAAATACCATTTACTAAAGCTGATTTGCTTAACGCTGTTTTAATCGCTGCGCAGACCATTGGGTGGTCATCAACAACAAGTACATCATGTGTTGTGTTCATTTACTAGCAAACCTTTACTTAGTATTCTCATTTCTTAATTTTAGTGTAAACCCAGATTATCGGTAGCGTGTTTAAAGTATTTTTATTCTATTTACCTTCACAAAATTCAGTAAGTAATAGCGTAAGTATAATATAGATAAAACAAGCTAATTAGTTTCAGACTGTAACAATCTTCACTGGAAGTTTACAACGAGGTGCGAGAATACCCAATTTAGCTAGTTTGATACAGAGTTAAACAACTCTTTACATGAATTTCATAATTAATAATTATTAATTTATATAAGCTAATAATTTAGTATTGAGTAGATTATGAGGAATAGTGGAATTTTGGAGAATTATGGTGAAACAGAGACCTGTTTCACCAAGATGAACTTAGGTTCACATAATTAAATTATGCTACTTCTACGTTCTCAGCTTCAGGGCCTTTTTGACCTTGCTTGATGCCGAAAGACACTTGTTGGCCTTCGCTTAGAGTGCGAAAACCTGAGCCTGTAATAGCGCTGAAATGTACGAATACGTCAGGACCATTTTCTTGTTCAATAAAACCGAAGCCTTTAGCTTCGTTGAAGAACTTAACTTTACCAGTAACCGTGTTTGACATACTAAATTTTCCTGTAAGTCAATAATTAAAATTCAGCCAGATTGGCTATATCCTCCCTGAGTGAATGCCCAAAAACGTTGGGGTATAGTACAGGAAGAAGCAAAACCATTAACCGGTAACCTTACACGCCGCACAATATCCGTAAATTCTATACGCAAAAACTCAAAGCAAGATAAGGTTAACACAATAAATCCGTTTTAGCTCTATTAATTAAAAAAAAATTTATAAGCTGTGATTCAAAGGGTTAAACACAGCTTTACAAACGAATTTTAGGGCTAAAAAATCTAGACTTTGGCTTTATTTTGACTGTTTATTTTACTTGCCAGTCAATAATAGACTCAGCTTTTATTGGTACAACATGATCACCACCGAGTGGATAACTAGCTGGCACAGTCCAAGGTTGCTTCACCAAAGTAATGGTATCGGAATTACGTGGCAAACCATAAAAGTCTGGCCCAAAATGACTGGCAAAACCTTCTAATTTATCCAAAGCATCTGCATCTTCAAATGCTTCTGCATAAAGTTCTAATGCTGCATGGGCGGTATAAGCGCCTGCGCAACCACATGCAGCTTCCTTTTTATCCTTATAGTGGGGTGCTGAATCTGTGCCTAAAAAGAACTTTTTACTACCACTTGTCGCAGCTTCAATAAGCGCTTGTTGATGCGTATTGCGTTTTAAAATTGGTAAACAATAATAGTGAGGTCTAATCCCTCCTGCTAACATATGATTACGATTATAGAGTAAGTGGTGAGCAGTAATTGTTGCTGCGATATTATCAGAAGCATTTTTAACGAAATCTACCGCATCTTTAGTGGTGATATGTTCAAGTACAATCTTTAAATCGGGGAAGTCATTAACAACATCGCCCATAATCGTTTCTAAAAACACTTTCTCACGGTCAAAGATATCAATCGACGAGTCAGTTACCTCGCCGTGTATAAGTAATAACATCCCCACTTCTTGCATAGCTTTGAGGACTGGGTAGATATTCTTCATTGAAGTAACACCCGAATCAGAATTTGTAGTAGCGCCAGCTGGGTAAACTTTTGCTGCAACAATTTTACCCGTTGCATGTGCCTTTTTTATTTCATCTGCAGTCGTATTGTCTGTTAAATAAAGCACCATTAGTGGTTCAAAATTCCCCTGAGGCCCAGCAGCGAGTATTCGATCTCTATAAGACAATGCTGTTTCTGTGCATATTGCTGGCGGTACAAGGTTAGGCATAATAATTGCCCTGCCCATGTAACGACTGATATCTCGAACTGTGTCTTTGAGCTGATCACCATCACGCAAATGTACGTGCCAATCATCCGGACGAGTAAGGGTTAATGTAGGAGTGTTTTGATTTTCTTGATTTGACATTACTTTATTCCACGGCTGAATTTAGCTGATCATAGGCATATGAAGCAACTGAGTAAAGTAATATCCTCGATTTGTTTGTTTAAGTCCTTTGGTTGATATCACACCAATGTGTACTACACTTTACAGCATTGATATATGTATTTGATATATTTTTTGTACCTTGGTTAATATTAAGTTAACGTATGACTATAATTAAAAAATATAAACAGCCTCAGACTAATTTATGTCGAATAATGTAGACTCCCCTACTCTATTAGAGCTCAAAACTGAACAGTTGAGTATTATCAATCAATTTTCTTCTAGCCTTTTGCAGCTTGATGAACTTGATGAGCTATTTGAGTACGTCACAACTCAAGTTGTAAAACGCTTAGGCTTTGTAGATTGCGTTATTTACCTTGCCGACGAAAAAAGCACCACATTATATGAAGTCGCAGCAATGGGCGTTTCACCTCTTGCGACTAACTACTATATCGAACGAAATATCATTCCTTTTAATCAAGGTATAACGGGTTATGTCGCAAGCACAGCGCAAGCAGTAATTATTGGTGATGTGAGTTCTGATGCCCGTTATATAGCAGATGCACACCCAGCAATGTCTGAATTATGTGTGCCACTTATTTACAATTCAAAAGTATTAGGGGTTATTGACTGCGAACATCCTGCTCGTAATTACTTCACTGACGCTCACCTTGAAATACTCACAACGGTTGCCCATTTATTAAGTGCAAAAATCAATCAGGTAAGAACAGTAAAAAGCCTGCAAAAAACGGTAAACCAGCTTAATGATGCGCAAAAGCTTGAGACTACTTTATTACAAATTGCTAACTTAACGTATCAAGCGAATGACCTAGATGCATTTTTAGAATCTTTGCATAATATTATGACCAGCTTGCTTCGCACAGATAACTTTTTAGTAGGTTTATACGATAAAAACATCGATGTACTTGAGATTGTTTATATTATTGAAGAAGGCGTTCGCTCAAATGCACATAAAAAAGTATCAAAGGAACAATTAAAACACACGGCTTCCTATTATATGCTTAGCGCAGAGCAATCTTTACTTTTAGATAGGGTTGAATATCAGCAGCATATTGATGCTGGCCACTTTAAAATGGTTGGGCGACCTTCAGAGTCTTGGCTTGGCGTTCCCTTTGATGTGAATGATCACACAACAGGTGTGATCGTGGTACAAAGCTACCAAGAGAAATACCATTACAGCGAACACGACAGGAATATATTAACTTATGTAAGCCGTCAAATTAGCATGGCAATAGACAGACAACTGTCCCGCCAAGCTTTGGAACATCGGGCTTTGCACGACGAACTAACAGGTTTGGCAAATCGTTCATTATTAATCGAACGCGTGAAGCATGCTATTTTAAAGTTAGCTCGAGAACCTAAAAAGGTCAGTCATTGCTTGCTTTATCTCGACTTGGACCGCTTTAAAAGTATCAATGATTCTTTAGGGCATGAAGTAGGCGATCATTTTTTGATTGCTATATGTGAATTAATTAAAGGAACGATTCGTAACACTGATACATTTGCACGATTAGGGGGGGATGAATTTGCTATATTTATGGAAAATATTAGCCATAAAAATCAAGTTAATGAAGCTTTGAGCAGAATTGAAACCGTTTTATCTAAACCATTAAATGTTGACGGCCATTTACTACAAGCCTCAACGAGTATTGGCGTTGCATTTACCCAAAGCAGCGAAGATGAAGCATATAAATTGCTTCAACATGCTGATGCCGCAATGTATGAAGCGAAGTCAACGGGACGCGGTCAAGTGAGGTTTTTTAACGGCACAATGCGGAAAAAACTAAAAACTCATGCTGATATTGAAAATGACTTGCAACATGGCATTGAACACAATGAATTTGAACTCTTTTACCAGCCTATATTTACAATTCAGAGCAGTGAAATAATTGGCTTTGAAGCTTTAGTAAGATGGCATCACCCTAATAAAGGTTTTGTTTCTCCAAACGACTTTATCCCTGTAGCTGAAAATACCGGCCAAATAATAAATTTAGATCTACATTTACTCGATTTGGCAGGGCAACAAATAGCGGCTTGGGTGTCACAAAAAAAGCGCTTCTTAAGAGTTACAGTAAATGTATCATCAAGACACTTTGCCAGCCTCGATTTTGTTCCACAAATTCACTCCATATATAATAAGTATCAATTACCGCTTGGCTCTTTGTGTTTAGAAATTACCGAATCTGGATTAATTGAAAACCTAGAATTAGCGACTCAGATCATCGAGGGGCTAGCCCCTTTAAAAGTAAAACTTTGCCTAGATGATTTTGGCACAGGGTATTCAGCACTTGGTTATTTGCACCAACTACCTATTCATGTGCTAAAGATAGATAAAAGCTTTATAGATAATCTACAGGGTGACTCTAATCCGCTTGTGGGCGCCATTCTATCCCTTGCATCGTCTTTAAAATTGGATGTTGTTGCTGAAGGAATAGAAACAAACGAACAATTAGCTATTTTACAAAATACACAGTGCGACTTTGGCCAAGGCTTTTTAAAGTCTAAGCCATTACCTGCCCTTGAAGCGATAAGCTTGATAGATAAGCCTCTTTAATTCACCTTTAAGACACAAAAAAGCCCTGAAAATTCAGGGCTTTTTTATCAACATTAGCTATTAACCAACTAACCAGTGCGCCATTAAAGCGATGACAGGTAAAGTAACCAGTGTTCTTAAAATAAATATAATGAATAGTTCAAAGATATTAACAGGTATCTTACTACCTAACAGTAAAGCACCTACTTCAGACATATATATTAACTGCGTCACACTCATAGCAGCTATAATAAAACGCGTTACGTCACTTTCTATAGAGCCTGCTGCTAATATAGAAGGTATAAACATATCGGCAAAACCAACCATGATAGTTTGTGCGGCTGCTTCAGCTTCTGGCACGCGTAATAATTCAAGGAATGGAATGAATGGCATACCTAGGTATTGAAAGATAGGCGTATACTCGGCGATAATTAGCGCAAATGTTCCGACAGCCATTACCACAGGCAATACTGCAAAGACCATATCGAGTGCATTATGAACGCCCTCTTCGATAGTGCCTTTGATCCCTGGGGCTTTATCTGCTTTATCTAATGCTACATCAAGCGAATGTTTAAAAAGCGTTTTCCCTTCAGGAACAAGTTCGGCATTTCCATCAGGCTCTTTTCCATCGATAAAGACATCTTTTTTAAAACTAAGTGGTGGAAGCCTTGGAACGATAATCGCTGCTACAACACCCGCTAAGCAAACTGTTAAATAAAACGGAGCGAATAGATACTCCAGCTGTACTTGGCCAATGACAACCAAGCAAAACGTGATAGATACTGCAGAAAAAGTCGTACCTATTATAGCTGCTTCTCGTTGGGTGTAATATTTATCTTCGTACTGTCGCGCTGTCATGAGTATGCCAACACTACCATCACCTAACCAAGATGCTACGCAGTTAACAGCACTACGCCCAGGAACACCAAATAAAGGGCGCATAACTTTGGTTAGCAGCGTCCCAACTAATTCTAGCAAGCCAAAATTCAATAGTAGCGGTAATAACAAGCCCGCTAAAATAAACACAGAGAATAAAACCGGCAGCAAGTCCTTTAAAACGAGTAAACCCGTATTCTCTGAGTTAATGGCATGTGGGCCTACTTGGTAGTAGGTCATTAATACAAATACAGTGCCTAACAAGCGCGTTACTAGCCAAATCCAACTCACATTAAATAAATGATTTAATAAGCGAAATTTGGTTAACAACGTAGGCTTAAATACACTGAATACAAGCGACATAACGCCTGTAATGCAAATAATTGTTGCAATAAGGCCTAATGCAAAATCGTTAAATGCAGCTTGAATACCTTTTGCCATAACGGCAATTGGAATGGTCATTATTTCACCTGAAGGAACAGGCGTCATAAATAAGAACACGCCAATTAATGAGGGTATTAAAAAAGTGAACCACACTTTAAAATCATGCTGTTTTGCACCAGTATTTGGCGTGGGCGGGTTTGTCTTTGACATAGTTTCAACCTGTTAAAAACACAAAAAGAGCAAAGTGCTCTTTTTATGTTAACTATTTTATTTGTTATTAAATTTTTATACCACGTTGGCGCAATGCTTTTTCTAGCGCTTGTTGTAAGCCATTCATTGTACCGGGCTCTAAAGTAGAACCTTGATCATCCATCCACGTTAAACTAGTACCACCTTCTTTAGTACTACTAACAAGAATCTGATATTGACCATTGTCTATTGGTAATTCAGACAACTCTTCACCCCAGATAGAATCCCATACACTGGACTCTGGCTTGCTGTAGTCAGCGGTGATCAAACCTCTGTCCTGGTCAATTTCAACAATAGTAAATGATAAACGCTCTAAAAACCCAGAAAAACGGTCAAATACGTCATTATAACTTTGCTCGGTAACTAATGCTGCATTACCTTTATTGTCAAAACCCATCTCTAACGAGATAATGCCTTGCTTCTTACGTAACTCAAGCTCTAGTTGACGATATAAATAATCGAATTCTGCGATAACTTGGTTTAAAGCGCGGACTTCTAATTGCTGTTGCAATAAAGGCGTTAACTTTTCAGTTTTGCTTTTATAATCAACTAACTTACTACTTAAAGAAACAGTTCTTTGATGTGACTTTTGATCTAGGGTAAATAAAAAGCGTTGCTGTGATACTTCTTGATCACTGTCCCATAACCAGCCTTCTTCTGGTTGAATTATTGCGTACCAATCCGTTTCAAGTTTTCCAGCTTGCTTATCAAATTTTAGCGCTTTTGTTTTGCGTTCCAACAACACACTTTGCACTGCTTGCCAAACAAATTCGTCAAGCTCAGTGATGCCATCATTTTTATCAAAATATATACGAGGAAGCTTGTCACCTTCTTCAACCCAGCTGCCTTTAGCAACAGTTAGCACTTGAGCTGGCGGGCGATAATTGGTTGAGTCTGGATTGTTATCATATTCTGCCACTTCCATCTTATAAGTTGGATCTTGTCTCGGTTGTGCCAATTCACCTGGCACCACAACCGGCTCACCTGCTTTATAATTACGTTTATGGTGTGCCTCGTCAGTAAAAACACCACACCCTGACAAACTTACCAATGCACTTACTGCAAGCGCTTTTGGGATCCAATACTGCACAGATAATTCTCCTTAGCATACCCTTAATTGTTTTAACAAGTATATGAGTGGGTAATACCGATTTGGTTCAGTGTAAAGTCAAGATTAACCCTACAATTATTATTTTATGCACACCCCACCTACAGGACATCAACCTAGAATAAGCCAATGGTTATGCAAAATTTTGACTATGGTACTTTCCCATGCTGTTAAAAACAAGAAACACTGTCCTTTAAAAGTGGCTTAATTGATATCGGTTGTAGTTTAAACGTCGATTTGTGCTAAACTTCGCCGCCGTGCATTTACATTTACTCGTTTAGCTCACTGCGGCTGTTATTATTAATATAACCTAGGTACTTGAATTCATGACTGCTTTTTCAAATCATCAAATCGTATTGACTGCTATCGGCGAAGATCGCCCTGGGATTGTTAGTGAGTTAACTCAATTAGTCAGCGATTGCCATTGCAATATCATTGACAGTCGCATTGCAATATTAGGCAATGAATTCACTTTCATCATGTTATTGTCCGGCGACATGTCAGCAATAAGCCGTATTGAACATACATTACCTGTTAAAAGTATGGAACTTGGATTGCTAACTATGATGAAGCGCACTTCTAGTCATACTCAATCAGAGTTTTGCGCCGGCTATACACTAGAATATACAGGTGTTGATACACCTGGTACGCTAAGCAAAGTGACCCGTTTTTTTGCCGATAGCCATATAAGCATCTGCTCTTTAAAATCAGATACGTATGATGAAAAAGATAGCACTGTGATGCGTTGTGAGCTCGAGTTTAACATCCCGATTGATGTAGATATTGATGAATTTAAGATCGCTTTTGAGACACTCTCTCGTACACTAAACGTGGATTATATTTTTAGACGTATTCGCTAAGGAGAATAATATGAACGTAATTAACCCATTAAAGGCTGGTGACACTGCGCCCGCATTTAGCTTACAGAACCAAGATGATGAAACTGTTACCCTCTCTGAGCTATTACAAGAGCAGCAAGTATTAGTTTATTTTTACCCAAAAGCATCAACCCCTGGTTGCACTGTACAGGCTGAAAACTTACGTGATGAAAAAGCAGAGCTTGCTAAGCTAAATACGCGCGTTGTTGGAATAAGCCCAGATCCAGTTAAGCGATTAAAAAACTTTGAGACTAAAAAAGAGCTAAACTTTGATTTGCTTTCTGATGAAGATCACGCAATTGCTGAAGCTTTCGGTGTTTGGGGTTATAAAAAGTTTATGGGTAAGGAATACGATGGAATTCACCGCTTAAGCTTTTTAATTGGCCAAGATGGTAAAATTAAGCATCTGTTTGATAAATTTAAAACAAAAGACCATCACCAAGTTGTGCTTGATTACCTAAATTCATAGTACTAATAAGTTTGCCCCGGGTTTAACCCGGGGGTTAACTTCTTTTAGTGTAAAAATAACTACAACCCTAAATCAGCCATAAAATCATCATCGGCATCTTCTACTGCACTTGTTTTAGCTGCGTTTTCTTTCTCTTCTTTTTGTTTAGCTTCATTCGCAATGATGTCATCTGGGTCAACGGCTTCACTAATATCAAAATCATGCAATTTAATAAATTCAGTTTTATCCATCGCCAACTCTAGATAAAATATATTTTGCTTTGAAGTCGTAAACGTCACTCTTCGTGCTTGCGGTCGATCCATTGTGGTATCAACTGAAATTTGCACTTGTTTGTTTATTGCCATCATTTTAGGTTGATTTTGAGTTATAGATGTATGTAACTGCTCACGCACTTTGGAAGTGAAATCACCTACAATTTGGTTCATTAGTTCACCAAGCACATTTGAAACATCATCTGATAAATGACTATGCGCAATTTCTTCTTCAGGCATACCCATGCTACGCATATAGTCATGGTATATTTCCATCGCTGCTTGCGAGGTGAAATTTGTAATTACCAGACCAGTAAAACCACCATCAAATAGCACAAAACAACCTATGTCAGGTCGCATGCACGTGCGGGTTATCTTTTGTACCATCGCAGAGTAGCTAATACTATTACCGCTTGCTGATGACAATACGCCAGTCACTGAATGACACAATGTAGCTAAAATATCATCAGTACTAATCACTTTACTTTTTGCCATTGAACTTCTCTTTTTATACTTGTTATTTAATATTCTAGCCAAGCTACTGAAATTATCACTGACTATCCAGTATAAAATGTTAAAATAGGGCTATTATTTTCAAATGAGACTGTTTGTGTGACTGTAAAAGACAGTATTTATGCCACAGAGCAAGCGGTTAAAGATTTTAGCTTTGACCAAAATGTCGTAGAAGTTTTTCCTGATATGATCCAGCGTTCGGTGCCGGGTTATGCAACTATTGTCAGTACAATGGGCAAACTAGCGGGGGAATATGCACAAAGTAACTCTAATTTGTATGACCTTGGTTGTTCATTGGGTGCTGTTACGTTGAGTATGCGCCGAAATATTCGTACAGATAACTGCCATATTATCGCTGTAGATAATTCAGAGGCCATGGTTGAACGTTGCAAACTGCATTTGCAAGGTTTTCGCTCTGAAGTACCCGTTACTGTTACACTTGGTGATATTAACGAACTTAATATCGAAAATGCGTCAGTCGTGGCGATGAACTTTACTCTTCAGTTTATACCGCCCGCACAACGTCACGCCGTACTTGAAAAAATTTACGCTAACTTAAAACCGGGTGGTGTATTGCTATTAAGTGAAAAAGTAAAAGGCGAAAATGAACAATGCGATAATTTGCTGATTGATTTGCATCATGATTTTAAACGCCACAACGGCTATTCAGAATTAGAAATAAGTCAAAAACGCACGGCTATTGAAAATGTAATGCGACCAGACACACTAAGCGAGCATTATTCTCGCCTGAAAGAAATTGGCTTTAGTCAAACTCAAGTGTGGTATCAATGTTTTAACTTTTGCTCATTAGTTGCAATAAAGTAATTTAGGAAATATACAATGTCTTCTTGGTTCAATCAGTTTTACGCTGCAATTGCACAAACTTCCCTTAGTCACTGGCTAGAAACACTACCGAGTCAATTAAAGTATTGGCAAAATGAAGCCAGCCACGGTGACTTACCTAAATGGCAAAAAGTGTTAAAAAACTTACCTGAAGTTCACACTCAGCACGTAAATATCACAGATAAAGTTGAAATCGGTGCGGCAGGTGAAATGAGCGAAGGTGAGCAAAAACAAACAACACACCTGCTTAAGCGAATGATGCCGTGGCGCAAAGGCCCTTTTAGCGTGCATGGAATTGAGATTGACACCGAGTGGCGCAGCGATTGGAAATGGGACAGATTATTACCCCATATTGAGCCTCTTAAAGGGCGTACCGTTTTAGATATTGGTTGCGGCTCAGGTTATCATTTATGGCGCATGCGCGGTGAAGGCGCTGACTTTGTGGTTGGTATAGACCCCTCTGATTTATTTTTGTGTCAGTTTCAAGCCATTAAGCACTTTAACCCTGATGGAAATGTTCATTTACTGCCACTGGGTGTTGAAGCCCTTCCAGAATTAAAAGCATTTGACACAGTTTTTTCAATGGGCGTGCTGTATCATCGCCGCTCGCCAATAGACTTTTTAGCACAATTAAAAGCACAGCTTCGCCCTGGTGGTGAATTAGTTCTTGAGACACTCGTGATCGAAGGTGATGAAAACACAGTGCTTGTCCCCACTGACCGCTATGCCAAGATGCGTAATGTATGGTTTATTCCAAGCACCGCCGCGTTAAAACTTTGGATGGAGCGCGTTGGTTTTAAAGATGTACAAGTTAAAGACTGCGCAATAACTACACTTGAAGAACAACGTAAGTCAGACTGGATGGAAAATGAATCACTGATCGACTTTTTAGACCCTAACGACACCAGCAAAACAATTGAAGGTTACCCTGCACCACTGCGCGCAATTTTAACCGCAAAGGCTTAGGTTCTAGGTTCTAGGTTCTAGGTTCTCGCAAATTGTAAATCCTGTAATTTAGCGTCGAGCCGATCATCGACGCTAAAACAATGCCCTATAACCTATTCCATAGTGCCTTTCTCTCATTATGCGGACAACTGTCCTTGTCAAGAATGTTAAAGTTATATTTGCGCTAGCCGCGCCTTCGCAATTGTTGTAAAATACGCGCGTTTCTAAGCATACACATGCAAAACCATGCAACTTTTTTGAGGAAATCCTGTGAGCGAACAAAAACAGTCTCTAAGTTATAAAGACGCGGGCGTAGATATCGATGCCGGTAACGCACTTGTTGAGCGTATTAAAGGCGTAGTTAAAAAAACCCGTCGTCCTGAAGTTATGGGCGGAATTGGTGGCTTTGGCGCACTTTGCGAAATTCCTGAAGGTTACAAGCAACCAGTATTAGTTGCTGGCACTGACGGTGTTGGTACTAAATTACGTTTAGCGATTGATCTTAAGAAGCACGATACTGTTGGCATCGACTTAGTTGCAATGTGTGTGAATGACCTTATCGTTCAAGGTGCTGAGCCATTATTTTTCTTAGACTACTACGCTACAGGCAAGCTTGATGTTGATACAGCAGCAGATGTTGTAACGGGTATTGGCAAAGGCTGTGAGCTTTCTGGTTGTGCTTTAATAGGTGGTGAAACTGCTGAAATGCCAGGCATGTATGAAGGTGAAGATTACGACATGGCTGGTTTTTGTACTGGTGTAGTTGAAAAAGCAAACATCATCGACGGTACTAAAGTAGCGGCTGGCAATCAACTAATCGCACTTGCATCAAGTGGTCCTCATTCAAATGGCTTTTCGTTAATTCGTAAAGTTCTAGAAGTATCAAATGCTGATACTAACGCTGAGTTTGAAGGTAAAACACTTGGCGAAACACTACTTGAACCTACACGAATTTACGTTAAACAATTACTTGAGCTGTTTAAGCAAGTAGATGTGCATGCCCTTTCACACATCACTGGTGGTGGTTTTTGGGAAAATATCCCACGTGTATTACCTGAATCTGCAAAAGCAGTTGTAAAAGGTGATAGCTGGCAGTGGCCGGGTATCTTTAACTGGTTACAGGAAAACGGTAACATCACCACTCATGAAATGTACCGCACATTTAACTGTGGTGTAGGTATGGTTTTAGTGGTTCCTGCTGACAAACTTGAACAAAGCTTAAGCATATTAAAAGAACTTGGTGAAGATGCATGGCACCTTGGTGAAATTCAAGATGCTAAAGCAGGCGAAGAACAAGTAGAAATCCTAGGCGGCCGTGATTAATGGCCCCTTCTCGTCTAGTAGTCTTAATTTCAGGTAGTGGCTCAAATTTACAAGCCATCATTGATGCCTGTAATAATGGCGAGATAAACGCAAACATAGCGGCTGTCATTAGTAATAAAGCAGACGCTTATGGCCTTGAGCGAGCAAAACAAGCTGGCATTGCAACCGCAGTGCTCAGCCATAAAGATTTTGACTCGCGCGAAGCCTATGATGCTAAATTAATGAACGTTATTGACTCTTTTGCACCAAATTTGGTTGTATTAGCTGGTTTTATGCGTATTCTTACTCCTAGCTTAGTGCAAAAATTTAAAGGAAAAATGTTGAACATTCATCCTTCTTTGTTGCCTAAGTATCAGGGTCTGAATACCCACCAAAGAGCAATTGATGCAAAAGATGACGTTCATGGCGTAAGTGTGCACTTTGTCACTGAAGAGTTAGACGGCGGTCCGGTTATTCTTCAAGCCAAAGTACCGGTGTTAGCTGATGATACTGCAGAGACACTAGCTAAGCGTGTGCATGCGCAAGAACATATAATCTATCCTTTGGTGGTCAAATGGTTCAGTGAACAACGACTTACGATGGAAGCAGATTATGCAGTTCTTGATGAAAAACAACTCCCGACACACGGCGCAGACTACCCACAATAAAAAATTAAGTGCCCTACTTTTGTGTGCGGGCACTTTACTTCCTACCAGTTTAATTGCCGGTGAACTCACCCAATTCGAAGCCAGCTATGACATTTTACGCAAAGGTGAAAACCACGGTCAGGGTGTACGTACTTTAAAAAAACTCGCTGATAACACTTACCAAGTGAGTTATCACAGTGATATTGAGTGGATGATATTCTCAGATTCTCGTAAAGAGACCTCCAAATTTACTTTTAACAACAGTAAAGTGTCTCCAGTGGATTACAGCATGATCCGTAAAGGTACTGGCCCTGATAAAGAATATACCTTATCGTTTAATAACACTGATAAGCTCGTTAATAGCAGTGAAAGTAAATACCCTTTAAAATGTGAGTGGAGTGAACAATTCCAAGATTCAATTTCATACCAAGTACAAGTTCGAGAAGATCTTAAAAAGGGTAAAACCAACTTATCGTATCCGCTCGTAGATAAAAAAGGTAATTGCCGTGACTACAACTTCGAAGTGGTTGGCACAGAAATGATTTCACTGCCTATAGGCAATATAGAAGCAATAAAAGTAAAACGCCTTTATGATAACGATAAACGTCAAGCCCTTGCTTGGTTTGCCCCAGAAATGGACTATATGTTAGTTAGAATGTGGAAAGGTGAAAAAGGTGTAGAACAGTTTGAAGTGCAAATGAAATCTTTCACAGTCACCAGCCCTGTAGCCTTACCACAAAACGTAAAAAGCGAAACTGCACCAGAATAAATTTGTTTCCTACATAAAATGAAAAGCCCAAGGTTGACAATCATAACTTGGGCTTTTTCATTTTTAATACTTAAGTTTGAAACTTTAAGTTGGGTTTCGTTTCACTCTACCCAACCTACATTAACTCACCCATTTTAAATAACGCAAACTCACCCGGCTCCATTTTTTGCCAGCGCTCATCATTAGTCAATGGTCTTGTTGCAATCACAGTCACCACGTCATTAGGAGTGGTTTCTTTTTGAAAGTCCACCACCATATCGGCATCAATCAATGTTGCCTTACCAAATGGTGCACGACGCGTGATCCAATGTAAGTTATTAGTACAATACGCTAATACAAAGACACCATCAGTAAGCAGCATATTAAATACGCCTTTTTCACGTAGAGTATGCGAAAGCTTTGCCGCATAACGAAAAACCGATGCCATATTTGATGGGCGTTTTGGATATTTTTCACGAATTTTATCGAGTAACCAACAAAAAGCCAGCTCGCTGTCAGTGTTGCCTACAGGGCGATAATACTCAGGCTTCAAATCATGATAATTCGATAGCTGACCATTATGGGCATAGGTGATTTCACGCCCCCACAACTCTCGTGTAAATGGATGTGTATTTTCGAGACACACACGACCCCGGTTACCCTGGCGGATATGGCTGATAACTGAAACGCTTTTAATCGGATATGCTTTTACTAACTTGGCAATTTCAGACTGACAGCTTGGTTCTGGATCTTTAAATGTACGACAACCTTTACCCTCATAAAAAGTAATCCCCCAACCATCTTTGTGCGGCCCAGTATTACCACCTCGCTCCAGCAAGCCTGAAAAGCTAAAACAAATATCTGTCGGCACGTTCGCCGACATGCCAAGTAACTCACACATAAAATAATTAAACCTTTAAATGAGTTGCCAGAGTTTATCATTCAACCCAAACGCAACGCTCATACAATAAAATAAAAACACATTACTACGCATTGTTAAACATAAGATTGGCCATAGCAAGCATATGTTAGTTTCCATGTTGTACTCTTTAAAGATTGGCGACTAAACTCATAGATTATCTTATTTAGACTCTTGATAATTACCGATTCTAGCGCTACTCTAACAGAGGTGGTCTGACCTCTATTAAGGATTAAGTACATGACACTCATATTTACACTCGGTTTAATCGCACTGCTTAGCATCGCGAGTTACCACAGAGCGAGCTGGAATACTGCCCTTGGCATTTCTATCGCAACACTTGTTATTGGTACCTTCGCAGGTGCTTTTGGTGCAATTAGCTGGCTGATATTTTTAATCATCAGTGTACCGCTTTCTATTTCTGGCATTCGTCAGCAATACATTATCAAACCAATTTTTGCCATGTTTAAAAAAGTAACGCCTACAATGTCTGAAACTGAAAAGTCAGCGATTGATGCCGGTACTACGTGGTGGGAAGCCGATTTATTTTGCGGCCGCCCTGATTGGGAAAAACTACATCAATATCCAATGCCTAAGCTCACTATTGAAGAGCAAGCATTTATTGATGGTCCTGTTGAAACAGTATGTAGTATGCTGGATGATTGGGAAGCTACTCATGAGCTAACTGATTTACCACAAGATGTATGGCAATATCTAAAAGATAATAAATTCTTTGCCATGATTATCAAAAAAGAATATGGCGGCCTACAGTTTTCTGCATTTGCACAGTCGTGTGTATTACAAAAGCTAACCAGTAAATCTACATTGCTTTCATCAATTGTGGGTGTACCTAACTCATTAGGTCCAGGCGAGTTACTACAGCACTACGGTACGACAGAACAAAAAAATTATTACCTACCGCGCTTAGCGAGCGGTGCTGAAATCCCATGTTTTGCTCTAACCTCTCCTGAAGCTGGCTCTGATGCTAGTGCTATTCCAGATTACGGTGTTGTATGTAAAGGCATGTGGGAAGGCGAAGAAGTTGTAGGTATCAGCCTAACGTGGAATAAACGCTACATCACCCTTGCGCCTGTTGCAACAGTGCTTGGCCTTGCGTTTAAAATGCAAGATCCTGACGGTTTATTAGGCGATACAAAAGATCTAGGTATTACTTGTGCGCTTATCCCAACAGATATGCCAGGTGTAGAAATTGGCCGTCGCCATTTCCCACTTAATGTGCCATTTCAAAATGGTCCAACACGCGGTAAAGATATTTTTGTACCACTTGATTACATTATTGGTGGCCCAGAAATGGCCGGTCAAGGCTGGCGTATGCTAGTTGAGTGTTTATCTGTTGGTCGTGCTATTACCCTGCCTTCAAACTCTGTAGGTGGAATTAAAACTATCGCCCTTGCCAGTGGTTCATACAGTCGCATTCGTCGCCAGTTCCGTTTACCAATCGGTCAAATGGAAGGCGTTGAAGAATCACTTGCTAAATTAGCTGGTTACGCTTACAGCTCAGATGCAGCAGTGAGTATGTCTACCGGTGCAGTTGATTTAGGTGAAAAGCCATCGGTTGTTTCAGCCATTATTAAATATCACTTAACTGAACAAATGCGTGATTCAACTATCCATGCAATGGATGTTCATGGTGGTAAAGGCATCATGCTTGGGCCAAATAACTATTTAGGCCGTGGCTATCAAGGTGCGCCAATTGCCATTACTGTTGAAGGCGCAAATATCTTGACCCGTAACATGATTATTTACGGTCAAGGTGCCATCCGTTGTCACCCATACGTTTTAACTGAGTTAAACGCATGCTCAATTGAAGACCGTGAAGAAGCTCTTGCGGTATTTGATAAAGCACTAATGGGCCATATCGGCTTTACTATCTCTAATTTAGTACGTACTAAGTGGTTAGCCTTTACGGGTGCTCGCTTTACCAGTACACCGTATAAAGATGAAACAGCTGAGTTTTACCGTATTGCATCACGCTTTAGTGCATCTCTGGCGTTAATGTCAGATATCAGTATGGCAGTGTTTGGTGGCTCACTAAAACGTAAAGAGCGTATCTCTGCACGTTTAGGTGACTTACTAAGTTATTTATACTTGGTTTCTGCTACACTTAAACGTTACAACGACGAAGGCCGTAAAAAAGAAGACTTTGCGCTTGTTCAATGGAGCTGCCAAGATCACCTTTACCATTGCCAACGTGCATTAGCTGATTTAATTAACAACATGCCATCAGCGCCGTTACGTGCAGCACTAAAGCTTATGTTATTCCCGTTCGGTCGCCCGGTTCGTAAACCAACTGACAAACTTGAACATAAACTTGCACAAATATTACAAGTACCAAGTGAAACACGTAACCGCCTTGCAAGTTATGTCTACTTAACTAATGAACCGCTTAATCTTGTAGGCCGCCAAGAGCAAACGCTCAAAGATGTGCTAGCTGTTGAGCCTCTGTTTGATAAAGTATGCCGTGAAAAAGGCGTAAAACTGCCTTTCTTCCAACTTGATAAAGTAGCGCAAATGGGCCTTGATGCGGGTATTTTAACCCAAGCAGAAGCCGATAAGCTGGCAGATGTTGAAAAAGCACGTTTAGATACTATTAACGTTGACGACTTTGACCCAGCTGATCTATTAGCAGGTAAAGCCGCACGTAACAGCACAGACAACAAGGCTGACGCTGCTTAAACTAAGTAATTAAAGCAAGCAACACACCTGTTATAACCATCCAAGCCAGCGCATAACGCGCTGGCTTTTTTTGCGCTAAAGCCTGTTGTAGTAAACACCAAGCCCCCCCTATTACTAGCAATAAACTATTTGCTTGATTAAACAAAGCCACAAAACCAACAAGCGTTAGTAGTAAGACAATTAAGCTAGGAATAAATAAGCTAACAAAGAATGCTGTTTGCTTATTCTGCATGTTAAAAAACACTCTGTACTGCTGATGTAGGTGACGGCAATCAAACTGTAATGAGCTACTAAACAACACTATAAAAGCAAGTGACAAAATACTGACTATAGCAGCTAAATCAGCGCGTTCTTGTAACAACACTTGAGTTGCCATAAATACGCACAGCAATAAAGCCCCTCGCCATATCAAAACCCAGCTATTATGCATAAAAAACAACAGCCAAAAGCCTGTAAGTGAAGTCAATTTTAGCTTAGCGGTAAAATTAAAAGGGACTATAAAAGTACTTAGCCCAAACAACAGCACGAAACCACTATGATAAAGCAATGGACTAATATCAAGCGGTAACGTTACCCAGATTGCGGATAACAAAAAACCATAAACCAGCGCTATTGGCTTGTATAAACATAAAATGCCGAGCACAAATTGCAATAGTAAAAACAACAAGAAATGCGGCACTCTAAGCCACTGACTCACACTAAGATCAATCGCGATAATGAGGCTCGCAATCAACCAGCCATTACTTAAAAGTAAAAGCTTTATATCCATTAAACCAAGCCAATATCGTTTCACCAAACTCTGTTGAAAGGCACGTTGTGCTGTATTTTTTATTGCAGATTTCATTGCGCTTAACATGACACTTTGCAGCAGCAAATACAGCCAAGCCATCTGTGCACCATACTGAGGTGCATCGCTGCTATCGATAATTTTCCCCAGCCCTAAAAATAACAGTAAAATCATACCAAGCATGGCAGAGCCAAGTACCACTAGAAATAACAAACCAAAGTTTTTAAGCTGCAACATTAATTGCGTGAGTTCAGTTTTGTAAGCCTGATAACGATAATCCATAAAAGAGCGATATTGCCCAATTGATTGTTTTAAGTTTGCAATCATAACGGCATACACTCAAAGCCATGCTCAATAAATGGCGCGGGTTCATGGCAGGTGATGATTATTTGCCCGTTAGGCTTATCAGTTAAGTATTCATCTAGTAAATTTAGTAAATACTGAAGACTAGCTTGATCAAGGGCTGCGCTGGGTTCATCTAATAGTAAATACGGTACATCACGCATAAGCGCTAAAATTAACTGGCATTTTTTTTGATTACCTGAAGACAGCGCATCAAAACGTGTATTTAAAAATTCATTGAAATTAAACCCGTCTATTATTGTTGTTGGCCAATTACAACCCAGCGTATTCACGGACAAGTTAATAATTTGCTCTGCCGTAAGAAAGTCTGGTAAAGCAATGCAGTCTGAGGCTATGGCAACTAGCTTATGTGGTTCGGTTAATGCTTTACCAAAGAACAAAATTTGGCCACTTTGGCGACTTTCAAGCTCTGCTAACATCATCAACAACGTTGTTTTACCTTGGCCATTAGGCGCTTCAATGCATATCTTAGGTGCACTAAATTTTACACTATAACCACTATACAATATATTTTCAGCAAACTGTTTATGTAACCCAATGACTTCTATCATAAATACTCCTTGATTTTGAAAGTGAATTATAACTGGTTTCTATTTTCGTGGGCTACATGGTTTGTAACACTTTATTGCAGTTCGAATAGGTTAAGTACTTGCGTTTAAAAATTGCTCGGTTAACACTAAAAGCCTATAACTATAATCCAAGGAATGTACCTATGAAAAAAACCCTCAAGCTTGCCTGTATTAGCTGTGCCGTAACTATTGCAATAACAGGTTGCAGTCAGTCTAATAACTCAGCCTCTACCCCTGTGGTTGCAAAGCAAACACAACAAGTAAAAACCTATACTGCAAAAACCTTTTTTGATACCACATCTATTATGGGTAGTAGCTTTTCACCTTCTGGTGATAAAGTTCTAGTTAGTAGCGATGAAAGCGGTATCTATAGCCTCTATGAAGTCGATGTAAAAACAGCAAGTAAAACTCGCCTAACTAATTTTGAAGACAGCACCTACCCCGTACGCTACTTCCCTAATGATGAGCGCGTATTATTTACCAAAGACTCCGGCGGTAATGAGCGCTACCATATTTACGTACGTGAGCTTGACGGTTCAATCAAAGATTTAACCCCTGGGGAAGAAACTCGCGCAAGCTTTGCTGGTTTTACCAAAGATGGCAGTGAGTTTTTTATCACCAGCAACAAACGCGATGCCAAGTTTATGGACTTATATCGGGTTGACAGTAAAACCTATAAAGTCACTCCTATTTATCAAAACACACAAGGACTAGATGTAGGCGCAATTAGTCCTAATGGGCGTTATATAGCGCTATCTAAAAACAATACCAATAAAGATAGTGATACGTTTATTCTCGATAGCTATAAAAAGACACTCAAGCCACAGTTAATTTCAAAACACGATACCCCAGCTCAATACACGCCTGACACCTTCTCTGTAGACAGCAAATATTTATACTACTCTACAAATGCTAAAGGAGAGTTTTCACAGGTATGGCGTTATGAGTTGGCCACAGGCGAACACAGCGCTGCATTAAAAGATGACTGGGACGTCAGCTTTATATACTTCTCTCGCTCTGGGCGTTACCAAGTAAGCGGTGTAAATGCTGATGCCAGTACAAAAGTGACCGTCAAAGATACAAGAACAGGTAAAGAAATTGCCATGCCTAAGCTACCAGCCGGTAACTTACGCAGCGTAAACTTCTCAAGCGATGAGAAATCTATGGCGTTTTACTTAAACTCAGACACCTCACCAAGCAATTTATTTGTTTGGCAAGTTGGTAGTAATGAAGCTAAGCAGCTTACCAATACATTAAGTAATGATATCAATCAGAACGACTTAGTAGAAAGTACCATCGTGCGCTTTAAAAGTTTTGATGGCTTAGAAATACCAGGCGTTTTGTATAAACCAAAACAAGCCAGCAGCAATAATAAAGTACCTGCGCTTATATCGGTGCATGGCGGCCCTGGTGGGCAAAGCCGAACTGGTTATAGCGCAATGCAGCAACATTTAGTTAATCATGGCTATGCTATTTTTGCCGTCAATAACCGTGGCAGCTCAGGGTATGGTAAAACATTCTTCCATTTAGATGATAAGAAGCATGGTACCGACGATCTGCAAGATATCGTCTACGGTAAAAAACACTTACAAAGCCTAGATTGGGTCGATGCAGATAAAATCGGCATCATGGGTGGTAGCTACGGCGGCTTTATGACCGCAGCTGCTCTTGCCTTTGAACCGGAAGAGTTCAAAGTAGGTATCAATATTTTTGGTGTTACTAACTGGGTGAGAACGCTGAACTCAATTCCACCATGGTGGGAAAGCTTTAAAAAAGCGCTTTACGATGAAATGGGTGACCCTGCAACCGATGGCGAGCGTCATCGCGCCATTTCACCACTGTTTCATGCCGATAACATCTCAAAGCCTTTAATGGTTATTCAAGGTGCTAACGATCCCCGTGTGCTACAAGTTGAAAGCGACGAACTAGTTGCCGCAGTCAAAGCCAATGGTGTGCCAGTCGAGTATGTATTATTTGACGATGAAGGCCATGGTTTTAGCAAAAAAGAAAACCGTATCAGCGCCTCCAACGCCTATCTAAACTTTTTAGATACTTACTTAAAAGAACGCTTTGGCCCACAAGGATAATTGTAAGCCAATTTGTATTAAAGCCTGCTGCATTTATTGTACGCAGGCTTTTTGTTATCTATTTTATTGCTTGGTTAACCTAGGCTCCAGTAAAGCGAGCACCAAACCAAATACAGCACAAAAAATGCCTAAAAACTCAAACCAATTATTGCCCGCATGTGGCATAGTCCGCGAAAGCTCATTTGCAGTATAAACACGTTTACCTCCCGCAACCTCTTCAACAAATGATTCACCAGCATACTTATCCATTAACTTAGAAATTGGTAACCTTCTGGCCAGCATTTCCCGATTTTTTCATCTCTTTTCTGGCGGTTTGGCTCAATAATATAATTATGCCAATGAGTAAAAACATTCAGAGGTTCTTCTGTTTTGATTACACCTTGTGATTTATATTCGTAAAAGCGCTCATTGAACACATAGTTTTCATGTCCTGCATAAAATAATGCACAACCAATCGATATTAAAAA
>NZ_JBHNYL010000018.1:0-59109 GCF_054960735.1 Pseudoalteromonas sp. RWi3
TATTTACTTTATCTCGCTAGGGCTGCGCATGTTACGCTTTCCATTTTTTTTGTCAACACTTAATTTTTAAGAAATTTTAAAATTAAGTTTTACTCGACTCACTTACCGTTTATTCAGCGCTTTTCATTGCTGCCTGCCGGGTCAGTGGATGCGCATTATAGGGATTATTTGGAGGCGGTCAATGCTTTATTTTAGTTTTATTAAATTAATTGCAATTTAGTACAATAACCATACAAACAAAGGGCTGCAGATACTATTTAGTATAATAAACAAACAAAAGTACACTTATTTGTGAGAGAGAGAAAGCGATACATCATTAGGCATGCATCGCTCTTATTTTTATAGTTTACTATTTTGTGCTAATTTCCCAAACCGCAATGGAACCTGAAATTTCGTTACCAACAATCAACAACGCTTGATTAGTTGCACTTTCAGACGCTGGAATAAAACTCATACCTTCGGGGGCAAGATCACCGCTGATTTGCGCTCCAGTTTCTAAGCCTCGATTGTAGAAGTAATCTTGAAATTTCACATCGTAAGGATTGGTTATATCAAATACCATTATCCCACCCATTCTCTCTAAACCTACAAAAGCAAATAGTCGGTCATTTATTTCACCTAATGTTAAAGCCTCTGGTTCAGCACCTTTATCATCTGAGCGAGTATCACCTTTGTTTTCGTCTTCGTTATTATTAAATGCGTCACCATGAACAGAAGCTGTAATACGGCCTATCGTATCTCCCGAGTCAAATACCACCAGCCCGTTACTATCCCAAATAGTAAACGAACGCGCGCCATACGCATAAAGAGCCTCGTATTGACCATCTTCATTACTATCACCTTTCACCGTAGTTACTTTTAAACGACCAATATCGTTATCATCATTGTTTAAGTAATCAAAATTGCTAGCAAGAGCTAAGTCCTCAACACGGCTTTCGTCTATATAGGCAAGGCACCCATCGTCTTCATCATAATCTAGGCCACCTTTAGCTGTGCAATCTGCTTCATCAGTTGCATCAAAAAAGTATTCACGCGCATCGCCTTCATTTGCTGAAACAATAAAGTTTGCACCTTTCCAGCTAAAGCTTGAAATTGTGTCTGGCTGATACATACCATATAGACCTGGGTATGAATTGAAATTTATACCACCATCTTTATCTGAGGCGTCTATTTGTAAATTAGCCCAGGCTTTGAATCCCAACCCTTTTAGCTCAAGGCTATTATCTTCAAGGTTAACAATAGCGAGACCGTTATTTTCTTGAATTGATACAAAAGCGTATTTATTATCTTTAGAAATGCTTACATATTCAGGCTCTAAATCCATAGCAACAGTGGTACTAATTAAATTACCATTAATAGTGCGCCCTCTTGGATTTGCAAAAACGAGTCCTTTCGCTTCAAGTGCTGCTTGCTGGTTGTTATAAGCAGCAAAACCAATACTCGTGGCGGTATCTTCAATCACACCCTCTACGACATTGATGATACTAATTGAGCCTTCAGGATCAATACTGTAGTCACCATTCGGTTCACCTTCATTTGCAACAACCACTTTTGTGCCGTTATGAGTAAACGTAACCATATCGGGTAAAAAACCAGCCGTAACGTTCTTAATGAATACAGGGCTGTCGCCACTGATGTCGTAAAACGCAATTTGACCCGCTTCTCCAACGTTCTTTGCTGCCATCGCTACCGCGAGTAATTCATTATTGGAATCTATTGCTATGCTGTTTGCATCGCCTGGTGTATTTTCATTCAGGGAAAGTGTAATTGCAGTGCTCAAATTCGTGGTATTAATTATACCTTCGTTATCTTTTACAAGTGCGGCAGTATCAAAGATATCAGCAGGGATAATATTTATCACAGCGGCATCACCTGAACTATTTATTGCGTATATCCATTTTTTTGATTTTTGATATGCGACAATTTCAGCTGCGCCTTCTGGACTTTGTGCATTGAGCACCGCTCGACCAATAAGATTTATATTAAGGTCTGAATTTGCATTAGTGCCGTTTACACCATCTGTTCCTGCGATTCCTTGCGCACCGGGCTCGCCTTGAGTACCGTTTATCCCATCATCCCCTTCAAGAGCGCAACCTGTGAGTACCGATAAAATAGATAGCGCAAGTAGTGTTCTTCGTAACATTATTATTTCCTTAGTATTGTAATTAGCTAAATATCAACACAAAGGCATGACAACAATATGGCACTTTTATTTAATTACTTTTATGCAATAAAAAAGCGAGTTTTTAACCTCGCTTTTTAAAAGAAGAAAACTTAATTATTTTTTAACGGGTCGCTTCCAACCATCTAGGTTTCGTTGTTTTCCACGAGCTACAGCTAGTTGTTCATCTGCGACTGAATTTGTAATGACAGACCCTGCCCCAATTGTGGCTGTTGCACCGATATTAACGGGTGCGACAAGTGAGGTGTTTGAACCAATAAATGAATTATCACCAATAATGGTTTTAGATTTATTCACGCCATCGTAGTTACATGTGATGGTACCTGCACCGATATTGACCTTTTCACCAACTTCAGCATCACCAAGGTAAGTTAAGTGATTTGCCTTAGAGCCTTTTCCAAGACGCGATTTTTTCATCTCTACAAAATTACCGATATGCGAATCTTCTTCCATAATCGCACCTGGACGCAAACGTGCAAAAGGACCCAGCGTACATTTATCAGCAACGCTTGCCTCTTCAATTAAGGTATTCGCTTTTATAATCACATTATCGCCAACGGTACAGTTTTTAAGCACACAGTTAGGTCCGATCTCAACGTTATTACCTAAAGTAACTTTGCCCTCAAATATAACGTTCACGTCAATCAGTACATCTTCACCTGTTCTCACTTCTCCACGTACATCAATACGTGCAGGATCGGCAAGAGTCGCACCGTTTAGCATCAACTCTTCAGCTTGCCACGCCTGATAAGCACGCTCAAGGCCTGCAAGTTGTACACGATTATTGGCGCCTTCAACTTCCATTGGGTGATCAGGTTGTGCCGAGCTTATTTCAACGCCTTCACTATGCGCCATGGCAACGATATCTGTTAAATAATATTCACCTTGGGCATTCTCGTTAGATAGATTACCTAACCAGCTTTTTAATAGCTTGCCATTCACCGCCATAATACCGGTGTTTACTTCAGTAATTAATAACTGCTCTGGTGTTGCATCTTTTTGTTCAACAATACCAACCAATTTTCCATTTACACGTAACATACGGCCGTAGCCATTTGGGTTCACTAAATTAACAGTGAGTACCGCCAAGCCATTCTTTGGCGTCGCTTCAAGCAAGCGTTCAAGGGTAGATTGTTTGGTCAGTGGTACATCACCGTACAAAACTAAAACAGTGTCTTCATCATTAATGTACGGGTTAGCTTGCGCAACCGCATGGCCTGTGCCTAATTGATCAGCTTGTAAAACCCAATTGACTTCGTTACCGGCTAGTTGTTGTTGTAATAATTCGCCGCCATGACCATAAACTAGGTTGGTTGAAGTCGCCCCCAACGCATTGGCATTATCTATAACATGTTGCACCATTGGTTTACCCGCAACCTTATGTAAAACTTTTGGAAGCGCTGAACGCATACGAGTACCTTTACCCGCAGCTAAAATAACTGTCGTAAGTGACATTAAAACAATTTCCTTCTTTCTTTGTTTTAGTTAACTAATACAACCCTTGACTCTGACTATGTGGTCACGCATGCCACTTCATGTGCACATACTCGCAGCAAAAATAATCTTATGCTGCGTACCTAAATTGAGTGAGTGGTTGCTTATCTGTCGTTATTGTAGCGAGGTTTGGTGAAGGATATAAGTATAAGAAGTGATCTAATGCACTCTTTGCATCAATAATTTATTCTAAGCACAAAAAAGCCCACATAAAGTGGGCTTTTAATAAACCGGATAGGCTTACTTATTACGTAATTGCTGAATAACGCGTAACTGGGCAATTGCCTCAGCTAATTGAACAGCTGCTTGGTTATAATCTAACTCAGCAGTACCACCTTGTTCCATTTGTTTCTCAGCGTCACGCTTAGCTTGCTCTGCAGCTTGTTCGTCTAAGTCTTCACCGCGAATAGCTGTGTCTGCAAGTACAGAAACAATATTCGGTTGAACTTCTAGCGTACCGCCTGCAATGTAGATGAATTCTTCTTCACCAAACTGCTTAACTAAACGTACCATACCAGGTTTAAGGGCAGTGAGTAGTGGAGCGTGACCAGCATTAACACCTAGTTCACCTTCACTACCACTTACTTGAATAGATTCAACTAAACCAGAAAATAATTTCTCTTCAGCACTTACTACATCAAGATGTACAGTCATAGCTGCCATACTACCCTCCTAATTACATGCCTTTGGCTTTTTCTTGAGCTTCTTCGATAGAGCCAACCATGTAGAACGCTTGCTCTGGAAGGTCATCAAACTCACCGTTTAAGATGCCTTTAAAGCCAGCAATAGTATCTTTTAGTGAAACGTATTTACCTGACGCACCTGTAAATACCTCTGCCACGAAGAACGGCTGAGATAGGAAACGCTGGATTTTACGTGCACGAGATACAAGTTGCTTATCTTCGTCAGAAAGCTCGTCCATACCTAGGATTGCGATGATGTCTTTAAGTTCTTTGTAACGCTGAAGAACTGTTTGAACGCCACGTGCAGTATCGTAGTGCTCTTGACCAATTACTTGAGGGTCAAGTTGACGTGAAGATGAATCAAGTGGGTCTACCGCAGGGTAGATACCAAGTGAAGCGATATCACGAGAAAGTACAACTGTTGCATCTAAGTGAGCAAAGGTTGTTGCTGGCGATGGATCCGTTAAATCATCCGCAGGTACGTATACCGCTTGGATTGAAGTAATTGAACCAGTCTTAGTAGATGCAATACGTTCTTGAAGTACACCCATTTCTTCAGCTAGTGTAGGCTGGTAACCTACCGCTGATGGCATACGACCAAGAAGTGCTGATACTTCTGTACCTGCAAGTGTGTAACGGTAGATGTTATCTACGAAGAAAAGTACGTCACGACCTTCGTCACGGAATTTCTCAGCCATAGTAAGACCAGTTAACGCTACGCGTAAACGGTTACCTGGAGGCTCGTTCATCTGACCGTATACAAGCGATACTTTATCAAGTACGTTTGAATCGTTCATCTCATGGTAGAAATCGTTACCCTCACGTGTACGCTCACCAACACCTGCGAATACTGAGTAGCCGCTGTGTTCGATCGCGATGTTACGGATAAGTTCCATCATGTTTACGGTTTTACCAACACCGGCACCACCGAATAAACCAACTTTACCACCTTTAGCGAATGGACATACAAGGTCGATTACCTTGATACCAGTCTCTAAAAGTTCAATTGAACTTGATTGCTCTTCATATGAAGGTGCTGCACGGTGAATAGACATACGGTCTTCTTCGCCGATTGGACCCGCTTCATCGATTGGCTCACCAAGTACGTTCATGATACGACCTAACGTTGCAGTACCAACTGGAACTTTAATCGCTTCACCTGTATTTTCTACTGAAGCACTACGACGTAAACCGTCTGTAGTACCTAGTGCGATAGCACGTACCACACCGCCACCTAGCTGTTGTTGAACTTCTAGAGTCAAACCTGCTAAATCGCCATCTGTTACTCTTAGTGCGTCATACACGGCTGGCACGTTGTTTTGCGGATATTCAATATCCACAACGGCACCGATAATTTGGACGACCTTACCTAAACTCATGTCTATTCCTCTCTTAAATCTTTGCCAGAAGCATTAAACTGCGGCTGAACCAGAAACAATCTCACTAATTTCCTGTGTGATTGCAGCTTGGCGCGCCTTGTTATAAATAAGCTGTAACTCATCCATAAGGTCGCCAGCGTTATCAGTTGCAGCTTTCATCGCAACCATACGGGCAGCCTGTTCAGAGGCAGCGTTCTCAACTACACCTTGGTATACTTGAGACTCAATAAAGCGTACTAACAGCGCTTCTAATATCGCGTCTGGGTTTGGCTCATACAAGTAGTCCCATGCATGTGCAGAAACTTCTTTTTCAGCTTTTGGCAAAGGGAGTAACTGATCTATCATTGGCTCTTGCTTCATGGTATTAACGAAGTTGTTATATACCAAGAATAAACGGTCAATTTTACCTTCAGAAAATGCATCTAGCATTATTTTTACAGGACCAATTACGTCTTGTACTGAAGGTTTATCTCCTAAACCCGCTTTTTTAGCGAGCAGTTGACCACCAAAACGTTGGAAAAAACCTGCAGCTTTGCTGCCTAAAGTTGCAAACTCGGCGTCTACACCTTTTTCTTTCCACGCTTTAACGTCTTGTGCAACTTTCTTAAACTCATTTGAGTTTAAACCGCCACACAAACCACGGTCAGTAGAGATAACAATATAACCAACTCGTTTTACTTCACGTTCTTCTAGGAACGGGTGAGTAAAATCAAGATTTGCTTGAGCAACACGACCAATCACTTTACGTAATTTTTCAGCGTATGGACGGCTTGAAGCCACTCGTTCTTGCGCCTTTTTCATTTTAGACGCAGCAACCATTTCCATTGCACTGGTGATCTTTTGAGTATTTTTAATACTGCCGATCTTGCTTTTAATCTCTTTTCCGCTGGCCATGACTCTCTCTCCGAATCAAGGTGAGCTTTAGCAAGCTAAAGCACACCATTAATAACTAAATTACCAAGTTTGCGTAGACTTGAACTTCTCTAGAAGTTCTTTAAGCTGCGCTTCGATCTCGGCGTTGTAGTTACCTGTTTCATTGATTTGAGCCACAAGCTCTGCGTATGTGCTGTTTGCATAAGAAAGTAAAGCGGCTTCGAAATCCATAATTTTAGCGATTTCGATATCTTTTAGATAACCTTTCTCAGCTGCAAATAACGACAAAGACATTTCAGCAACAGACATTGGCGCGTACTGTTTCTGCTTCATTAGCTCTGTTACACGCTCACCATGCTCAAGTTGAGCACGTGTAGCATCATCAAGGTCAGACGCGAACTGCGAGAACGCAGCTAATTCACGGTACTGAGCTAGGGCTAGACGGATACCGCCACCTAGTTTCTTAACGATTTTAGTCTGTGCAGCACCACCAACACGCGATACCGAGATACCAGCATTTACTGCCGGACGGATACCTGAGTTGAATAAGTCAGTTTCTAAGAAGATCTGACCATCGGTGATAGAGATAACGTTAGTCGGTACGAACGCAGAAACGTCGCCGCCTTGAGTTTCAATGATTGGCAATGCCGTCAATGAACCTGTTTGACCTTTCACTTCACCGTTCGTAAATTTTTCAACGTAATCAGCGTTTACACGCGATGCACGCTCAAGAAGGCGAGAGTGAAGATAGAATACGTCACCTGGGTATGCTTCACGGCCTGGTGGACGCTTAAGTAGCAATGAGATTTGACGGTAAGCAACAGCTTGCTTAGATAAATCATCATATACGATTAATGCGTTTTCACCACGGTCACGGAAGTATTCACCCATAGTACAGCCCGAGAACGGAGCTAGGTACTGAAGTGCCGCAGACTCAGAAGCAGATGCTACAACTACGATAGTATTTGCAAGTGCACCGTGCTCTTCTAATTTACGTACTACGTTAGCAATAGTAGATGCTTTTTGACCAACCGCTACGTACACACACTTAACGCCTGTGTCTTTTTGGTTGATGATTGCATCGATTGCTAGTGCAGTTTTACCTGTTTGGCGGTCACCGATAACAAGCTCACGCTGACCACGACCAACTGGGATCATAGCATCGATAGATTTGTAACCAGTTTGTACTGGCTCATCTACTGATTGACGCTCGATTACACCTGGTGCAATTTTTTCTACAGGTTCAAAACCGTCGTTATCTAAAGCGCCTTTACCATCGATAGGAGCACCTAGTGTGTTAACAACACGACCAAGTAGACCCGCACCAACAGGAACTTCTAAGATACGACCAGTTGTGTATACTTTTACGCCTTCTGTAAGGTCAGCGTAAGGACCCATTACTACTGCACCAATTGAGTCACGCTCAAGGTTTAGTGCGATAGCATAACGGTTGCCAGGAAGCTCAATCATCTCACCTTGCATACAGTCAGCTAGACCGTGGATGCGGATGATACCGTCAGTAACAGATACAATAGTACCTTCGTTACGAGCTTCACTTACAACTTCGAACTTCTCAATACGTTGTTTGATCAGATCAGAAATTTCAGTGGAATTAAGTTGCATGCTCTTTTTCCCAATTACGATTGTAGTGTTGTGGCTAAGCGGTTTAATTTTCCGCGAATAGAGCCGTCGATTACAGTATCACCAGACTTAATAATTAGTCCGCCAACCACTGTAGCGTCTTCACTACAATTCAGCTTAACTTTGCGTGCGAAACGTTTTTCAAGTGCCGCTACCAATGATTCTTGCTGCTGTGCAGCCAGAGGCGTTGCCGAAATCACATCTACTTCGATTTCTTTGTCGTATTCAGCTTTAAATTCAGCGAATAACTGAGCAACTGCTGGTAGGGCGATCAAACGTCCATTTTCAGCCATCACCTTCACTAGGTTCTGACCTTGTTCGTTGAGCTGCTCACCACATAAGTTAATAAATAACTCAGCTTGTGCTGAAGCAGTAGGCAATCCGGCTAAAATGGCAAATGCCTGTTCATTGCTGGCAACGTGGCCAGCAAAGAACAACATATCATTCCAGCTTTCAATGGTGCCTTTTTCAACGGCAAGTTCAAAAGCCGCTTTAGCGTATGGGCGAGCGATAGTAGTCAATTCAGACATGCTCATACCCTCCTAATTACAGCTCAGCGACAAGTTTTTCAACGATGTCACTATGTGCGGCTTGATTGATTTCGCGCTCTAAAATACGTTCAGCACCAACCACTGCAAGAGTAGCTACTTGTTTACGTAGCTCTTCTGTTACACGGTTACGTTCTGCTTCGATTTCAGATTGCCCTTGAGCAATAATTTTTTCACGCTCTTGCTGACCACGAACTGTTTCTTCGTCAACAATTAGCACGGCACGCTTTTTAGCTTGATCAATGATATCAGCCGCTTGAGCTTTTGCATCTTTAAGCTGATCAGCAGCTTTCTTTTGCGCAAGTTCTAAGTCTTTCTCGGCTCTATCAGAGGCAGCTAAACCATCTTCGATTTTCTTTTGGCGAGCTTCAATTGCACCGTTTAATGGTGGCCATACGAATTTCATACAGAAAAGTACGAACACCGTAAATGCAATTAATTCACCGATAAGAGTGGCGTTTAAGTTCACAACCGCTCCTCCTTAAATAGTAAGCTGTTCAAAAAATAAAATTAAAGTACGAACAACAATACCATCGCGATACCAACACCAATCATTGCTACAGCATCGATTAGACCAGCTAGGATGAACATCTTAACTTGTAGTGAAGGAGCAAGTTCAGGTTGACGCGCACATGCTTCTAGGAATTTACCACCCATGTTACCAAAACCAATCGCTGTACCAATTGCACCAAAACCAATTAGTAGTGCAACTGCGATGTATTTTAAGCCGTTTAAAAGTTCTAAAGCTTCCATTTATTTCTCCAAAGTTTCAATTGTATATTAAAGTTAAAGTAAAATTGTAAATCTAGTAATTAGTGATTATCAGAGCTTGCCATGCTTAGGTAAACGATTGTAAGCATCATGAATACGAACGCTTGTAATACGATTACTAAGATATGGAATACTGCCCAGATAAAGTGCAACGGAAGTTGCATTAAACCAACTGCGCCGATTAAGATGAAAATCAACTCACCAGCATATAAATTACCGAACAAACGCAGTGCTAGCGAGAAAGGCTTAGCAACAAGAGCAATAAGTTCAAGTAACAAATTAAATGGGATCAAAAGAATTTGAACCAATGTGTTATTAGAGCTGAACGGGTGAAGCGTTAACTCTTTAATGAAACCACCGATACCCTTGATTTTAATTGAGTAACCGATCATCAATAAAAACACACCTAGCGCTAGCGCTGCTGTTAAGTTGATATCAGTAGTAGGTACGATTTTCATGTATACATCGTGTGAGTCCATACCAAATGCAGTTTCGCCAACAAATCCAGCAAATGCAGGTAAGAAATCAACAGGTATTAAGTCCATTAAGTTCATTAAGAATATCCACACGAATATTGTTAATGCTAATGGTGCGATAAGCTTGCTCTTACCGTGGAAGGTATCACGTACGTTGTCGCCAACGAACTCAACAATCATTTCAATAAAACATTGAAATTTACCCGGTACACCCAGTGTTGATTTTTTAGCGGCACTACGGAAGATCCATAAAAATATAAGACCTAAACCGATAGACCATGCGAGGGTATCTATATGCCATGTCCAGAAACCACTATCCGCACATGCTTTATTGAAGGCAAGACCGGCGTCGGTCGAGCACATCTTAGCATTGGTTAAGTGGTGCTGAATATGGCTAGATAGAGTAACTTCTTCTGCAGCCATGTTATATCCCAAAAGTTAATGTTTAAAAAAAACGGGTGCAAACAATCCTGTTATTAGCGCAAGTACATAAATACTAAAAAAAGGTAACATTATTACCGTAAAATGCTTTAGTACTAGCGCAAACAATATGATTGTCAGCAAAAATTTTAGCCCATTACCACGCTTTAGCGAGGTATACGCTTGATTTACTCTACTAGCACCCATATACCTGAATGCATAGATGGCAAATACACAGTGGGGAAGTACCGCTACAGCGCCTCCAGCTAATGCTGATAGGCCGGCGTTGACCCCCCAACCGAGAAAAATAATTATGGCAGCAACCAATGCTACACTACCTTGCAAACAGATTAATTTAAATGCAGCCAATTGATAAGGCGCTGCTAACTTATTAGTCACGTTTCGTTAACCTTATTGGCGTTCTATTTGTCAGGGTATGAAAACTGGCGAAATTATACTGAATCCTGCCAGTTTTGCAACTTGAGTCGGTGTATTGTGGTGCAAAAATGAGACAATTGTCTCATTTTGGACATGATATTAATTAATGCTGGGAATAGTCTTGGTTTATACGATTTAAAATTCCATCCAACTCATCTAAATTAGTGTAGGAAATAACCAATTTACCTTTGCCTTTTTTGTTGTAGTTGATTTCTACTTTGGCGCCTAAATTATCAGCTAGTTGCTGTTCTAACTGTTTGACATCTGGATCTTTTTCTAAAGGCTCTTTTTTAGGTGCGGGCTCTAAAATTGAACGAACTAACTTCTCTGTTTCACGAACAGTCAGCGCTTTTGCTACGGCAAGTCTGGCAGCATCAGATTGCGACTCACCTTCTAATGCCAACAAGCAGCGTGCATGGCCCATTTCGATGTCACCATGCTCTAACAATATTTTAACATCATCGTTTAAGTTATTTAAGCGCAGTAAATTAGTAACAGTGGTGCGGGATTTACCTACCGCCTCAGCAACTTGTTGGTGTGTTAATTCAAATTCATTTAGTAAACGACTTAATGCTATCGCTTCTTCCATTGCATTTAAGTCTTCACGCTGAATATTTTCAATAAGCGCGATAGCGACAGCCGCTTCATCAGGGACATCTTTAATAATACAGGGAACAACATCAAGCTTCGCTATCTGTGCTGCACGCCAGCGACGCTCACCGGCAATAATTTCATAACTATTTTCTGCAATTGGGCGCACTACGATTGGCTGGATAATACCTTGTGAACGAATTGAGCTGGCAAGCTCTTCAAGTGCTTCTTCCGACATGTCTTTACGCGGTTGGTATTTACCTGAATGTAAGAACTCAATCGCTAATTTCTGTAAATCAGACTTTGGACCATCAACTGATTGTTCTATTACAGGTGATAACTCAGCCGAATCTTGATTTACTGACGTTGGTGCTGGTTTTGATGAACTTAGTAAAGCATCGAGTCCTCGGCCTAAACCGCGTTTTTTAGCAGACATGTTATTTTTTTACCTCAAAGTTAGGCGACGACAGGAGATTTTTTTTCTTTTCTGCGAAGCATTTCACCGGCAAGGGCTAAATATGCTTTAGCGCCACTTGATGCCCGGTCATAGTACATAGCGGGTGCGCCAAAACTTGGGGCTTCGGCTAAACGTACATTACGTGGAATGACAGTACGGTATACTTTATCACCAAAATGTTGTTTTAACTGTTCTGATACATCGTTTGCTAATCGATTACGTGGATCGTACATCGTACGCAATATACCTTCTATTTGCAGTTTTGGATTAACCATCTTAGCAAGTTGGGTAATGGTATCCATCAAAGCAGTTAATCCTTCAAGAGCATAATATTCACACTGCATTGGCACTAAAATGGAATCTGCAGCAGCCATTGCGTTTACTGTTAACATATTTAGAGAAGGTGGGCAGTCGATAAAAATAAATTCGTATTGATCCGATATTTTCTCAAGTGCATTACGTAAGCGTATCTCGCGAGCAAAAAGCTCCATCAGCTTTACTTCTGCTGCGGTAACATCGCCATTAGCAGCAATTAAATGATATTCACCAGAGGTCTCTTTGCATACTACTTCATCGATTGGCTTTTCTTCGATTAATAAATCATAGATGGTTGCAACATCACTGTATTTATCAACACCGCTTCCCATGGTCGCATTACCTTGCGGATCAAGATCGATTAATAGCACTTTGCGTTTTGTTGCTGCCATAGAAGCTGCTAAATTTACAGCTGTGGTGGTTTTACCCACGCCGCCTTTTTGATTTGCTATTGCAATGACTTTTGCCACAGTGCTCTGATCCCTAGTCTTTAGAAAGAATAATTAAATGTCTTTGTGCATCTAACTCTGGAACTTCCAATGCTATTTTTTGCTCAAATTTAATGCCTGCAGGTAATGATTCTAGTTCGTCACTAGGAAACACACCTTTTAATGCTATAAATTTACCTGAATGATCAATCAAGTGTGAACACCAGTCAACCATATCTTGCAATGAAGCAAATGCACGACTTAATACACCATCTAATTTAACACTTGGTTGGTATTGTTCAACTCTAGACTGAACTGGGGTGACATTTTTAAGGCCAAGCTCATGTTTAACTTGCATTAAAAATCTTACTCGCTTGCCTAAACTATCTAGTAAAACAAACTGAGTATCGGGTAGCGCTATCGCTAAAACAATACCCGGTAAGCCAGGGCCGGTACCAACATCTATATAATGATGACCGGGTAGGTGAGGAGCAACAACTAAACTATCCATGATGTGTTTAATCATCATTTCCTCTGGCATACGCACAGACGTTAGATTATATGCTTTGTTCCATTTGTTAAGTAGCTCAACATATTGAACGAGTTGCTGCTGTTGTTTTTCAGTTAGCGCAATATCAGTTTGCGCTAACAAAGAGGTCAATTGTTGCTGTAACACAGTATTCCTTAATCGTTACGCAATTTTACGTAACAAGCCTTGCTTCTTTAGATACACTAATAATAGCGAAATCGCCGCAGGGGTGATACCAGAAATACGCGATGCTTGGCCGATAGTGTCAGGGCGAGCTTCTGTTAACTTAGCAACAACCTCATTTGATAACCCCGAAACAGTCGAATAGTCATAATCTTTTGGTAATACTGTTTCTTCGTGACGTAATTGTTTATTGATCTCATCTTGCTGGCGTGCAATGTAACCAGCATACTTAGTATGGATCTCAACTTGCTCAAGTGCAGCTTCATTATCAAATTCAGATCCAAGGCCATCAATAGCCATTAGATCGTTATAACGTATTTCAGGACGACGTAAAAGATCTTCTAAACTTGCTTCGCGTACCAATGGTGTTTTCAATAAGTTATTTACTTGATCAATAACAGTATGATCTTTATGGATCCACGTTTCTTTAATGCGCTGTGATTCTTTTGCGATTACATCCATTTTTTCGTTAAATGACTGCCAACGCTCGTCATTAACTAAACCTAATTCACGACCTTTTGCAGTCAAACGAATATCAGCATTATCTTCACGTAGTAATAAACGATATTCAGCACGGCTAGTAAACATACGGTATGGTTCTTTGGTACCGAGTGTTGTTAAGTCATCAATAAGTACACCCACATAGGCCTCATCACGACGTGGAGTCCATGGTTCTTTACCTTGAACTTGTAATGCCGCATTCATACCCGCAATTAAACCTTGTGCACCCGCTTCTTCATAACCTGTGGTGCCATTGATTTGGCCGGCAAAGAATAAACCATCAATAAATTTAGTTTCGAGTGATTTCTTTAAATCGCGAGGATCAAAAAAGTCATACTCAATTGCATAACCTGGACGACAAATATGGGCATTTTCAAAACCGTCTATTGATTGGACTATTTCAAGTTGCACATCAAACGGTAAGCTGGTTGATATTCCATTAGGGTAAAGCTCATAAGAGGTTAATCCTTCCGGCTCAACAAATATTTGGTGTTTATCTTTATCTGCAAAACGAACTATCTTGTCTTCAATAGAAGGGCAGTAGCGTGGGCCAATACCTTCAATTACACCAGAGTACATTGGCGAACGATGTAAATTATTGCGGATCACATCATGCGTTTTTTCATTAGTGTATGTGATGTAACACGGGATCTGTTGTGGATGATCTGATTGCTTACCTAAAAATGAAAATACAGGAGTCGGTGCATCACCTGGCTGTTCTTGCATTTTACTAAAATCAACAGTACGTGCATCAATACGTGGAGGTGTGCCAGTTTTTAAGCGATCAACGCGAAATGGCAATTCACGTAAGCGATCAGCTAATGCTATTGAAGGTGGATCACCCGCTCTGCCGCCTTTAAAATTCTCAAGACCAATATGAATTTGACCACCAAGGAAAGTACCAACAGTCAATACGACAGAGGGCGCACTAAAACGTAACCCCATTTGGGTAACTACACCTTTAACCTGATTATTTTCTACAATAAGATCATCACACGATTGCTGAAAGATCTTTAAATTATCTTGGTTTTGTAGGATATCTTGTATAGCCGCTTTATAAAGAGCGCGATCAGCTTGCGCACGAGTTGCACGAACAGCAGGACCTTTAGAAGAGTTTAGTGTACGAAATTGGATCCCGCCTTTATCAATAGCTTGAGCCATTGCACCGCCAAGTGCGTCAATTTCTTTAACTAAATGACCCTTGCCAATCCCACCAATCGCAGGGTTGCATGACATTTGGCCTAAGGTATCCATGTTGTGAGTCAGTAAAAGCGTATTCATTCCCATACGCGCAGCAGCCAATGCAGCTTCAGTGCCTGCATGCCCACCACCAACAACGATAACATCAAAATTTTCGTGAAAAATCATTTCAGGATCCTACTTAAATCAACCAGCAAACTGCCAAGGGGAGCGTATTCTACCTATAAATTGACAGAAGATAAATGATTAAACTGTGCTCAAGATCTAAGTAAGTGATCTCTAATAATATAAAGGATCTTTTAAAGAGATCTTTTATTTCTATTACTACTACTGATCAGCTTTTCTGTTGATAAGGTCTAGTTTGTATATAAAAACATAGAGTTAGATCCGATCTAAAGGTGTACATATGATCGGATCAACACGGATATAAGCTCTGATCAAAAGAGCTGTTTATACACAGGGGGTAATCGAATGGATCTTATCCCATGGATAACAACCCTTAAAAACGCAGTTAGATCATAGGTTATCCACAAATCGAACTAAATTATCAATATATTGTGTATAACTTTAGCTGGTGGATTTGCATTAGATCACTGTGTTTTTAAGCTATTTATTTCGATCCACTCTGGCAACCAGGCTAAAGCAGTGTCTTCTGGTAGCTCTTCGTCAAGTATGTTCAGTTCAAGTCGCTGGGCCGTACAATGCGCACCTTTACTCAAAAGTAACGCCTCTAAATTGCGCCCAGCGAGATTATAGGTGTCATAGCTTGTATCTCCTAAGCCAATAACACTAAACTTTAATCCTTTTAAATCATCAGCTTGATTAATACTTTCAATAAAAGGAAGTAAGTTTTCAGGGTAGTCACCAGCGCCATATGTTGATGTACACAAAAGCCAGATTGTGTTGTCTTGATCTATTTGTGAAAAGTCGGGTTGATCATGTACTTCAGTGGTTATCCCTTGCGATATTAACTGCTCGGCCAGTTGTTCACCTACATATTCTGCAGATCCCATTTGACTACCGATAATAATATTTACTGAATGCATGTTTTAGTTGATCGCTTTCCTGCTAGATTTGATGGTTATGATAAACAAGTTTACTGCGCAGTAAAGTAGATAATCGATCTTTGTATAAGTTTTTATGGTGTAAAACTATACAATAAAATTAAAGCTTGCTTAAATTGTTGATTTTAAGTTTTAAAATAAAATATTCCAAAATGTAATCATCTGATAAAGCTGTGTGTAATTGGTGTGGAACTATTGGATTTGTGTTAATTTATTAGCATGATTACTTGCTAAGCTATTGATCTTTTATAAGCAACAAGGTGTTTATTTTTATTCATGTGCTGATAAATAATATGTGGATAGATCGGCTGTGAATAACGATCGTTTGAGGTTATAAAAAAGTACTCTTCATTAATTATTTTTTCATTTACAGCGAAATTAGCGGTTTATTTTTTAAAAAACGTTAAATAAAGACAAAAAGAGAGAGGAACCTTACTTAGTTTTTATAAAAAATATGTCTTTTAACTTAAAGATCGTCCGTTTGTGGATAAGTTTTTTGCTTTATCAAGTGATCATTAGCACTGTTTATCGTCTTTTTTATTTTAGGATCGATCAGCACTGCTTATTATCAAGAGCTAAGTGCATTTTTAAATTACTTAATTTGAGCGTAAAAATATCAAATTAAACGATGAAATAGCGCTTTTAGCTAGGTCGCGTTAATGGAAATTAGACTTTCAAATATGCGTGTCAGGTAATCTTCAGAATGCCGTAGATGCTGATAATGTGTACTTATTTAAAGCGGAGAATGAGTTAGAGTGGGCGTTATCCACCAGCAATTTGACTTAGTTTTTTATTTTTTGAATGGTTTTATACAGAGGGTTTATAATTAAAGAGGTCGTAATTGTGAGTAAAAAGAGTGCTCTCACACTCTTTTTATATGAGAGTAAAGTTATTTACCGATACAAAACGAGCTAAATATTTTGCCAAGTAGGTCATCAGAGGTAAATTCGCCGGTAATTTCATTGAGGTAGTGCTGTGTTAAACGCAGTTCTTCTGCCAGTATTTCACCAGCAATATGCATCTCTAATTGGTCCTTACCTGTATGCAAATGATGGGCTGCGTTTTCTAATGCATCTAAATGACGACGGCGCGCCATAAATCCACCTTCAGTGGCGCCATCAAAGCCTATACAAGCCTTTAAGTGAGTACGAACTAACTCTATACCTTCAGCATTTTTAGCACTGAGACTTATCACTGGGTATTGCTGGTTTTCACTCATACCGACCTCATCACCCGATAAATCGGCTTTATTTCGGATTACCGTTACTCCCATACCATTAGGTAGCTTGGCCATAAACTCCGGCCAAATAGCATGTGGGTCGGTGTCTTTTGTATCAGTGCCATCAAGCATAAATAATACCCGATCAGCTTGGTTTATTTCATCCCATGCGCGCTCTATACCTATTTGTTCTACTCGATCAGGGCTTTCACGAAGGCCTGCGGTATCTATAATATGCAGTGGCATGCCATCTATATGAATATGTTCGCGTAGTACATCGCGCGTGGTGCCTGCAATCTCTGTCACGATGGCGGCTTCTCTACCTGCTAAGGCATTAAGTAAGCTAGATTTACCCGCATTAGGACGCCCAGCAATAACAACACGCATACCTTCACGCATTATACTGCCTTGCTTAGCTTGGTTGGTCACGTTGTTAAGTTGCTCAATAATGGCATTTAGATCACCAGAGACTTTACCGTCTGATAGAAAATCTATTTCTTCATCAGGAAAATCAATCGCTGCTTCAACATACATACGCAAATGAATTACTTTTTCGACTAGAGTATCAATATGCTTTGAAAACTCACCCTGAAGCGATTGTAGGGCGCTTTTTGCTGCTTGTTCACTGGTTGCATTAATTAAATCAGCAATGGCCTCAGCTTGGGTTAAATCCATTTTATCGTTCATGAAGGCGCGTTCTGAAAACTCACCTGGCTTGGCAAGTCGCACGCCTTCAATTTGGCTTATTTCCTTTAATAGCATATCTAGTACCACTGGGCCGCCGTGACCTTGTAACTCAAGTACATCTTCGCCAGTAAATGAATTAGGACCCGCGAAGTAAATTGCAATACCTTGGTCAAGTTGCTTACCTGCAAGGCTTTTAAAAGGTACATAGTCGGCATAGCGTACTTTAGGGCAACGACCAATAATTTGCTCTGCAACGCTTTTTGCTAAGCTGCCAGAGACGCGAATAATACCAACCCCACCACGTCCTGGTGCGGTTGCTTGTGCTGCAATTGTGTCTTGATTAATCATGCGAATAATTTGCCAACTAAATGAATAACGATATGTGCGTATTGTAACCTATGGATTTATTTGTAGCGAATGGCTATGGTGAAAAACAGGCAATAAAAAAGGCGACCTAAGTCGCCTTTGTATAAGTAGCGGCTAAGTTAGCCTCTTACTTTTATTCCTTGTTTTTCCATACCGCGGTAAATGTAGAGCATTTGCGCGATTGAAATAAGGTTCGACACTAACCAGTAAAGTACTAAGCCTGATGGGAACCATAAGAAGAACACAGAGAAGATAACCGGCATGTAAGTCATCATCTTTTGTTGCATCGGATCAGTCACTGTCATCGGCTGTAGTTTTTGCGTAATGAACATACTTGCACCAAATAAGATTGGCAGGATGAAGTATGGGTCTTTTGCTGATAAGTCAGTTAACCATAAGAAGAACTCAGCATGACGTAACTCTGTTGATTCTAAGAATACATAGAACAAGGCTAAGAAAATTGGCATTTGTAGCAAAATAGGGAAACAACCACCCATTGGGTTTACTTTCTCTTTGCGATACATTTCCATGGTTGCTTGACCGAATTTTTGACGGTCGTCGCCATACTTTTCTTTTAGTGCAGCCATTTTAGGTTGAAGGGCACGCATCTTCGCCATTGAGGTATATTGTGCTTTAGTTAGTGGGTACATTAATGACTTAACAATAATGGTAATGGCAATAATCGCCAGACCCCAGTTACCTAAACCACCAATGCTGATATCAAATAACCCAAAGAATGAACCTTCACCTGAGTATAAAAACTTAAGTAGTTCAAATAATGGTTGTGAGATAAACCATAACCAGCCGTAGTCTACAGTTAGGTCTAAGTTAGGGTGAATAGCTTCTAACTTGTCAGACTCTTTCGGGCCCATGTAATAAGTAGCACCAATGCTGGCTTGTTGGTTCGCTTGAATATTTACCGGCTCACCTTTAGTACCTATGATTGCAGCATTACCTTTAGCAATTAAGCTATACAGAGTATTTTGTTGCTCTTGCACTGGTATCCAAGCACTTACAAAGTAATGCTGAATAAAGGCAACATAACCACCTTGGGTATTAATACTGAGGTTTTTATCAGCCATGTCTGAAAAACTGTACTTTTCATATTTCTCTTCGCTAGAGCCATAAGCAGCACCAAGATAGTTCTGGTCAACTAAGCTACCTTTTTCTTGCACAGTACGTTTAATTTGCGTGTAAAGCTGTACTTGAATTGGCTCAGCAGTGGTGTTGTTTACAGTGTACTCAAGAGCAACGTCGTATTGGCCTTTTTTGAATACATAGGTTTTAGTAAAGGTAACACCTTTGCTATCTGTAAACGTTAAAGGAACACGCAGTTCATCACCATTCATTGTATAGCTTTTTTGCTGTGTACTATAAACAGGGCGGCCATTTGCAGATGCATCTGGGCCATTTAAACCAATTAAACCACTTTGAGAGAAGTATTGATTGCCATCAAACTCACCCAAAAGCATAAAGGGTGTTTCTTCACCTTTTACTTCTTCGTATTGCAGTAGGTCTGATTCAACAATATCACCACCGCGGGTATCTATTTTTACAGTGAATACGTCAGTTGTGATATCGATTACTGAACGTTTTGCACTGGTTGCTGCAGTTGGTAAATCACCGTCTGTTGACGAAGGTACATAATCATCAGAATCAGGTGAGTTAGATTGTAGTGTTTGTGTGTTGGCACTAGGATCGGCTTTTGGTGCGTTGTAATCGTTATTCCATTCTTGGAACAATAAAAACGATACAAGCATCAAACCGATGAATAAAAACGTGCGTTGCGATTCCATAACAGCTCTTATTTCTCGTGTTGGTGGTTAATATGGGTTGTTTTTTCAGGAACGGGGTCGTCTCCGCCTGAATGTAAAGGATGACATTTTAATATGCGTTTGAGCGCTAACCAACTGCCTTTTACAGATCCATGCAAATTAATTGCTTGAATAGCATAACTTGAGCAAGTGGGATTAAAACGACAATGCGGACCTAACAGTGGGCTAATCCACTTTTGATAACCGCGAATTATTAACACTAAACAAAACGTTGGAAAAGCAACAATTGGTTTAAGTAACCTCATGATGTTCTATCCTCTGTGTATATTTAGTGGGTGGATACCATGAATTTAAACACCCAAAACGGAATTTTAAATGCATGATTAAAAGGTGAGCTAAAGATACCTTAATTAACCCTATAATTCTATTGCTATTGGCTTTGTTTATTTGATTTAGCCGATTTATTAGGTCGTCTTTTAAATGGGGGTGGTTTAGGAGCACCCGGTTTGCAGCGTTCATTAATTTTGCGCCACAATTTAGTTAATTGCTTTGTGAGCTCTTCGTTTGATTGTTCATCAATGCCACTTTTAACCATTAACACAATATCGATGTTATCAATAGTATGCTGATTTAAACGAAAACTTTCGCGAGCAAGACGTTTAATACGGTTACGTTGACAGGCTTTTTTAACTCGTTTTTTAGCAACAGTAAGGCCTAAGCGAGGTTTTGCTTGGTCATTGGGTTTTGCTAATAAAGTAAAGAAAGGAGTTGCAGCCCGAGCGGGTTCATTAAATATGCGAGAGTAATGCGAGGGAGTTAACAGACGTAACTCCCTGCCAAAGTTAAAGTCTTCCACTTATATTAAGCAGAAAGAACTTTACGGCCTTTAGCGCGGCGACGAGCTAATACTTTACGGCCATTTACAGTTGCCATGCGAGCACGGAAACCGTGAGCACGTTTGCGTTTTAAAACGCTAGGTTGAAAAGTTCTTTTCATAACAATTCCATCCGATCGGTTAAAGGTTAAAACATCCTATGCAGGTCGCGATCCTGGCACAGGTGCCATTGCGAGCGCGAGATATTATAGAGGAAGGCCCCTAAAGTCAATCATAATTACATATATAATAGAGTATAGGATAAAGTAAAAACAGTGGGATCAGCTAGGATCCTTATAATAAAGGAGTTTTCCACAGCCTCTGTATAAAAAGTGCATAAAAGCTTGGGGTAACTAAATTAGATCAACTATTTCCATCGCGATCTAGTGGGTTTTTTGTTATGATCAGTCAGTGGTGTTAAAAATATATTTTGTTATAAATCAGTTTGTTACTAATTTTTTAAGCCGAGATCATGTTTTTCAAAAAAATCAATCTTGTACTTGTGGATAAAGTGCCTTCATAATAGTCGGTCTTGGGTTAATAAATTGCCTAATTATAGTAATAAAAGTATACCTTTCTGGTTTATTAAGATGGCCGGGAATAAAAACTAAATCTTTGGGAGTTTAACTGTGTATCTGTCGGTTTGGCAAAGTTGTTTATATGTATTGCAAGATGAACTGCCTTCGCAGCAGTTCAGTATGTGGGTAAGACCATTACAAGCAGAAAGTACCGAAGATACCTTGACTATTTATGCACCTAATCGGTTTGTACTTGACTGGGTGAGAGAGAAATACCTCAACCGCATTAACGAATTACTCGTTGAAATTTGTAAAGATGAAGCACCTGAATTACGTTTTGATGTGGGCAGCAAACCTATATTAAATACGCAGATGGCGGCGCCCGTTGCTGATAATACACCACCAATAAATCAACCCGCTGCTGTTGAGCAACCAAAAGCGGTCAAGCAAGTAGTTGAGCCTGCGCCTAAATCTGGTTATAAGCCAAATATAAAAGAAAACTATACCTTTGATAGTTTTGTTGAGGGTAAATCTAACCAGTTAGCGAAAGCTGCCGCAACACAAGTTGCAGATAATCCAGGTGCTGCTTTTAATCCCGTATTTATATATGGCGGTACTGGCTTAGGTAAAACACATTTATTGCATGCTGTTGGGAATGGCATAATGGCGAATAAGCCTGATGCAAAAATCGTCTATATGCATTCAGAGCGTTTTGTACAAGATATGGTAAAAGCACTACAGAATAACGCCATTGAAGAATTTAAACGTTACTATCGTAGTGTTGATGCATTAATGATTGATGATATTCAATTCTTTGCTAACAAAGAGCGTTCTCAAGAAGAATTCTTCCATACTTTCAATGCGTTACTTGAAGGTAACCAACAAATAATTTTAACTTCAGACCGCTATCCAAAAGAGATTGAAGGGGTTGAAGACCGCCTTAAATCACGCTTTGGCTGGGGTTTAACCATTGCTATTGAGCCGCCAGAGCTTGAAACGCGCGTTGCTATTTTAATGAAAAAAGCGCAGCAGAGTAAAATTAATTTACCTCATGAAGTCGCGTTTTTTATAGCTAAGAAATTACGCTCAAATGTACGTGAGCTAGAAGGTGCACTTAACCGTGTTATTGCCAATGCTAATTTTACCGGTCGTCCAATTTCAATCGACTTTGTAAAAGAAGCACTACGCGACTTATTAGCGTTGCAAGACAAGCTTGTAACGATCGATAACATTCAGCGTACCGTTGCGGAATATTACCGAATTCGCGTATCAGATTTGCTATCTAAGCGCCGTAGCCGCTCTATAGCAAGGCCACGCCAAGTTGCAATGGCATTATCAAAAGAGCTTACGAATCACAGTTTACCTGAGATTGGTGATGCGTTTGGTGGGCGAGATCACACCACTGTATTGCACGCGTGCCGAAAAGTTAAATCACTGCGTGATGAAAGCCACGAAGTGAAAGAAGATTATCAAAACCTAATAAGAACATTGTCATCTTAAGGCTGACTTTACTATGCAAATAACCATACCCAGAGATCAATTTTTAAAACCTTTAGTTCAAGTGTCGGGTGCTATAGAGCGTAAACACACTTTGCCGATTTTATCTAACGTATTGTTAGAGGTCGTAGATGGTCAGTTGGCCATGACAGGTACTGATCTGGAAATAGAGCTTGTCGCTAACGTGTTTGTTGGTGACGATGTTGAAGATACAAAGCTAACATTACCAGCAAAAAAATTGCTGGATATTTGTAAAAGTTTGCCAGATGGTTGTGAGCTAACATTATCAAGCCAAGATCATCAGTTGCTCTTAACTAGTGGCAAAAGCCGTTTCTCTTTAACTACGCTTGCAGCTGAAGACTTTCCTAATTTAGAGCAGTGGGATGGTGAAGTAGAGTTTCAGTTAACACGCTTAGAATTACGTAAGCTACTTGAAAGCACTCATTTTTCTATGGCTAATCAAGACGTGCGTTATTATTTAAATGGCATGTCGTTTGAAGTTGATAATGCTGATATTAAAACAGTGGCAACAGATGGTCACCGTTTAGCTATCGCTCAAAAAGAATTATCGCAATCGTTAAATACTCAACGTCAGTTAATTATTCCACGTAAGGGCGTACAAGAAATTATGCGCCTTATGGTTGCCGACGAAGAACTAGTAACCATTCAATTTGGCGCTAACCATATTCGAATTATTGATATAGAGTTTACATTTACTAGTAAGCTGGTTGATGGACGTTTTCCTGATTACCGTCGAGTTTTACCGCGTGGTGGTGATAAAGTAATTACCGCAAATCGTGAATGGTTACGTAGTGCCTTTCAACGTGTTTCTATTTTATCTAATGAAAAGTTTAGAGGGGTTCGACTAAACCTTTCTGAGGGCTTGCTAAAAATTACAGCTAATAACCCAGAGCAAGAACAAGCTGAAGAAGTGGTTGAGGTAAATTATCAAGGTGATGACTTAGAAATTGGTTTTAACGTTTCTTATGTACTTGATGTCTTGAACACACTTAAAACAGAAGATGTTTTATTTACTCTAGCTGATTCAAATAGTAGTGCATTAATTGAAGGTGCGGGTGACGAAGAAGCCATGTACGTTGTTATGCCGATGCGCTTATAAGGTTTTATGAGTTTAAGTCATTTAAGCCTCAATGATTTTAGAAACATTGAGGCGCTTACATTGGAACCTGTAAACGGTATTAATGTAATTTACGGTGAAAATGGCAGTGGAAAAACCAGCCTTTTAGAGGCTATTTATTACCTTTCTCATGGCAAATCATTCCGCACACCTAAACATAAAAGCATTATAAAGCACCAGCAGAGTAAGTTTACAATACATGGTAGAAAATCGCTTTATAACTTGTCTATACCAATCGGTATAAGCAAAAGTTTAAATGGAAGTACCGAGCTTAAGATTCAAGGTAAAACTAGCCGTAGAGTCTCAGAGCTCGCACAACTCATGCCTGTTCAAGTTATTACGCCTGAGAGCTATTCTTTATTTTTTGGTGGCCCAAAAGAACGCCGTAAATTTTTAGATTTAGGATTGTTCCACGTGGAACAAGACTTCTTTTATTTGTGGCAATCATTCAATAAAGTACTTAAGCAACGAAATGCATTATTAAAAAGCAAACCCAAAAATTATTTTGACCAAATTAGGTTTTGGGATAAAGAATTTGTTAGACTGGCTGAACAAATAAATACTTTAAGAATTGCGTATATAAGTAGGTTTAAGCGGCAGTTTTTTGATAAAATGTGTGCAGACTTAACGCTTATAAGCGATTTAGAAATAAACTATCAAGCTGGATGGAAAGAGACTGAGTCTCTAAGCGATGCCCTTGAACAAAACTTTGAACGCGATAGCCGTCAAGGTTTTACAAGTAAAGGTCCACATAAGGCCGATTTTAATTTTAGTGTTTCTGGCAACAGTGTTGAAAATACATTTTCCCGCGGTCAATTGAAGCTATTGCTTTATGCGTTAAAAGTAACGCAAAATAGTTTGATTGAGTCAGAAACTGAAAAGCAATCTATATTGCTAATAGATGATTTACCTTCAGAGCTTGGAGAAGATACGAAAGAGAAGGTCGGCCAATTGTTGTCGCACTGTCACTCTCAAATATTTATTTCTGCAATTGAATCTGAAAGTATTTCTGCTGTGGTGGAACCCATGCAACGAGAACTAGAAATGTTCCACGTGAAACATGGCAACCTAATAACAAGATAAGTGGGATTAACCATGTCTGAGAATTACGATTCGTCGAGTATTAAAGTACTAAAAGGATTAGACGCAGTAAGAAAGCGTCCTGGAATGTATATAGGGGACACCGATGATGGCACCGGCTTACACCATATGGTGTTTGAGGTCGTTGATAACTCTATTGATGAAGCCTTAGCTGGCCACTGTGATGACATCTTTGTCACAATTCATTTAGACGGTTCAGTCTCTGTTCGAGATAACGGTCGTGGTATTCCAACTTCAATACATGAAGAAGAAGGTGTATCTGCAGCTGAAGTTATTATGACGGTACTTCATGCTGGTGGTAAGTTTGATGATAACTCTTATAAAGTATCAGGTGGCTTGCACGGTGTAGGTGTTTCTGTTGTAAATGCATTATCAGAAAAACTAAAACTAACTATTCGCCGTGAAGGCAAATTGCATGAGCAAACATACACTATGGGTGTGCCAGATGCGCCATTAGCCGTTATTGGTGATTCTGATAGCTCAGGTACAGAGTTACGTTTTTGGCCAAGTGCTGAAACGTTCACTAACTTAGATTTCCATTATGATATTTTAGCTAAACGTTTACGTGAATTATCATTCTTGAATTCAGGTGTGAGCATCATCTTAACGGATGAGCGAGAAGAAAATAAATCTGATCACTTCAAATACGAAGGTGGTATTCAAGCGTTTGTTGAATATCTGAATCGTAATAAAAACCCAGTTCACAAAGGGGTATTCCATTTTACTCATGAGCGCGAAGAAGATGGAATTAGTGTTGAAGTATCTATGCAGTGGAATGATGCATTCCAAGAAAATATTTACTGTTTCACAAATAACATTCCACAACGTGATGGTGGTACTCACTTAGCTGGTTTTAGATCTGCGCTAACGCGTACACTTAATAACTATATGGAAAAAGAAGGCTTTAACAAGAAAGCTAAAACAACCAGTAATGCGACGGGTGATGATGCTCGTGAAGGCTTAACTGCGGTTGTAAGTGTTAAAGTACCTGATCCTAAGTTCTCATCACAAACCAAAGATAAGCTAGTATCAAGTGAAGTTAAATCTGCGGTTGAGCAAGCAATGGCTGAAAAGTTCACTGAGTTTTTATTAGAAAACCCAATGGACGCGAAAATCGTTGTCGGCAAAATTATTGATGCTGCACGTGCACGTGAGGCGGCCCGTAAAGCGCGTGAAATGACACGCCGTAAAGGTGCTATGGATTTAGCTGGTTTACCAGGTAAACTGGCTGATTGCCAAGAGAAAGACCCAGCACAATCTGAACTATACATAGTGGAGGGTGACTCAGCTGGCGGTTCAGCCAAGCAGGGTCGTAACCGTAAGAATCAAGCGATTCTTCCGCTTAAAGGTAAAATATTAAACGTTGAAAAAGCGCGTTTTGACAAGATGTTATCTTCGCAAGAAGTAGCGACGCTAATCACTGCATTAGGGTGTGGTATTGGCCGTGACGAATACAATCCTGAAAAATTACGTTATCACCGCATCATAATCATGACCGATGCCGACGTGGATGGGTCACACATTCGTACCTTGCTACTGACATTCTTCTATCGTCAAATGCCAGAAATTGTTGAACGTGGCTATATATATATTGCTCAACCACCACTTTATAAAGTGAAAAAAGGCAAGCAAGAGCGTTATATCAAAGATGATCCAGCATTAGTTGAGTACTTAACATCTTTGGCACTAAATGGTGCAGCGCTTTACACTAGTGCTGATGCGTCAGCGCTTGAAGGTGAAGCACTTGAAAGCATTGTTCATGATTACCAAAATACAGTTAAAGTAATTGAGCGCTTAAAACGTAAATACCCGAACACGGTTATGAATCGTTTAATTTATCAAAGTGAGCTTAAAGCAGAGCACCTTTCTGATGAAGAGAAAGTAATTGCATGGACTAAAGAGCTTGTTGATGACTTAATTGAACGTGATGAAGATGCAACCATTTTCCATGCTGGAACTGAGCACGATACAGAGCGTAACCTATATTACCCGGTTGTGAATATTCGTCAGCATGGTGTGGATAAAGCACACATACTTCATTATGACTTTCTTGCTTCAAAAGATTATCAACGCATTGCTGTAACAGGTAAAAACATCGCTAACGTGCTTCAAGAAGGGGCATATATTCAACGCGGTGAAAAAACAAAACCTGTTGATAACTTTGTGGATGCATTAGAATGGTTGATCACAGAGTCTAAGCGTGGGATCTACATTCAACGCTATAAAGGGTTGGGTGAAATGAACCCTAGTCAGCTGTGGGAAACTACTATGGATCCTGATGCTCGTCGTATGTTACAAGTAACGATCGAAGATGCTGTTGGTGCTGATCAATTGTTTGCTACATTGATGGGTGATCAAGTAGAACCTCGCCGAGAGTTTATCGAAACGAACGCACTACGCGTAGTTAACCTCGATGTTTAATTGCGAGTAATAATTTTAAAAAGGAGCCAAATGGCTCCTTTTTTATTGGCTGCAATTGCACAAACTGCTTAAAACATGACTACGCACAAGGTATACTGAGGGTAATTTTCACGCTACATCACAGCAGATACTAAAAGCCAAATATGCAAAAATATGACGTTAAAACCTTTCAAGGTTTGATCCTGGCTTTACAGGATTACTGGGCACAGCAAGGTTGTGTCATTATTCAGCCACTCGATATGGAAGTTGGCGCGGGTACATTCCACCCACAAACATTCTTAAAGTCTATTGGTCCTGAGCCAATGTCTAGCGCATACGTACAACCGTGTCGCCGTCCTACTGATGGCCGTTATGGTGAAAATCCTAACCGCTTACAACATTACTATCAATTCCAAGTGGTATTAAAGCCATCGCCAGAGAATATCCAAGAGCTTTACTTAGGCTCTTTAGCTGCAGTAGGCATTGATACGCTGACTGACGAAGTACGCTTCGTAGAAGACAACTGGGAGTCACCTACGTTAGGTGCCTGGGGTCTCGGCTGGGAGATCTGGTTAAACGGTATGGAAGTAACGCAATTTACTTACTTTCAACAAGTAGGTGGCTTAGAGTGCTCACCAGTGACCGGTGAAATTACTTACGGTCTAGAACGTTTAGCAATGTACATTCAAGGCGTAGACAGTATTTATGACCTTGTTTGGGCTGATGGTCCGATGGGACGCGTTACCTATGGTGACGTTTTTCACCAAAACGAAGTAGAGCAATCAACTTATAACTTTGAACACGCAAACGTTGAAGACTTATTTGCACAGTTTGATAAATGTGAGGCCGAGAGCCAAAAGCTAATTGAAGCTGGCTTACCATTACCTGCCTACGAGCAAGTAATGAAAGCATCGCACGCATTTAACTTGCTTGATGCTCGTCATGCTATCTCTGTGACAGAACGCCAACGTTATATATTACGTGTTCGTGCCTTATCTAAAGCATGTGCACAAAGTTATTATGATGCACGCGAAGCGCTTGGCTTCCCGCTTTGTAAGGATTAACCATGTCAGCACAAAATTTATTAATAGAAATTGGCACAGAAGAGCTGCCTCCAAAAGCACTGCGTAAATTAGCAGAAGCATTTGCTGAAAACCTAACAGCAGAACTTGAAGGGTTAGAGTTAGCTCATCAAGGTGTGAAATGGTATGCATCACCACGTCGTTTAGGTTTACAAGTAACTGCGCTTGAAGCCAAGCAACAAGATAAAGAAGTTGAAAAACGTGGCCCAGCAACAAAAGCTGCATTTGACAGCGAAGGCAACCCAACTAAAGCGGCCATGGGTTGGGCACGCGGTTGTGGTATTGAAGTAAGTGAAGCACACACTCTTGAAACTGATAAAGGCGCGTGGTTGTTACATATTGCTAAAGTAGCAGGTAAAGAAACCACCGCGCTATTAAATGACGTAGTGAATAAAGCGTTAGCAAAATTGCCTATTCCAAAGCCAATGCGTTGGGGCGCGAATAAAACACAATTTATTCGTCCTGTGCATACCGCCACTATTTTGTTTGGCGATAAGCTTATTGAAGGTGAAGTACTTGGTAAAGCAATTAGTAACCAACTTCAAGGTCATCGTTTTCATCATCCAGAAAAAATTAGTATTAACCACGCGGACGATGTTTTTGACGTACTTAAATCTGCGCACGTTGTTGCCGATTACGAAGAACGTAAAACACAAATTCGCAGCCAAATTGAAGCCGCAGCAAAAGCAGTTAATGCTGTGGTTGCTATGGACGAAGACTTACTAGAAGAAGTCACTTCTTTAGTTGAGTGGCCAGTTACCTTGACCGCAACGTTTGAAGAGGAGTTTTTAGATGTACCAGCAGAAGCGCTGATCTACACCATGAAAGACGACCAAAAATACTTCCCATTACTTGATCTAGAAGGCAAGTTACTTAATAAGTTTTTGTTTGTTTCAAACATTGAAAGCAAAAAACCAAGTGTTGTTATCGCGGGTAACGAGAAAGTAGTGCGCCCGCGTTTAGCGGATGCACAGTTCTTCTTTGAAACAGATAAAAAGAAAACCCTAGAAAGCCGTTTAGAGTCACTTGATAGCGTATTATTCCAAAAGCAACTGGGTACGCTAAAAGATAAGTCTGAGCGTATTGCGGCACTAGCCGGTTACATTGCTGAGCAACTAGGCGCAGATAAAGTACTTGCAGAGCGCGCAGGCTTACTCAGTAAAACAGACTTAATGACCGAAATGGTGATGGAGTTTACTGACGTACAAGGTGTTATGGGCATGCATTACGCACGCCATGACGGTGAAGCTGAAGACGTAGCCATTGCGCAAAATGAGCAGTACATGCCGCGCTTTGCAGGCGATAGCTTACCAACAAACTTAATCAGCTGTGCTGTCGCTATCGCAGATAAGTTTGACACGCTGGTGGGTATCTTCGGAATTGGCCAAGCGCCAAAAGGCGATAAAGACCCGTTTGCACTTCGTCGTGCTGCAATTGGTGCGTTGCGTATCATGGTAGAGAAAGCGCTGCCATTAGATATTCTAGACTTAGTTGCTAAATCACAAAGCTTATTTGGCGAAAAGCTAACTAACTTAAATGTATCGACAGATGTGTTTGAGTTTATGCTTGGCCGCTTCCGCGCTTGGTATCAAGACGAAGGCATTCAAGTTGATGTTATTCAAGCCGTGCTTGCGCGTCGGCCAACTAAGCCTGTTGATTTTGACCGCCGAGTTAAAGCGGTAAGTCACTTCCGTACATTAGACGCCGCAGAAGCACTGGCAGCAGCTAATAAGCGTGTAAGCAATATTATCGCTAAGAATGATATTACGAGCCAAGGCAAGGTCGATGAGAGCTTATTAAGCGATGATGCTGAAAAGGTACTCGCTTCACAGGTTGCTAAGTTTGCAACTGAACTTGCGCCACTTTATGCTGCTGGTGACTATCAAGAAGCACTTGCGCAATTAGCGGGTATCCGTGAAAGTGTTGATAACTTTTTTGATAACGTGATGGTAATGGCAGACGACGAAGCCGTTAAGCAAAATCGTTTAGCACTATTAAGCCAATTAAGTGGCTTATTTTTAGATATTGCTGATATTTCTGTACTACAGAAGTAAGTTCAGCGTAGCTTAAAAAGCCAGCAGCTATGCTGGCTTTTTTGTATTTAAGGTTAACCTATGAAACGTATTTTAACGCTTGCGGTCGTTAGCTTATTAACCGCATGTTCGAGCCAAGTTCAACTTCCTAGTATTGATGACGTGTTACCTAGTAAAGAGCTAGATAAAACCATGTACTTACGCGGTGATTTCACATTATGGGATGCAGAGCCACAGTACCAATTTGAACAAGTTGCTCCTGCGATTTACCAAGCCAATGTTAAGTTTTCAACACCTGGTAAAGTCTACGAATTTAAAATTGCCGATGCCGACTTTAGCGAAGGCTACAATTGTGGTTACAGTGAAGCCGCACCAACAGGGCAGTCATTAGTACTTGGTCAAGCTGCCATTGCCGACTGTAATACCATCTATAATTACTTTAGCTTCACCCCAGCAGCAAAAGGCCGCTACGTAGTAAGCATCGATTATCGTAATTACGATGAACCAAAAGTGACGATAACGAAGAAGTAAGAGCTGTAGGTAGTAGGTTGGGTAGAGTGAAACGAAACCCAACATGGCATAAGCTTATCCACATTATAAGGCTTATATAACTATTAATAGAAATAAGTTTAAGGAAGACCATGAAGTTATACCGCGGAGTTAATATAGGATTAGACAAAATAAATAAAGGAAATATTATACCTAAGAGTAATAAAATTAATGCAGTACTGAGTGCAGGAGAGCCAGCTGGTCAGTCTGGAGCCGGTTTTGAGTCTGGATTTAGTGATAATAACTCATGTATTTATCATCAATATGATTCAGCCATATATGAGTTTTCTTGGGTTTCGACCACTACAAGCTTTGAAATAGCTAAGAAATTCGCAAAATTTAATAATTGTGAAGGGTATGTGTATGTTTTGGATTCCGAGCTATTTGAAAAATACAACATAATAATGAAAAAGCTAGAGAATGAGTTTTATCCAGACGAAAAGGAAGTATCAATAAGAGAAATTAATGGGGGATCAATTCCTAGCGAGGTAATTGTAGAAAAGGTTCTTGTATGAACCGTTGGGAGAGTTTGTATATTGTTGGGTTTCGCAAGACTCAACCCAACCTACATGTAACTAATTTACTTTGTGCTCTAAAATTAAAAAATTAAAATTGTTCATGGATGAATTTAGATGCAATATAGGCGGGTTTTAGATTCTGGAGCTTGTTATTTTTTCACATTGACTTTAGAAGACAGAAATAAAGAATACCTAACGCAATATATTGATTTACTGCGAAGTGCTTATTCAAAAGTTATTAAAAGGTACCCAGTAGAAACAATAGCAATTGTTATCATGCCCGATCACCTACATGCTCTATGGCAACTTCCTGAAAGTGATAGTGACTATGCTTTGCGGTGGCGATTAATTAAAAGTAACTTCTCACGCTTATTACCAATAGATGAGTTTCGCAGTAAAAGCCGAATTGCTAAATCTGAGCGAGGCATATGGCAGCGTCGTTACTGGGAGCATAAAATTAGAGACGATAATGATCTGCAAAACCATATTAACTACATTCATTATAATCCTGTGAAACATAAATATGTAACCAGAGCTGTTGATTGGCCATATTCTAGCTTTCATAAATATGTAAAGTCAGGGACATTAGCTGTTGATTGGGGAATTGATGCTGCAAATATCGAAATAGAAGCTAAATAATTTCTGTTGGGTTTCGTTTCACTCAACCCAACTTACAACCCTTTCTTCACCAAATATCGATACGGTATTTCATCAACTTCTTTAGCCACTAGCGTGTGATCCATAAACATACAAAAGCTTGGGATGTCGCGGGTGGTTGAGGGGTCGTCTGCGGTGATCAGTAGGGTTTCGCCTTCTGCCATTTTACGCACCGCACCGCGAATCATCATGACAGGCTCAGGGCAGCGTAGGCCGATGGCGTCTAATTGGTGATCGGGGTTATCAAAACTCATGGCGGTGGACCTTATCAAGTGGCGCTTAACGATTAATTTAAGGTCGCTAGTTTAACGGCCTAGCCGCAAGAAATAAAGTCACATCACTAATGCTTATTTGGCCATAAAGGTTTATTTGCAAATAACATAAAAAAGCCGCGCTGATTTATAAATCAGCGCGGCTTTTTACACCAAGAGTTGGTTACGTGTATAAGACTAATTAGTCTTGTACGCGTTCAAATACAGTGGCGATGCCTTGGCCTAAACCTATACACATAGTCGCTAAACCGTATTTCGCGTTTTTGTCTTCCATTAAATGAATAAGCGATGTGCTAATACGCGAGCCTGAACAACCCAGTGGGTGGCCAAGAGCGATTGCGCCGCCATTTAGATTCACTTTTTCATCAACCACATCTGCAAGACCCAAGTCTTTTAATACAGGTAATGATTGCGCGGCAAATGCTTCGTTAAGTTCAGCTACGTCGATGTCATCAATAGTGATACCCGCTTGTGCCAGTGCTTTTTTACTCGCTGGTACTGGGCCGTAACCCATGATTGATGGATCGCAACCTGCTACAGCCATTGCTTTAATGCGCGCACGAATTGGCAAACCTAAAGCTTTAGCTTTTTCTTCGCTCATTACTAACATGGCTGATGCGCCATCAGATAGTGCTGATGAAGTACCGGCTGTTACTGAACCTGAAGCAGGATTAAACACAGGGCGAAGCTGTGATAGGCCTTCAACCGTTGTTTCTGGGCGAATGACTTCGTCATCTTCAACTAAAATTAATGATCCATCTGCATCGTGACCTTCCATAGCGAGGATTTCGCGGCGGAAACGGCCTTCAACCGTTGCAGCATGTGCACGTTGGTGTGAGCGATAAGCAAACTCGTCTTGCTGCTCGCGGCTAATGCCGTGAAGTGTAGCAAGGTATTCAGCAGTTAAGCCCATTGAGCCAGACGCTTGTGCAATTGAAGTCGCTAGGCCTGGGTGAAAATCGTTCCCGTGAGTCATAGGTACGTGGCCCATGTGCTCAACACCACCAATTAGGTAAGTGTCGCCAGCGCCAGTCATAATCGCGCGAGCGGCATCATGTAATGCTTGCATTGATGAACCACATAAACGGTTTACTGTTGTTGCTGGTACTGAATGTGGAATACCCGCGAGTAGTGATGCATTACGAGCAACGTTAAAGCCTTGCTCTAATGTTTGCTGTACACAACCCCAATAAATATCATCAATTGATGCTGGATCAACTGCTGGGTTGCGCTCTAGTAAGCCCTTCATTAAGTGAGCGCTTAAGTCTTCCGCACGTTTGTGTTTGAATACGCCGCCCTTTGAGCGACCCATTGGTGTGCGGATACAATCTACAATTACTGGATTATTCATGATATTAACCTTCCACCTTATAGAAAATACGGCCTTCTTCAGCCCATTGGCGAGTTTGTTCTGATACTTGGTAAATCGCACCTAGGTGAGCGTACTTATCTGCTGCTGCAACAAAGTTTGCTAAACCAGTTTGATCTAAGTAACGGAACGCGCCGCCTCTAAATGGAGGGAAACCAACGCCGTATACAAGCGCCATATCAGCCTCTTGTGGAGAAGCAACAATGCCTTCTTGTAAACAAAGAAGTACTTCGTTGATCATTGGAATCATACAACGGTCAATGATTTCTTGCTTATCGAATTCTTTCGGTGCATCTGTAATTGGCGCTAATAGCTCAACTGCTGTTGCATCGTTTGATTTTTTAAGACGACCGCGACGATCTGTTTCGTACTTGTAGAAGCCCGCTTTGTTTTTCTGACCAAAACGTTTTTCGTTAGCAAATACAGTCACAGGATCTTTTTCTGCTCGCGCCATACGCTCAGGGAAACCATCAGCCATTACGCCAGTACAGTGATAAGCCGTATCAATACCTACAACGTCAAGTAGGTAAGCCGGGCCCATTGGCCAGCCAAATACGTTTTCCATTACTTTATCTACTTTTGTAAAGTTAGCGCCTTCAACAACAAGTTTGCTAAAGCCTGCAAAGTAAGGGAATAAAACACGGTTTACAAAAAAGCCTGGGCAATCATTAACAACGATAGGTGACTTGCCAAGCTTAAGGGCGTAATCAACCACTGCATTAATCGTTTTATCTGAAGTTTTTGCACCACGGATAATTTCTACTAATGGCATTTTTGGAACTGGGTTAAAGAAGTGCATACCGCAGAAGTTTTCTGGTTTATCAAGCGCTTCAGCTAATAGATCAATACAAATAGTCGATGTGTTTGATGTAAGAACCGTGCCTTCTGGCATGTTCTTTTCAAGATCAGCTAATACCGCTTGCTTAACTTTAGGATTTTCTACAACGGCTTCAACAATGATTTTAGCGTCTTGTAGGTCTGCGTCGTTAAGTGTCGGTTTGATTTTGCTCAGCGTTGCCAGCATTTTTTCCATTGGCATGTGGCCGCGCTTCACTTTTGCGCCTAATAATTTAGATGCTTCACCCATACCTAAATCAAGTGCATCTTGTTGGATGTCTTTCATTATAATAGGCGTGCCTTTATACGCAGATTGGTAAGCGATACCGCCACCCATGATGCCTGCGCCTAATACAGCGGCTTGTTTAATTTCTACATCGCTGTGCTTAGCAAGTTTACGTGCTTTACCTTTGATGAACTGGTCATTTAAGAAAATGCCGGTTTGCGCTGCTGCTTCGTTAGTACGTGCAAGTTTTGCAAAGTTAGCATTCTCGATTGCCATTGCTTCGGCGCGCTCACAATTTGCAGCTGCTTTAATAGTACGTACAGCCATAACAGGAGCAGGATAGTGGCCTTTGGTTTTACCCATTACCATACCTTCGGCCATTGCGAAGCTCATGCCTTGCTCAACACGGTTTAATTTAAGCGGTTGAAGCTTGACGTTGCGCTTTGCTTGCCAATCTAACTTTCCTGAGATAGCAAGTTCAAGTGTTGAAATACTTGACTCTAAAAGTTTGTCAGCACTAACTACCGAGTCAACAGCACCTACTTTAAGGGCATCTGCTGCGCGATTTTCTGAGCCTGAAGTAATCCAAAGCATGGCGTTATCCGCGCCTACGATGCGTGGCAGGCGCACTGTGCCACCAAAACCAGGCATAATGCCCAATTTAACTTCTGGCAAGCCAATTTTTGCGGCAGTACTGGCAACACGATAATCGGTAGCAAGTACCCACTCACAGCCACCACCAAGCGCTAAGCCGTTTATTGCGCTTAGTGTTGGGAATGGTAAATCTTCTAAAGCGTCAAAAACATCAGTGGCATCTTTGATCCACGTTACTAATTCAGCTTCTGGTTTAGTAAACGTTGGTAAAAATTCGAAAATGTCGGCGCCAATAATAAAGTGGTCTTTATCACTGGTAAAAATCATGCCTTTGATATCTTTGTTTGCTGCTAATTCTTTTAATGCAGAGGCGCAATCTTTCAAGGTTTGCTGAGACAAAGTGTTTACAGAACCTGCAACACAAAATTTGAACTCGGCGATATTATCCTTGATGAAAGCAACTTCAAAGGAATCGCTCTTATATAACATTATTATTCTCCCTAGTTAGTGAACTAAGACTGGTACGATGAGTTTGCATTTCAATCAGTGTGCTTGCTTTAAATAAAAAATGCAACGAAAAATTTACTATGCTCTATTACTACTGGTTAAAATATAGCTGGTTTGATGCTAAGGTGTAGGCGAAGTTTTTAGCTGAATTTATATTTTTATTTTTGAGTGCTTTTAATCCTAAAGGTCATCATGAAAAAACATTTATTAGGTTGGACGGCAGCTGCATTATTTCTCCCTTTTTTTTCTGCCGGGGCCAATGACGAACACAGTGCTTTTTTAAGCGCAGAGAAACAAGCTCGTTCAAGTAACTACAACAAATTTAAAGAGGCGGTTAGTGTACTCGACCATCCTCTAAAACCTTATGTTGAAAAGACATATTGGCAACGACATCCCAGTATTAAGCACCAAACTGAAATAGAAAATTACTTAACTATTTACCAAAACACGCCGCTTGAATGGCCTGTACGTAAGGCATGGCTAAAGTATTTGAGTAAATCTAACCGTAAAGCCACTTTTATAAATAATTATAAGAAGACCAGCAATAACGAATTAACGTGTACTTATTTGCAATATCAGCTTGACTTAGGCGCGCCAGAAAAGGCGATCTTAAATCAAGTAAGTGATTTGTGGGTTGTAGGTAAGTCACAACCCAAAGAGTGCGACTCGTTATTTAGTTTATGGCGTAAAAAAGGTTATTTAAGTCAAGATCGTGTTTGGCAAAGGGTTACTTTAGCTGCGCAAGGTGGAGACAGAAACCTGTTGCCTTATTTAAAAACCTTACTACCTAAAAAAGAGCAATACTTAGCCGATCTCTATCGCAAGGTGAGAAGTGACCCAAGCACATCTGCTGGTCTTTATCGTTATAAAAATAAAACAGTCAAAGAGGGCGAAATTGCGCACTATGGTGTAAAGCGCCTAGTCTGGCGTGATAGAGACTTAGCACTCAAAGCGTGGGAAAAGCTTGATAAGATGTTTGACTACTCGGATGAGCAAAAAGCAGATGTTTATTATACGTTTGCTTTGTCTTTAGCATCCAGTGGCCATCAGCAAGCACGGTTTTGGTTAAATAAAGTACCTAAAGAGCGCCAAGATAGAAAGCTGATGCAATGGCAACTAGGTAACATGCTTAAAACACAGGATTGGTCAGGTATTGTTGCGTTCTTCACAGGTAAAGAAAATCTAAGCCTAGGTCAACAATATTGGTTAGCATATAGCTTAGAGCAGCGTGGTGATGTAGATCGCGCAAAAGCAATTTGGCAAACCGTGGCAAAAGAACGTGACTACTATGGCTTTTTAGCAGCAGCGAGATTAAATATACCTGTGCAACTAAATACAATACCTTTGCAGGTGAGTGATTCGTTGGTCACTGAAGTGGCTGAAGCGCCAGGCTTTAAACGTGCAAAAGCACTTTATGAACTTGAGCGTTATACGTCTGCACGTCGAGAGTGGAATTATTTAACGCGTACTTCTAGCGAAAAAGAGAAGTTAGCGGCATCAAAACTCGCGGCAGAACTTGATTGGTACGACAGTACTATCTATACCTTAGCGCAAATTAAAGCATGGGATTATGTAGAGCTGCGGTTTCCATTTGCGTTTCAAGACTTATTTGAACGTTACAGCAAGCGCAACCGCATAGATGTTACTTGGAGTATTGCCATTTCACGTCGAGAAAGCTCATTTGCGCCCGATGCACGTTCACACGCTAATGCACGTGGTTTAATGCAATTATTACCAAGTACTGCTAAATATGTGAATAAAAGCACCGTTTCAAGTCGGCGCTTAAATCACCCCCAAACAAATATTCGTTTAGGCACGGAATACTTGGGATATTTAAAAAAGAAAAATAAGGGTAACGAAGTGCTCGCAACCGCATCTTATAATGCAGGTTACCACCGCATTAAACGATGGATACCTGATGACGCAATGCCAGCTGAGTTGTGGGTAGAGCTGATTCCGTATCGTGAAACACGTAATTACGTAAAAAATGTATTCGCTTATCGTCAGGTATACCACACTCGTATGGGCCGTGACGGGAATTTACTCGCGGCGATATTAGATATGAAAATGGGCGGTTAACCTTATTTAGGTACGCTTTGGGTATAAATGAGTCTATGGTAGACTCTCGCACAAGTTAAATTTAACAGATGGGTTTACTATGGATAAATTAGCCGTTTCTTACGCCGAACATATTGCAACACTGCAACAGCGTACGCGTACTATTATTGATCGTGAAGGTTTAGAAGGTTTAGTGATCCATTCAGGGCAAGCTAAACGTCAGTTTTTAGACGATATGTATTATCCGTTTAAAGTTAACCCGCATTTTAAAGCGTGGTTACCTGTAATCGACAATCCACATTGCTGGATTGTTGTTAATGGTAGCGACAAGCCAAAGCTTATTTTTTATCGTCCAGTTGATTTTTGGCATAAAGTACCTGATGAACCACGTGATTTTTGGGCTGATTATTTTGATATTGAGTTGCTACTTAAGCCTGATCAGGTTGAAAAACTACTGCCATACGACAAAGAAAAGTATGCTTACATCGGTGAGTATTTAGAAGTAGCTCAAGCACTGGGTTTTAGTATTATTAACCCTGAGCCAGTATTAAACTACTTCCATTATCATCGCGCATATAAAACGCAGTACGAGCTTGAGTGTTTACGCCAAGCTAACCGAATTGCGGTAGATGGCCACAAAGCAGCCCGAGATACTTTCTTTGCTGGTGGCTCTGAGTTTGATATACAGCAAGCTTACTTGATGGCAACACGCCAAAGTGAAAACGAAATGCCGTATGGCAACATTGTTGCACTAAACGATAACTGCGCTATTTTGCATTACACGCACTTTGATCCTGTAGTGCCTAAAGAACATAAATCATTTTTAATTGATGCAGGTGCTAACTTTAACGGCTATGCCGCAGATATTACCCGTACGTATGATTTTAAAAAATCAGGCGAATTTGCTGACTTAGTGAATGTTATGACTGAGCACCAAATTGCCCTAGGTAATGCTTTAAAGCCAGGTTTACTTTATGGCGAATTACACCTTGATTGCCACCAGCGTGTAGCACAAGTACTTAGTGACTTTAATATTGTTAAGTTACCTGCGGCAGAAATTGTTGAACGCGGTATTACTTCAACATTCTTCCCACACGGACTTGGCCACCACCTTGGTTTACAAGTACATGATATGGGCGGCTTTATGGCTGACGAAAGTGGGGCACATCAAGCGCCACCAGAAGGGCACCCATTTTTACGTTGCACCCGCTTAATTGAAAAAAATCAAGTGTTCACCATCGAGCCTGGCTTGTACTTTATTGACTCGTTGTTAGGTGATTTAGCGCAAACAGATAACAAACAGTTTATTAACTGGGAAAAAGTTGAGTCGTTTAAGCCATTTGGCGGCATTCGTATCGAAGATAATATTATCGTACACGAAGACAGCTTAGAGAATATGACGCGTGATTTACACTTAGCTTAAGTGATAAATCAGCGATAGAAGGGGCCTTTTGGCCCCCTTTTTTTGGTTGAATATTGGGTTAAATAAAGTATGTCAGAATATAAGTACCCCGCAGCCGATGTATTTCATCAAGAAGAAATAAAAAAAAGCACCTTTATTGTGCATATTGCCCACACTCCGGATTTAGCTGCAGCAAAAGCATTTATAAAAAGCATTGAAGAAAAATACGCAGATGCACGGCATAACTGTTGGGCTCATGTAGCAGGTAACCCTGGAGGCAGTCATGTATATGGCTTTTCAGATGATGGAGAGCCTAATGGGACCGCAGGGAAACCAATGCTAAACGTTTTAGTTGGCTCAGGTTTAGGTGAAGTAACTGCGGTCGTTACACGTTATTTTGGGGGCATAAAGTTAGGGACTGGCGGATTGGTGCGCGCCTATGGTGGCTCACTTAATAATGCCTTGGCGCAGCTTAATACTGTAGTAAAAGTGCCCAGTGTAGAACTTATCGGTTTTAGTGATTACAGTATTCAAGGTGCTATTGAGCAATTATTAAAAACAAAATATCAGGTACTTGATATCGAAAAGCAATTTACTGCTAATATTGAATGGGTTATTACTATAGATAGCCGTGAAGCTGCTCAAGCGATTAAAGATATTTATGATTTGAGCCATGGCGCGGTTGAGTTAAAGATCAAAGAGTAAGACAATAACAATAGTTAATAACGATATCTTAAAATAAAAGCGATGGCTCAATGCAATTTCGTACCATAATAAAAATCCTAGGCCAACTTGTCGTACTGTTTAGTATAACAATGGTGCCTCCTGCGGTTGTATCGCTTATTTACAAAGATGGTGGCGGTGTCCCTTTCGTCTTAGCGTTTATTTTCAGTGTTGTTATTGGCTTAATGGCTTATTACCCAAATAGGCAGGAGGATGGAGATTTAAAAGCACGCGAGGGCTTTTTAATTGTTGTCTTGTTTTGGCTGGTACTGGGGGCGTTCGCTTCCATTCCTCTTATTTTTCTAAGTGAACCTAACCTGTCGTTAGCTGATGCGGTATTTGAAGCCTTTTCGGGACTTACAACCACAGGGGCGACCGTATTAACGGGAATTGAGTATTTACCCAAATCGGTATTGTTTTATCGTCAACAATTACAGTGGCTTGGCGGTATGGGGATCATCGTACTAGCGGTGGCTGTACTACCAATGCTTGGAGTTGGTGGCATGCAGCTTTATCGTGCAGAGACTCCAGGGCCGGTAAAAGACTCTAAAATGACGCCGCGTATCGCAGATACGGCAAAACATCTTTGGTATATTTATGTATTTTTGACTGCCAGCTGTTCAGTCGCTTACTGGACTGCGGGGATGGATTGGTTTGATGCTATTTGCCATGCATTTTCTACAATCGCGATAGGAGGCTTCTCAACATACGATGCCTCTATTGGGCACTTTGATAGCCCGTTAATAAACTTTATTTGCGTCGTCTTTCTAATCATCGCAGCAATCAACTTTACTTTGCACTATGCAGCTGTCTCAAGTCGTAATATTGCTGTGTATATTCGCGACCCTGAATTTAAAGTATTTTTGTTTATACAACTTGCGCTGGTGGTCATTTGTTTTACCGTTTTATCATCAAATAATATTTATGCTGATGGTGATGAAACCTTAGATCAGGCTTTATTCCAAGCAGTATCGATGAGTACTACTGCAGGCTTTGCAACAGATAACTTTTCAGCTTGGCCACTGTTTTTACCTATACTATTAATCTTTTCAAGCTTTATAGGGGGATGTGCGGGCTCCACAGGTGGTGGTATGAAAGTCGTTCGTGTATTCCTGCTATACTTACAAGGTGTACGAGAACTCAATCGTCTTGTTCATCCGCGTGCAATTTATTCTATCAAGCTAGGTAGAAAGGCACTACCCGATAAAGTGGTCGAAGCTGTTTGGGGGTTCTTCTCTGCTTATGCGCTTGTATTCGTTATTATCATGTTAGCTCTAATGGGAACGGGCATGGATAACATAACTGCGTTCTCAGCCACTGCTGCTTGTTTAAATAACTTAGGCCCTGGTTTGGGGGAAGTAGCAAGTCATTACGGCGCAGTGAGTGACACGGCAAAATGGCTACTTACCATTGCAATGGTATTTGGCCGGTTAGAGATTTTTACCTTGCTGGTACTGTTTACGCCCACGTTTTGGCGTGGTTAACGCAGCCTTTAAGCTATCTGTTTATCGCTATTTATATAGCTAATTAATATTTAAAAATGGTCAAAGGAAATGCCTGAAACAAAGCAATTACACAATCTAGAGAAACTTGCGTTTATAACCGCAGGTACCTTAGTGGATATTGAAATACTTACGCCGACTAAAAGTAAACGCCTGAAAACAGAGTTTGTAGGGTTACTCAACGACCACTTTGTTGTGCTGAATTACCCATCACCTCGGCGATTAGGCAATGCAGGCGAATACCTCAAAGATGGTACGGTTATTATTGTGCGTGCTGTGCTTGAAAGTGGCGGTGGGCAGGTAATTGCGTTTCGTCAGAAAGTTATGTCAGTTTCTTCTCACCCTAAACGACTCATCTTTTTACATTTTCCAGACCAAGTTCAATTATTTAGTTTGCGATCTCAAACCCGCATACCCACGTTATTACCTGCAACAATTCAGCTCAGCGATGAACACAAATTGAAAGGAGTCATAAAAGACGTATCAATCACCGGAGTAATGTTTGCCCTTAAAAGTGAAGACGACCTGAGTAAACTTAAAGACACTCCTTGCAAAATATTACTCGATGAAAGAGATAACGAAGTGAATGAGTTTTCAGGGCTGATTTGCAGTGTTCGCAGTTTGGCCGATGACACTCTATTGGGTATTCAACTAATAGTGAGTGAAGATGAAATGGACAAATTTATGAAAGACCATTTAATCGATTTATCTATTTTAGAGTCCTTAATATAAAAAGCGATTAGCCTTCGCTATTTAACACAGTAGCGAGGGAGTTATTTTACATAAGTATGATTATTGGTAGTTTATGGGAATAACTATATGGCACGGTAAATCACAGCAATTTACGTTTATTCGTTTGGCCTTATTTCGCTTATTTGCAACAAATTCAGCTTTCCCCAAATAAAATCCCCACAACAAAATGAAAAATGTTTGTTTTTATTTAAAGTATCTATAAATCAATATATTAAATTGTTTTTTATTTTTTAAAATATTCTCCTCTAAAACCTGTTCAGCATAGGTTTATCCCTTTTTAACAAAAACAAACACTAATAATCTTGTTTAGAGTGGCTTTGTGTCTTTTTTATTAATCTTAACTTATTGATTTTTATAACCTTAAATATTCCACCGTAACGTGTGTTGCTAAAAAGCAACAAAAAAATACTATTTTAATATCTGTTTTGTTCAAAAAAACACGCAAGTTATTGTTTTTATTTGTTTTATCAAGGTTGGCATTGAAGTTGTAATACTTAGTTCGAACGAAACGAAAACGTGATTAAGTATTTAATCGCAACGTACATAAACTTTGAAGGAAGATTGATTATGAACACATTAAACAAAACATTAGCACTTATTGCCCTTGCTTCTTCTTCAGCTGCCTTTGCAGCTAGCGATTTCGATACGCTTGATGTAGATGGTAATGGCGCGATCAGTCAAAGCGAAGCATCAGTTGACGCTGCATTAATGAGTCAGTTCAAAACGCTTGATACTGATGGTAACGGCGAGTTATCGAAAGAAGAATTCTCAAAGGCTTAATAGAGCCGCAAGGATGTTAGAAAAGGATTTTCGGTTTTTAAATTAACGCAATATTCAGAGATTGAAGGAATTTTATTATGAACACATTAAACAAAACATTAGCACTTATCGCACTAGCATCTTCATCAGCAGCTTTTGCTGCAACTGATTTCGATACGCTTGACGTAGACGGTAATGGCGCGATCAGTCAAAGCGAAGCATCAGTTGATGCAAAATTAATAAGTCAGTTTAAAACGCTTGATACTGATGGTAACGGCGAGTTATCGAAAGAAGAATTCTCAAAGGCTTAATAGAGCCGCAAGGATGTTAGAAAAGGATTTTCGGTTTTTAAATTAACGCAATATTCAGAGATTGAAGGAATTTTATTATGAACACATTAAACAAAACATTAGCACTTATCGCACTAGCATCTTCATCAGCAGCGTTTGCTGCAACTGATTTCGATACGCTTGACGTAGACGGTAATGGCGCGATCAGTCAAAGCGAAGCATCAGTTGATGCAAAATTAATGAGCCAATTTGCTGAGTTAGACACTGATGGCAATGGTGAGCTTTCTAAAGAAGAGTTCAAAAACGCCTAATGACAATCTACTCAAAGGCTTTAGCGTAATAATTCTGAGTTGCCAAAGACAACCTAAATAGGCAAGGAACCTATGACAAAGAAGCGCAAGGATATAAGCCTAAAGCTAGTTCAATAAACAATGAAGGAATACATAGATGAAAAAGTTTACTAAAACATTAGCCCTAATCGCACTTGCATCTTCATCAGCAGCGTTTGCAGTGACAGACTTTGATACCTTAGACGTTGATGGTAATGGTGTAATAAGCCAAAGCGAAGCAGCGGTTGATGCAACGTTATCAAGCCAATTCAACGAGCTTGATAAAGATGGCAATGGTGAACTTTCTAAACAAGAGTTTTCAGAAGCTTAATATGAATTTTTACGCACAATGGATCTTTGAAAAGGATTTCTTACCTTTATTTGATTAGGAAACAAATTATGAAACATATTAATACAGCACTTGCTATTATCGCCCTTGCTTCTTCATCTGCAGCATTTGCTGCTGTGAGCTTTGACACATTCGATACTAATGGCGATGGCGCGATTAGCCAAAAAGAAGCCTCTGTGAATGCACAGCTAGTTGAGATTTTTTCGGCTTTAGATACTGACCAAAATGGTGAGCTTTCAAAGGAAGAGTTCTCCAAAGTACAGTAATACTGTTTGGTAAAGAAAATACGGTAATTTCACTTCATATACGTTAAAGCAGCTTTACCTTATAAAATAGGCAAAGCTGCTTTTTTATGTTTATAAATTATAGTTAAACTGTAAAGCAAACTTACGGGGGCTGCCATAACGGTACTGATTATAAAAACCGATTTGGTTGTAGTAGGTTTTATCAAATAAATTATCAATATTTAAGCTAACAGACATTTGTGAGTTTATTTGATAACTACTCATAAGGCTTGCGATGCCATAACTTGATTGTTCCACTTCAACTTGACCGTGAACAGGGTTTTTTACTTCATCATAACTACGGCTCTGCCAGCGATAGCCTGCACCAATTTTTAAACCTTCTAAGATGTTGTTTAATTTGTAAGTCGTGAATAACTTAAACTGGTTTTTTGGGTTGGTCGTATTGAGAATATCACCTTCAGGTGTCTCACCTTCGCTGTAAGTGTAACCAAAGTAGCCATCCCACTGGTCACTCAAGGTGCCATTAAGTTCAAACTCAATACCTTGGGTAACTGTACCATCGATAGGTTGGTAAATTGCTTGGAGAGTCTCAGGGATTGTTTCACCCGTGTATTCCCCCACATTGTCTTGCTGAATTTCAAACCCCGATAGTGCAATATCTAAACGCTCGTCCAATAACGAGGCCTTGATACCCAGCTCATAATTTTGACCTTGAATTGGGTCAAGGTAATTGCCATTTTTATCGACCCGACTTTGTGGGGTGAATATATCGGTGTAGTTAGCATAAAGTGCCCAATTATTTGCCAAGCTATAAGTGGCACCTAAATAATTGATCAGTTCGTTATCTAATTCATAATCATGTTCACGACCAAAGTTGTCTTGATTTGTTTGCCACTGATTTAACCGGCTACCTAAAATCAATGAGAATGCATTTGTTAAATTAAGTTGTGAGGCAAAGTACAAAGCATTTTGCTCTGTTGTGCCATAAGAGCCATATGCGGCTGTGGTTTGCCAAGTTGGTTTTGGGTAGTCATAGTTTGGGGCTGTAAAGTCTCCGATGATTTCTGCGTCTTCTTGACCTGGGAAGTAGGGCGTTGCAAAATCTTGCTCCTGGCTATTATAACCAAACATGATTTGGTGACTTTGCTCTAACCAGTTAAATCTACCGGTAAGCTCTATCTCATAGGTACGCTGAATTCGCTTGGCATCGATAAAATTTAATGAGCCTGGTGTCATACCTATATTGGTTTGTGCGTCAGGGTGGCCAGTTGCCCAAAATACATCGTATTCTAGATCGTTGTTACCATAAATATAGCTAGCGCTAAGTTGCCAGTTGGCATTAAAGTTATGATCAATGCGAATAAAGCTATTTAGCGCATTTGTTGTTGAAGAGGACCAGTTCGTTGCTGTTGATGTTTCTCTATCATAGTCAGTGCGTGTACCATCACTATAAAAAATAGGTAAACCGCCAGACATTGTCCCTGTAGGTGTTGTTTTTTGATTATCAATAGCAATAGTGAGCAGTGTATCATCGGTTAAATCAGCTTCAACTATACCGTATAAGGTCGTTTTATCTTGAGAAAACCTATCTTGATATGAGTGCTGATTTTGGTATGCAATAACCGCACGAGCACGTACTGTCTCATTATTATTTAAGCTACCTGATGCATCAACAACACCGCGATAATTTTGCCATGAGCCTACAGAGGCTGAAATGTTGATTTGCTGAGTTGCGGTAGGGCGCTTTCGTATTAAGTTAATTGCTGCGGATGGATTACCTGCACCAAGCATTAATCCTGTTGCACCGCGCACTATTTCTACTCGCTCATAAATAGCTGTATCAGTAAGGTTATCGCCATAGTTAAAGCGAGTATCATAAGTGGTGGCAATACCGTCATATAAAATGCTGGTCACACTAATGCCGCGAGCTGATATAGAAAACTTACCATTATCAGCCTCTCTAGCGTTAATGCCTGTTACGCTGGTTATGGCGTCAATAGCGCTAGTAAGTTGTTGATCAGCCATAAACTCACTTGTTACAGCGACAACAGATTGCGGCGTTTTTAAATGAGATAAATCAAGACCTGTTGCAGAGTTCATGGAGTCAACTTTATAGCCGCCGTGCTTTTCGCCGACAACGGTTAGCTTCTCAATATCGTCATGTGCTTTTGCAGTAACTGATTGAGATAATGTTGAAAATAAAATACCAATGACGCTGCAGTACGTAAGGGAAAATGGTGTTTTTAATACAGGATATAACATCAGAAGAAGTCCATTTTTTATAGATTGATGATATGGAATTAGTTATCCATATAAGAAAGCCCGTCTAAAAATAAGGCACAAGGAGGGTAATAGATTAAACTATTTATGTAAATGGTTTTGAGATTGATTTCTATTTGCCTTTTTGGGTGTGCGTCCCACAAAGGCAAATAATGTTTACAAGAAAATGGCGCTAACTTGGAATAGTTTTTCAACGACAGTGATATGTTTCTTGTCGATTAAGAACATAATAACGTGGTCGCCAGAATGGATGATGGTATCGTCGTGGGCAATGAGTACATCGTCGTTTCGTACAATGGCGCCAATGGTGGTACCAGCAGGGAGTTTTATGTCTGCAATAGCGCGACCAACAACTTTGGAGGTGTGTTCGTCACCATGGGCTACCGCTTCAATTGCTTCTGCAGCACCTTTACGCAGTGAATAAACATTAACAATGTCACCACGGCGTACATGAGTAAGCAATGCGGAGATTGTGGCTTGCTGCGGCGATATCGCAATGTCTATTTCGCCACCTTGTACTAAATCAACGTAAGCACCACGCTGTATTAGCACCATGGTTTTTTGTGCCCCCATGCGTTTTGCTAACATGGCTGACATTATGTTTGCTTCATCATCATTTGTTACTGCGATAAATACATCAACTTGTTCAATGTGCTCTTCAGAGAGGAGCTCTTGATCTGAAGCGTCACCACAAAATACAACGGTGTTGTCGAGTAATTCTGATAATTGTTCGGCGCGTTCCTTACTGCGTTCAAGCAGTTTTACACTGTGGTTTTTTTCAAGCGAGCGGGCGAGTCCTGCACCAATATTACCACCACCTGCGATCATAATTTTTTTGTATGAGCGCTCAAGCTTTTGCAGTTCGTTCATTACTGCGCGAATGTGTTTGGTTGCGGCAAGGAAAAATACTTCATCGTCAGCTTCAATCACGGTGGTACCTAATGGCTTGATGGCTTTACCTTGGCGATAAATAGCCGCTACGCGTGTCTCAACATTAGGAATATGCTCTTTGAGAGCTGAAAGTGCATAGCCGACCAGCAAGCCACCGTAATACGCTTTTACTGCCACTAATGACAGCATGCCATCGCCAAACTGTAATACCTGTAATGCGCCGGGGTAATCGATTAAACGGCGAATATACTTAGTCACCAATTGCTCAGGTGCAATATAGTGATCAACGGGTAAATCGTCGTTTTGGAATAGCTTTTCACGGTACTTTAGGTATTGCTCAGAACGAATGCGGGCAATTTTAGTGGGTGTATTAAAAATACTGTAAGCCACTTGGCAGGCTACCATGTTGACTTCGTCTGAACTGGTTACTGCAATGATCATATCGGCGTCTTCAGCACCAGCCCTGCGTAATACATCTGGGTGTGCGCTGTGGCCAGTAACACCTTGTAGGTCGTACTTGTCTTGTAACTCACGTAAGCGGTTGCCATCTATATCAACAACCGTTATTTCGTTTTGTTCACCTACTAAGTTTTCAGCGAGTGTGCCGCCTACTTGCCCGGCGCCGAGTATGATTATTTTCATTATTTATCTTATGACTGTTTTTTTACAAGCTTGGCATAATAAAACCCATCACTTTCGCCTGGTAGTAATTGTAAGCCTGGGTTTGTGGCGGTGTCGTTATCATGCAAAGGTATATGTTCAACATCTGTGTTATTTGCTAAAAATTTAGCAACTTGCTGTTGATTCTCAAGTGGTAATACTGAGCAGGTTGCGTAAATTAATGTGCCACCTGGTTTTAGTAAAGGCCAGATGCTATCTAAAATATCACCTTGTAGCGCAGCCAAGTCGTTAATATCTGACGCGCGACGTAGCCATTTGATATCTGGATGACGACGAATAACGCCAGTCGCAGAGCAAGGTACATCTAATAAAATGCGGTCAAACTGTTGCTCATCCCACCATGTATGTGGCTGCGATGCATCTGCACATTGTAAGTCTGCACCTAAACCGATACGCGTTAAGTTTTGCTTTACACGTTCAAGGCGGGTTGCATCGCTATCAAGGGCTAGTACATCGGCGTCGGCGAGCTCTAAAATATGGCAGGTTTTACCGCCAGGCGCTGCACAGGCATCAAGTATATGTTCACCATCTTTTGGATCTAATAAGCGCGCAGCTAATTGAGCTGCCGCATCTTGTACTGAGCAAGCGCCAGTATCAAACTCAGGCAGCGAGAATACATCGCGTGGCTTATCTAGTTTAATACCATCAACAAAGTCAGGGTTTACTGTGTGTTCAATATCATTCGCGCTGAGCATTTCACTGTATTCGCTGGTGCTGTATTGCGCTTGATTCACACGTAGCCACATCGGAGCTTGTAGCTGGTTGGCCTCTAAAATTTGTTCCCATTGCTCAGGGTAAGCCTCTGTGACTTGCTTGATAAACCAGTTTGGGTGATTGTATAAACATACCGGAATTTGTTTGGCTTTTTCTTCAAGCTCACTTTGTTGGCGTTGAAAACTACGTAAAATAGCGTTGATCAGGCCTTTCAAACCAAGCGCTCGAAGTTGTGCTAAAGCATTCACCGTTTCGCTGATCGCGGCATGTGGCGGAACTCGCATATGTTGTAGTTGGTAAATGCCCACATACAACAAAAACTGGAATATACGGCGCTTACCTTTTAGCGGTTGCTCCACTAAATGTTGGCAATAATTCTCTAAACTCGGCAGGTAACGTAACACGCCATAGCAAATCTGCTGTAATAAGGCTTTATCTTTAGGTGATAGGCCTTGGCTTGCAAAAGGGAGCTCTTGATTAAGTGATGCGCCCTTATCGACTACGTTATATAAAGTTTCTGCGGCAAGCGCGCGTACGTTTGGAACATTACTCATTATTTTCGCCTAAGACGCTGCCTGGAGTAACCCAGTCACTGCGACCGTTTAAAAAGTCTGTAACAGCCATTGGTTTTTTACCTTGTGGCTGTAATTGGGTTATTTTTAGCGCGTGTGTGCCACAAGCGACTACAATACCGTGTTTGTCACTGTGTAAAATAGTGCCTGGCGTGCCTTGTTGCTCAACCACATCGGCTTGATAAATTTTTACTGTGTTCTCGCCCATTTGAGTAAAGCAGACAGGCCAAGGATTGAATGCACGAATATTACGCTCAATTTGTGTAGCATCCATAGACCAATCAATATTAGCTTCATCTTTTGACAGCTTTTTGGCGTAATTGGCTAATTCGTCATCTTGTACTTGTGGGGTTATCTCACCGTTGGCTAATTTGGCTATGGTTTCAACAAGTGCCGTTGGGCCTAACTCCGCTAGTTTAGTATATAAACTTGCGCTGGTTTCAGTAGCATCAATAGGGCAGCGGCTTATATGTAGCATATCACCGGTATCTAGCCCTTCGTCCATTTGCATTATGGTTACACCAGTTTCATCGTCGCCCGCCCAAATCGCTCGCTGGATCGGTGCTGCACCACGCCAGCGTGGTAAAATTGAACCATGTACATTTAAACAACCAAGGCGTGGAGCCTCTAAAATTGCTTTTGGCAGTAAAAGTCCGTATGCAACGACGATCATGATATCTGCATTTAAGCTGCTTAATTCACTTAATGCATCGTCATTTTTTAGTGACGCAGGTTGAAATACAGGTAAGTCATTGGCTAAAGCAAGCTCTTTAACCTCGCTGGCTTTTAGTTTTTTTCCGCGTCCTGCAGGGCGGTCTGGTTGACTATAAACACCAACAACGTGATGTTCTGAATCAATAAGAGCTTGTAAATGGCGCGCAGCAAAGTCCGGCGTACCAGCAAAAATAATGCGTAGTGGTTTTGTCACTGAGTTTTCCTAAGGTGCTTATTACTGTGCTGCAAATTTAGCTTCTTTTTCAAGCTTTTTACGAATACGTTGGCGCTTTAATGGTGATAAGTAATCAATAAACAACTTGCCTTTAAGGTGATCAAGCTCATGTTGAATACAGATCGCTAAAAGCTCATCGGCATCTAGGCTGTATTCTTCACCTTTTTCATTAAGTGCACTAACCGTTACGGTTTCTGCGCGATCTACTTTTGCGTATGAATGCGGCACTGATAAACAGCCTTCTTCACTCACTGTTGCGCCATCTTGCTTGGTAATCACTGGGTTAATTAAAACCAATGGTTCGTTGCGTTCTTCTGATACATCGATCACCACAATACGTCGATGAATATCAACTTGTGTGGCAGCAAGGCCTATGCCATTTTCGTCATACATTGTTTCTAGCATGTCTTTAACTATTTGACGAACTTCGTCGTCAACGCTTGCTACGTCTTTAGCAACAGTACGTAAACGCTCATCTGGAAATCTTAAAACTTCTAACCTAGCCATAGTAACCTTTTCACTTGTGCATAATATAGGGTATTGTATGCTCTTATTTTAGCCATTCGCGTTCACCTTTAACAGGTTTTGGTTGATAATAATGAAAAAACACCACAAGGAAGCCCAATGAAATACCCGTTTTTAGCCGCTGTGCTGATATTAAGCTCTGCATTTTCATCTCATGCAGATGTTTTATCAATTAAAAAAGATGCGCCTAAACAATATGTTGTGAAAAAAGGTGACACATTATGGGATATTTCGGGTATCTATTTGAGCGAGCCTTGGTTGTGGCCAGAACTGTGGCAAATGAACCCACAAATTAATAACCCGCACTTAATTTATCCCGGTGATGCACTCTCTTTAATTTATGATGAGCATGGAAATCCACGCTTAGTGATTAACACTGGCTATAAAAAGCTTTCTCCGCAGGGGCGTATAACGCCTAAAGGTAAAAATGCGATTCCTACATTGCCGCTTGAACTACTTCGTCCTTACTTAACCTATGAACAGGCGATTAGTGGTGAGCAAATTGCTGGTTTACCTTACATTTTAGGCGCGAACGAGAACACTAAAATGAATACGTTGGGTCACATCGTTTACGTTAAAGGTAACCTTAATAAGCATGAAAGTTATGCCATTTACCGAAAAGGCAAACCATATAAAGATATTGATAGCGATGAAGTGCTTGCTTATAAATCTGTGTTAGTCGGCGTGGGGCGTGCATTTAGATCAGGTGATATTGAAAATGGCGTGCCGGCTTCAGTAAAGGTAGAAAGCGTCAAACAAGAAATTAGAGCCACAGACTTTTTATTACCAGCAATGGAAGGACAAACTCTTCCTGCATTCTTTAATATGAAGCGCCCAGAACAACCCATTGAGGGAAATATTATTTCTGCAGTAACTGAGCTGCGAGAATTTAGCACGATGGATATAGTAGTGCTAAACTTGGGGTCAGAGCAGCAAATTAAAGCGGGCCATATTTTAGATATAGAGCGTCAGTCGCCAACTGTTTTTGATGGCCGAAATGGCCCTCGATACAAAGAAGATTCGAACAGCCTTGAAAAGCTTATTACAAATACGAGCGAGTTTTTGGGTGTCGAAGCAGATAAAGATGCGACTGTTTGGCATATGCCTAAAGAAAAAGTCGGTGAGCTAATGGTGTTTAAAGTATACGACAAAGTTAGCTATGCCTTAATAGTGAAAAACCAGCACCCAATCCGAGTCGGTGATTTTGCAGTAATAAATTAAACAGGTTTGAGTGCTCTAAGGAGAGAGCATGGAACAGTCATACGGCAAGCTAACACATTGGCTTGTATTTTATTTATGCAAAGGTCTGGGTGTTAAAACGCTGTTGGCACTCGCTGAAAAAGTGCCATTAGAAAATCTCGCAGGCTTATCTTATCAGCAACTGCTTGAATCAGGCCTCAACCAGCAAGTCGCTACAAATTTGGTGGCAACGGATTGGCAACTTGTTGAGCACTACGAAAAACTAATATTAGCTTCCGACATTGAAGTTATTAGTTATTTTGATTCGCGTTATCCGCCATTGTTAAAACAGATTGCCAGCGCCCCATTATTACTATTTTGTCGTGGTGACTTGGCGCTTTTAACCAGTCCACAAATAGCCATCGTCGGCAGCCGAAATGCAACGCCCATCGGGCTCGAAATAGCCGCTCAATTTGCACATCAGCTCAGCGAAGCCAATTTAACTGTTACATCAGGTATGGCGCTGGGCATTGACGGTGCAGCTCACAAAGGCGCACTCGCCGGAACGGGAAACACCATTGCAGTATTAGGTACCGGTGTGGATGTTTACTACCCTAAACGGCATAAGCTTTTAACTGATCAAGTATTAAATAGTGGCTTATTAGTCAGTGAGTTTTTACCAGGAACAGCTGCCAATGCGAATAATTTTCCGCGTCGTAATCGTATTATATCTGGGTTATCCCTAGGGGTTTTAATTGTGGAAGCTGAGATTAAAAGTGGCTCGTTAATTACCGTTCGATATGCACTTGAGCAAAATAAAGAGGTGTTTGCAGTACCCGGCTCTATTAAAAATCCACTATCACAAGCGAGTCATTTTTTAATAAAACAGGGGGCAAAGTTAGTCGAAAATGTTAGTGATATTTTAGAGGAAGTGAGCTTTTTTGGTCAAAACAGTCTATATAATATAGATGAGCCTGTTGAAAATAAGCCTGAATGCGACGTACTGAAAAGCGTAGGTTTTGAAGTTACACCGGTTGATGTAATTGCTCGACGCTGCCAATGGTCGATTGAGAAAGTGCAGACTCGTTTACTTGACTTGGAATTAGATGACAAAGTAGAGCGAGTTTTAGACGGCTATATCAAATTGGGAGGAAACTAATATGTTCGATATCCTCATGTATTTGTTTGAAAACTATATTCATAGTGAAGCTGAAGTCTTTGTTGAGCAAAATGAGCTCACCGATGAGCTATTGCGCGCAGGCTTTAATAAACCCGAAATCTTCAAAGCTCTTGATTGGCTAGAGCAACTCGCAGACTTACAACACAGTGATGAAGTTCCTTATTTAAATGCTTACCCGCAACACGCTGTGCGTATTTTTACTGATAGTGAGTGTCAGATGCTTAGTACACAATGCCGTGGATTTCTAATGTTTGTAGAGCAAATAGGTGTAATCAATAATGAAACCAGAGAAATGGTAATGGATCGGTTGTTTGCTTTAGATAAACCTTATATCGGCCTAGATGACTTAAAATGGGTGGTGTTAATGGTGCTCTTTAATGTGCCAGGCTCTGAGTTAGCTTATTCGCAAATGGAAGATCTTATTTTTGATGAGCCAGCAGAGGTATTACATTAGCTTGTATCTTTAATTAGTTTGGGTATATTAGGCGAAAATTAGCCAGTCGCTTTGGAATCACATGAGTAAAATAGATCATTCGCTTTTCTCTGCTAATCAGCATGCCCTCGAAAAAGAAGTCGAAATTTGCCCTCAATGTGGTTCTGAATTAGTGATCCGTAACAGTAAAAGCGGGCCTTTTCTAGGTTGTGCAAGCTATCCTAAATGTGATTTTATTCGCCCTCTAGCTCAACACGATACTCAGCAAATAAAAGTACTTGATGACAGTCCGTGCCCAGAATGTGGTAATCCGCTGGTGGTTAAAAATGGCCGTTACGGTATGTTTATTGGTTGTACCGGCTATCCCGAGTGCCATTACATTGTTCACGATGAAAAAGAGCCCGATGCTGAAGTGTTACCTGCTTGCCCTAAATGTAAAAAAGGGCAGTTAGTTGCGCGTAGTAATAAGTTTGGTAAAACTTTTTATTGCTGTGATAGCTACCCAAGCTGTAAATACACCCTTAATTTTAAACCTATTGAGCACACTTGCCCTGAGTGCCTGTGGCCAGTCATGATGCAAAAGCAAATGACCAACAGCGTTGTGTTACAATGCCCACAGAAAAGTTGCTCGCATAAAATCACTGTCAGCGAGTAAAACGCTTAACTTTTATTGTATTTGGAGATTTGTGTGACAGATCCAATCCCTTCACCTTTAACTGTTGTTGATGCATTAAAGCAAGGTGGTGTAATTGTTTACCCAACTGAAGCTGTATTTGGCTTAGGTTGCGACCCCGATAACCAACAGGCCGTAGCAAGCTTATTAGCAATTAAACAGCGTCCAGTCGAAAAAGGGCTGATTTTAATTGCTGACAATTATGGTCAGTTATTAAAATATATTGATGATGCAAAAATCCCAATGGATAAGCGAGCTGATATTTTCTCTAGCTGGCCAGGTGCGATTACCTGGGTGATGCCTGCAGCTAAAAATACACCTAAATGGCTAACCGGACAGTTTGATACTATTGCTGTGCGTGTAACTGATCACCCTACAGTAAAGCGCTTGTGTCAGGAGCTAGGTAAGCCTTTGGTTTCAACCAGTGCTAATTTATCTGGACAAGAGACGGTCACCAGTATAGCAATGGCTAAAAGTGAGTTTGCTGAGCAGGTTGCCTTTTATGTCGATGAACCGCTTGGCGGCAATACACAACCTAGCACCATTAAAGACGTAATGACCGGCAAAGTATTTAGAGGATAAGCAATGCACAGTAACCTACTCGAACAAGTAAAAACCTATTTAATGGCATTGCAAGACAGCATTTGCCAAGGCTTAGAACAAGTTGATGGCAGCGCTAAGTTTGTTGAAGATAGTTGGCAGCGAGCTGAAGGTGGCGGTGGTCGCACTCGGGTTATTCGTGATGGTCATGTTATTGAACAAGGTGGTGTTAACTACTCGCATGTTTTTGGCGCTTCTATGCCTGCATCTGCAACGGCGCATCGCCCTGAGCTTGCTGGTCGAAGTTTTCACGCTTGTGGTGTTTCACTGGTTATTCATCCTAAAAACCCACACATTCCAACGAGCCACGCGAATGTACGCTTTTTTATTGCTGAAAAAGAAGGGGAACAGCCTATTTGGTGGTTTGGTGGCGGCTTTGATTTAACGCCTTTTTACCCAGTGTTTGACGATGTTAAGCATTGGCACCAAGTTGCGAGTGACCTTTGTGCGCCATTTGGTGATGACGTATACCCGAAATATAAAAAGTGGTGTGATGAATATTTTTATATTAAGCATCGCGACGAAACACGGGGTGTTGGTGGTTTATTCTTTGATGATCTTAATGAACAAGGGTTTGAAGAGAGCTTCGCCTTTATGCAAGCGGTTGGTAATGGTTTTCTTAATGCTTATTTACCGATTATTGAACGACGTAAAAACGACGAGTACACTCAGCAACAACGTGACTTCCAATTATATCGTCGTGGTCGTTATGTTGAGTTTAACCTTGTTTGGGACAGAGGAACTTTGTTTGGCTTACAAACAGGAGGCCGAACTGAATCCATTTTAATGTCGATGCCACCACTTGCTCGCTGGGAGTATAATTATAAACCAGAGGCTGACAGTGCTGAAGCGAAGTTATATCAATATTACTTACGCCCCCAAGGTTGGCTAAATAGTCAACCAAGTGAGTTGATAGCAAGAGAATGGCAGTTATAAGAATTACACAGTAATCAAAAAGGCGCTAATTAGCGCCTTTTTGTATAAGAGCTAAATAAAAGTTTAATGCTGGTTAATCATGTGGCTGGCTAATTGTGCTAAAGATTTACGCAGCCCTTCACGCAGTAATGGATTATCAATCTCAGCATCTAACGCCTTGTTCATGCAATGCATCCATTGATCGCGTAAGTCCTGATCAATATGGAACGGCATATGGCGTTTTCGTAGCATCGGATGGCCGTGCTTTTCTACAAACAAGTCTGGGCCGCCTAACCAACCTGATAAAAACTCAAAAAATACTTGGCGTATACGGTCTAATGGCTGAGGATGCATATCATATAACGGTTTGGCGTATTCATCGCTCGCCATTATATCGTAGAATCTATCAGACAGAGCACGTGCACCTTTTTCACCGCCCATCATCTGATAAGGTGTTTTTTCTGGCGTGGGGGCTTGTTGTGGCTCTGCTGGTTTCGATTTTGAGAAAAGTCGTCTAATCATAATTTTATCATCGTTAATTAACAGTGTTTACTGTGCAAAGAGGTTGCTTGAACATGGACAAATATGCGGTTTTTGGAAACCCAATCGAACACTCAAAATCACCCGCTATACATACGCAATTTGCAACCTCGTTAGGTGAGCAAATTGATTACCGCGCAATATTAGCACCGATTGATGGCTTTAAAAAATCAGTGACTGACTTTTTTGCTCAAGGTGGGCTGGGAGCGAATGTAACCATGCCATTTAAAGAGCAAGCATTTGAACTGGTCGACGAGCGTACAGAACTCGCTAAAATTGTTGGTGCAGTAAATACCATTAAATTACTTGATGATGGCCGCTTACTTGGTGATAACACCGATGGTGTAGGATTTGTAAATGACTTACTAGCAAACAAAGTTGCTATAAAAGATAAGCAAATACTGTTAATTGGTGCTGGTGGTGCTGCCCGTGGCGTGGTGTTGCCGCTTTTAGCTCAGCAGCCTAGTGAAATTGTTATTGTGAATCGTACAGCCGTAAAAGCAAATACACTGGCTGAGCTATTTTCTAAATACGGCAAAGTTATTGGTTACGGATTTGATGATTTACCAGAAGGTGATTACTCGCTAATTATTAACTCAACATCCAGTAGTGTGCATAATGAGTTGCCAGGGCTTGATAAAAAACACCTTAATCACTGTGATTGCGCTTATGATATGTTCTATTCGCTTAAAAACACTTTATTTATGCAGTGGGCTCAAGATACTAAACCAAATATTTCAGTATTAGATGGCAGTGGTATGTTAGTTGGCCAAGCCGCACAAGCATATTATGTGTGGCGCAATAAAATGCCAGAGATACTACCCGTCGTTAGTGCATTAAAAGCTGGGGAGCTTACATGAATCAAGCAATTCAATTTATAGATAGAGTCGAATTTGATGATCAAACTCAGCTATTAACCTTTTATGCGCAAGTTAGCGGACTCATGGTTGAGTGTATTGTGAATATGCAAAGCTTATTAATCTCAGACATGGCAGCGGCAAAACAACATTTTGAATCACTGCGTTTTGACTATGAAGAACTTGCTGAGCAACTCATCGAAGATGAAGAGTATAACTCAGCTGGACAAATTGAAATAACGGCACTTACTTAGAGTCTGTTGACCTTAGCGGATTAAAATTTGTTCAAACTAGGGGTTGTTTAATCGCAGCACGAGGTTTGTAACCTAGTGGGCTAAGTAAAAACCGAGCAGCAAAGAGTAAATTTTCCCTAGACAGAACCCTTCGGGCAGCGCCTGTTTGGCATTAATGCGGCGTTATCGCCTCTTTATGGGGAACAACCACACTACAAAGGCGCTGTCTTGCCTAAATACCAAACAGGCTGCTGCAAATTCAATCTTGAAAGGTCAATAGACTCTAGCTTTCTGCTAAATACTCGTCTTTTAGCTCAACATAATTATTGGCAGATATTTTTAAAAAGCTAAGCTCTTGCTCTGTTAAAGGGCGGGCTTGCTTAACAGGGCTACCAACATAAAGGTAGCCTGATTCTAGACGTTTATTAGGAGGGACTAATGAGCCACCACCTATAATTATATCATCTTCGACAATAGCATTATCCATAACAATAGCGCCCATACCAACTAAGATACGATTACCTAAACGACACCCGTGTAACATTACTTTATGACCAACTGTAACATCGTCGCCAATAACGAGAGGGTAACCATCTGGGTTGCTTTTACTTGAGCGAGTTAAATGCAACACGCTGCCATCTTGTATATTGGTACGCTCACCAATTCGGATATAGTTTACATCGCCCCGAGCCGCGACTAATGGCCAAACACTGCTGTGGTCACCCAGTGTAATATCACCGACCAATACTGCTGATTCATCTATATAGACAGATTGATTAAAAGTAGGAGTAACTCCTTTATAAGAACGGATAGTCATAGAACACCTAATGAAATAAAAGCTATTAAAGCTGATGATAGCAGTAGAGCCTATAAAATGGCCAGAGAGGAAGTGAATTGACTACTAAACTAGCGGTTTTAAGGTGTTTCGGTCGTAAATCGAGCGAACAGCACTTTATTTCAAGTTTTCTTTAAAAAATGCTTGCGTAAAAATCTGTTCTCCCTATAATGCGACCCCACTGAGACGGCAGAGCAGGCAACGCTTAGCGAGGCAAGCAGCTAATCAGTAAGTCGAGTAAAACTTGAGC
>NZ_JBHNYL010000019.1:0-48403 GCF_054960735.1 Pseudoalteromonas sp. RWi3
TTATGGTCAGTACAATTATATGTTTTTTATTTATTTTCAGTTTATTTCCCCCAAATAAGTTCGTCTATTTCATTCCTTGTATACTATAATTTTTTGCATTTAATTGTTGGGTTTCGTTGCACTCAACCCAACCTACGAATAATCTGGCTTACGGCTTACGGCTTACGGCTTACGGCTTACGGCTTACGGCTTACGGCTTACGGCTTACGGCTTACGGCTTACGGCTTATCGCTATCCCGACAACCCCCATTAACACCACAACGGCCCACACTGGCCAGTTACCATATTGGCTATAGATACTATTTCCTTGAATGAGTTTAACATCGGCTTTTAATATGTCGGCTTCAAACTGTGGCATGTTGACTTGTGTTTGATTGATAGGGTCGTAGACACCACTGATACCGTTGTTTGTTACGCGAATAAGCGGGCGTTGTAATTCAAGGGCGCGCATGCGGGCCATTTGCATATGCTGGTGGGGTCCATGTGAGTCGCCAAACCAGGCGTCATTACTTACCGTAAACAAGATATCAGAGTCGCTGCGGTAGTTACCACGTACTAAATTAGCAAAAGCAATTTCGAAGCAAATAGCAGGGAGAATATTTAAGCCGTTCGCACGTAAATTGCTTTGCACTTCATCACCACGTGAGAATGATGACATAGGTAAATCAAACAGGGGGGCGATAGGGCGTAAAATATCTTCAAATGGCACAAACTCACCAATAGGGAGTAATTGATGTTTTTGAAAGCGGTTTTTGCCTAGGTATTGATAGTGGCCGTGCTCGTCGTCACGCTCTTTATTACCCAGCACTATCAGTGTGTTGAAGATAGTTTTAGTATCAAGCTGATAGTCGACAATACCCGTAATAAGGGCGGTTTTATTAAATGAGGCTGCGCTATCAAGGCCGGCTAAAAAGTTGTCAGCAAGGGCTTCTATTTCAGGCACCGCAGCTTCGGGCCATACGACCAAGTCAACGTCCCAGTGGGGCCGTGTCATGTCTTGGTACTTACTCATAGTGGTCCAAAACTCACTGGGTTCAAACCGTAGGTTTTGCTTTATATTACCTTGCACTAGTAAAGTGCTGATGGTTTTATCGTTATAGTGAGGGCTTTGACTTAAATTGCTAACCAGCGAAATGAGCGCTATTAAAGACGTCGTTGCGATCGCGCTCTTTAAACTACGCTTAAATAGTAATTGGTAAAGTGAGAATGCAATGGCAATACAGATTAAGGTTAAACCAAACTCACCGATAATGGGTGTGAGGTAATTAAGTGGGCTATCTGTTTGAGTATAACCAAAACTGAGCCATGGGAAACCCGTCAAAACAACACCACGTAAATACTCAGTGATAGCAAAGCCAGTCAACAATAATAGGCCATAGCTATTAGGACCGCTTGCAAAGCGTGTAGCAAACATAAATGCAAGAGCAGGGTAAATAGCTAGATAAACGCATAGTATCGCCATTAAGAGTAATGAGGCTAATAGCGGCATACCACCAAAGGTCGCAATAGACACATGCACCCAACTGATACCAGCTCCAAACCAACCTAAGCCAAAAATAAAGCCATAAATGGCCGCTTTTTTACTGGCTTGCTTACCATATTGATGAGTATGTGTAGTGTAAATAGCCAGCGCAATACTGGCAAAAGTGAGAGGCCAAATTTCAAATGGGGAATAACTAAAAGTTAAAAGGAGGCCCGCAACCAGTGCGAGCCATGCTTTTTTATCTTTTGCTAAGTTTAGGCAATTAGTCAGTATTTTCTTCACTATCGCTGTCATCAGCCTTAGGTACAGTAACTTGTATTTGCAACAAACGGCGGCTGTCTGCATTGGTTACTTTAAATTGTAGGCCATCAATATCGATGGTTTCTCCACGCCCTGGCATATGACCAAACGCATGTAACACAGTGCCGCCAATAGTATCAGCGTCTTGTGTGCTGTAGCCTGTTTTAAACTTTTCGTTAAAATCATCAACCGGCGTAAGCGCTTGGACTACGTAAACATGCTTGGCTAGTTGACGAATATCTTGCAGTTCTTCTTCTTCATCGTGCTCATCTTCAATTTCACCTACGATGATCTCTAAGATATCTTCAATGGTGACTAAGCCTGAGACACCGCCATATTCATCAATAACAATCGCCATGTGATAGCGCTGTTGGCGAAACTCATTCAATAATGTATCGACACGTTTACTTTCAGGCACAACAACTGCTGGGCGTAAGTAATCGCGCAGGGACGGAAGTTGATCGTCTTTATTTAGTATTAACGGCAGTAAATCTTTCGCTAGCAAAATTCCTTCAACATGGTCTTTGTCTTCACATACCACTGGGAATCGTGAATGCGTCGAATCAACCATCATTGGGATTAACTCTTCTAGCTTTGCATCAACCTCAAGTGTGATCATCTGTGAGCGCGGGATCATGATGTCGCGCACTTTAAGCTCAGATACACCGAGCACACCTTCAATCATTTCTTTGGTTTCAGGGTCTATGACATCCCGTTCTTGCGCATCGGCAATTACTTCAACCAGCTCTTCTCTATTCTGGGGTTCCCCTTGCAACATTTGGGTAATTTTACCCAACCAGTTCTTGCTTGAAGAACCCTGGCTAGTCTGCGAGTTATCGTCGCTCATTGCGTCTATCTGCTCCGTTAGTTTAAATATCGTCCCGATATGGGTCTGCTATGCCTAGATCAGCAAGTAACTGCTTTTCTATGCTTTCCATCTCATTCGCATCTTCTTCCTTTATATGGTCAAATCCAAGTAAATGCAAGCATCCGTGAATCACCATATGGGCAAAATGGTCGTGAAAGGTCTTTTCTTGTTCATTTGCTTCGGCTAAAACAATCGCTGGACAAATTATCAAATCACCTACAAGAGGGAGTTCAATCCCCGGTGGCGCCTCAAACTCAAATGATAGTACGTTTGTTGGCTTATTCTTACCACGGTAATCATTATTAAGTTGCTGACTTTGTTCTTCATCAGCAATAACGATGGTGAGCTCAGATTCATCACGATACTGACTCAATACTTTATTAGCCCAAACAGCAAATTGTTCAAGGCTAGGTAAGTTGTCAAACTCGCAGGCAATTTGTAAGTCAAGTTCTGTTGTCAAAGGTTTACTCATTATTATCAGTGGCCGCTTGCTCAGAATTTGCTAGCAAATCTTTCGCTCGTTGTTTTTCTGCGCGTTTAAGTCTATCTGCTTCATCATTACGTTCGTAAGCTTCAACAATGCGGGCTACAACTGGGTGGCGAACAACGTCGTGCGATTGGAAAAAGTTAAAACTAACTTCTTCAACATCACTGAGTACATTGATGGCATGTCGAAGACCAGAGCGAGCGCCGCGCGGTAAATCAACTTGGGTGATATCACCAGTTATAACTGCTTTAGAATTAAAACCGATACGTGTTAAGAACATTTTCATTTGTTCTACGGTTGTATTTTGGCTTTCATCTAAAATAATAAAGGCGTCATTAAGCGTGCGTCCACGCATAAAAGCAAGAGGTGCTACTTCAATAACGTTTTGCTCAAGCAGCTTTTCAACCTTTTCAAAACCCAGCATTTCAAATAATGCGTCGTATAATGGACGTAAGTATGGGTCAATTTTTTGGCTTAAATCACCAGGTAAAAAGCCTAACCTTTCACCAGCTTCAACAGCAGGGCGTGTAAGCAATATGCGGCGTATTTCTTGACGCTCTAAGGCATCAACAGCCGCTGCGACTGCGAGGTACGTTTTACCTGTACCAGCAGGTCCAATACCAAAGGTAATATCATGACGAAAAATATTTGATACGTAATGACCTTGGTTATCGTTGCGCGGTTTAATTACGCCACGACGAGTTTTAATCACCACTTCTTTACCGTATTCGTTAAGTTCGTCTTGTTCAAGAGCGGTTGATTCAGAAATAGCTAAGTGAACAGTATTAGGTTCAATCTCCTTAACCACACCACGCACAGGTTGTGTTTCAACATACAAATCTTTGACGATTTCCATAGCAGCGAAAGCACTGGTGGTTTTACCTGTTATTTTAAAGTAGTTATCGCGATGAGTGATTTCAACGCCCAAACGGCGTTCAATTTGTTTGATATTTTCATCAAACGGTCCGCATAAAGATGTAAGGCGTTTATTGTCGGAGGGTTCTAAATAAATCTCTAATTTTTTTAACTGATTACTCAAAATGGCTTCCTGTTGTGGTGTGCCAGCCGTTGCTGGCACTGTCATTGTCGCCTACGGAACGAATGTAGTAACACCAATTTCATTAGGTGTTGCTTGAGGTTCAGGCTGCGCTGCTTTACTAAGAATGTCAGCAGGGGCGATATCACGGCGTAAATTCATTTCTGATTCTGTACGAATCAGGTCACCACGTAAAGAATTAGGTAGTGCTTCTGTTATACGTACATCAACAAATTGACCGATCACATTGTGTGGCCCTACAAAGTTTACTACGCGGTTATTTTCAGTACGGCCACGCAGTTCCATTGGGTTTTTCTTTGATGGACCTTCAACGAGTATACGTTGCTCGGTATCAAACATTTGGCGGCTGATTTGCTGTGCCATTTGCGTAATACGATTTTGTAATAAGTATAAACGCTCTTTTTTCTCTTGCTCAGAAACGTCATCTGGTAAGTCTGCAGCAGGCGTACCAGGGCGCGCACTGTAGATAAAGCTAAAGCTCATATCAAAACCAATATCATTGATAAGGTTCATGGTTGCTTCAAAGTCAGCGTTGCTTTCACCTGGGAAACCAATAATGAAATCAGACGACATGCTTAAGTTCGGGCGAATTTTACGTAATTTACGAATAGTTGATTTGTATTCAAGTGCTGTATGGCCGCGCTTCATTAAGTTTAAAATTCGGTCAGAACCACTTTGTACTGGTAGGTGTAAGTGATCAACAAGCTCAGGTACATCTGCGTAAGCGTCAATAATATCCGGTGTAAATTCTACTGGGTGCGATGTGGTATAACGAATACGGTCAATACCATCAATCGCTGCTACATAACGGATTAAATCTGAGAAGTAACAAATTTCGCCATCGTAAGTCTCACCACGGTAGGCGTTAACGTTCTGACCAAGTAGGTTTACTTCACGTACGCCTTGCTCTGCAAGTTGAGCAACTTCAAGTAATACATCATCTAGTGGGCGGCTTACTTCTTCACCACGTGTATAAGGTACTACGCAGAAAGTACAGTATTTAGAACAGCCTTCCATAATTGATACAAATGCACTTGGGCCTTCAGCTTTTGGCTCAGGTAAGCGATCGAACTTTTCAATCTCAGGGAATGAAATGTCAACTACAGAGCTACCTTTATTGCCTTGCACTTGCTTGATCATCTCAGGCAAACGGTGCAAAGTTTGTGGGCCAAAAATGACATCAACAAAAGGAGCACGCTGACGAATAGAGTCACCTTCTTGAGAGGCAACACAGCCACCAACACCAATAATCAAGTCAGGTTTGTCATCTTTTAGTAACTTCCAACGACCCAGTTGATGAAACACTTTTTCTTGTGCCTTCTCACGAATTGAACACGTATTGAGTAGAATGACATCTGCTTCACCAGCTTCTTCAGTTAACTGATAGCCGTTGGTTGCATCGAGGAGATCCGCCATTTTCTGAGAGTCGTACTCATTCATCTGACAACCCCAAGTTTTAATATGCAGCTTTTTACTCATTGAAATATAGCCTCGTTTTCAATTCGGTAGTGGCACTAAAATGTGCTAGAAACAGGAGTTAAGTAATGTGAGCTTTAAATGCCCGCTAACTTAAAGGACGCGTATTTTATCTGGATACCCGCCCAGATCCAAGTATAGATTTGATCTTTGTGATTTGAAATCAAACAAACTGCGCAATAGTGCCCCAGAGCATTAAAGCAACTCGCATTTTTTTAACTAAGTACGCTACAATCAACGCCATAGTTAATGACCTAAGTTGTGATCAAAAATATGCACAAAAACAAAGTTATCGTTGTCGGTGGCGGCATGGTTGGCGCCGCAATGGCAGTAAAGTTAGCAAAGCAAGGTTGTGATGTTCGTGTAATAGAGCAACGACCTATCAATGCTGAGCAAGTACTGCAAAGCGAGACTATCGACATTCGCGTATCAGCTATTAACCGATTTTCTGAAAAGCTTCTTGATGAACTTGGTGCAATGCCGTTGTTACGAGAGTCACGCTTGGCGCCATATCAACAACTAGAAGCGTTTGAACGTGTTGGTGATAACCTCTTGTTTGACTGTAATGATATTAACACCTCGCATTTAGGCCACTTAATCGAAAATAAATTAATTCAAGCCAGTTTATGGCAGCAATTTAAACAACATAAAATCGATGTGCTCACTATCAAGTCACCGATTTGTGCTATCGAACAAACCGCGCAAGATATTAGCTTAATTTATGGTGAAGAGCGTTTAAGTGCCGATTTAGTCATTGCAGCGGACGGTGGTCAATCGCAATTACGCGCAAAAGCTAATATAGGTGTAACTGGCTGGCAGTACCAACAACACTGTATGGGGATTTTAATAAAACTTGATGCCCCGCAGCAAATTAAAACATGGCAACAGTTTAAACCTTCAGGTCCTGTTGCATTTTTACCTATGCAGGCACCTTACGCTAATTTAATTTGGTACGACGACGCAGCGAAGTTACAAAATTTAAATAAATTAACCAAAGAGCAGTTAAAACAACAAATAATTGAAAATTTTGCGCCACTAGCAGGTGATTTTGAAATTGTTAATCAAGCGGTATTCCCACTTGCTCGCCAACACGCTAATAAATATTCAGCAGGGCGCTTGGTGTTAGTTGGAGATGCAGCACATACAATAAACCCATTAGCTGGGCAGGGGGTTAATCTAGGCTTTCAAGATGTAGCGGCTCTTGGCGATATTTTAGCAACTGCAGACGACCTTGGTGCTGGGACACATCTTAAACACTACGAGCAAACCCGTCGTAAAGCAAACTTACTGATGATGAGTATGATGGATGCCTGTTATTTTGGTTTTTCAAATCAACTCACACCGCTACAATGGGCGCGTAATCGCTTTTTAAAGATGGCTAATAATACCGGTCCAGTAAAAAACTGGGTTTTGAAATATGCGATTAGTGGTGAATTGAAGTAACTAAATTACATCTGGAGTGGGTGAAAGCTCACTCAAATAATTTTGATTAAAGATTAAAGATTAAAGATTAAAGATTAAAGATTAAAGATTAAAGATTAAAGATTAAAGATTAAAGATTAAAGATTAAAGATTAAAGATTAAAGAGTGGAGTAGTAGGAAATTGGCTGGGATACCAGGATTTGAACCTGGGAATGCCAGGATCAAAACCTGGTGCCTTACCGCTTGGCGATATCCCAACTCTAAATTTGGATGAGTTTTAGTTCTAATTAAGAACATGGTGCGGAAGGAGAGACTTGAACTCTCACATCCTAAGATACTGGAACCTAAATCCAGCGCGTCTACCAATTCCGCCACTCCCGCAGTTCTATATTCTTAAACAACATTTCTTTGGTAGAAGAAGTTGGCTGGGATACCAGGATTTGAACCTGGGAATGCCAGGATCAAAACCTGGTGCCTTACCGCTTGGCGATATCCCAACTAAGAATTATTTGATAGTTTTAGTTCTTATCAAGAACATGGTGCGGAAGGAGAGACTTGAACTCTCACAACCGAAGTTACTGGAACCTAAATCCAGCGCGTCTACCAATTCCGCCACTCCCGCATCGAGCATATACAGGTCATACTGTTTTGGAACCTAAATCCAGCGTCTAATTCAAGACAACTGCCAATTCCGCCACTCCCGCATACAATTTTATATTTTTACTCTTAACAGAGTTTTCTTAATGCAACATTCTTTGGTAAAAGAAGTTGGCTGGGATACCAGGATTTGAACCTGGGAATGCCAGGATCAAAACCTGGTGCCTTACCGCTTGGCGATATCCCAACTAAGAATTGTTTGATAGTTTTAGTTCTTATCAAGAACATGGTGCGGAAGGAGAGACTTGAACTCTCACATCCTAAGATACTGGAACCTAAATCCAGCGCGTCTACCAATTCCGCCACTCCCGCATATTTGTGTAATAAAACACGTGGTAGTTATTTTAAACTCTTCATTGAGTGCAATTTAACTCTTGCAGAGCCACTTCTAAAGGAAGAAATGGTGGCTAAGACGGGATTTGAACCTGTGACCCCATCATTATGAGTGATGTGCTCTAACCAGCTGAGCTACTTAGCCATTGTTGGCTGGGATACCAGGATTTGAACCTGGGAATGCCAGGATCAAAACCTGGTGCCTTACCGCTTGGCGATATCCCAACAGAAAACAATTGATAATTTTAATTCTTATCAAGAATATGGTGCGGAAGGAGAGACTTGAACTCTCACATCCTAAGATACTGGAACCTAAATCCAGCGCGTCTACCAATTCCGCCACTCCCGCATTTCAAATTTTGATAAATCAAAATTGAGGTAGTTATTTTAAACTCTTCATTGAGTACAAAAAAGAATGGTGGCTAAGACGGGATTTGAACCTGTGACCCCATCATTATGAGTGATGTGCTCTAACCAGCTGAGCTACTTAGCCATCTTTTTTGTTAGCACTTCATCGCTGAGTGCGGGGCGTATTATGCTGATATGACCCAAATCCGTCAACACCTTTTTTGCAAAAAAACACTTATCAGGGTTTGTTTGCAGGAAAATTAAGCTAAGCGGCTATTTTTTATTAAAAATGGTGTTTTTTTAACAAGTCTGAAAGCAAAAATCTTCGCGTTACTATTATTCGATAATAGCACAAAAACAAAAAAGGCTCGTAAATACGAGCCTTTAAAATCATTGCCACACTTTATATGGCGAAATAATAACTATACGTTGAACAAGAAGTTCATTACATCGCCATCTTTAACGATATATTCTTTGCCTTCTTGGCGCATTTTACCTGCTTCTTTTGCACCACTTTCACCTTTAAAGGCAATATAGTCATCATAAGCAATAGTTTGTGCGCGGATAAAGCCACGTTCAAAGTCAGTATGAATCTTACCAGCAGCTTGTGGTGCAGTTGCACCTACAGGGATAGTCCATGCACGCACTTCTTTTACACCCGCTGTAAAATAAGTTTGTAGATGAAGTAATTCATAGCCACCGCGGATAACGAGGTTTAGACCTGGCTCTTCTAAACCAAGATCGGCCATAAACTCAAGTTTATCTTCATCATCAAGCTCTGACAGTTCAGACTCAATTGCTGCACACACAGGAACAACAACAGCATCTTCTGCGGCTGCAATTTCACGTACACGGTCTAGGAATGGGTTATTCTCAAAGCCGTCTTCAGCTACGTTAGCAATATACATAGTTGGCTTGATAGTTAAAAAGTTGATAGAAGCAATGGCTGCTTTTTCTTCTTTAGTTAGTTCTAAAGAACGTAAAGTTAAGCCTTCATCAAGGTGTACTTTTACTTTTTCAAGTACTGCGTTCTGTTCTTTCGCGTCTTTATCACCGCCTTTGGCTTTTTTAGCATTACGGAATAAGGCTTTTTCAGCACTGTCCATATCAGCAAGCACAAGTTCAGTATTAATTACGTCGATATCGTCAGCTGGATCAATAGTACCTGCAACGTGGATGACGTTTTCGTCTTCAAAGCAACGTACAACATGGCCAATTGCATCCGTTTCACGAATATTTGCTAGGAATTGGTTACCTAGGCCTTCACCTTTTGATGCGCCTTTCACTAACCCTGCAATATCTACAAATTCCATACTAGTTGGAAGAATACGCTGAGGATTAACTATTTTAGCAAGTTCGTCTAAGCGAGCGTCAGGAACCGGAACCACACCTGTGTTTGGTTCGATGGTACAAAAAGGGAAGTTAGCGGCTTCAATGCCCGCTTTGGTTAATGCATTAAATAGTGTAGATTTACCAACATTTGGTAAACCAACGATACCACATTTAAAACCCATAGTAAGATACCTTGTTTAGATCCGTTTAACCGATTTAATAACTATGTTACTAGGGTTTAAACGAATGAAGTCTGTTTTGTGCTTTTAACACACCGTCTTTTGCAAGTATTTCCATACAACGAACTGCTTCATCTACAGCTGCATCCATTTTCACTTGGTCTTCTTTGGCTGCTTTTCCAAGCACCCAACCGGTGACCATTTCACGATGTCCTGGATGACCGATACCAACGCGTAAACGCATAAAATCTTTTTGATTTGCCATTTTTGCAATAATGTCTTTTAAACCATTATGACCGCCATGTCCGCCGCCTTTTTTTAATTTAGCAACGCCTGGGTCTAAATCCATTTCATCATGTGCAACTAAGATGTTTTCAATAGGGATTTTGAAAAAATTGGCTAAACTACTGACCGCCTTACCACTTAAATTCATGTAGGTGGTGGGGATCAATAATTTGAATTCTTGGCCTTGAATGATCACTTTGCCGGTTAGGCCGTGATATTTAGGATCGTGTTTAAGCGTACAGTTGTAGCGTGCTGCGAGTTGCTCGATGAACCAAGCACCTGCATTGTGGCGTGTGTTTGCGTATTCGGGGCCTGGATTAGCCAGGCCCACAAGCATTTGAATAGAATTCAAGGTGCAAGACCTTAAATATTATTCTGCAGCGTCTGAAGCTTCGTCTTCAGTTGGAGCTGCTTTGTTAGCTTTAACAGTAACTACTGACTGATCATGGCCTTCACCTTTAGCAAGTTCAACTGATTGAACGCCAGCAGGAAGTTTAAGCTCAGAAAGGTGGATTGAATCACCAGCTACTAGATCAGAAACGTTAACTTCAACGAATTCTGGAAGTGCTTTTGGAAGACATGTGATTTCAACTTCAGTTAACTGGTGAACAACAGTAGCACCAAGTTTAGTTACTTTATCTTCGCCGATGAAGTGAAGAGGAACTTTAGTATGAAGTTTATGAGTAGCGTCAACACGTTGGAAATCAAGGTGAGTAAGCTTAGGCTTGAATGGGTGACGTTGGATATCTTTTAAGATAGCTTCAACAGACTCGCCGCCAATGTTAAGCGTAAGAATGTGAGTGTAAAAACCTTCGCTTTCTTGTGCTTTGATCATATCTTTATGAGCAAGAGTAAGCGCTACTGCTTCTTTTTCTGCACCGTAAAGGATTGCAGGTACTTTGTCTTCGCGACGTAGGCGGCGGCTCGCACCAGTACCAGTTTCTACGCGAAGTTCAGCGTCATAAGTGTAAGTTGTATCAGACATAATGTCTCCAATAATTTAAAAGTGTAGGGCCTTTGCGACCAAGGTCCCTAGCCAAAAGGCGCGCTATCATACCACCACCTATTGACAAAAGAAACACAGGGTAAAAAAAAAGCGCCAAATAGGCGCTTCAATCACGATAAAGTATCGATATTAATGTTCAAACATTGCAGAGATAGACTCTTCGTTACTAATACGACGAATCGTTTCAGCAAGCATATCTGCTAGTGTAAGTACTTTGATTTTTTCAATCGATTTTAATTCATCAGATAATGGAATTGAGTCAGTAACAATTACTTCGTCAATTACAGAGTTACGAATGTTCTCTGCTGCTGCACCCGATAAAACTGGGTGCGTTGCGTAAGCAAAAACACGTTTAGCACCATGCTCTTTTAATGCTTCAGCAGCTTTACATAAAGTTCCGCCTGTGTCGATCATGTCATCTACAATAATGCAGTCACGGCCTTCAACATCACCGATGATATGCATTACTTGAGAAACGTTTGCTTGTGGGCGGCGTTTATCGATAATAGCAAGGTCAGTGTCGTTGAGAAGTTTTGCAATAGCTCGGGCACGAACTACACCACCAATATCAGGTGATACAACAACAACATCATCAAACTGACGTTCTTTCATATCTTCTAATAAAACGGGGCTACCAAATACGTTATCCACTGGCACATCAAAGAAACCTTGAATTTGCTCTGCGTGTAAGTCAACCGTTAGAACACGGTCAACGCCGACACTAGATAAGAAGTCAGCAACAACTTTTGCGGTAATTGGTACACGAGCAGAACGTACACGACGGTCTTGACGAGAATAACCAAAATAAGGAATGACGGCTGTAATACGACCTGCAGACGCACGACGTAATGCATCAACCATAACGATTAACTCCATTAAGTTATCGTTAGTAGGGGCACAGGTTGATTGCACAATAAAAACGTCCGAGCCACGAACATTTTCATTAATTTGAACACTGATCTCACCGTCGCTAAAACGGCCAACAACAGCATCGCCAACTTCAATATATAAACGTTTTGCAACTTTTTGAGCTAACTCAGGTGTTGCGTTACCAGCGAAGAGCTTCATGTCAGGCACGGTAGGGTTCCTCAGGCACTGAAATTTGGGACTAACAAACGAGGCAAAAGCGCCATTTGTTAACTTAAATTGTATTTTACTTGTACGTTACTTCATTGCTTAAATGAATTGCGTTCAACTGCGTATGGGCAGGAGAGATATTAACGCTACTGGCAATAAAACCATTCCAATCACTTGGAAGATTTTCAAGAACATGAAGTGCCTCTGATTGCGATGCAAATTCAGCAAAACAACATGAGCCTGTGCCAGTCATCTTAGACGGGGCGTATTTTAGCAACCACTGGAGGGTTTTTTCAACCTCAGGACAGAGCTTTTTAACTAATGGCTCACAATCGTTGCGCAAAACTTGTTGTTGCCATGGACCATTAAGCTTGGGTGTATCTCGAGTTAAATCGGGATGGGTAAAAATTTTAGCGGTACTTACATGTTCACTTGGGTGAACAACGCAATACCATTTTTGTTCAAGCTCAACATCGCTTAGCTTCTCACCAATCCCTTGCGCTAGTGCGCTTTTACCGTTTATGAACACGGGTACATCAGCACCTAATTCAATGCCGAGAAGGGCGAGCTCTTTTAAAGAAAGGTCGCAACACCATAATTTATTGAGCCCTAAAAGTGTTGTTGCGGCATCAGATGAACCACCACCTACACCTCCACCCATAGGCAAAATTTTAGTTAAATTTATTTTTGCTCCCAAGGTCGTTTTTGTATGCTTTTGCAGTAATACAGCAGCTTTGTAGATCAAATTTTCTGTTAAAGGGATGTTATTTGTATCACCTGTTAACTCAATGCAGGAGGTATTTAACCGAGTAAACACCAAATTGTCACCATAATCCAAGAAAGTAAACAGGGTTTCAAGCTCATGGTATCCATCATCACGACGGCCATTTATGTGTAAAAATAGGTTGAGTTTTGCAGGTGCAATAAGTGAAAATTGAGGGGCAGAATCTAACGTCATATTAATTAAAATACCATCGGTAAAGTTGAATTTTAAGTCTAATTTTTTTGTGCTTTAGTGTCAGTTTTTTTGGTAGCCAAAACCCAGCATATTGTTGATAGTCGCCATAGGTAATATCCCATTTTTGACCGTTGTTTGATTGCCACGTAACGGTTTTGGCGCGAGCTAATTCATCAACGCGCAACGAATCGTTAGTGACAGTCCCTTTTAACCAACTATCGGCATCTTCAATCGGGATAGTAAAACCAGTTAACCGTTGCAGTAAACGAGAAGCACTTGCATCTTGGTATATTTCATCGTCAAATTCGAGTTTTGCACTGTGTGCGTCATGTTCTAACTCGAGTATTCGAATCCCCATAAATGTTGTAAGTACTAATTGATTCAAATCATCTTGCTGTTGCCAATTTAAGTTTGCAGACTGGCGCTCATCAGGACTAATAAACGCCAGTTTACCTTCAACTTGCCATGTCTTTTGTGCAGATAACTTTGTCTTCCAGTCATCATAAAGACGGGTTTGAGGGTCAATTCGATGCGCACAACCACTTAAAAATAAAAAAAATGTGAGTAAAATCAAATATAGTCGAATCAAATGTCGTTCCTTACTTTCCATATTCCGTTGATTTTTGATAAAATTATGCCTTTCGAGCATCGCTTAGCAATATTTGGCACATATGACCATAGTAGCACTGGGTATAAATCATAAAACCGCGTCTGTAGAACTGCGTGAAAAGGTCGCTTTTTCACCAGAACAACTTTCAGAAGCCTTACAGCAATTGAGTGATCATGATCAATTCAATGAGGCTGTTATTGTTTCAACCTGTAACCGTACTGAAATCTATTGTAGCCTTGCCCAGCAAAATTCCCAAATACTGTTGCAATGGTTAGCCAGTTTCCATGGTTTAGATGAACAAGAACTGAGCAATAACATTTATTGCCACCAAGATAACGCAGCTATAAACCATTTGATGCGAGTCTCTTGTGGTTTGGATTCGCTTGTTTTAGGTGAGCCACAAATACTTGGTCAAATAAAGCAGGCTTATAATAGTGCAAAAAACCATAACTCTGTTGATGTGGTATTTGACCGTTTATTTCAAAAAACGTTTTCAGTGGCAAAACAAGTGCGTACTGAAACTGATATTGGGGCAAGCGCTGTATCTGTTGCATATGCCGCAGTTAACTTAGCAAAACACATATACGGTAAACTTGATAAAACCAAAGTATTACTTATCGGTGCAGGTGAAACTATTGAGCTGGTTGCCAAACATTTATACCAAAATGAACCACAACAAATTACGGTTGCTAATCGAACTATTGAGCGTGCGCGCGCTTTGGCAGAAGACGTATCTGCGGATGTAATCGCTTTAGCACAGTTACCGGAACGTTTGCATCATGCTGATATTGTGATTAGCTCTACCGCCAGTACGTTGCCTATTATTGGTAAAGGTGTGGTGGAACAAGCGCTTAAACAACGTCGCAATAAACCAATGCTATTTATAGATATTGCGGTTCCACGGGATATTGAAAGCCAAGTAGGGGAGCTTGATGCTGCCTATTTATATTCCGTTGATGACTTACAAGCCATTGTGAGCGAGAATATCGCATCACGCGAGCAGGCAGCAGAAGAAGCGCAAGATATTATTACACATCGCAGTGCTGAATTTGCCATGTGGATGCGTTCGCTTGATTCTGTCGATCTCATTCGCAGTTATCGTCAAGATGTACATGATATAAAGTCTGAGCTGGTTGATAAGGCTATTAGCCAATTAACAACCGGAAAAGACGCAGAAAAAGTAATTTTAGAGCTGGCCAACAAATTGACCAACCGCTTAATGCACGCGCCTACCCGTGCAATCCAAGATGCGGCGAAAAAAGGTGAAGTTGACCAGTTAAGCCAATTAAAGAAAATGTTAGGTATTGATCAGGAATAACAGTTACATGAAAGAGTCCGTTTATCGTAAATTAGAAACCTTAGTTGAGCGTTACGAAGAGGTGCAAGCGCTACTAAGTGACCCCTCTGTTATCAGCGATCAAAATCGCTTTCGTGCTCTTTCAAAAGAATACTCAGAGCTTGAAGAAATAGTAAAAGCATTTTTATCGTACCAACAGTCACAAGACGATGTTGCAACCGCTGAAGAAATGCTAAAAGATTCAGACCCTGAGATGCGTGAAATGGCGCAAGAAGAATATAAAGAAGCAAAATCACAGATTCAAATTATTGAAGATCAAATTCAAGTATTAATGCTACCAAAAGACCCGCGCGATAATAATAACGTGTTTCTTGAAGTGCGTGCGGGTACTGGTGGTGATGAGGCAGCTATTTTTGCGGGTGATTTATTCCGTATGTATACCCGCTATGCTGAGACGAAAAAGTGGAAAGTGGAAGTGGTTAGCACCAACGAAGGTGAACACGGCGGCTTTAAAGAAGTCATTGCTAATATCAGTGGTGAAGGTGTTTACGGCCAACTTAAATTTGAATCAGGTGCGCACCGCGTACAACGTGTGCCAGAAACTGAATCTCAAGGGCGTGTTCACACATCTGCCTGTACAGTCGCGGTAATGGCGGAAATTCCTGAAGCTGAAGCAATTGAAATCAATACAGCAGATATCAAAGTTGATACGTTTCGTGCATCAGGCGCCGGTGGTCAGCACGTTAACAAAACTGACTCAGCGATTCGTATCACGCACATTCCAACAGGTGTCGTGGTAGAGTGTCAGGATGAACGCTCGCAGCATAAAAACCGTGCCAAAGCGATGTCAGTACTTGCTGCACGCTTACAACAAGCAGAAGATGAAAAGCGCCATGCGGCAGAAGCTTCGGAGCGTCGTAACTTAGTTGGTAGCGGTGACCGTTCAGAGCGTATTCGTACTTATAATTACCCGCAAGGGCGTATTACTGATCATCGTATTAACTTAACTCTTTATCGCTTAAATGAAGTGGTAGCTGGTGACTTAGGCTGTGTGGTTGAGCCACTAATGCAAGAACACCAAGCTGATTTACTCGCTGCGATGGGCGATGAATAACGGTGACTGATACGGTTGAATCGGCAATACACAGTGCTACTTTGCTTTTGCAAAATAGCACTGACAGCGCCAAGCTGGATGCCCAAGTATTACTGCTTGAGGTATTAAACAAACCCCGTAGCTATTTATTTAGTTGGCCTGAAAAGCAACTTACGGCGGAACAACAACAGTTGTTTGATAGTTATTGTCAGCGTCGCTTAAGTGGTGAGCCCGTCGCGCATATCACCGGCACGCGAGAGTTTTGGAGTTTACCACTGCAAGTAAACCCTACAACCCTTATTCCTCGCCCTGATACCGAAACCTTAGTGGAAACGGCGCTAGAATTACCTCTTTGTGATAATGCCAGTGTACTTGACCTTGGTACCGGCACTGGTGCAATAGCGCTTGCATTAGCTTCAGAAAAACCCCATTGGCAAATAACAGGGGTTGACCGCATAGCGCAAGCAGTTGCATTATCTACATTAAATAAACAAAGGTTAGGCTTAGATCAAGTAAACTTTTTACAAAGTAATTGGTTTAGCGAAGTTGAAAATCAAAAATTTGATCTCATTGTGAGTAATCCACCTTATATTGAGCATGATGATGAGCATTTGGCCGAAGGCGACGTTCGTTTTGAGCCACTTTCAGCTTTGGTAGCAGAAGAAGATGGTATGGCTGACATAAAACATATTATTTCTCAGGCAAAGGATTATTTAGTGCCTAATGGCTATCTTTTGATTGAGCATGGTTTTGAACAAAGTATTAAAGTGCATCGTTTTTTTGCACAAATGGCATATATAAATATACTTACAGTTAAAGATTTAGCAGATAACGATCGTGTAACATTCGCTCAGTGGCCAAAATAACCAAAACAGCACTGTGAGAATCTATGCAAATGGCCAAAAGGACCGAGTATGATGGATGATTTTTTGTTTTCAGATGAAGCGCAGGAAGAAGTAAGTAATATTGTTCGTGGCACATGGAAGGTTATTATTGTTGATGACGAGCCAGAAGTACATGCCGTAACAAAGCTTGCACTGAGTGACTTCGAGTTCCAAGAAAAGCATTTGGAATTTATTAGTGCTTATTCAGGCGCTGAAGCAAAAAAAATCATTGATGCTAACCCTGATGCTGCCATCGTATTACTTGATGTAGTAATGGAAACGGATGATGCCGGTCTTAAAGTCGCGCAATACATTAGAGAAACAGCAAAAAACAATCATATCAGAATTATTCTACGTACCGGTCAGCCAGGCCAAGCGCCAGAAAGGCAAGTCATCGTTAACTACGATATAAACGACTATAAATCTAAAACAGAGCTAACGGCGCAAAAATTATTTACTGTTGTAATGTCTAGCTTACGTTCATACCGCGATATCTTGTCTATTGAACAGTCTCGCCAAGGCCTAGAAAAAATAATTAAAGCCTCACGTGACATTTTCGCTGCACACTCTTTAGAGAGTTTTATTGAAGGAGTAATGCAGCAATTAACGTCCTTATTAGGAACCGTTGACAAAGCCATGTATGCAACGAGTTTGGTTGCAAGCAATCCTGAGGATAACCAAAAGAAGTTAGTCGTTTTTTCTGGTAGTGGCGACTTTGAACGCAGTGAAGGTAAAGCGATTGAAGAAGTACTTGATAGTGAGCAGTTACTAGCTTGTAAAAAGGCGCTGCAGGGCAAAACAATCGTTTATAAAGATAACTACCTATTTGCTTATTGCTGTAGTGAATATAACCACAATTCAATGTTATTTATTTCTGGCATACCCCAGTATCTGACAGATACACAGCGCCATTTAATTGAAATATTTTCGCAAAATGTGCAATTAGCTTATGAAAATGTGCAGCTGCAAGCTGAAATCGAAGCCACTCAGCAAGAGCTTGTGTTTAGATTAAGTGAAGCACTCGAACAGCGATCTACAGAAACTGGCAACCATGTAAAACGCGTATCCCACATTTGTAACCTGTTGGCACTGAAGTATGGACTTTCAAAACGTGATGCTGAATTAATTCGATTAGCTTCCCCTTTACATGATGTAGGTAAAGTGGGGATTCCAGACGCTATTTTGAATAAACCAGGCAAACTTAATAGCGAAGAATGGGAAATAATGAAGACCCACACGCAAAAGGGAAATAAAATACTCGAAGGTTCAAAGCGTGATATCGTGACAGCGGGCGCTGAAATTGCGCGTGATCATCATGAGAAGTGGGATGGTACTGGCTACCCCGAAGGAATTTCAGGTGAGCGTATTCATATTTTTGGTCGTATAGTGGCGCTAGCTGATGTTTATGATGCATTACGCCATAAACGATGCTACAAGGAAGCGTGGTCATTGGATGATGTGGTTAATGAAATTAATCTACAAGAAGGTAAACATTTTGAGCCTAAATTAGTGGATGTATTTAATGAGAACATTGACGATTTAGAAAAAATCCTCGCGCTATATCCAGATTAAGTTAGTTTGGGTATAAAACACCGTCATTTTAATAAGAGTAAATAGGAAACCATGGATTATTTAGCAGTAAAACACACACATATGGCGATAGCTGTACTAAGTATTATTTTATTTTATGTACGTTCGTTTTCGCGCATGGGCAGTGGCGTAATTGCGAAAAATAAAGTTGTTTTTATTGGCAGCCATGCCACTGATACATTTTTGTTAATATCTGCAATTGCTGTTATGGCCATGGCAAAAATTAATCCACTTGAGCAAATGTGGTTACTTGAAAAAATTATTTTAGTAGTTGCCTATATTGCATTTGGTATAGTTGCTAGCAAACAAAAAGCGATGATAGTTAAAGTAGGCTTTTTGGTTGTAACAACCGCTGTTATCGCTTTAATTGGTAAGCTTGCTGTAACCAAGACCCCTTTGATCCTCTAATATTGTCGCTCAAAGGTAAATCTTCATACCTTTGAGCGATATTCACGTTGGTATCTGATTTAAAAACTAGGTAAACTAACCCCTCGTTTTAATAAAAGATGTTGTAGTATTGATGACCGCTCCTTGGTTTGAAGATGAAAATGAGACCTATCAAAATGAACCTTACGATGAATTTGCTCCAGATCCACTATACCGCTGCATAAGTGCCGAGGCTAAATGGGATCCACAAGCTAAGATAAGCGAAAGTTTTGCAACGCTCAGTGAGTTTGAAAACTTAGTTATGCAAGTTTGTCAGCAACAAGAAGATATTCATGAGCGGTTAGATACCTTAATAGACATGTTCTACACTCAATGGTTGTTTAGCGTGTCTAGCTTAAAAGTCCCTGAATACACACTAAATAGTTTCAGTTATACATTATCAATGCGCAGTGGCTCTCCTACCACATTGGGTATTTTATTATGCCATCTTTTATGCCACGCTAATTACGACGCCAGTGTGTGTATTTCTAATAATGATGTAAATGTGCATATCGCTATTAGTGATGAAGAGGGCTATGTTTTAGAGCCCAGCAGCGGACATCAAAGCTGGTATATTATTCCTGAAAATGCAAGCGAAGAAAATGGCGACGATCAAGAGCCATTAGAACTGATTTATGGGGATGATGTTTATAAACTTTATTTAGCTCAGCAAAAGTGGGCATTTATAAGTGAAAATAAATTTGGTCATGCATTAACCTGTGTTGAGTTGTTGATGGATTTACTAGGCGACGATCCTTACGAGCGTAGAGACCGCGGATACCTTCTGAATCAATTAGACTGTCCAAAAATGGCCAGAGATGACCTACAATTTTTTATTGATGAATGCCCTGATGATCCGGCAATTGAAATTATTCAGCATCAAATAGAAGAACTCGAAGATAATAATAAAACTCACCATTAAATTTAAGGAATCAACATGGCTGACACCCATACTGCATTGATCACCAATGATGCCGTAGTATTTGGCTTATTGGCGATAATACTTGGTTTTATTTTTAAAACATCCCACAGTGAAAACAGCACACTAAAGAAGTTTTACAAATATGTCCCAGCATTATTGCTTTGCTACTTTTTACCTTCACTTCTTAATACCTTTGGTATTGTTGACGGTCACTCATCGAATGTTTATTACGTTGCATCACGTTATTTACTTCCAGCGTGTTTAATTTTATTAACAATCAGTATTGATTTGCGAGCCATCATTAACCTTGGGCCCAAGGCACTGATAATGTTTTTAACAGGCACCGCGGGCATCGTTATTGGTGGGCCCTTAGCCATACTTGTGATGAGCGCTGTTTACCCTGATGCAGTAGGTGGACATGGTCCTGATGCTGTATGGCGCGGTATGACAACTATTGCTGGAAGCTGGATTGGTGGAGGCGCGAATCAAGCGTCAATGAAAGAAATGTTTGAAGTGGGCGGTGATATTTTCTCTGCCATGGTGACAGTTGACGTCATCGTCGCCAATTTATGGATGGCGGTACTGCTGCTTATGGCTGCGAATCACAAAGCAATAGATGCTAAAACAGGTGCTGATACTAGTGCCATTGAAGATTTAAAACAGCGTGTAGAAAAATACCATGCTGAACATGCCCGCATGCCTACACTGAATGATTATATGACAATCATTGCCATTGCATTTGGTATTACGGGGCTTGCCCATTTTTGTGCTGACTTTTTAGGACCTTTCTTTGGTGCGAATTTCCCATGGGCACAAGAGTACAGCTTAAATAGTAAATTTTTCTGGTTAATAGTTATCTCAACAACCATAGGTATTAGTTTATCTTTTACAAAAGTACGCCATATTGAATCATTTGGTGCATCTAAAGTGGCCTCGAGCTTTTTATATATTCTCGTAGCATCGATTGGCCTACATATGAATATTACAGCTATTCTTGAATCACCTATGTATTTTGTTATCGGCTTAATTTGGATGTTAACTCATGCGAGTTTGATGTTGATAGTAGCCAAAATTATAAAAGCGCCACTGTTTTACATGGCAGTAGGCTCACAAGCGAATGTAGGCGGCGCGGCATCAGCACCTGTGGTTGCATCGGCGTTTCACCCATCACTTGCGCCAGTGGGGGTTTTATTGGCTGTCATGGGTTATGGTGTGGGTACTTATATGGCCTATATTTGTGGATTAATGATGCAAGCTGTTGCACCTTAAGGACTAACGATGAACAATCATTTAATTAAAATTAACAACATTGAACTTGCAAACGATAAACCTTTTGTTTTGTTCGGTGGTATGAACGTATTAGAGTCGCGTGATTTAGCAATGCGCATTGCTGAGCATTATGTAGAAGTGACCAGCAAACTTAATATACCGTATGTATTTAAAGCGTCTTTTGATAAAGCAAATCGCTCGTCAATCAACTCTTATCGCGGTCCTGGTATGGAAGAAGGTTTAAAAATTTTTGAGGAAATCAAAAATACTTTTAACGTACCTTTGATCACCGATGTACATGAGCCGCATCAAGCTGCACCCGTTGCTGAGGTTGTTGATGTAATTCAGCTGCCGGCGTTTTTAGCCCGTCAAACTGACTTAGTTGTTGCCATGGCAAAAACAGGTGCTGTGATCAACGTTAAAAAACCACAGTTTTTAGCACCTCATGAAATGCGCCATATCATTACTAAGTTCAATGAGGCTGGCAATAATAATATTGCATTATGTGAGCGTGGTTCTAGCTTTGGTTATAACAACTTAGTTGTTGATATGCTTGGCATGGATGACATGAAACCGATGGCTCCTGTTATTTTTGATGCAACTCACGCTTTACAGCGCCCTGGTGGGCGTGCTGATTCAGCTGATGGACGTCGCGCTCAAGCCGCTGAACTTGCACGCAGCGGCATGGCATTAGGGCTTGCTGGTTTATTTATTGAAGCTCACCCAAATCCTAATGAAGCAAAGTGCGATGGACCTTGTGCCCTTGCATTAAGTAAATTAGAAGGCTACCTAAGCCAAATGAAAGCGGTTGATGACTTGATTAAAAGCTTTGCACCACTGGATACCAGTGCCAGCGATTTATAATATTAAATAATATTTAAAAAGCGGCTTATGCCGCTTTTTTTATGTCTCGAATATACACATCCGTGGCATGGGTATATAATCCACTCATAAGAAAAACTAATTCTAAGAGTGGTTAATATGTCTCGTCGCGTCCCGCCATTAAATGCCCTTAAAGCATTTGAAGCAGCTGCTCGTCACTTGAGTTTCACCAAAGCAGCTGAAGAGCTTTATGTCACACAGGCCGCAGTGAGTCATCAAATTAAAACACTTGAAGAGCACCTTGGTTTAAAGTTGTTTTTGCGTAAAAACCGCTCATTGTTATTGACTGAGGAAGGACAGGGTTACTTTTTAGATATAAAAGAAATCTTTACCCAATTAATCGATGCCACAGAAAAACTGCTAGCGCGAGGTGCAAAAGGTTCCCTAACAGTCAGCTTAACCCCGAGTTTTGCAATTCAGTGGTTAGTACCCAGACTTAGTTTATTTAATGAGTTACATCCTGAGATTGATGTACGAATAAAGGCGCAAGATCAAGACGAAAACTCACTCTCTGATGATGTTGATGTGGCTATTTATTATGGTCGTGGTCATTGGAGTGGGGTGCAAACACATAAACTACACACCGAATACCTTGTACCCTTGTGTAGCCCTATGTTGCTAACAGGACCTAAGCCCCTTGATCAACCAAGCGATTTAGCTAATCACACACTGTTGCATGATACTACGCGAAAAAACTGGAAAACCTGGATGAAAACCGCCGGTGTGCGTAATGTACAAGTAAACCAAGGCCCTATTTTTAGCCACTCTTCTATGGTGTTACAGGCTGCGGTTCATGGTCAAGGCGTTGCAATTGGTAACAGTGTTTTAGCAAAACCAGATATTGACGCCGGACGCTTGGTGATCCCCTTTAGCCATAGTTTAGAAAGTAAAAATGCCTACTACTTGGTTAACCGTGAATCACAATCAGAGCTGGGTAAAATAGTCTCCTTTAAAGAATGGATGCTAGCGTTAGTAGAGCAAGAACAAGAGTTTTAAAATGACAATACAATGGATAAAAGCGAAACAACCTGCCCACGCACAATTTATTTTTGCTCATGGTGCAGGCGCAGGCAGTGACTCTGAATTTATGCAACAGATGGCAAGTTTGTTAGCTGAGCAGGGCGTTAATGTAGGCTTATTTGATTTTGAATATATGCAAATCGCCAAACAAACTAATAAGCGCAGACCACCTGAACGAGCCCCTAAATTACTCGCTTATTTTGCCCACGTAATTGAACAAACAGACCCAACATTGCCATTATTTATTGGTGGGAAGTCAATGGGTGGAAGAATGGCCAGCATGCTTGCGTGTGAAACAGATAAAAAGGTTAACGGTGTGTTGGCTTTTGGCTATCCATTTCATCCGCCGGGTAAGCCCGAGAAGTTACGTATTGATCATTTCGGCGATATTCCATGTCCATTTATGGTGCTCCAAGGTGAGCGCGATACATTTGGTACGCGTGAAGAGTTAGAAGCGCTCACGCTTGCAAAGCGTCCAGAGTTTATGTGGTTAGTTGATGGTGAGCACTCTTTGAAACCACGCAAAAAAAGTGGTGTTACACTTGAGCAAAATTTACAAGTGGCAGCTGATCACGCAAGTAAATTTATTAAGCAGCATTGTTAGTTGAATTAAAGGAGAGTGCTATGATCAAATTATTCCTCATGGCTGGTAGCTTGTTTTGTATGTTGTCAGTGGTACTTGGCGCATTTGCTGCTCATGGTTTAAAAAGCCGAGTATCTGAATATGCTATCGGCGTATTTAAAACCGCTGCTGAGTATCAAATGTTCCATGGCCTTGCACTTATTACTGTGGCTATTTTAATAAAGTGGGGCTTAAATTTAACTGCCGCTGGCTGTTTTTTTATCGTAGGTATTTTACTCTTTAGTGGGAGTTTATATTTACTCGCAGTGACAGGCTGGAAGTGGCTAGGGCCAATTACACCTCTAGGCGGACTGTGTTTTATTGTTGGTTGGTTGATTATTTTAGTGCAAGTGGCACGGTTTAAATTTTAACAAAGAATATCGCGCAGAATGCGCAATTTAAGGGTTTTTATGTCAAGCGTAGTGATTTATTGTCGTAGTGGGTTTGAAAATGATGCCGCAGCAGAAATAACCTTTCATGCTGCAGAGCAAGGTTTTGCCGGTTATGTGAAAGCCAAACCTAACACTGGTTATGTGGTTTATGAGTGCTTTGAGGCATCACACAGTGACGAAATCATCAAAAAAGTTGATTTTAAAAACATGGTGTTTGCACGCCAGTGGTTTGCCGGCACATTACTTGAGAATATGCCCGTTGAAGACCGCGTGGGTGAAATTAAAACAGCAGCTATAGATTTTCCGCTGTGCTCAGAACTACGTGTAGAAACCCCTGATACTAATGAAGGCAAAGAGCTTTTAACGTTTTGTAAAAAAATATCAACACCCCTCAAAAAAGCATTAGAAAAACAAAACACCGTATTGCGTGAGCCCAAAGCTAATCGTCCGGTTATGCATGTGATGTTTTTGACTAACAATACAGCCTACGTGGGACATTCATACAGCTACAATAACTCACCATTCTTTATGGGCATTTTGCGCTTGCGTATGCCAAGTGATGCGCCGAGCCGCTCGACTTTAAAGCTTGATGAGGCATTTAATGTATTTATACCACCTAATGAAGTTGAGTCACGGGTACAAGCAGGAATGCGTGGCGTAGATTTGGGCGCATGCCCAGGTGGATGGACATATCAACTAGTGCGGCGCGGTATGTTTGTCAGTGCTATTGATAATGGCCCAATGAATGATGATTTAATGGAAACAGGGCAAGTGAAACACTTTCGGGCCGACGGTTTTAAATACCGCCCAGAGAAGCGCAATATTCAATGGCTCGTGTGTGATATGGTTGAAAAACCAACTAAAGTAACAAACTTGATGATTGATTGGGCAGTGAATGCCTACGCAAAAGAGCTCATCTTTAACTTGAAGCTGCCAATGAAAAAGCGCTTTGATAGTGTGTATGAATGTTTAACTATGATCAAAGAAGAGCTTGATAAATACGGTATTACCTATGAGCTTCAGGCAAAGCATTTATACCACGATAGAGAAGAGATTACGGTGCATTTGAATGTCACTAAAGTACCACAGAGTTTATATAGTTAAGTAACCTGAACTCAGGATAATAAATCTATCTCCCGCGGCTACTTTCAACGCTAACTGCGTTGAATTTACTTGCAGTAGGCTAGCTATTGACGCGTAAATTCGCCTTGTTATCGGTAAAAGTTTCCGGCTGGAGACTAATAAATATATTTGTGATTTAATATCAATACATTAGTACATCTCTTAACCAGAGTTCAGGTTAAGTAAGTTTAAAACGTAAAAAGCACAGCGAATGCTGTGCTTTTTTATAGTGGATTGAGTTAATCTCGGTAATTAGGTCGGTAGTTATCAACCCAAAGGCGCGTTGCACCACAAACAGCCACAGGCATAACAATTAGATTAACGATTGGAATAGCCGTCAGCAGCATCACAGCAAGACCAAAACCGTAGGATAAGCCCTGCTTTTGCTTTAAATCTTGTTTCATCTGCTTAAAGCAAATTTTGTGGTTATCAAATGCATAGTCTTTATATTGCACCGCATACATCCAGCAAGTAAACAACACCCATAGCACTTGGCCGATAACAGGTAGTATCCATAATAAAATAAAGAAACCAATTGCCCGGGGTAGGTAATAACATAGCTTAGTCCACTCGCGGCCCAGCATGCGGGGAACATCTTTGACCAAATCAGCAAAGCCATCATCGTTAACTTTTTGACCGGTTAAATAAAGCTCTACTTTTTCACTCAGTAAGCCATTAAAGGGCGCGGCAATAAAGTTAGTTATTACGCTAAACAGCATACTGTAACTAAATAGAATAACTAAAATTGCAATGGGCCACATTAACCATTCTAGCCAACTCAACCAGCTTGGCAGCATATTGTTTAAATAGGCAAACCCTTCAGTTAGCCAGCCGTATAAAAAAAACAGTGAGCTACCAAATAGTGCAATATTGATTAATAAAGGAATAAATACAAAACGTTTGAGACCTTTTTGAGTGATCAACTTAAAACCGGAAAAAAAATACTCCATACCTTGAGTAAACTGCACGCTAAATACCTCAGATCATTTTTATCATTAAGCGCAGTATAAATCGCTCAGTTTTATTGAACAGTATTTTTAGGTAACAAAGTATTTTTTATTTCTTAAAGAGGGGAGAGAAGCGGATTTTAGCGGTGTATAACGTTAAAAAATTTAATATGCGCAAATACTATTATAGAGTTTAGTAGGTTTAGCTCGATGATCCCGATATACTAATGCTCCTTCTTTTTGAGCAATAAGCATGTCTAAAATCTTTATTATTGGTTTACCACGAACCGGAACAACCAGTATAAGTGTCGCTTTATTAGAGTTGGGTTTAAAAGTGGCTCATACTGCTTTTACTAAAAAGGCCTTTGAAGTGGCTGATGCGGTATCGGATGCACCCTGTTTTAGCGATTATAAACAGTTGGATGCGCTATTTCCTGGGTCTAAATTTGTGTATTTGAATCGCGATTTAGATAAATGGATCCCATCAATTACCATGCTACTTGAAAAAATGGCACCGCATTTAGAGCTAAAAAATGGGCATTTTAGCCCAGTGCTTAAGCGAAGCTTTCATCAAACTTTTCCTAATATTCCCCCTTTATGTACAACAACCCTAACTCGTCATTTTATTGAACACCAGCAAGGTGTTTATACTTATTTTAAAAATCGTGATGACTTTTTATCGATTGATGTTAGTGAGCCAGGAAGCTTTTTAACATTAAAGCAATTTTTAGGTTTACCCATAGAAGGGGATTCTGATTTTGCGAAGTTGAATGTGGGCCGCAATGTTGCAAATTGGCGTGAGTATAAACACCCAAATAAAGTGAATGCTAATTTAGCAGGGCTAGAGCATAGAAAGTTTTTTGATTATTATTAAACATATCCTTGCAAGTGGCACTATTCATGTTATGTATCAAAGTTATAAGTTTAAAGTGATAAAAAATAGGGCGAACAAGGTTGTTCATTTGTTACAATTCGGTATAGTTTGACAACAAATTTTTAATATAAAATTGAGATGTTCTATGCAGTTAGTCGATTTAAACCCCAATGACCAGGATGTGATTAATGTTTTTACCGATATCGACCGACTTATTTGTTCCTTATACCCAGTGGCGACCGCGCAATCTCTTACCTTAGAAGAACTAAGCTTAGATAATGTGTATGCCATAGGCCTTAAAAACGAAGATGGCATTGTTGCCTGTGGTGCTATTGTTATGCAATTAGACACCCCCCCTTATGGTGAAATACGCCGCTTGTATGTAAAACCTAGCTATCGTGGTAAAGGTTTATCTCGGCGCATAATGCAGATTTTGTTGCATCATGCTGGCGAAGAGCAGATTCCTTTAATTCGTTTAGAAACAGGGCCTAAGCAAAAAAAATCAATTAGTTTGTATGAAAATTTAGGCTTCCAATCCTGTGGCCCGTTTGGTAACTACAGTGAAAACCCTCAAAGTTTGTTTATGGAACTGGGCCTGAACCAATATTGACGATTGAAATAACTCTCCTAATTGATTGGTGCTTATGTAGTTTTAAGCACCTAACCATTTCTTTTTCTCCTTTTGCTTTAGGGTCTGTTGACCTTTGCGGATTAAAATTTGTTCAAACTAGGAGCGATTTAATCGCGGCGCGAGGTTTGTAACCTAGTGGGCTAAGTCAAAACTGAGCTACAAAGAGTAAATCGCTCCTAGGCAGAACCCGAAGGGCAGCGCTTGTTTGGCATTGATGCTGCGTTATCACCTATTTATGGGGAACAACCACACCACATAGGTGCTGCCTTGCCTAAATACCAAACAGGCTGCTGCAAATTTAACCTTGAAAGGTCAACAGACCCTAGTATTTTAAATTTCACTCGTTACGAGTAAAAATACTTGTTGGACACAATAGTCTTTTTTTCTTTTAATGCGCGCAATTAGCCGACAATGATCTCGGCATCATTAAATAACAGAGAAAGATAAATGAAAGATACAACATCACTAGAGCAAGCTCGCACGAGTTACAATGTTCGTCATTGGAGCCAAGGTTTTTTTGGTATTAATGATCAAGGTGATGTGTATGTTGCACCCAAGGCTGATGCTCCAGAGCAAACCATTGCATTAATTGATATTGCCAAACAGCTTGAAGATAAAGGCTTGAGCCTGCCTGCTTTGGTGCGTTTTCCGCAGATATTACATCATCGCGTTCATAGCCTATGTGCAGCTTTTAATACTGCAATTGAAAGCTACGGCTACCCGAAAGATTACTTACTGGTTTACCCAATAAAAGTAAATCAACAACGTGAAGTGGTAGAAGAGATAGTCGCAAGCCAAGCAAATATTGAAAAGAAACAATTGGGTCTGGAAGCTGGTAGTAAACCTGAGCTATTAACTGTGCTTGCCATGGCAGAAAAAACCAGCGCTGTGATTGTATGTAATGGCTATAAAGATAAAGAGTACGTGCGTCTTGCATTGATTGGCGAAAAACTAGGTCACAAAGTCTATATCGTGCTAGAAAAACTTTCTGAGCTGGATATGGTGTTAAGCCAAGCTAAAGAGCTTAATGTAAAGCCACGTATTGGTATTCGTGTGCGTTTGGCATCGCAAGGTAAAGGTAAATGGCAAGCAAGTGGGGGTGAAAAATCTAAATTTGGTTTATCTGCATCACAAGTCTTGCATGTAGTTAATCGTTTAAAAGAATCCGATCAACTTGATTTAGTTCAGCTTGTGCATTTTCACTTAGGTTCGCAAATGGCTAACATTCGAGATGTACGCTTGGGTGTTAGTGAGGCGGCACGCTTTTATTGTGAACTACGCAAGTTAGGAGCGCAAATTGAGTGTTTAGATGTCGGTGGCGGTTTAGCGGTTGACTACGATGGAACGCGAAGCCAATCCCATAATTCAATGAACTACAGCCTGGCGGAATATGCGAATAACATTGTTTACACCATAGGTGATATTTGTAAGCAGTATGAACAACCATTTCCGACGATTATTTCTGAGTCAGGGCGTGCGTTGACGGCACACCATGCTGTGCTTATTTCAAACGTGATTGGTACCGAAAGTTATGTACCCGAAGACATTGAAGCACCGGCTGATGACGCGCCTTTATTACTTAAAAATATGTGGTTATCTTGGCAGCAATTACATGTACTTACTGATGACCGTGCGTTAATTGAGATTTATCATGATAGCCAAGGTGATTTAGCTGAAGCGCATAACCAATTTGCAATGGGATTGTTAGATTTAATTCAGCGTGCGTGGGCGGAGCAAATTAACTTACGTGTATGTTATGAGCTTAACAAACATATGGATAATAAAAACCGTTTTCACCGGCCTATTATTGATGAACTCAATGCACGACTCGCGGATAAGTTTTTTGTTAATTTTTCATTGTTTCAGTCATTACCTGATGCGTGGGGAATTGACCAAGTGTTTCCGGTATTACCATTAAGTGGTTTAACTGAAGCACCACAAAAGCGTGCGGTGTTGCTTGATATAACTTGTGACTCTGACGGTGCACTTGATCATTATGTTGATGGTCAAGGCATTGAAAGCACATTACCTGTGCCAGAGTTTAGCCCTGAAAAACCGTATTTAATGGGCTTTTTCTTAGTGGGTGCTTACCAAGAAATACTAGGCGATATGCATAATTTATTTGGTGATACCCACAGTGCAATGATCACTATGGATGAGCAAGGCGATGCCAGTATAGTAGAGGTAAACCAAGGTGATACAGTGGCAGACATGATGCGCTATGTCCACTTGGATGTTGAAGGCTTTCAGTCTTCTTATGCGCAGCTGGTGGCCAGTAAATTACCTGCAAGCGAGCAGCAAAGTGTGCTTGATGAATTAAAAGCTGGTTTAGACGGTTATACTTATTTAGAAGAGCTTTAATATGACGACCTTGTTTGATCATACCGATCACTCATTGTACTCCAACGGCATGACGTTTTTACGCCAGCCCATGGTGCAAAATATCACCGACATTAATGCAGATGTGGTGGTGCTTGGTTTACCGTTTGATTTGGCGACGTCGGGTCGACCGGGTGCACGCTTAGGGCCTGATGCAATTCGTCGTGCATCAGTGCATTTAGCGTGGGAAGAAACAAAATACCCGTGGACGTTTCCTTTGTTTGAGCGTTTAAAGTTAGCCGATGCTGGGGATTTTACTTACCCAGTTGGCGACCCTGAGTATTTTACTGCGCAACTTGAATTAGCCGCGGAGCAAATTTTACGCCAGGGTAAAACATTACTCGGCCTAGGAGGGGATCACTTTGTTACTTTGCCGTTACTGCGCGCCCACGCTAAACGCTTTGGCAAAATGGCTTTAGTACATTTTGATGCTCATACAGATACCTATAGCAATGGCTCACGTTATGATCACGGTACTATGTTTTATCATGCGCCAATGGAGGGGCTAATAGATGTAGAGCACAGTATTCAAATCGGTATTCGTACTGACTTTGATCAAAGCAAGCATGAATTTGCCGTCATTGATGCCATGGCAGCGAATGATTTATCGGCGCAAACTATTGCTGAACAAATTTTAGCACGGGTGGGGGAGTTACCTGTGTATGTTACTTTTGATATTGATTGTTTAGATCCGGCATTTGCGCCAGGTACAGGCACACCAGTTTGTGGCGGACTGAGCAGCGATAAAGTGCTTAAAATCTTACGCGCTCTCAAGGGAATAAATATAGTGGGAATGGATGTTGTAGAAGTGTCGCCGTCGTACGATCAAAGTGAACTCACCGCGATAGCAGCTGCGACCATTGCTAATGAATTACTGCATTTATGGACGTTAAAACATAAGTACTGATTGAGCACTGTAATAAAAGCGCCATGTAGGCGCTTTTTTCATAACTCACTTGAACTTCATATTATGTTTTTTTGCATAGGTCAAACACACTGGAACTTCTATGAGTATGTAGGTTAAAAAAGTGAACCAAAACCAATTTACCTTAAAGATTAACCAACTAAACTCAACGCCAGAATCATAATAAAGACTCCCAGCAACGACTAATGTGATGGTTGTTGCGAACAGGTCTTGGCTTGATACTTTTACAAAATCATTGCCAGCAAAACGCGGGTAAATAACCCCATAACCGAGTGCGATTACGGTAATAACCAATGTGATTAATGTTAACTCAGGTGTCATTATGGTGTGTACTGCCTCGCAAAATCAATGCGCTCTTGAGAACTAGGATGTGTAGATAAATATTTAAGCCACGACTCATCAAATTGAGCTTGTTCATCTAATTTGTTTTGCAGTGCTTGTATGGCATCGGCAAAATCATCATTAGAATAACCTAAAGCAATTAATTTCTCGATAGCGTATTTGTCTGCTTCACGTTCCATATCTCGTGAAAACGCTTGCTGTAAAAAAGAAGAGCTAGAGCCAAGTACTACTTCAGTGATCCCTTCTAAGTCTCCAAAAATAATCGCTAATACAATGGTACTGGCAGTTGCTTGCGCCGCTAGTCGAATACCATGGTGGTACTCAACATGGCCTATTTCATGAAGCAAAATTGCACGCAATGCATCCGGTTTATCATTGAGTAAAATGACTAATTCATCGGTAACAATGACTCGGCCATGGGGTAACGCGAATGCATTAGCAGAAAAATAATCTGATTGATAAAATGACAGCCTAAACTTTTTTTTATCTAACTGAAGGTCATCAAGCATAGTATTCCACTGTTGTTGAATAAGCGCTTGTTTCTCACTCGGAAGCTGAGTGGGCTCTAACGCTATTTTTTCAATTACTTGTAAACTTTGTTCACCCATAGCTTCTACCATTGAAGGAGAGGCTAAACCCACACTGTATACAGCAATAGCAGGTATGCCACGATAGAGAATAAACCACAGCAACAACGGTATTAAAATTACTGAGGCCAAAATAAGTAGTTTATTTTTTTCTAATTGCTGCGCTATGCCATGGCTATGATGAGTAAACGGCCATTGAAAATTCATATCATCAGGTATGAATCGCCCACCATCAGCAAAACACACAGCAGTTGCAATACCTGGCAATGGACTATCAAATGAGCAATCTAGATTTGAAACCGAAACTATAGAGTTCGTCTGGTTATCAAACAATTGTATTTGCTCGTCATTAATTACAGCGCTGCACTGAATATGTTGGCTGCGACTAGGGTAATAGTAGCAGCCTGTTGTTTGGGTTTGATTCATTAGGTAAGCGATATATCAATGTCGAAAACGTTTGCAGCTTCTTCTGCAAAGGATGACTGCTGTTGCTCTGCAGTATCAATAATAGCTATTGCGCCATGATAAATGGTTACATCAGTAGCGGAGCAAAGCAAACGGGCTTTTCGTATTTTCGCCCATGGGTAAGCCATTCCTAAAGTAAAAATGATAGCAAATGCATTGGTAAACAACAGCATGGCGTATTGAACAGCTTTTAAATCTGATTTAAAGCTCGCCACGTCTTCGAATTGGCTATTGTTTAAAATATGATTGCGGATAATAGACTGATAAACAGCACTCACTAAGGTCAAAAATGCTACATATAATGCTGCGATTAAAACAGGGAAAATTATAGTTGATGGGTGAATATTTTCGGCATCGATAGCACCAATGCCCATTGCTGTGCCTGTCAAACCTAAAATTAGACCAAAAATAACCAAACCGGCTATGGTAACGCCAATGGTTATTAAAGCAGCCATGTAGTATTTCTCACCTTGAAGATTGACTGTAATTGGCTTGTTACCGTAGCTGATGTTTTCGTGCATATATTGATCAATGCGTTTTAGTACGTATGGCAGCAATAGGTAGAGAGTAAAGATACTCGCAATGGGTAATATAATAAAATTTATAAATGCTTCACCGTAGTTACCGGCAAAAGCAAACCGCACATTACGATGTCGAGTCATTCGCATGTTAAACCTAAGGCCCTGATTAATAATCCAAGGCATCGCGAACAATAAGCCAATTGCTAATAAAATACCAAAGGTTGGAAAAAATTGTATAACAAGACTGTAAATCACAAACACAGCAACAGCCAATATACGGCCTTTTAATATTTGTATAGGCGTTGCCAAGTAGTCAAAGCTGTGGCCGTCTATTGATGTATTACTATAAAAATATCGATAAGTACGTACTTTTGCCCAAGCAGAGTAAATACCTAAGGTGAGTATGCTCAGTAGAATATTCACTGTCCAAATACCAAAAAACTCACCAGCTTTACCACTGAATTTTACTCTGTCTTGAGATATTATTTGTGGTGAAGGGGCATGCGTTGTATTGACTGGAGGGGTGGTTGTGTCCATGTTATTTCCATATCCTTAAATTAGGTCCAGAAATCTACTAAATAATTGCCTTTTTATCAATCAAATTATACTGCAATGGCTGATTTACAGTATTTTTTTGAACTTTTCAATTTTAGAACTCTCCCCTAAACCTGTTATACTAGCTGCATCATTTTATGGGGCTGTTATGATTTCAAAAAACCAACTCAAGTTAATTCGTGCATTAGGGCAAAAAAAGTACCGAAAGCAATACAATCAATACCTTGTACAAGGTGAAAAAAATGTGCTTGAGTTGTTAGCGAGTGATTTAGCGGTTGTTGATTTATTTGCTACGCCTGCGTTTATTAATCAGCATCAGGCTCAATTTAATAAAGTGAGTATGATTGAAGCGGATGAAGACACCTTAACAAAAGCCAGTACTTTGGTTTCGAACAATGCGGCGATTGCTGTTGTGGCGATGCCGAAAGTGGAGCTACCCAACGCGCAAGGGTTAATTTTAGCCCTTGATGGGGTTTCAGACCCTGGTAATTTAGGAACTATTATTCGTGTTGCTGATTGGTATGGTATAAAACATATCGTGGCAAGTATCGATAGCGCAGACCCCTACAACCCAAAAACAATCAGTGCCACAATGGGTTCATTTGTGCGTGTTGCAGTAAGTCAGGTTGATTTACCTTCTTATTTAAAAACGCTTAACTTGCCTATATATGGTGCATTTTTAGAGGGTGAAAACCTACATAAGACTGAACTATCGCAATCAGGAGTGTTACTTATGGGCAGTGAATCTCATGGAATTCGCAGTGAGTGCGCTGAACTGGTAACAAACAAAATAACCATTCCTGCGTTTGGTGCGGCCGAATCGCTCAATGTCGCGATGGCTACAGGGATTATTTTAGATAACTTTAAACGCCAAGCTTAACCTTTTGTCTCAAAATAGGTTAGATTAGTACGTGATAAATAATAATAACAATTGGTAAACCAAATAGATGCGTTTGAGCACCATAAAATTAGCGGGCTTTAAATCCTTTGTAGAGCCCACTAAAATTCCATTTCCTGATCAAATGACGTGTGTCGTTGGCCCCAATGGCTGTGGCAAATCAAACGTGATTGATGCAGTGCGTTGGGTTTTAGGTGAAAGCTCTGCAAAAAACCTGCGTGGTGACGCCATGACCGATGTTATTTTTAATGGTTCCACTAACCGAAAACCTATCTCTCAAGCATCAGTTGAGCTCATTTTTGATAATACTCAAGGCCATCTACCTAATACCTTTGCTGATCGTAACCAAGTTGCTATTAAACGTTTAGTTACTCGTGATGGTCAATCGCTGTATTTTTTAAATGGTAGCAAGTGCCGTAAACGTGATATTACCGATATATTTTTAGGCACAGGGCTTGGCCCGCGCAGTTATGCGATTATCGAACAAGGGATGATCTCGCGTTTAATTGAGAGTAAGCCTGCTGATTTACGTGTTTTTCTTGAAGAAGCAGCAGGAGTATCAAAATACAAAGAACGGCGTCGTGAAACCCAAACCCGCATTAAAAGCACCCGTGAAAATCTTGAGCGTTTACTTGATGTGCGCCAGGAGCTGCAAGCGCAAGTTGATAAGCTCGCTTTACAATCGGTTGAGGCCAAAAAGTTTAAAGAGTTAAAAGCCCAAGAACGCACATTGAAAGGGCAAATTGCGGTGTTAAAGTGGCAAAAGCTGCACCAACAACAAGTAGATAAAAATCAGCAAATAGCTAAATTAAATGAACAAATTAATTTTTATAAACAAGCCAATGCAGGCCATGATGACGTATTAACGAGTCTTGAGCTTCAAGTACAACAACGCCAACAGCAGTTAGCTGATGCGCAACAAGCGCAACATAATACCCATACCCAACTGACACGCATTGAACAACAACAAATCAGCCTAAAGCAACAGCATCAAACATTAAGTCAAAGTTTAATTAAGCAGCAAAACCTTCAGTTGCAAAGCCAAGAGCAGCAATTGCAGCAACAAGGTCATACAAGTGAGTTGGCTGAGACCTTACAAAATGCCATAGAACACACACTTATCTGTGATGAACAAGTGACGCAAATTGCTGAGCAAGTAGAGCAATCTCAACAACAAAAAAACCTTGCAAATAGCCAGTATCAAGAGCTAAACGAGCAACTTCAAACGGTATCAAATAACCATAATAAAGAACTCAACACCCAAGCACAGCACCAGCAAAACCTGCATTATATCATTAAACAATTGGATGATATTGAACAGCAATCGGCAGAGCTTGCACAAAATTCAATTGCAAAACAGCTAGATGAACAACATACGTTAATGCAATCTTTAACCAAAGAACTTGCAGCAAAACAAAGCGCACTAAACAAGACAACGCTCAGTGCTCAATCCGCTTATGATGCATTAACACAAAGCCAAATTGCGCAGCAAAATGAAGCGCAAGCAGTAAATGAGAATAAAGCCAAAATTGCCGGCTTAAGCAGTATGCTTAAGGGTGACAATAACCAAGATACAGGCACTTTATTAGCGCAACTTGAGGTAAAGCCTGGTTATGAACAGGTAGTTGAACAGGCCCTTTTGAATTTAACACACTTAGCTGTTAAACCAGCCGCTGATAACAATAGTGTTTGGCTCAGTACAAACAATGCTAAAGCGGGTTCCGTTGCATCACTAATTGAGTGCGGTGTATACCCTGATTTATTAGAACGTATTGCTTTTGCAGATAATTTTGAGTCGAGTATATTGGATGATGAGTTTTGGCTTGCTGTTATTGACGGTAATGCCAATATAAGTGGGCGTAACTGGCATTTAAGTAATCATAGCGATGCTGATAGTTCTTTGCTGCTCAAAAACAAGCAGCTTAATGATGCAAAAGAGTTGGCTACCTCATTGCAATCACAGCTTGAAAGTGCGCAAACAGTTGTAAGCGAAAATAAATCCGTTCACAGTAATCTTTTAATCCAAGTAGATGACTTAAAAGATGCTGTACACCAATTGGCAAAAAAAATAGCTGCAGCCAGCACTCGCCGCGATATGCTAAAAGAGCAATTAACTCAGTTTCAATCCCAACAAGAAAAACTCTCTACTAAGCGTCAAAGTTTACTTGATGAACAAGTAACTATTAACGCAGCTATGCAGCAGCAACAACAGCTTATCGAACGTATAGAACAACAACAGCAACAATTATCAGCACAACGTGAACAAGCCAAACAGACACAGCAACAGTGCGATAATGAATACCAGCAGCATAGTCGTGTATTTGAGCAATATAAGAGTCAAGCGCATCAAGCTAACTTAGCGGAGCAAAGAGCGCGTAGCGAGTGCCAACTAAGTGAAACTAAGTTACAACACGCTTTGAGCGCATACAACACTGCCAGTGAATCGGTAACAGAGTTAACTAATCAAATTGAAGAGTTAGTGCTCCCACTTGAAGAAAGTGCCGAGAAAATACTGTTACTTCTTGAGCAGCACCAACAAGGAGACGCTGAGCTTACTAATCTAAAAGCTGGTTTAGCGGATGCAAAAACGGCGCTTTTGGACAAGCAAACAGCACTCAAATCATCACAAAGTGAATTGAGTAGTTTACAAGAAAAACTCCAAGCTTTAGCCCTTGAAGAGCAAAGCCTGATAGTAAAAGCGCAAGCCGCGCTTGAGCCACTGGCTGAACTTGAGCAAAATTTAAAAGCAGTATTGGCGCAATTACCAGAGTCAGCTAATTTATCGTCAATGCAAGCACAGCTTAATCGTATAGTGCAAAGTGTGAATGAATTGGGCGCAGTAAATTTAGCGGCAATCGATGAATTTGACCAAGCTAAGCAACGCAGTGAGTATTTAGAGCAGCAACTGGAAGATTTAACGAATGCACTTTCAAGTCTTGAAGGAGCAATTCATAAGATTGACCGTGAAACGAAAACGCGTTTTAAAGCAACGTTTGATCAGGTTAATCAAGACTTCGGTGAGTTATTCCCCAAAGTATTTGGTGGCGGTAGTGCATACCTTGAATTAACCAGTGATGATTTACTCGAAAGTGGTGTTAGTATAATGGCACGGCCTCCGGGCAAGAAAAATTCAACAATTCACCTGTTAAGTGGTGGAGAAAAAGCGCTGACCGCATTATCATTAGTGTTTTCAATATTCAGGCTCAATCCAGCTCCTTTCTGTATGCTGGACGAAGTTGATGCACCACTTGATGATGCGAATGTTGGCAGGTTTTGCCGTTTAGTAGAGGAAATGTCACAATCGGTGCAATTTATCTACATTAGCCATAATAAAATTGCCATGGAAATGGCAGGACGATTAACTGGTGTTACAATGGCTGAACCGGGCGTATCGCGCATGGTTGCAGTTGATATTGAACAAGCAGTGCAGATGGCACATGCATAATACAATTTTTGATAGAATAAATAATAAAAGGTGAGGGGATGGCCGAACAATTAAGATGGGTTTTAATTATTATCAGTGTAATAGTCATTGGTGGATTATTAATACATGGCCTATGGTCAGTTCGTAAAAAAGAGGCACCCACGGCTACGACGAATGAGCGTGTTGAACCAACTGAGCAGCCATCAGTAGAGCAGCATTCTGAGCCTTTACAAGCAGCCCAAACAGATCGCGACGAGCCACAATTTGGCGACCTCAGTTTTTCAGCTGATGACGTAAATGAAGCTGAGCAATTGAGTGAAACTGATATTCAGAGCTCAGATGAGTCAGTTGATGAAGCTCAAGCAGAGCAAGAGCAAGAAACTCCTCCTGCTGATTTTATTATTGTTCACATCCAAATGCCTGAAGGCATGGCTATGGAAGGCAGTAAATTATTACCTGCAATCAATACCCTTGGCTTTAAATATTCAGAAGAAGGCTTTTTTAATCGCCACCTAGACCCTGCGGGACTTGGCCCTGTACTTTTTCGCTTGGTAAATATGTATAATCCAGGTACGTTTGATATTGATAATATGGAACAATTTAGTACCGCCGGTATAAGCTTATTTATGACCTTACCATGTGATGGTGACGGATTAGCTGCATTTAATATGTTGCACAGTGCTGCAAAGAAATTGGCGGATGAATTTGGTGCCACAATCTTAGATTCTCAACGTGAAGAGATGACTGTTGACAGTGTTCGCGAGTATGTTGAGAAAGTGAGAAGTTTCAGCGCTTAATAGCTTATTCAATAAATTAACTTTTTAAGAATTTTTTAAGCCACTAGGCGATAACTCGTTTAAGTGGCTTTTTTATGTTTTAGAGGCCAGTATGTCTACTCCAGTTTTAACGCAAATTAGTGCGCTTCGTCAGCAATTAGATGATCATAACTATAACTATTATGTGCTCGATACCCCTTCTATTCCAGATGCTGAATACGATCGCCTGTTACGAGAGTTAAGTGCGTTAGAAACCGCTAACCCTGAGTATTTTAGCGCTGACTCTCCAACGCAAAAAGTTGGTGGAGCTGCCCTTGCCAAATTTGAACAAGTTGCTCACCAGGTGCCCATGCTTTCACTTGATAACGCCTTTAGTGAAGAAGAGTTTGCCGCTTTTAACCGCCGTGTAAAAGAGCGATTAATGGATAACAGCGAACTTACTTTTTGTTGCGAGCCAAAACTAGATGGCCTTGCTGTCTCTATTTTGTATCGGGATGGTGTGCTTGTTCAGGCCGCCACTCGAGGAGATGGCCAAACGGGTGAAAACATTACTCAAAACGTAAAAACGATTCGTAATGTACCGCTTAAATTACGCGGTACTGATTACCCACGTGAAATAGAAATCCGGGGTGAAGTATTTATGAATAGCGCTGGATTTGACAAACTCAATGCTGAGGCTGAAAAGCGCGGCGAAAAAGTGTTTGTTAATCCGCGTAATGCTGCTGCTGGAAGTTTGCGCCAATTAGATTCAAAAATAACGGCAAAGCGACCACTGATGTTTTATGCCTACAGCATTGGCGTTGTGACTGAAGGTGAGCTACCGAGCGATCATTATCAACAATTGGCTAAGCTTACTGATTGGGGACTACCACTTTGCCCTGAGACCAAGCTGGTGGAAGGTGAAAAAGCTGCGCTTGATTATTATCAAGATATTTTAGAGCGTAGAAGCAGCTTGAAATATGAAATTGATGGTGTGGTAATTAAACTTAATAATAAAGCCATGCAAGAGCGTTTAGGTTTTGTGGCTCGCGCACCGCGATGGGCAATTGCTTATAAATTCCCTGCTCAAGAAGAAATTACTCAGCTACTCGATGTTGAGTTTCAAGTAGGGCGTACCGGTGCAATCACTCCTGTTGCGAGACTTGAACCGGTATTTGTCGGTGGTGTTACAGTGTCGAATGCGACATTACATAATGGTGATGAAATTGCGCGCTTAGGTGTAAAAGTGGGCGATACCGTTATTATCCGCCGTGCTGGTGATGTTATTCCGCAAATAACGCAAGTTGTACTTGAACGCCGACCTGATGATGCCAAAGACATTGTTTTTCCTAAAGCGTGTCCTATTTGTAACTCGCACGTTGAAAAGGTCGAAGGAGAAGCCGTTGCGCGTTGCACGGGAGGCCTTGTTTGCCAAGCACAGCGCAAACAAGCGATAAAACACTTTGCTTCTCGTAAAGCACTCGATGTGGATGGCTTGGGCGATAAAATTGTTGATCAGTTAGTCGATAGAGAGCTGGTTAAAACACCTGCTGACTTATTTATTTTAAAACAAGGTCATTTTGAATCACTTGAGCGTATGGGGCCTAAGTCGGCTAAAAATTTGGTTAGTGCTTTGGAAGATGCAAAGCAAACGACGTTAGCTAAATTTTTATACTCACTGGGTATACGTGAAGTGGGTGAAGCAACGGCGCAAAACTTAGCGACTCACTTTTTAACCCTCGAAAAAGTAACTCAAGCAAGTATTGAAGCCTTGGTTGAAGTGTCCGATGTAGGCGAAATTGTTGCAAAACATGTGAGTAGTTTCTTTGCAGAACCACATAATACAGACGTGGTTAATGCGCTTATTGAACAAGGTATTCATTGGCCAGAGTTAGCGCCTGTAAGCGTTGATGAGCAACCACTTGTGGGATTAACCTATGTACTCACCGGCACACTCAACGAACTGAACCGTAACGATGCAAAAGCACGTTTACAAGCATTAGGTGCTAAGGTCTCTGGCAGTGTTTCAGCAAAAACAGATGCACTTATTGCGGGTGAAAAGGCGGGCTCAAAGCTTACTAAAGCACAAGATTTAGGCATTGATATCCTCACTGAAGATGATTTAATTGCGCTACTGGCAAAACACAATGGATAGCGCACTTACTGTATTTGAAAGTACAACATTGAGCTTTGGCCAGTGGCTAAAGCCGTACATGTATAACATAGCTTTATTGTTGGTTGTGTGTTTGGTATCTCTGTATGCTAATGACATTATCAAGGTAACTAAACGCTTTGTTGCAAGGCGGCATTTTTTTGTCAGAGTCGCTGTATTTGTTTTAGTTACCGGTTTTGGTTTTGGCTTTCTGGTGGTATTTGCAACACCTCTATTGAGTAAACTGTTATTGTTTTTTGGTACACAGTGGTTAGGTCTTATGGTTATATGTGCTTTTACTGTATTAGGTGTTATTGCTGATAAGAAGAACCAATTGTAATGCGTTATGGTCCAGAATATTGGGATAAATACGGCGCTTACCGCACGCCAGTTGCGTTTCACCTAAGTTTGCTGGTGTTATTAAGAGCTTATTTTATTTGGATAATTGCGGCATTAAGCCGCCGCCCTGAATTAGATATTATGTCTTTGGTTTTTCGCTCTAAACATGATTTTTTTAGTGCGTTGGCTATTGGCGCTATTGCTATTATACCAGCGGTAATATTTTGCTTGCGTAGGCCACAAAAAAATGTACAAAGTGCAGTACGGTTAGCGAAAATATGGCGTTTTATGCGTTGGCCTTTACTTGCCTGTGCCGCACTTGACTTAAGTTGGTTAGTTATTCAGGCAGCCCATAGTTATTATCAATTTTCGATGTTTTTGGCGTTACAAATGGTGGTCATACTATGGGTACTACTTTATTTAGCAAAAAGCCGTTATTTGACAGTGTTTTTTAATGATTGGCCTGATCCAATTACTGAAAAAAAAGCAGAGTAGGCACAATGAATAAGATTAATCTACGTATTGCCTTTGTGGTTGCTATTGTTGGTTTATTACTCGCTATAATAGCAACGTTTACAGCAGTATTGCAGCAACCGTGGTTTATTTTTGTTGTTGCTTTGTGGGGATTCATCTTCTGCTCAGCCTGCTACCGACTTACATCGCTTTTTAAAAAGCGTAACCCTGCCAGTGAGTTTTTAAAGCGAGATACGCAACATCTAATGGTGTTCAGTCTCAATGGTTTTTTTGATAGTAAAAGCGGCCCACACTGGCTGGTAATTGACAGCATTAAACGTATTGAGACAAAAGATAATTATATTTGTTTTTATAATCATGATGAGAGTGACTTTATTGTGAGCTTACCCGCGAGTAAAGCTGAACTAGACCATTATTTGCATCGTTTTTTTACCCAAGAAGAATGGCAATCAATTACCTTATATTGAAATGAACAGCAAGTATGGCCGGTATAATAAAGAGCTACTTTATTTATTCTCTATTAAATAGTAAATCGACTTTTTAGGGGCATTCCCATGCGGCAAACAGTGGGGTTGGGTGGAAGTTGCCATTGGTGTACCGAAGCTATTTTTGCTTCCTTGATAGGCGTTGTGCGAGTTGAACAAGGCTGGTTTAAAATAGCTGATACCACTAGCAATTTTAGCGAAGCGGTCAGGGTCACATTTGATTCTGAGGTTTTAAGTTTAACAGATTTAATTGCTATCCATATTGATACCCACAGTGCTACTGAGGTGCATAGTATGCGTCATAAGTACCGTTCGGCAGTTTACACATACAGTGAGCAGCAAGCTCTACAGGCAAATGTTGCCATTCATGCTAAACAGGATGACTACAGCAAACCCTTGATTGTTCAAGTGCTTGCGGCAGGTGAGTTTAAACATTCCCCCGCAAAGTACCAAGATTATTATTATAGTAATCCACATAGGCCTTTTTGTGAAATGCGGATAAATCCTAAATTATCAAAATTATTAGCGCATTATCGTGATAATGTAGACCGTAATAAACTTTCTCATCTAATTTTATGAGGTTAACGATGTTAAATTGGAATGATATTTTAAATTTTGCTAGTAAAGGTAACCCCGAGCCAAGTCGAAAAGTTGAGAAGACTGATACTCAGTGGCGTGCTCAACTAAGCGATGAAGCCTTTTATGTTACACGTAACAAAGGAACTGAGCGGCCACATAGCTCAGACAGCTGTACTTTATTTGAGCCTGGTGAGTATGCCTGTGTATGCTGCGATAATGTGCTATTTGAAGGGGATGAAAAATTTGATAGTGGCACTGGCTGGCCATCATTTACACAACCTGCAAAAACAAACTCAATTGCCTACATTAGTGACAATAGTCATGGCATGCAGCGAATTGAAGCTGTATGCAATGTATGTGATGCGCATTTAGGGCATGTATTTCCAGATGGCCCAATGCCTGGTGGTTTACGCTATTGTGTTAATGCTTTATCACTTAAAAAACTTTAAATAGTGTTTAGTCGGGAGGCGTTATTAGTTGAGCAATAGTAAAAATTAAATGCTCCCGACAAATAGGCTTTGTAATGCAGTAATCGGTTAATTGAGTAAATTCAAGTTGTTCATTTTTCAGTGCTGAAGCGGTTACTGCAATGATAGGAATATGTTTATATTGTTCATTTTCACGTAAGGCTCTAGTAGCCTCAAGCCCCCCCATAACCGGCATTTTCATATCCATGATGATGAGATCAGGCGGACATTGAGTTATTTTTTCTAAAGCAACTTTGCCATTTTCAGCTTCTTCAATTTGAAATGGCCAACGAGATAAAAACGACACTAAAAAATCACGGTTGTAAGCAATATCATCAACAATTAATATTTTATTTGGGCCAAACCTATAGCTCGCGATTGCTGGAAAGTTATTTTGGGTTGCGATTGCCTCATGTTGCGCGTAAGCAACATCAGGAATTTCAATAGTAAACTCGCTGCCTTTATTGGGCTCACTAATTACATTAAGAGTGCCGCCCATAAGCTTAATAAACTTAAGTGATATAGTAAGCCCTAAACCGGTGCCACCGTATTCATCACTTTTTTGACCTTGCGCTTGCTCAAATGCATTAAAGATATTTTGTTGTTGATCTTTGGCAATGCCTTTTCCTGAATCAATCACTTTTATAATTAAACTAACATGATCGCCGGTATTATTTACGTTAGCATCAAAAATTGCCCGTACATAACCTTGTTGGGTAAATTTTATAGCATTACTTAGTAAGTTAATCATAACTTGGCGAAGTTTGTTGCCGTCAAGCAGAAGGGCTTTTTTGGCATTAGCTGTACATGTAATAGTTAGCCCTAAGTCTTTTTGTGCGCATTGTTGCATAAACATCATAGAAAGCTCATTACTCATTGAACTTAGTTCTACATGATCAAGTTCTAGGTGCATTTTACCCGCATCAATTTTAGAGATATCCAAAATATCGTTGAGGATATTCAACAGCGAATTACCTGAAACAGTAATAGCCTCTAAATAACGTAATTTGGTTACATCAATTTCTCTATCTTGTAAAAGCTGACTAAATCCAAGCACCGCATTTAAAGGGGTACGAAGTTCATGCGACATATTGGCCAAGAATACACTTTTAGCCTGATTAGAGTACTCCGCCTGTTCTTTTGCAGCTAAGTACTCTTGGGTACGTGTTGTTACTATTTCTTCAAGCACCGATTGTTGCTCATGCATGTTATTGATTTGCTCTCTTACGGCGGCTCGCATCATTTTAAACCCACTTGCCAAAGTACCAATTTCATCTTGGCTGTTAATGTGAATAGGGTGGTCTAACTCACCTGTTGTAATAGCGTGCGAGAACTCAACGAGTTTATCGATAGGTTGCAAGATAATTTTGCGAATTATTATATAAGCTATTATTAGTGCGGTGGATAAATAAATGGCAAATAATGAGATAGCATTGGTTATGATGAGCTTTATTTTTTCTGCTAAATCATCACCCGCAAAGCTGACAATTACAGAGCCAATTTTATTTTTGTTATGGTTGTTAACAGGGATCACAACATCATAATGACCGTCTTTACTTAGTATATTTTGTTGGTTCTTCTCAATGGCTTGTAAGAGGGCATTATCAGTAATGACTTTAGACAGTTGTTCTCTATCTATATGCGCGACAATTTGCGCTTTGTTATCAACAAAATATATATTTGTTAAATTGTTAAAGTTATTTTGTGTGATTAAATCAGTTAATGCGATAGCTTGAATCTTAAGCACCCAACTATCCTCATTACTATCAGTTGTTAGCTTATCTATTTCAACAAGCATAGGTGTCACGATAGCTGAGGCTTTTTCGCTCATATTTAATAATGTTTGATTTTTTAACTCAATGACATGCAAACCCGTACTAACACCTAAAACGAGCGTGATGGTAAAGCCAATTATCAATAAGATTTTATGAGCGATTGTTAAGTACATAGGCGTAAAATTTATTCTTTTTTGTTTAGTAGGGAATCAATTTTTTTATTACTGCTATCTAACGTGTTTTGAATATCCGCACCATAAAAAATTTGACTGTATGCATGAGAAATTATTTCACCAATTTCAGGGAATAACGTAATGCCCGACTGTATATAGCTGGGGGTCGCATTTTCAAACACCCACAACATCGTATTATTGAACCCCGGTTTATTTACTAAGTTAAATAACTGCTCCTGCCAAATTTGCATACGTGGAGGTGACCCACCAGTACTCAACAACATGGCAGTTTGAGCACTTGTAGCCCACTGTATAAACAACCAAGCAGCTGATTTGTTTTGCGAGTGTGCGTTTATTGCCAGGGCCCAAGCCCACGGAGAGGTTTCTCTTGAAAAAGGTCCTTTAGGCAGTGGGGCTGCCTCCCATTTGTCCCAAACAATAGATTCATTTTTGGTGTCTATTTCATTATAAAAATGTGACGCAATAAAAGCCGACGCAAGTTTGCCTTCTTTAAACAGCTTACGTATTTGATAAAAGTGCAATGTACGACTATTTGCAGGGTTGCCGTAGCCTGTAACTAAATCACGATAAACTTCAATAGCGTTATAAGCGCTTTGTGAGTTACTGGTTGCTCTAACTTCGTCAGTAACTATCTGTGCACCATAAGAGCGCATGACTGGTAAAACAGTCCATGTATTTAAACCAGCCCCAGGCATAGTTCTTGATGCAAATGCACGTACATCGCTATATTCAGGGTGTTTATCGAGCGCCTGCTGAAGAGTCACCTTGGTTGTTAATAATGCTTCATAGGTGTCCGGAACATCAATATTGAATTTATCAAATAAGTCTTTTCGGTAAAAATATATTGGCGCAGAGAAATCAAAGGGTAGAGATAGAAGTGTACCGTCTATTTGGCATAAAGATAGGCTATTCGGGCTTATATCTGTCATTTTATACCAGCTTTGATCGGTCAATAGTGGGTTGTTTAAAAAACTAGCAAGTGGCTCTAAATAATTATTTGCATGGGCTTGTCCTAAAAAGGTAACGCCCATTGGTATCACATCATATAACCCCAGCCCTTTACTAAGGTCAATCGCTCTGCGATGGCGCATTTTGGACTGTTCTAATGCATGGAATCCAACAGAAATCCCTGTTAGCTTTTCAAATATAGGTAAGTATGGCTTTAACGCCATAAATGCAGGTTGCTCATCTGCAAGAACATTAATATGAGTGCCTTCATATCGGCGCCAATCAATATGTGCTTTTTGCCAGTTGGTTAACGACGTTTTACTTTGTACGAGTTGAAAGGGGTTGGTCAAAGTACAACATGCAAGCAATAGATAGAGTAAATTAAAACGGCGTTTCAATGTATTTCCCCTAATATGTTGTTTAAATTATGGAATGTTTATATTGTCATTAATTAACTATCTTTATCAGTTAATTTTAATCCCATCTCTTGTGCATTATTAACAATCTTATTAAAGCGTTGTTGTTGCTCAGCATCCAAAGATGCAGTTGATAATAGTGTATAGCACTTTTTTGCGGTAATTAAATTAAATGATTGCCCATTTTTTTTATTATCGTCAAATAGGCACTGCAGTAGGTTTAGTGCAATACTCGCATTGCGAGGCATGATTCTAAACGCTTGACTAAATGCCTCAAGCGCCGCATTTAATTGGCCTTTATTAAATTGAGTGACAGCATGATTATTGAGTTCTTTTGGTCCCATTTTTATGTCTCTGCGTTCAACTTGTTGCTGTTGAATATAACGCAAGTAAACGGGGTCACTTATATTTGGGTGACGCTCGCAATGATCAATGATTTGATTAAATAGGTTTTGTGCTTTGACATGAAAACCTAATTCGTGAAACGCTTTTGCTTTATCAAGCGCACCATCAATTGAGCGAATTTGGTTTTCATCATCATCAAGTTGTTCAATTAGCTTTTTAGCTTTTTGGTGCTCATCTTTAAGGTAGTGTAAGCGAGCGTTTAAAACATCAATCTGAGTTTGATTATGACTATTTGGAAATTGATTTTTTAAGTCGCTCAAATATTTATTTGTTTGGCGTGAAATGCGTTGTATTTGATCGCTTTGATCTGTTGTAAGCGCAAAATCAATTCCAGCACGCGCTGCATTTAAATATATATCAGGATGGTCATGAATCGAATACTTAGCGTATTGAGCGATGTCTTTATGTGTTGTGTAGTTTTTTTCGTAGTCATGGTTCAGCATTGCAACGTTACTTAAAGATTTTTGGCGTTTTAAATTAAGTGGGGCAATATCTGCTGCTTCACTTAAAAACTCTTGTGCAGACTCAAATTGATTTAGCTTAACTTCTAAAGAGCCAAGTAAGTTTAATGCTACTAAACGTGTTTCGTTCTGAGTTAGCATTGTTTTAAGCATACGCTGGGCAAGGATATGCTCATTATTTGCAATTAAGGCTTCAACTAAACCAACTTTAGCCCATGTGAACTTTTGAATATTTAGTGCTGATTTAAAAAATGTTTTGGCTTCTTCATGGCGCTTTAGCCTAAGTAGTACATCACCTTTAAGGCGTAATAAAATTGCGCTGTACGTGTTTTGTTTACTCATTAATGATGCATTGATGTTTTTTAATGCTTTTGAATCATTACCATCATCAATCAAATTATATATTTTCTGTAAGTTACTTTTACGTAGCAATATTTTTTCGATACGTATTTTTAAATCACTAATGGAAAATGGTTTAACCAAAAAATCATCAGGTTGGAGTTCAAGCACGCTGTGAACTAATGAGCCGGTTGTTTCAGCTGAAATGAAAATGAATCCAGTGGAGTTTTTGATTAATTGTTTAACTCTGAGCTCTTCATACAATTGGTAGCCATCTTGATGTTTGCTTAAATTAAAAGAGCATACAATAAGTTCAAATTGTTCAGTAAGACAAAGCTCTTTTGCTGCATTTGCATGCTCAGCAAAGTGCAATTGCCGAAAGCCTAACTTTTCAAGCGATTGTTTCATGTAGCTTTGAGCAAGCGGTTGCTCTTCAACTATTAGTATTTTTGCATTAGGAAAAGTCTTTTTCGACATTAAGCTTCGGACCATATGAATGTACCTTTGACTATAATAAACAGTCTAGCCGCTTACAAGGCAATTTAATATTTAATCACAGTAAATAGATCTTTATTTAATTGATAATTAAAAATAACTTGATTGGAAAAAGAAAAAAGATAGTGCATAGGAGGTTGCAGAGAAGTATATCCAATGACATAACACTTAAGT
>NZ_JBHNYL010000020.1:0-40336 GCF_054960735.1 Pseudoalteromonas sp. RWi3
TCTATATTTGGTACAAATGCGCTGTTTGACTATAGTTAAATTAGTCTTCTTTGTGACGGTTAATCCAAGCTTTGCGCACCGACCGACGCCAAAGTAAGTCGATTCCAAAGTAGCCAATCAATGAAGCGGCTGTTGCACATATTACTGAGCCTAATAAAAATGCGGGACCGATTGTGGTTAAACTTTCGATGAACCATTGCCAACTTGGCTCAAAAGCAAAATGTTGCTCTGGCTGCCCTAAAGCGATAGTACCAACTAAGTATGAACAATAAAAGATAGGCGGCATTGTCAATGGGTTGGTGATCCAAACAACGGCAACTGATATAGGTAGATTAACTCGTAATGGGATAGCTAGGGCTGCAGCTAAAACCATTTGAAAAGGAACAGGGATGAAAGCAAAGAATAAACCAACAGAAAAAGCCCCACGTGCTGAACGGCGATTAAGATGCCATAAATTTGCATCATGGAGTAAACGGCCGAAAATTTGTAAAAATTTATGCTGTTTAATCGTATTGTGATCGGGTAAAAACCGTTGGATCGTTTTTTTAGCCATTTAAAGCAACCATTTACATCAGTGTGGTTAAGCATTGGGTTTGTTATTGGTTGTGTTATAACCGTATTTTATTATCAGACCCTTGTATTTACTCTCTTCACATTATTAATTGTGATAGCAAGTGCCTATTTTAAGCCGTTTTTACCTGTAATGTTAGGTTTTATTTGCGGGATTTTAGCTGTTTGGTTACATTTTTTATGTTTTTATTCTATCTCTTGGCAAAAATTGAATGTAAATCAACCAAAGCTTGTTACGTTTGTTGTTCAAGAAATCATTTCTCAACGAGATAGCACATATTTAAAAGCAAGTATCACTCACCCTAAACACCTTACGCTAATAAAATCTCCCAAAGTATTAGTTACCTTAAAAACTGAGTATCCAATAAAGCTAGGGAGTACTGTCACAACTTGGTTAAAGTTAACTAAATACCGCAGTCAAAAAAATGTTGCTGGGTTTGATAAAGAACGCTCAGCATTTAGTCATCGTATTCTGTTCAAAGCCAAGCAAGTAGGTACAGCAATACAAATATCAAATGCTGTAGCAACAGATTTAATTTATAAATATCGGCAAAACATTCGAAATATCTATGGTGATACTCATATGAGTTGGCTTTATTATGCCCTTATGACGGGTGATAAAAGCTTAATGTCGTATGAGCATAAACAAACACTTCAAGCTTTTGGTATAAGTCACTTATTAGCAATTTCTGGTTTACACATAGGGCTTATATTTAGTATTGGCTATTTTGCTTGCAAATATACTCTGTGGGTTTTTATCCGAACTATCAAACAATCTGTCAATTTATCAATTTTCTACAGTGTAGCTGGTTTTTGCTTAGCTTTTTGCTATGTCTATTTAAGTGACTTTTTAGTTTCTGCAAGTCGGGCGTTAATAATGCTAGCCTGTATTTTGATAGTTTATTATTCATCTAAGCAGGCACTTAGATGGCGCGCCTTATTATTTGCACTCGTTCTAGTTTTAGCTATTAACCCATTCAGTTTATTGAACCCCGGATTGTATCTTTCATTTGTTGCTGTGGGAGTGATTTTTGTTTTAGTAAAGCGAATGCCACACGCAAAGCCCACATTTATTACTTTTTTTAAAGGCTTAATAGTACTGCAATGTGCACTTTTTGTGGGGTTACTCCCACTAACCCTTTTTTTCTTTAATGGGGTTAGTTTGATTGGCATGTTAGTTAACCTAATAGCTGTGCCGCTCATAAGCTTTATTGTAATGCCTTCTTTACTATTCATTAGTATGCTTAGTATGGCTTTTGATATGACTTTGATGCTTTGTATATTAGATAGCTTTATCCTATTTTGTTTTGATGGATTGTTATTAATTCCAGTTGAAATACGTTGGTTTAATGCTCCTTCAATAGCTTTATCAGTAATTCTCACAACTTATTTAAGTGCACTCATATTTTATGTGTTGCCAAATTGGAAAGTTATTAGTTTATTGCCGCTTACTATTACCTCAATTGATTATTACCTGACGCCAAAACCAAATTGGCAACTAAGTGTTTTTGATGTAGGCCATGGGACCATGATCTTGATAACGAAAGACAACGAAGGCTTTGTATACGATCTAGGACCTATCTACTTTAATCGTTTTACGCGAATTTACTCTACCTTAAAGCCTTATCTCGAAAACAATCAAATTGAGGTAGCACATACAGTAATAAGTCATGATGACAAAGATCACTCTGGTGGATTAAAAGAATGGATAAAACTCGGTTATGAGGACACATTTAAAATAACACAGCCAGAAGGTGTTAAATCTCCATGTTTTGCACAAAAATTAAATTTCAATAATTTACTTATTACAATGAGTCATAAAGTTGGAAAACACTATTCTGACAACGATAACTCATGCATTGTTCACATATCTGACGGTAGCAACAGTGTACTGTTGCCCGGTGATATTACAAAACTTCGCGAACAAGAATTGATAAAAGATCAAACGATTTTAAAGAGTACAGTACTTGTAAGCCCACATCATGGCAGTAAAACATCATCAAGTGATATGTTTATTAAAGCAGTCTCTCCAGAGGTTGTTATCCATTCAACAGCTTTTAAAGGCCAGTGGAATCTACCTCATCAAGAAGTATTAAAGCGCTATGAAGCGATCAATGCACAGCAATTCTCAACAGCCGAGCATGGTCAAATCATCATCAAGTTTTATCAAGATAGTTATGAAATAAGCTCTGCGAGAGCACAAAGTGATTGGTTTATAAAAGATTGAGTTTAGTTTTATGTTGCTGGAGGCTACAATACACGAAGACTTAGAATTAGAGAGTGTTATGGATCAAACAACATCGCAAATTTACAAGCGTTTGTTATCTTACGTGGGTAATTATAAAAGCATCGCAATCTTAGCTGTTATAGGCATGATCGGCTATTCCGCCATGGATGCATTGTTTATCCAATTGATGAAACCGTTTATCGATGAGGGCCTAAATGAGCGTAATAGTGACGTACTAAAGTATGCACCATTTGTTGTGGTTGCACTCGTGTTTGGTCGTGGTTTTTTTAACTATATGTCTTCATATTGCTTGAGTTACGTAGGCTCGCAAGTGGTGCGTTCATTACGACAACAATTATTTGAGCATATCCTGCATTTACCCGTTTCTTTTCATGATAAAAACTCTACTGGCGATTTAATATCAAAAATTACTTTTGATACAGAACAAGTACAACAAGCGATTACTAAAGCGATGCTAATCGTGGTACGGGAAGGCGCTTTTGTAGTGTTTTTACTTACCGTTATGTTCTACACCAGTTGGAAGTTGTCTTTAATATTTTTGATTATCATTCCATTAGTAGCAGTTATTGTCAGTATCGTGTCAAAACGATTTCGTCATATATCTAAAAATATTCAGTCAGCGATGGGGCAGGTCACCCGAAGTTCTGAACAAATGCTCAGTGGTCATAAAGTAATACATGGCTTTGGCGGCCAAAAGCAGGAAATTGATCAGTTTGCTACTATTAATAATCACAACCGCCAGCAACGTATTAAAATGGATGCGACAAAAGCACTGAGTGTCTCAGTGATTCAAATATTAGCAGCCAGTGCTATGGCGGTTATTTTGTTTGTTGTATCAATGCCATCGATGATCGACACCATCAGCTCTGGTGATTTTGTTGTACTTATTTCATCGATGATGATGTTGTTACGACCGTTGAAGCAGCTTGCGAACGTGAATAGCGATTTACAACGAGGTATTTCTGCTGCACAGAGTATTTTTTTGGTACTAGATGAAGAAGTAGAAAAAGATACCGGCACAATAAGCGTTGATAAAGTAAAAGGGTTAATCGAAGTTAAAAATGTAACCTTTAACTACCCAACAAAAGAAGAGCCCGTACTACGTGATTTATCGCTGAGCATAAAAGCAGGAGAGAGTATTGCGTTAGTGGGTCGTTCTGGCTCTGGTAAGTCAACTATCTCTAATTTATTACCACGTTATTACGATTTACAAGCGCCTAGCGAAATCTTATTAGACGGCGTTGCACTGAGTGAATATAAACTTGCTGACTTACGACGACAGTTTGCCTTGGTATCACAGCAAGTAGTGTTATTTAACGATACTATCGCGAATAATATTAGCTATGGCATTACACGTACATTAAGTGACGATGAGCTGTTAGCCGTCGCTAAACAAGCCCATGTATGGGAGTTTGTAAAAGATTTACCTGATGGTTTAAATACCATGGTGGGTGAAAACGGGGTAATGCTTTCAGGTGGGCAACGCCAACGTATTGCTATTGCACGCGCAATCTTAAAAGATGCGCCTATTTTAATTTTAGATGAAGCTACATCAGCCCTTGATACGGAATCTGAAAAGCTGATTCAACAAGCGCTCGATCAACTAATGAAAGATAAAACATCGATTGTTATTGCACATCGACTTTCGACAATCGAAAAAAGCGACCGTATTTACGTAATAGATAATGGCCAAGTTATTGAAAGTGGCGATCATCAGGCACTACTTAAAAATGACGGCACATATGCTGCTTTATGCAAAATGCAGTTTGGTGAGCAAGGGTGAACAAGATAGAACAAAGCTGGTATAAAAGCTTTAGCTTTTTAACCTTACTACTTTTACCATTGAGCGGGCTTTTTTGGCTTATTTCAACACTGCGTTGCTTATGCTATAGACTAGGCCTGTTTGAGCAATTTAAAGGCGATTTGCCGGTTATTGTGGTAGGTAATATTAGTGTGGGCGGTAATGGCAAAACACCGTTTGTTATTTGGCTTGCTCAATATTTACAGCAATACGGTTTAAAGGTTGCCGTTATTAGCCGCGGCTATGGTGGCTCTTCTGATAGTTACCCTTTAATTGTAGATGGTTCAACCACCACAGCGCAAGCAGGGGATGAACCTGTACTTATTCAGCGCCGATTAGGTTGCCCTGTTGTTGTAGGTCCAGATAGAAAAGCCAATATAAAGCTGTTAAATACAAATTACGATTTAGATGTAATTATCTCAGATGATGGCATGCAGCATTATAAAATGGGTCGCGACATAGAGTGCTGCATAGTGGACAGCGAGCGCCGCTTTGGCAATGGATTTTTGATGCCAGCAGGCCCATTGCGTGAAACTACAAAGCGTTTAAAATTGGTTGATTTAGTAGTAGAAAACGGAGGTGCTGATAACTTTAATTATCAATTACAGGCATCTACCTTATTAAATGTGGCTACTGGTGAAAAAACGGAAGCTCTACTAGATAGTGGTCATGCAGTAAGTGCAATTGGAAACCCAACGCGATTTGAAAATACACTGCAAAACTCAGGTGTTAAGTTACTTTCTACGGCGCATTATCGCGACCACTATGCTTATACCCCCGCTGATTTTGAAAAATATAACGATGAAATTGTCATTATGACAGAGAAAGATGCGGTAAAATGCCGCGCTTTTGCTAAACCAAATTGGTACTTTTTACCTGTTGATGCTAAGCCATCAACCGCGGTAATTAATAAACTCAATCTATTACTTAAAGAAAAAGGGATCCTCAATGGCCTTTGATACAAAATTACTTGAAATTATCGCCTGCCCAGTGTGCAAGGGTAAATTACGCTTTGACAAAGAAAATAACGAATTAATAAGCACGGCGGCAAAGTTAGCTTACCCAGTTATTGATGACATTCCTGTATTGCTTGAAAACGAAGCGAGAGAGTTAAGCCAAGAAGAGGTAGAAAAGTGGAATTCGTAGTCGTTATTCCTGCACGTTACGCCTCGACACGACTGCCAGGTAAACCCCTTGCCGATATTTGTGGTAAGCCGATGATTCAACATGTATATGAAAAAGCCCTTGCTTCTGGCGCAAGTAAGGTTGTTATTGCAACCGATCATCAAAAAGTCTTTGATGCGGTCAAGACGTTTACTAGTGATGTGTTAATGACACGTGAAGATCATCAGTCAGGCACAGAGCGCTTAGCAGAAGTAATGGATTTACTTAACCTCAGCGATGACACCATTGTTGTTAATGTACAAGGTGATGAACCGTTACTAGCTAGTGAAAATGTAAGCCAAGTTGCTGCATTATTGGCTGATTCGGTTGCACCAATGGCTACTTTGAGTGTTGCAATTGAAGACATTGAAGAAGTTTTTAACCCAAATGCGGTAAAAGTAGTGAGTGATGTTCATAAAAATGCACTTTATTTCTCCCGAGCTAGCATTCCATTTGATCGCGCTAACATGATGGATTCAACTAATAATGCTCTCGTAGACAAAGCAAACTACCAACGTCATGTAGGTATATATGCTTATCGTGCAGGGTTTATTAAACAATACATTGAACTTAGCCCTTCACCGCTGGAACAATTAGAGTCTTTAGAACAGTTACGTGTGCTTTATCATGGCCATCAGATAAAAATTGAGCAAGCACAAGTTACACCTCATGCAGGTGTTGATACCCCTGAAGATTTAGCACGGGTAGTGCATTATTTAAAAAGTAATTCGTTGAGTGAATAAGCAGTTAGCTTTAACAGTTATTGCCGAGCATAAAGACTTTTATGTTATTGAAAAACCAGCAGGGCTTAACTTCCACAGTGAAGATGGGCCAGGTTTTGTGGTTTTAGCTGAGCAACAATTAAATGAAAAATTATTTGCTGTTCATCGGTTAGATAAGGTCACCTCTGGATTAATTATTTTAGCGCGAAGCAACCAAGCTGCAGCCCAGTTTACACGGCTTTTTACCGCGCATGAGGTTGATAAGTTTTATTTGGCTTTATCAGACGCTAAGCCAAAGAAAAAACAAGGCTGGGTAAAAGGGGATATGGCTAAGTCTCGTCGAAGTAGCTTTAAGCTTTTAAAAACCCAAACTAACCCAGCCATCACACGGTTTTATTCATTCAGTGTAGCTGCTAATTTACGCGGATATATTTTAAAGCCGTACTCAGGTAAAACACATCAATTACGTGTTGCATTAAAAAGTATTGCCGCCCCGATTTTAGGTGATTCGCTTTATGGTGGCACTGATTGCCAGCGTACCTATTTGCATGCTTATGCACTTTGCTTTACCTGGCAAAGTGAGCGATTTGAGTTTATTTGCAAACCAAATTGCCACACCCTTTATGGACAATTAATTAAACATGATAACTTTCACACATGGCAACAGCCATGGAACTTGGATTGGTAAATGACAGACTCTGTAACAGATATTCGTTTTGGTGGAATAAAGCGCTTATATGGTCATCAGCAATTTGCTTGGCTTCAAGATGCACACTTTTGTGTTATTGGCATCGGTGGCGTAGGCAGTTGGGCTGCAGAAGCATTAGCTCGAACAGGTGTTGGTAAACTCACGCTCATTGATCTTGATGATATATGTGCGACCAACGTAAACCGCCAAATTCATGCGCTAACAGGTACTGTTGGTGAGGCTAAAGTTGATGCAATGAAAGCGCGCTGTCAGCTTATTAACCCTGAATGCGAAATTGATACCATTGATGATTTTATCACTGTGGATAATATTCGAGAACATATTAAAGATTTTGATTATGTAATTGATTGTATTGATGCAGTCAAAGAAAAAGCAGCACTGATAGCCCATTGTAAGCGCAATAAACTACCTATTATTACAACTGGTGGCGCAGGCGGGCAAACTGATCCGAGTCAAATAACATTTGGTGATGTTGCAAAATCGACTCAAGATCCACTACTTGCGAAAGTTCGCTATATTTTACGCAAACAGTATAACTTTAGTAGCAACCCTAAGCGTAAATTTAATATTGACTGTGTTTTTTCTACAGAGCAGTTAGTTTACCCAGGTTCAGACGGCAGTGTATGTCATGCAAAACAAAATGCAGATGGCTCTATGAATATGGATTGTAATAATGGCTTTGGCTCAGTGACTATGATCACAGGCAGCTTTGGCTTTTTTGTAGCAGCCAAAGCCGTACGTAAATATTTAGATAAAAAACAACGGTTAGCTAAAGCTTAAAGCGACTTTTGTTCAGCCATTGCTTGAATACGTTCGACAATGGCTTTGATACCATTTCCTCGTGAAGGGCTTAAGTGGCTTATTAAACCAAGCTTTTCAAACTCTTCAAATGCATTTATGGCTAACACTTGACTCGGGGTTAAGCCATTATATAAAGATAATATAAGTGCAAGCAGGCCTTTTACTATACGTGTATCTGAATCCCCAATAATAACCAAACAGTTTTCTTGCAGATCAAACTCTAAATACAGCCAAACTTTACTTTCACAACCTGGTACAAGTGCATCTGGTGTTTTTAAAACCTCGGGCATTGTCGGTAATTGTTTACCAAGTAGCATGATTTCACGGTATTTTTGTTGCCATGCAGGGGAATTATTTAATGTGTCAGCGAGTTCTTTAAACGTTTTATTCATTGCTTATCTACTTTTAATCTAATAAAGCGATGCATTCGTGCAGAGCATTAATGAAAATATCTATATCTTGGAAAGTATTATAAAAGCAAAAGCTTGCTCGTACACTGCCGTTAATACCTAAATGTGTCATTAAAGGTTGGGTACAATGGTGGCCGCTTCGAACGGCAACACCAAATCCATCAAGTAATGTCGCAATATCAAATGGATGTTCGTCTTTGTAATTAAAACAAATGGTGCCTATATTATGTTCTAAATTACTGTAAATTGTGATGCCATCAATATTATTTAACTTATCTACCGCATAGTTAAATAACATTTGTTCGTAGTCATAAACAGCTTTCTTATCAAGCGCAGTGAGATAATCTAATGCGGCGGAAAAACCGATTACACCAGCAATATTAGGTGTGCCGGCTTCAAACTTGGCCGGTGCATCACGAAAGGTGCTTTGCAGTAGACTTACCGTTTCTATCATTTCCCCACCAGTCTGATAAGGCTGTAAGGCGTTTAACCGCTCATATTTACCGTACAGTCCACCAACGCCAGTTGGACCAAGCATTTTGTGTGCAGAGAACACATAAAAGTCACAATCGAGAATATTTAAATCAGGCTGTAGGTGCATGGCACCTTGAGCACCATCAACAACAGTGATGGTGTTAAAATCTTTTACAGCGCTAAGCAGTGGGCTTAGGTTTGTTATATTTCCAAGAGCATTAGATGCATGAGTGAGCGTAAGCACACTTGGTTTAATTTGTTCTAAAAATTCGACACAGGTTGCAATATTGAATGTCGCATCCGCTTCAAGCGGTAATATATGTAATTTCGCACCGGTTTTAAGTGCTAATTGTTGCCAAGGGACGATGTTTGCATGATGTTCAAGTGGGGTAATTACGATACTTGAATTTTTATCAAGTTGCTCGGTTAAACCATTAGCTATTAGGTTAAGTGCTTCAGTTGCGCCTTTAGTCCAAACGATTTCGCGGCTTTGCACATTAAAATAATGAGCAACTTTATCACGCGTTTGCTCATAAGCTGTTGTTGCTTGTTCGCTAAGTGTATGACGACCTCGATGAACATTCGCATTCTGCTCAGTATAAAACATTTCAGTGGCAGTAATGACTGACTGGGGCTTTTGTGATGTTGCAGCAGAGTCTAAATAAACTAAGGGTTGATTGTTTATCTGTTGAGTTAAAATGGGAAAATCAGCACGAATTTTTTCAACAGTAAACATAGAAAAACCAAACAATACAAAGTAGCAGGGATTGTAATGGCTTTAATATATTTCTCAACTGTTATAGTAAAACAAATAACAAAAAAGGCCGCAAATGCGGCCTTTTTATCATTAATAAAAATTAACGCTTGTCTGTAGATACGTAATCACGGTGTGTGTGACCAGTATAAAGCTGACGTGGACGGCTGATCTTATGACCTGGTTGAGAAAGCATCTCATCCCAGTGAGTGATCCAACCTACAGTACGTGCCATTGCAAAAATTACAGTGAACATGCTAGTAGGGATACCGATTGCTTTTAAGATGATACCTGAGTAGAAATCTACGTTAGGGTAAAGTTTCTTCTCAACAAAGTACGGGTCTTCAAGGGCAATTTGTTCAAGTTTCATTGCAATATCAAGCAGTGGATCTTGAATGTTAAGCTCTTCTAATACTTCGTGACACGTTTGACGCATTACTGTTGCACGTGGATCGAAGTTTTTATAAACACGGTGACCAAAGCCCATTAAACGGAATGGGTCCGCTTTATCTTTTGCTTTTGCTACGTATTCATCGATACGGTCAACTGAACCAATTTCTTCTAACATGTTTAAACATGCTTCGTTAGCACCGCCGTGAGCTGGGCCCCAAAGAGAAGCAATACCAGCAGCGATACATGCATACGGATTTGCACCAGAAGAACCAGCAAGACGTACTGTAGACGTTGATGCATTTTGTTCGTGGTCAGCATGAAGCATAAAGATTTTATCCATTGCTTTAGCTGTTACTGGGTTAACTTTGTACTCTTCAGCAGGTACAGAGAACATCATGTGTAAGAAGTTTTCTGCATAGCTTAAGTCGTTACGTGGGTAAACGAATGGCTGACCAATGTTTGTCTTGTAAGCCATAGCAGCAATAGTAGGTAGTTTTGCAACTAACTTGATAGCGCTTGTTTTACGTTGATTTGCATCAGTGATATCAAGGTCTTCATGATAAAAAGAAGATAAAGCACCAACCACACCACAAAGCATTGCCATAGGGTGTGCATCGAAGCGGAAACCTTGGAAAAAGTTAGCAATTTTTTCGTCAAGCATGGTGCTGCGAGTAACTTGTTCAGCAAACTCAGTGTACTGCTCTTTAGTTGGTAATTCACCATTCAACAATAAGTAGCAAAGTTCAACGTAGTCTGAACCTTCAGCTAATTGTTCGATTGGGTAGCCACGGTGAAGTAGGATGCCTTTGCCGCCATCAATATATGTGATTGAAGACTCGCAAGAACCAGTCGACATGAAACCCGGGTCGTAAGTAAAGTGACCATGAGAACCAAGTGTACGTACGTCAATGACATCTTGACCTGCAGTACCTTGGTAAATCGGAAGTTCGATTGGATCTAGACCATCAATATGGACTGTGGCTTTCTTATCCGCCATCTATTTATCTCCTATTAAGATAACAACTCTGATTGTTATGTTCTGAATCTGTTTAAGCACATCCTTTCCATTTTAACGTGAAAGAGGGGGTTAAAGTCAATTTTTATAAACATTATGCACAAATGTATAATAAATATTCTGTCAGGATTAAATATTATACCATTGGCTAATTCGCAAACGTCTCTAACTAAACAAGAATTGTAAAAAGACCTTTGGCTATATATACTATTGAAGGTTTTATACCGTATTGTCTGTAGGTAAATATTATTTTTACATCTAAATTTTGCATAAATGTGAACTTTATTCGTAACTAATAAGTTTATTTAGATAGTTCCATCAAAAAAATTTCTTTTTTGGTGGGTTTAGAAAAACAAGTAGATGAGCCCCTATGTGGGCAAGATGGGCAAGTAACTGTGAAAAAGCAAAGACCTGTAAATCTAGATCTAACAACTATATCTATGCCGGCAACGGCTAAAGCATCAATCTTTCACCGCGTCACCGGTGTTGCATTATTTTTTGCTTTAACGTTTGTCATTTGGGCTTGGTCTGAGTCTCTTTCTTCTGCTGAAGGTTTTGAATTCGTCAAGGGTCTGTTTAGCGGATTCATTGCCAAATTTATAGCTTGGGGCACCATTTCTGTATTGGCGTATCACCTTATCGGTGGTATCCGTCATATCATTATGGACATGGGACATTGGGAAGAACTTGAATCAGGTAACTTCAGCGCTAAAATAGCAATGGCACTTGGCGTTGTAGCTTCTGTATTAGCAGGGGTGTGGATATGGTTTTAAATCAAGCAACTCTTAAACGTGATGGCGTACAAGATTATGTTTCATTACGTACCACGGCACTAGTAATTACCGCTTATGCGATTTTTATTATTGGCTATTTCTTAGCGACGCCTGAAGTCACTTACGAAGCATGGCAAGGCCTGTTTTCAAACCTAGCAATGAAAGGGGCTACGTTAATTACCCTTGTTTGCATTATGGTTCACACCCGTATTGGCCTTTGGCAAGTACTAACAGACTATGTTAAATGCGCAAAGTTGCGTGCAGTTTTAGGGTTTGTATTAAACCTTATGGCTGCGGCATACGTAGCTATTGGTCTAATCGTTTTATGGGGTGTTTAAGTGAAATATTCTGTTCGTGAATTTGATGCCGTAGTGATCGGGGCAGGTGGCGCGGGTATGCGTGCTGCTCTTGCAATCACTGAATCAGGTAAAACCTGTGCACTTATCTCAAAAGTGTTCCCAACCCGTTCTCATACTGTGTCAGCACAGGGTGGTATCACGGTTGCATTGGGTAACTCACATGAAGATAACTGGGAATGGCATATGTACGATACGGTCAAGGGTTCCGATTTTATCGGCGACCAAGACGCTATCGAGTACATGTGTAATACAGGCCCAGAAGCAATTACTGAACTTGAAAATATGGGTTTACCATTTTCTCGTTTTGAAAATGGCCGTGTTTACCAACGTCCTTTCGGTGGTCAATCGAAAAACTTTGGTGGTGAACAAGCTGCACGTACTGCAGCAGCAGCTGACCGTACAGGTCACGCATTGTTACACCTTCTTTACCAGCAAAATGTAAAAAACAAAACTAACGTGTTCTCTGAGTGGTACGCGTTAGATTTAGTTAAAAATGACGATGGTAATGTTGTTGGTTGTACTGCTATCGATATTGAAACAGGCGAAGTTGTTTATTTCAAATCAAAAGCTGTGGTACTAGCAACAGGTGGTGCGGGTCGTATTTTCGCTTCAACTACTAATGCTCACATCAATACTGGTGACGGTGTTGGTATGGCAACACGTGCTGGTATTTCTATGCAAGACATGGAAATGTGGCAGTTCCACCCAACCGGTATTGCTGGTGCGGGTACGCTAGTAACTGAAGGTTGTCGTGGTGAAGGTGGTTATCTTTTAAATAAAGACGGCGAACGTTTCATGGAACGTTATGCACCAAATGCTAAAGATTTAGCGTCACGTGATGTTGTTGCCCGTTCAATGATGACAGAGATTCGTGAAGGTCGTGGTTGTGATGGTCCTTGGGGTCCACACATCAAGTTGAAACTTGATCATTTAGGCGAAGAAACGCTTAATCTACGTCTTCCAGGCGTTTGTGACTTAGCTAAAACATTTGCACATGTTGACCCAGCTAAAGAACCAATTCCAGTAATTCCAACATGTCACTATATGATGGGTGGCGTGCCAACTAATGTAAATGGACAAGCACTACAAATTGATGCCAATGGCAACGAGAAAGTAGTTGAAGGTTTATTTGCCGTAGGTGAGATTGCTTGTGTATCTGTACACGGTGCAAACCGCTTAGGTGGTAACTCATTACTTGATTTAGTTGTATTTGGTCGTGCTGCAGGTAACTTCCTTGGTACTTACCTAAATGATGTAGAAGTATCTAAGAATGCTTCTGATTCAGACCTGGAAGCGTCACTTGCACGCTTTAATCGTTGGGAAAACTCAACAGTTGGTCAAGGTGAAGACCCAGTACAAATTAAGAAAGATCTACAGCAATGTATGCAATTGAATTTCTCGGTTTTCCGTGAAGGTGATTCAATGGCATCAGGTCTTCAAGAGCTGAAAGAAATTCGTGAGCGTTTGCAGCATGCACGTCTTGATGACAAGTCATCAGATTTCAATACTGCACGTATCGAATGTCTAGAGCTAGACAACTTAATGGAAACAGCATACTCAACTGCAGTAGCTGCAAACTTCCGTACTGAAAGCCGTGGTGCACACTCTCGCTTTGACTTCCCGGATCGTGATGATACGAATTGGCTATGTCACTCAATTTTCAATCCAACTACGGATGAAATGAGTAAGCGTGATGTAAACTACGCGCCTAAGATGCGTGAAGCATTTCCACCTAAAGCACGTACATACTAGGAGCGAGACGATGGCACAAGTACAATTTTCTGTATATCGTTACAATCCAGATGTTGATAACGCCCCACGTATGCAAGAGTACACTTTGCAAACGGAAGAAGGCCACGACATGATGGTATTGGATGCACTTTTACTTTTAAAAGAGCAAGATCCAACATTATCTTTCCGTCGCTCATGCCGTGAAGGTGTGTGTGGTTCTGACGGTGTCAACATGAATGGTAAAAATGGTTTGGCATGTATAACACCTTTATCTACGCTACAAAAAAATGGCAAAGGTAAAATCGTTGTTCGTCCATTACCGGGCTTACCAGTGGTACGTGACCTTGTTATTGACATGAGTCAGTTCTACACTCAATACGAGAAAGTAAAACCATATCTAATTAACGACACGCCAGCGGCGGGTGAGCGCCTTCAGTCAATTGAAGAACGTGATAAATTAGATGGTCTTTATGAATGTATTTTGTGTGCATGTTGTTCAACATCGTGTCCTTCGTTCTGGTGGAATCCAGACAAGTTCATAGGTCCAGCTGGTCTTCTTCATGCTTACCGTTTCTTGGCTGATAGCCGAGATACAGCAACAGAAGAACGTTTAGCTGACTTAGACGATGCGTTCAGCGTGTTCCGTTGTCACAGTATCATGAACTGTGTTAGCGTTTGTCCTAAAGGTCTTAATCCGACTAAAGCAATTGGACAAATCAAATCAATGTTATTAAACCGCTCGGTTTAATTGTGTTGTAAAAAGTAAGGTGGCTACTAATTGTTAGCCACCTTGTTATATAACAATTAATTTCTGCGCTAAAGAAAAGGGCTTATAAATGCACGAAGGTGTGATGAAGGCATGGCTAGAATCTTCACATTTAAACGGCGGTAACGTTGCTTATGTTGAAGAGCTTTATGAAGCGTATTTAGACGATGCGACTTCTGTGCCAGAAGAATGGCGAGAAGTGTTCGAACAATTACCAAAAGTAGATGGTGTGGATGTTGATGTAAAACATTCAGAAGTTCGTTCACAATTTGCGGCGCTTGCTAAAAACAAGCATAGAGAAGTAGTGGTAGCAGAGGGTGGAAGTGGTGACCTTAAACAGGTCAAAGTTCTCCAGCTTATAAATGCTTTCCGTTTCCGTGGTCACCAAAATGCTAATTTAGATCCATTAGATATATGGACTCGCGAACGTGTTCGCGATTTAGAGTTAGAATACCACGACTTATCTGAAGCTGATTTTGACCGTGAATTTAATGTGGGATCGTTTGCCGTTGGCCGCGATACCATGCCTTTAGGTGAACTATATCAGGCTCTTAAGACCACATATTGTGGTTCAGTGGGTGCTGAATATATGCATATCACATCTACTGAGGAAAAACGTTGGTTACAACAACGTTTAGAATCAGTGCAATCACGCCCAAATTTCAGTAAAGATGAAAAGGTCCGTATCCTTAAAGGGTTAACGGCAGCTGATGGTCTTGAGAAATACTTAGGTGCTAAGTTTCCAGGTGCAAAACGTTTCTCACTTGAAGGTGGTGATGCGTTAGTTCCAATGCTTAAAGAGCTTATTCACCGCGCTGGCGAAAGTGGCCAAAAAGAAGCTGTAATCGGCATGGCCCACCGCGGGCGTTTAAATGTTTTAGTTAATGTGCTTGGTAAAAATCCATCTGAATTATTTGATGAATTTGCTGGCAAGCATAAAGACACAAACAGTTCAGGTGATGTTAAATATCACATGGGTTACTCGTCAGATTTTGCGACCTCTGGTGGCAAAGTACATATGGCACTTGCATTTAACCCATCTCACCTTGAAATTGTAAACCCAGTTGTAATGGGATCTGTACGTGCTCGTTTAGACCGTTTAAATGATTCTACGGGTTCAAAAGCACTTCCGATCACTATACATGGCGATTCTGCTATTGCAGGACAGGGCGTAGTTCAAGAAACCTTTAACTTGTCGCAGACCAATGCGTTTAGTTGTGGTGGTAGCATCCGTATTGTTGTAAATAACCAAGTTGGTTTTACAACAAGCAAACAAGACGATGTGCGTTCAACAGATTACTGTACAGACATTGCAAAAATGGTGCAGTCTCCTATTTTCCACGTTAATTCTGATGATCCAGAAGCGGTTGCGTTTGTTACGCAAATAGCGCTCGATTTCAGAAATAAATTTAAACGTGATGTAGTTATCGATTTGGTCTGCTACCGTCGCCATGGTCATAACGAAGCTGATGAGCCTAATGCAACTCAGCCGATTATGTATCAAAAAATTAAAAAACACCCAGTTCCACGTTTGATTTATGCTGATCAATTAATATCAGAAGGCACATTATCTGAGTCTGACGTTAAAGCGTTAGCTGATAGTTACAGAAACGGTTTAGATGATGGTAACTGTGTTGTTGAAGAAGTACAGCCTGAGACATCACATTCATCTGATTGGGCCAAATATGTAGGCCATGACTGGAATGTTGAATACGATGCTTCTATCTCTGTAGAAAAGTTAAAAGAGTTAGGTAACATTGTAGCTAATTACCCTGATGGTCATAAAGCGCAGTCTCGTGTTAAAAAGATTTACGACGATCGTAAGTTGATGGCCGCTGGTGAAAAGCCGCTTGATTGGGGTATGGCTGAAACACTAGCCTATGCAACAATTGCAAATGAAGGCACTGATATACGCCTAACGGGCCAAGATTCAGGCCGTGGTACTTTCTTCCACCGTCATGCGGTTGTGCACAACCAAGCAGACGGTTCTACTTACTTACCACTTCAACATATCAGTGAAGATCAAGGTACGTTTGAAGTATTTGATTCAGTTCTGTCAGAAGAAGCAGTACTTGCATTTGAATATGGCTATGCAACGGCAGAGCCAACGTCATTAGTACTTTGGGAAGCACAGTTTGGTGATTTCGCTAATGGCGCTCAAGTTGTATTTGACCAATTCTTAAGTTCAGGTGAGCAAAAGTGGGGCCGCTTATGTGGTCTAACAATTTTGTTGCCACATGGTTATGAAGGCCAAGGTCCAGAGCATAGCTCAGCACGCCTTGAACGTTTTTTACAATTGTGTGCTGATCACAACATGCAAGTGTGTGTACCATCTACACCCGCTCAAGTATATGCCATGCTTCGCCGTCAATCAGTGCGTCCACTTCGTCGTCCATTGATTGTAATGACGCCTAAATCTTTATTACGCCATCCATTAGCGACTTCTTCATTAGAAGAACTATCGGAAGGTGTTTTCCATAATATGATTGATGAAATCGATGATATTAAGGCTGATAAAGTTGAACGTGTTGTTTTTTGTAGCGGTAAAGTATATTACGAACTACTGCAAGAACGCCGTAAGCTAGAATTAGACAACGTAGCTATTGTACGTGTTGAGCAGCTATATCCGTTCCCGCATGATGAAATGGAGACAATTATGTCTCGTTATCAACATGTTAAAGATTTTGTTTGGTGTCAAGAAGAGCCGCAAAACCAAGGTGCATGGTATTGTTCACAACACCACTTTGTCGATGCAATTCCACAAGGTGCTAAGCTTAAATACGCAGGCCGTAAGGCATCAGCTTCACCGGCATGTGGTTATATGTCAGTGCATACAAAAGAACAACAAGCGCTCGTTGCAGATGCGCTTACAATAGAAAATAAAGGATAAGCAATGAGCACAGAAATTAAAGTTCCTGTTCTTCCTGAGTCGGTTGCTGATGCTTCCGTTGCTACATGGCACGTAAGTGTTGGCGACAAAGTAAGCCGTGACCAAAACTTAGTTGATATTGAAACTGATAAAGTTGTACTAGAAGTGGTTGCACCAAATGATGGTGTTATTACTGAAATCTCTCAAGAAGAGGGTGCAACTGTACTTGGCGACCAAGTTATCGGTTTAATTGGTGATGCAGACGCAGCACCAAGTGAAGAAGCTAAAAATGAAGCACCAGCTTCAAATAAACAAGAAAGTGCGCCAATGGCGCCATCAGCTCCAGCATCAGAAGGTAAAGAAGTGGACATTAAAGTACCCGTACTTCCAGAATCAGTTGCAGACGCAACAGTAGCTACTTGGCACGTTCAACCAGGTGACGCGGTTTCTCGCGACCAAAACTTAGTTGACATTGAAACTGACAAAGTTGTTCTTGAAGTTGTTGCTCAAGAAGACGGTGTAATGGGTGATATCATCCATGCGGAAGGCGATACAGTACTTGGCGATCAAGTAATTGGTAAAGTGAAGGCTGGAGGTGCACCAGCAGCTCCTGCAGCAAAAGAAGAGTCAGCTCCTGCAGCAGATTCTAGCGACAGCTCAGATGTATTAACGCCATCTGTTCGTCGTTTAATTGCTGAGAAAGGCTTAGACGCTTCTAAAATCAAAGGTACTGGTAAAAATGGTCGTGTAACTAAAGAAGATGTTGATACCTTCTTAAAAGCACCTGCACCAGCGGCTAAAAAAGCAGAAGCATCTGCACCTGCTGCTCCAATGGGTGACCGTTCACAAAAACGCGTGCCAATGACACGTTTACGTAAAACGATTGCTAATCGTCTTCTTGAAGCGAAAAACTCTACTGCGATGCTAACTACGTTTAACGAAGTTAACATGAAGCCAATCATGGACCTTCGTAAACAGTATCAAGAAGTATTCGAAAAACGCCACGGTATCCGTTTAGGTTTCATGTCTTTCTACGTGAAAGCGGTAACTGAAGCGCTTAAACGTTTCCCTGAAGTAAATGCTTCAATTGACGGTGATGACATCGTTTATCACAACTACTTTGATATCAGCATTGCTGTTTCTACGCCGCGTGGCTTAGTAACGCCAGTACTTAAAGATTGCGATAAGCTTTCTGTGGCTGAAATCGAAAAAGGTATTCGTGAACTTGCACTTAAAGGTCGTGATGGCAAGCTTTCGCTTGACGATATGACTGGCGGTAACTTCACAATTACTAACGGTGGTGTGTTTGGTTCATTACTATCTACACCTATCATCAACTTACCTCAGTCGTCTATTTTGGGTATGCACAAAATCCAAGACCGTCCAATGGCTGTAAATGGTAAAGTTGAAATTCTTCCTATGATGTATTTGGCGTTATCATATGATCACCGTCAAATCGATGGTAAAGAATCTGTTGGCTTCTTAGTAACAATTAAAGAGTTACTTGAAGATCCAACTCGCTTATTGCTAGATGTTTAATCTAGTTGTATGAAATATAAGCTGTGAATGAACATTCACAGCTTTTTTTTTGCGCCTTTGGTCTAACTGGGGTTTTCATGTTAAGCCTTGGGATCTATACTAAGTGCGCAATTTGGGATAGCTGTTTATTTGCATAAATATTCAGCTCTTTTAGTATAAAAAATTGGATAAAGCATCATGAATTTGCATGAGTATCAGGCAAAACAACTTTTTGCCGAATATGGTTTACCAGTTTCTCAAGGTTTCGCTTGCGATACACCTGAAGAAGCTGCAGCAGCTGCTGAAAAAATTGGCGGCGATATGTGGGTTGTTAAAACTCAGGTTCACGCAGGTGGACGTGGTAAAGCTGGCGGTGTAAAGCTAGTTAAAACTATCGACGAAGTAAAAGAATTTGCTGCAAACTGGTTAGGTAAAAACTTAGTTACTTACCAAACAGACGAGAATGGTCAGCCTGTCGCTAAAATTTTAGTAGAAAGCTGCACAGATATCGCCAACGAATTGTACTTAGGTGCAGTTGTTGACCGTGCTTCTCGCAAAGTTGTTTTCATGGCGTCTACAGAAGGCGGTGTTGAAATTGAAACTGTTGCAGAAGAAACACCAGAGCTTATCCACAAAGCTGAGATCGATCCATTAGTAGGTCCTCAAGCTTACCAAGCACGTGAACTAGGTTTCAAATTGGGTCTTAACCCAACACAAATGAAGCAGTTCGTTAAGATCTTTATGGGTCTTGGCAACATGTTCAACGATTTCGATTTCGCACTTTTAGAAATCAACCCGTTAGTAATCACAGACGAAGGTAATCTTCACTGTCTTGACGGTAAAATCGGTATCGATGGTAATGCACTTTACCGTCAACCAAAAATCCGTGAGTTCCACGATCCATCTCAAGAAGATGCACGTGAAGCACACGCAGCAAGCTTTGAGCTTAACTACGTAGCGCTAGACGGTAACGTAGGTTGTATGGTTAACGGTGCGGGCCTTGCGATGGGTACTATGGACATCGTAAACCTACACGGCGGCAAGCCAGCTAACTTCCTAGATGTTGGTGGCGGCGCGACTAAAGAACGTGTTTCTGAAGCATTCAAAATCATTCTTTCTGACGATAATGTTAAAGCTGTTTTAGTTAACATCTTTGGTGGTATCGTACGTTGTGACATGATTGCTGAAGGTATCATTGGCGCGGTTAAAGAAGTAGGCGTTAATGTTCCTGTTGTTGTACGTTTAGAAGGTACTAACGCTGAACTTGGTCGTGACGTTCTTAAGAACTCAGGTCTAGATATCATCGCTGCTGAATCACTAACAGATGCTGCTGAGAAAGTTGTAGCTGCTGCGGAGGGCAAATAATGTCTGTATTAATCAATAAAGATACAAAAGTTATCTGTCAAGGTTTCACTGGTGGCCAAGGTACTTTCCACTCAGAGCAAGCGCTTGAGTATGGTACACAAATGGTTGGTGGTGTTAGCCCAGGTAAAGGCGGTCAAACGCACCTTGGTCTTCCAGTATTCAACACAGTACGTGATGCAGTACAAGAAACTGGAGCGACAGCTTCGGTAATCTATGTACCAGCACCTTTCTGTAAAGATGCAATCTTAGAAGCTATCGATGCTGGCATCGAGCTGATTGTTTGTATCACTGAAGGTATTCCTACACTAGACATGGTTGACGTTAAAGTTAAGCTTGATAACACTGGTGTTCGTATGATCGGTCCTAACTGTCCAGGTGTTATCACTCCTGGCGAGACTAAGATTGGTATCATGCCTGGTCATATCCACAAGCCTGGTAAAGTAGGTATTGTTTCTCGCTCTGGTACTTTAACGTACGAAGCTGTTAAGCAAACTACTGATGCTGGTTTTGGTCAGTCTACGTGTGTAGGTATTGGTGGCGACCCAATTCCTGGTACTAACTTTATCGACGTTTTAGAAATGTTCGAAAAAGATCCACAAACTGAAGCAATCGTTATGATTGGTGAAATCGGTGGTACTGCAGAAGAAGAAGCTGCAGAGTACATCAAAGCAAACGTAACTAAGCCTGTTGTTTCTTACATTGCTGGTGTTACTGCACCAGAAGGTAAGCGCATGGGTCACGCGGGCGCAATCATCGCTGGCGGTAAAGGTACTGCTGATGAAAAATTTGCTGCATTAGAAGCTGCTGGCGTACAAACTGTACGTTCACTTGCTGATATCGGTAAAGCACTTAAAGAAAAAACTGGCTGGTAATAGCTCATTTTTCTTAGAAAAGGCTCACTTTTAAAGTGAGCCTTTTTTGTTTTCCTAAATAATTTAGGTATTCATTAGTAAAATATTTTACTGTCGTTATAATAGCTTTGGTCATAATTAGTTAAAGTTCATTATAATGCGGTTAATCAAATTCTTAGTAGTGTGTGTATGTTGGTTTAACCCTCTGTATAGCTATGGAACAACAGACCATTACGAAGAATTGTTACGTGTTGAACAACAGGCACTTGCTGAACCAATAAAATATATTTCTATCTTGTCCTCAGATCATTCAGTTGAAAACCGCGCAACGAATAATAATTTATTTAATAAAGTTTTATTAGCACGCTTATATTCATTTCATGGTGACGTAACTCTTGCTAAATTGACATTTGACTCAGTTTTTCCAAAGCTACCTGAGAGTGATTTATGGTTACGTGGTTATTGGATGTTATACCGCAGTAGTTTATCGTTAGAAGAGGGCAAACTGCCACAAGCGTTAAAACAAATAGATCAAGCTATTGTATTATTTGTTAGAGCCAACAATCTGAAAATGCAGATCAGGGCCAGAACGAGTAAAGCAATATTACTTCTTTGGCAAGAAGATTATGAATTATCTATTGAGTTATTAGAAGCTGCATATTTGATGTCTAAAACTTCGCAAATACCAAATTCAACCATGAATTATGTTTATACAGGATTTGCAGCGTATTACACATCAATGTCGATTTTTGACCAAGCAATTAAATATGCGGAGCTTGCGAAAGACAATGTGGTTAATAATGGTGATGTTGTAAATGGTTTACCCATTATTTCAGTTCTATGTTCAACCTATGAAAGGGCACAGCAACTCGATTTAGCCAATACATGCTATGAACAAATGATAGATTTATCAGTTACTGTAAAAGTTCCTCGTTATTTGTTTTGGGGGCCAGCTGGAAAAGCATCTGTTGCTATTAAACAGCAAGATTATTCTACAGCGCTTAAACTATTATATTTAGCTAAAAGTTATCTACCTGATTTAGCAATTAATCCAGCTCATGTTGTTGCTTTATATAATAACTTTGCGAAATCATTTATAGCACTAAATCAGCCAGCTCAAGCACTAGAATACTTAGCTCGCTCTGAAGAACTATTAAATCAATACCAACGCCCATTGAATAACAGATATAAAAGAAATACGTTGTTATTAAAGGCAAAAAGCCAAGAACTAAAAAAAGACTTCGTAGCGGCTAATGAGTCTCTTTGGCTTTTTATTGATTTAGTCGAAGAGGCAAAGCTCAGTACGCAACAAAAACTTGAGCAAGAAGCACGTTCAAAATTTGAATCCACCCAGCAAGAAATTAAACTACAACTTGCAGAAGAGAAGCTTAAAAATCAGCAAATAGAACTCGAGCGGTTAGAAAAAGATGCGCAATTGCAAACAGCTTATTTAATTATCGGTTTTTTGGCCTTTGTTTGTATTACTATTTTTACCTTTAACCAACATAAAGCGTTTCGCAAAAGTCAGTACCGCGCTAATACTGATGTACTGACCGGTGCCCCAAATCGAAGGTATATTCTTGATTTTGTTTTGAAGAAACTACTTGAAAGGGAGAAGGTGTTTGCACTAGCTATTTTAGATATTGACCATTTTAAGCATGTAAATGACAAATATGGCCATGACATAGGCGATCAAGCCTTGATTGGTTTTACCCAAACACTTAAAGAGTATCTTAATAACACTGTCTGTAAGTTTGCACGCTTTGGTGGAGAAGAGTTTCTAGTGGTAATGCCAGGCTATGATATTACTAAAGCAAAACAGTTTATAACTGGATTATGTGATGTGATCAGAACAACGACCTACACTGAGGAAACAATCTCTTTAACCAGTAGTGCTGGTGTTTCACAATACATAAAGGGGATAAAGTTGAACGCTATTTTAAAACAAGCCGATGAAAAGCTTTACGAGGCGAAAAATACAGGTAGAGATAAAGTTTGTAGCTAAGGTTTACTATAAAAAAAGCCGCATATGCGGCTTTTTACGTTCACGTTATAGCGTGTACTAGCTAAATACTGCTGCTTTTATAGTTTCTACTGCAGTGTCTAAATCAAGCATTAGTTTTTCACCGGTATGGCGGTTTTTAAGCTCAACCTTGTTTTCATCTAGGTTACGCTCACCAATAACAAGCGTGTATGGTACACCTAATAATTCCATGTCATTAAACATCACACCTGGGCGCTCTTTACGATCATCAAACAATACATCAAGACCTGCAGATTTTAATCCATCATATAGATTATTAGCAATATCAGGAATACGATGAGATTTGTGCATATTCATAGGCACTATCGCTAAATCAAATGGTGCAATTGGCTTTGGCCATTTAATACCATATTGATCGTTATTCTGTTCAATGGCAGCGGCAACAATTCTTGAAACACCAATACCATAACAACCCATGGTCATTACTTGGTTTTTACCTGACTCACTGAGTACGCCTGCTTTCATCGCCTCTGAGTACTTAGTACCAAGTTGAAAAATATGCCCAACTTCAACACCACGTTTGATTTGTAATGTGCCTTGACCACATGGACTAGGATCGCCTTGTACAATATTGCGTAAATCTGCAACCTGGTATTCAGTTACATCACGATCCCAATTAATACCACTAAAATGTTCATCGTCTTTGTTCGCACCAGCTACAAAATCTGCCATTACATTAGCAGTACGATCTACAATTATTGGCATAGATAAACCAACAGGACCAATAGAGCCAGGCTTTGCGCCAATTGCAGCAACAATTTCAGACTCAGGAGCCATTTCGAGTGGCGAATGGACTAGGGGGTGGTTTTGTGCTTTTAATTCGTTTAACTCATGATCGCCACGAATAACAAGGGCAACTAAACCTCGTTCACCGCTCTCATCTGCAGTGCCATATACGATAAGTGTTTTTACACCACGATGAGGTTTAACACCGTAATGTTTTTTAAGTTCACTGATTGTTTTAGCATCAGGTGTAGGAAAGGCTTTTAATTCTTTACTTGGGGCAGGGCGCTCCTCACTAGGGGCAAGGGCCTCGGCTTTTTCAATATTGGCTGCATAATCACTGGCATCGCTAAATGCAATAGCATCTTCACCTGACTCTGCAAGTACATGAAACTCATGTGAAACACTACCACCGATAGAACCCGTATCAGCAAGCACTGGACGATAATCTAAGTTTAAACGCTCAAAAATATTGCAATAGGCTTTATGCATTATTTCGTAGGTATTGTTTAAACAGTCGTCACTTAAATGAAATGAATACGCATCTTTCATGGTGAACTCACGCGCTCGCATAACACCAAAGCGTGGACGGCGTTCATCGCGTACTTTTGTTTGTACTTGATAAAGTGTTAACGGTAATTGCTTGTATGAGTTAATTTCTTTACGAACAAAGTCGGTGATCACTTCTTCATGAGTAGGGCCAAGTGCAAAAGGGCGATTGTGGCGGTCATTAAAGCGTACTAGCTCATCGCCAAATTGATCCCAACGGCCAGATTCTTGCCATAAATCGGCAGGTTGAATCACTGGCATTAGCATTTCAATTGCGCCTGCTTTATCCATTTCTTCACGGACAATGGCTTCAACTTTGCGTAACACACGTAAACCAGACGGTAGCCAAGTATATAAACCCGACGCAACGCGGCGGATCATGCCTGCTCTTAACATTAATTGATGTGAGATAATTTCAGCATCTGCTGGCGTTTCTTTAAGTGTTGCGAGTATATATTGACTGGTACGCATGATTTTTCCGATAGTTATAAAATTATTCAACGTTAAGTTTAACAGCGCTAGCTTTTACACTAAAGCGCTAAGTTTAGTTTTCTACAGTTTTTCTATATGGCTTACATAGTTATGATCACCATTGACTTGCCAACGAATATTAAAGTTATATAAAGTCATGCCATAACTTTGCTCACCGTCCTTTTGTTTCTTATAGGCAGGGCGAGGATCTTGTTTTAAAACATTAGCTATAAAGTCTTTCAGCTCAGGGTGCTGGTTTTGAGCCTTAATAAACTGCTCAGCTGTTTCGCTAAATTCAACACTCATTTGAGTGTGCGGCCGCACATCAGCAAAGCCGGCACTGGCATCATGCATGGCATCAGAATAAGGCAGATACGGTTTAATATCTAAGATAGGAGTGCCATCGAGTAAATCAATCCCTGATAATAATAGACTCAACTGCCCATTTTGATATTCAATACCTTCGAGCTTAACAGCACTCATACCAATGGCGTTAGGCCTAAAAGTGGCACGTGTTGCAAATACGCCTTTACGATCATTACCACCTAAACGAGGTGGCCTAACCATCGCTGAGTAACCTTTATCAGCAGTTTCATGAAAACGGAATAAGAGCCAAATATGGCTAAACTCATCAAGCCCGCGAACAAACTCTTCACGATTGAAATCAGCACAAAATACAAGTTTAGCTTTAGCTTGTGGTACTAATCTAGGTTGGCGAGGAATTGCAAACTTTTGTTTATATGGAGATTCAATATGACCTACGGCGGTTAACTGATAGTCGCTCATAAAACCAATCTTGTTGTTTATTTTGCGCTATTCTAACTGTTAAATACAAAAAAAGGCAGCCGAGGCTGCCTTTTTAAATTAAACCATTCGGTCTAATTAAAACATGTACTGCACAGATACTGAAGCAACGTCCATATCTGGGTCAATATCGTCTTCTAATTTATAACGTTCGTATTCTAAGCGCATCTGAACATTCTGAGTAAACGCATATTCAATACCTGCACCGTAAAATACGTCACCACCATCTTGGTCTGCTGAGACACTACCAACCGCTGGAATGTCTGTTGTTACTTCAGCATCCCACTCAAGCCAACCACCTTTAGCGTAGATAGAAAAGCTTTCTGTTAATGGAGCTGAAAGACGAGCGGCAAGAGATACGCCATCAACTTCAGCATAACTATCGATGTCACTTACTTCATCAAAATTCTGGTAAGCTAATTCAACACTAATGTATTTGTTAAACTGAGCACCCACATAACCTTTAAGCATTTGTGAGTCGTCATCGAAATCTGTATCGTTTTCTGAGTCTTCAAACTCAAAAGAATATTGTCCATAGCCGATACCTGTATATATGCTCGGCATATCCATATCAGTTACTTCTGCCTGGGCCGTATTATTAAAACCAAATAGCGCTAGTGCAACAGCAGAAATTGAAAGTGATTTAATCATTTAATAGCTCCTTTACAAAATAAAAAATAAATAACTCTTTGTTATTTTCCATTTATATAGGTGCAGTCATTGTGCCAAAGTTTTATCGAGCAATTAATGTTCTATTTGGCTATTTAATATATTAAAAAGCCATGTTTTGCTTTATTTTCAGTCACCTATTCAGTTTCATAAAGGCCATTTTTGCAAATCAGTTGTAACTTTTACAGAGCGCCTAAATAGTTACGGGGCTGTTTTATGTAGCAAGGTCTCCGTTTCTATTGCAATTTGTTTCATCTTAATTGCATAGTTTTCAAGCTGTTTCTCATCATTAGTCACCGCTGTATAGGTTGGCACTTGCACAGGGTAACCCGTTTCATCCATCGCAATAAAGCTGATGATACAGTGATTAGTTTCAACCAAGTTCTGTGTCTTTGGATCACCGCAGCGCACTTGTATAAAAATTTGCATGCTGGTTTTTCCTGTGTGCGCTATTTGAGCTTTTACTTCAACTATTTGACCAACCAATATTGGTCGCCTAAATTTAACCCCTGCAACAGATACAGTAACGCAATAATGACCACTCCAGCCGGCTGCACATGCATAGCCTGCTTGATCAATCCACTTCATAACAATGCCACCATGCACTTTACCACCAAAGTTAACATCAGTCGGCTCTGCTAAAAAACGAAACACCACATTATCTGAAGACATAAATAAACCCTTAATTTTACTGACGGTATTATTCAGCATAGCGCAAAAAAGGGGCCGAAGCCCCCTGCAATTTAGGATTTGTTAAGGTTCTTACATATTTGGGTAGTTTGGTCCACCAGCACCTTCAGGTGTCACCCATGTTATGTTCTGGCTGGGGTCTTTAATGTCGCAGGTTTTACAGTGAACACAATTTTGTGAATTGATAACAAATTCATCTTTACCTTCTATCTGCTGTACTTCATATACGCCAGCAGGGCAGTATCGTTGTGCAGGCTCGTCAAATTTAACAAGATTCACATCGATTGGAATTGCGCTATTTTTTAACTGTAAGTGACAAGGCTGTGACTCTTCGTGATTTGTGTTCGATAAAAATACCGACGATAACTTGTCAAAACTCAATTTACTATCAGGTTTAGGGTAGTTAATTTTATCTGCTGCGTTTTTATCCACTAAAGTATCGTGGTCTGGTATATTATCTTTAAACGTAAACGGTAACGCCCCTGCAAATATATTTTGGTCAATTGTGTTGTATGCACCACCAATAAATTTACCTAACTTATGCATAACAGGACCAAAATTACGTGATTGATGCAACTCTTTATATGCCCAGCTTTGCTTAAAAGCATCGGTGTATTGTGTTAAGTCTGTATTCGCTTGATCACTCGTAATGGCGTCTAAAATAATATCCGCGGCAATCATGCCTGACTTCATTGCAGTATGATTACCTTTAATTTTTGCAAAGTTTAATGTGCCTGCATCACAACCGACGAGTAGACCACCTGGAAAATGCATTTTAGGTAAAGAGTGTAAACCACCTTTTGCTATAGCACGGGCACCATAAGCAATCCTTTCGCCACCATCAAGCACATCTTTGAAAATAGGGTGGTGCTTCATGCGTTGAAATTCATCAAATGGGCTTAAATGTGGATTTGAGTAATTTAAATCAACAATTAAACCAACCACAACTTGATTATTCTCAGCGTGATACATAAATGCACCGCCATTGGTGTCACCGGCTAGTGGCCAACCTGTGCCATGTACAACGGTACCTTCTTTGTGTTTACTTGGGTCTATCTGCCAAATTTCTTTAAAACCCAACCCATAGTGCTGTGGTGATGCATCCTTATCGAGTGCAAATTGATTTATAAGCTGTTTACCTAAATGCCCTCGGCAGCCTTCTGCAAATACAGTGTACTTGGCACGTAGTTCCATTCCTGGCATGTAACCATCTTTCTCATTGCCTTCTTTATCAAGGCCCATGTCACCGGTAATGATACCTTTTACAGTGTCATCTTCAATTATTAATGAGTGCGCACTAAAGCCTGGAAATATTTCGACCCCAAGGTTTTCAGCTTGTTCTGCCAACCAACGACATACGTTAGCCATAGAAACAATATAGTTACCATCGTTATGAAATGTTTTAGGCGTTGCAAAATGAGGAATTGCTGTTGCTTTTGATTCATTGTTGAACCAATAAATTTCATCATTAGTTACTTTAGTTGCCACGGGAGCACCTAATTCTTGCCAATTAGGGAGTAATTCGTCTAATGCGGTTGTTTCAAATATAGCGCCCGACAATATATGAGCGCCCACCTCAGAGCCTTTTTCAACAACACAGATCATGCATTCTTGTTCTTTTTGTTGTGCTTGCTGCGCTAATCTAATTGCAGTTGATAGTCCCGCAGGACCAGCCCCAACAATGACTACATCAAATTCCATGGTTTCGCGTTCGACCATAATAACCTCTTGTGTGTGACGGACCTGCACCTTTTACAAAGGGGATTTCATACTTGCAAATGAAACGTTACAGGCTGTGAATAGTTTAAGGTTATTTTAGGTTGACGTTTACGTCAACAGGAAGTAGTCTGAATTCATAAAATAAATAGGTTGACGTACACGTTAGCTTGTAGGTTTAAATAATCAGGGAGTTCCTATGAAAGTTCTCGTTCCAATAAAAAGAGTCATCGATTACAACGTAAAAGCACGCGTTAAATCAGATAACAGTGACGTTGATCTTACCAATGTAAAAATGGCAATGAACCCATTTTGTGAAATTGCGATTGAAGAAGCCATTCGTTTAAAAGAAGCTGGAACCGCAACAGAGGTAGTTGCTGTTACTATTGGCGCTAAAGCATCACAAGAGCAGTTGCGCACAGCATTAGCATTAGGTGCTGACAAAGCAATACACATTGAAACAGATGAAAAGCTTGAGTCACTTCATGTTGCTAAACTTCTCGCAAAAATAGTTGAGCAAGAATCACCAGATCTCGTTATTTTAGGTAAACAGTCAATTGACTCAGATAACAATCAAACTGGCCAAATGCTTGCTGCGTTAACAAATCGCGGTCAAGGTACTTTTGCATCAAAGGTCGATGTGGAAGGCGGTACTGTAAAAGTTACGCGTGAAGTAGATGGCGGCTTGCAAACAGTTGAATTAAAACTACCAGCGATTGTAACAACTGATTTACGCTTGAATGAACCTCGTTACGCTTCTTTACCTAACATTATGAAAGCTAAACGTAAGCCACTTGAGGTTATTGCAGCAGATAGCTTAGGCGTTGATTTAGCACCGCGTTTACAGCTTGTGTCAGTCAATGAACCAGCAAAACGTACTGGTGGTATTATTGTTGAAGATGTTGCCCAATTAGTTGAAAAACTAAAAACAGAAGCGAAGGTGATTTAAATGAAAACATTAGTAATAGCAGATCATGATAATGGCCAACTAAAGCCAGAAACATCTAAAACTATTAATGCTGCGGTTAAATTAGGCTTTGCTGTTGATGTACTTGTTCAAGGTGCTGACATTAGTGCTATGGCAAATGAGGTTGCCCTAATTGAGGGGGTTAGCAATGTACTTGTTGCTGATAATGCTGCTTACACACATCAACTAGCCGAGAACACGGCTGATTTAGTTTTATCTTTGGCATCTGATTATTCTCACATTGTAGCCAGTGCAACCACCACAGGTAAAAACTTTATGCCTCGTGTGGCAGCGTTATTAGATGTGGCGCAAATTTCTGAAATAATCGATGTTGTTGATGCAGATACCTTTAAGCGTCCAATCTACGCGGGTAACGCAATTGCGACAGTAAAATCACTAGACACTAAAAAAGTGATTACTGTTCGCGCTAGTAGCTTTGATTTACAAAATGAGCAAGCTGCTGCACCTACAACAACTATTGATGCAAGATTAGAAAATCAATTAAGTAGCTTTGTTAGTGTTGAACAAACAGAATCTGAACGCCCTGAACTAACTGCGGCTGATGTAGTTATATCTGGTGGTCGTGGTATGCAAAATGGTGAAAATTTTGCTCTGTTAAATGGCATTGCCGATAAGCTCGGGGCAGCCATTGGTGCTTCACGTGCTGCAGTTGATGCCGGTTTCGTCCCTAATGATATGCAAGTAGGGCAGACGGGTAAAATTGTTGCGCCAAACTTATACATTGCGGTGGGTATTAGCGGTGCGATACAGCACTTAGCAGGAATGAAAGATTCTAAAGTGATAGTTGCTATAAACAAAGACCCTGACGCACCGATTTTCCAAGTTGCAGACTATGGGTTAGTTGCAGATTTATTTGATGTACTACCAGAGCTAGAAACAGCACTGTAAATCATAAACGATTCTGGTTGTTAAAAGCTGTTGTTCCTTTGGTTCGCAGCTTTTTTTTATGCCATATCCAAACTCCCTCTAGATGCTTAGTTCACCATCACATAGTGCAATTTAGATAGTTTCTTCTTAACAGCATCACTATTGAGAAAACGCAGTAGTTGTTCGCCCTTCTTCATTGATTTATCTGACTGAGTGTTAATAATAATTACCAGCGGCCTTACAAAGCTGTACTCACCACTTTTAATGGTTTCAAAACTAGGTTGGACACCATCAATAGATAAAATGCTAATTTTATCTATTCTTTTTAACTCTGAAAATTGTGAAATAGCTCCAAAAGATTCATAAGCAATAGCGGACGATATACGTTGTACAATTCCGAGTGCTTGATTGAACTCATTGTATAAAAGCACATTATTTTTTGAAAATAGCCCTCTGTTTCCTGCTTTTTTAAGTTTTATAGAGTCAGCTTGTGGCAACTTCATATAGTCAAGAGACAAATACTCTAAAAACACATCAAACGTACCGTGTTGAACTCCTTTACTGAATAAATCGATTTTGTTGTTCTTCTTTGATTTCTTTTTCTCAAAGGTTGCCAGCTGTGACCACTCATCAATTTGACCAGAATAGATACCTCTAAGTTGATCAACAGAAAGGTTAGATAGCTTATTGTCGGAGTTTGTAAAAAATACCAATGCATCTTGCGCAAGTACAATTTGTTTAAGGTGAGGCCATTTCTCTTGTTCGAGCTTTGTCATATAGCGTGATGACGCGCCTATATCTACAAGGTTTTGTGCGATAGCAGTGATGCCTTTATCACTTCCCATGCCACGCAGTTGCATAATCGATTTGTTTTGCTCATTAAAATCTTGTTGAATAAGCTCCAGCATTTGAGTTACAGACGTAGAGCCTGCGACGAGTAACGTCTCTAAACTGGGCTTTTCTTGAGCGTATATGTAAGGCGTAAAGGATAAAACTATAAATAATATCAGCTGTTTAAACATATAATTCGTATTGTAGAGTATTTTAGATAAGTGTAGTTCAAACTCACTAGAACAATAAATAGGAACAAAAAAACCAACCCTAGGGTTGGTTTTTATATTAATCATACTAATTAATTAGTATGTAGCACTGCCTTTTGTACGTGGGAAGGCAATAACATCACGTACATTAGCCATACCAGTTACGTAAGCTACTAAGCGTTCAAAACCTAAACCAAAACCAGAGTGTGGTACTGAACCATACTTACGTAGGTCGCGGTACCAGCTGTAGTCTTCTTTGTTCAAGCCCATTTCTTCTAAACGTGCATCAAGTACGTCAAGGCGTTCTTCACGTTGTGAACCACCAATGATCTCACCAATACCTGGTGCAACTACGTCCATTGCAGCAACGGTTTTGCCGTCTTCATTTTGGCGCATGTAAAACGCTTTAATATCACGTGGGTAGTTTTTAATAACTACTGGCGCTTTAAAGTGTTCTTCTGCAAGGTAACGCTCATGCTCAGACTGTAAATCTACACCCCATTCAACGGCGTATTCAAACTTTTTGCCACAGGCTTTTAGTATTTCAACAGCGTCAGTGTAATCAACTTGAGCAAAGTCTTTCTCTACAAACTCTTCTAAGCGTGAAATAGCTGTTTTCTCTACACGTTGTGCAAAAAATTCCATGTCATCACGGCGCTCTTCAAGCACGGCTTTAAATACATACTTAAGCATGCTTTCAGCCAATTTTGCGATGTCTTCAAGATCTGCAAACGCAACTTCCGGTTCAACCATCCAGAACTCAGCAAGATGGCGAGAAGTATTTGAGTTCTCAGCACGGAAAGTCGGGCCAAAGGTGTAAATTTTTGACATAGCCGAGGCGTATGTCTCACCATTTAATTGACCTGATACAGTAAGAAACGCTTCTTTACCGAAGAAGTCTTCACTGTAATCAACATCGCCTTTATCTGTGCGTGGTAAGTTTTGCATATCTAACGTAGACACGCGGAACATTTCACCTGCACCTTCACAGTCACTTGCAGTGATGATAGGGGTGCTGATCCAGTAATAACCCTGCTCGTGGTAAAAACGATGAATCGCTTGTGCTAAGCAGTTACGAACACGTGTTACTGCGCCGATAATGTTTGTACGAGGGCGAAGGTGTGCATGTTCGCGTAAGTATTCAATACTGTGACGCTTAGCTGCCATAGGGTACGAGTCTGGGTTTTCTACCCAGCCTAATACTACAACCTTATTCGCTTGGATTTCGAATGACTGGCCTTTGCCTTCAGATTTAACCAAAACACCTGTTACTGATACAGAGCAGCTAGCTGTTAACCGCGTTACTTCTTCGTAATTGGTTAGTGAATTAGGCACTACCGCTTGAATTGCGTCAAAACATGAGCCGTCATGAACGGCTAAAAATGAAATTCCTGCTTTTGAATCGCGGCGAGTACGGATCCAGCCTTTTACTGTTACTTGGCTGTCTACCGCAACCTTGCCTTTTAATAGCTCTGAAATCGCTAAGTGGCTCATCTTCACTCCAATGATATAAGTTGCCTACATTAATAAATGTGTGCGTTGTTGCACTTGAACCCCGTATCTTACCTTTGAACGGAAAATAAAAAAACATGTGCATGCAACTCTTTGCAATTTCTTTATGCTTTTTTTGTACAATTGAGACTTTTATTTATAAAGCGATTGAATATTAAACACTGAATTAAATAAATCTGCCTTTAGTGTGCGATTAATCCTCGTTTTATGGCATTATAGATTTCTAATTTTGTATCTTTAACTAATTAACTAACAATTATAGGTTCCATGAAACAAGTCTTTATTTTACGCGGCCTGCCAGGCTCAGGTAAGTCATACTACGCACAAACGCTTGCTGACGAGCTCGTCACAGGTGATCAAAGCCAATACTTGATTTGCTCAACAGATGACTATTTTTATGATGAGCAAGGTGAATATAAGTTTGATAAATTTAAGTTATCGCAGTTTCATAATTTAAATCTAGCTCGCTTTATTAATGCTTTATCACAATCAATTCCCTTGGTAATAGTTGATAACACTAATATTAAAAAGTGGGAATTTATTGCTTATAGTCAAGCCGCTATAGCACTTGGCTATCAAGTTAAAGAAGTGATTGTCGGTGAAGTCAAAGATAAATCAATGCAACACTTATATGCTAAACGTAATAGTCATAAAGTGCCGTTAAAGATGATCAGTAAAATGGCTTACATGTTTGAATGGTAAAACATGTAAGCAGTGCTTTTTAGTATTGATTATTAGCAATCGCATTGTAAATAGCGTCACTAAGTATCTTGATATCCTCAGCCGTGCTTATGTACGGTGGCATTAAATAAATTAACTTGCCAAATGGGCGTATCCATACGTTTTGGCTGATGAAGTACGCTTGAATTTTTGCAACATCAACTTCACAAGCCAGCTCCACAACACCGATAGCACCCAGTGTTCTTACATTTTTTACCTGTTCAAGCTCTGCACATTTATTTAATGATGCTAAGGCGTTATTGAGTTGTGTAATTTGCACCGACCAATTTTGCTGCAATAACACATCAATACTGGCACATGCCACAGCGCAAGCTAGCGGGTTGCCCATAAATGTAGGACCATGCATTAGCACTCCCGCTTCACCTTCACTTATACCAATTGCAATTTTGTCTGTGGTTAGCGTGGCCGATAGTGTCATTGTACCGCCGGTGAGTGCTTTACCTATACACATGATGTCGGGCTCAATATCACTGTGTTCAACACCAAACATTTTACCTGTTCTGCCAAAGCCTGTGGCTATTTCATCGCAAATCAGTAAAACATTATACTCATCACATAGCCGTCTAACCGCTTTTAGGTAATCAGGGTGGTAAAAGTTCATTCCCCCTGCATTTTGTACAATTGGTTCAATGATAAAGGCGGCAACCTGTTGATGGTGTAGCTTAAAATAGTGTTCAAGTTGTTCGGCTTCATTGTCGTCAAACAGTTCACCAAATTGACTAACAGGGGCAGGAACAAAAACATGTTCAGGTAAAAAACCACTGTACAAGGAATGCATTGAATTAACGGGGTCGCAAACACTCATGGCAGCAAATGTATCACCATGATAGCCTTTTAATGGTGTCATGAGTTTTTGCTTAGTAGTGATACCTTGGCTTAACCAATATTGCAGCGCCATTTTTATTGCCACTTCAACAGAAACCGACCCGCTGTCCGCTAAAAATACTTTTTGTAAGCTCTCAGGGGTAATAGCAACGAGCTTTTTGCACAGTTCAATTGCAGGCTGGTGGGTAATTCCGCCGAACATAACGTGGCTCATAGTGTCTATTTGTTGATGCATAGCTGCTTTCAAAGCAGGGTGCCCGTAACCATGAATAGCACTCCACCAAGAGGCCATGCCATCAATTAAACATTCACCTGTTGCTAAGTAAATTTTATTACCTTGCGTATGCGTAACAGGGTAGACCTCAAGCGGCTGTGTCATTGATGTGTAAGGGTGCCAAATGTGTTGACGATCAAAATCAAGGTCGATTGTGTGTTTTTTAATCATTAGTAAACTTTAATCTATTGCGTTTCGTTGACAATGTTACGCCAAGTCTTAGACTAAACCAATATCCACCGTCATTTAAAAAATAAAAAGAGAGAGTTATGGAGTTTGCAGCCGTTCGTCACGATTGGACACACAAAGAAGTAAAAGCATTATTTGAAATGCCATTCAACGATTTACTATTCAAAGCCGCCTCTGTTCACCGTGAAAATTTTAATCCCAACGAAGTGCAAATTTCTACGTTACTATCTATTAAAACCGGTGCATGCCCAGAAGATTGTAAATACTGCCCGCAATCAGGCCATTACAAAACAGACTTAGAGCGTGAACGTTTACTCGAAGTCGAAAAAGTGGTTGAACAAGCACGCGCAGCCAAAGAAAAAGGCGCAACCCGTTTTTGTATGGGCGCTGCATGGTCAGATCCAAAAGATCGTGATATGCCCTATATTTCACAAATGGTAAAAGAAGTAAAAGAACTTGGCCTAGAAACATGCATGACACTTGGTATGTTAGATAACGATAAAGCACACGCATTGCGTGACGCTGGGCTTGATTACTACAACCATAACCTTGATACATCGCCTGAGTATTATGAGCAAATTATTTCAACACGCACGTATCAAGACCGCCTAGACACCATTGGCAATGTGCGTGATGCCGGCATGAAAGTATGCTCTGGTGGTATTGTGGGCATGGGTGAAGAAGCATCAGACAGGTTTGGTTTACTCATGGGGCTTGCAAACTTGCCACAGCAACCCGAAAGTGTACCAATCAATATGTTGGTTAAAGTAAAAGGCACGCCACTTGAAAATGTGGATGATTTAGACCACTTTGATTTTATACGCACCATAGCAACAGCGCGTATTATGATGCCTAAAAGTTACGTACGCTTATCAGCAGGTCGTAATGCAATGAACGAACAAATGCAATCAATGTGCTTTTTTGCCGGTGCTAACTCTATATTCTACGGTGATAAATTACTTACAACCGAAAACCCAGAAGCAGATGCGGATATGAACCTGATTAAAAAATTAGGCATGAACCCAGAAAAACACCAAGACTATTCAGATGAAGCCGTTGCCGCATCGTTATCATCTAAAGTGGCTGATAAGGCGACCTCTGAATTGTTTTACCCTGCATAACGCAGCGTTCAATTATGTTATTCGACTATATAAACGACCATTTGAATGCGCGCGAGCAAAGCGCGCTAAAGCGCAAACGCCATATTGTTAACCCAATCAGCGCACGGGAAATTGAGGTAGACAATAAACGCTACCTCAACTTTGCGAGTAATGATTACTTGGGGGTTGCCGATGAGGTCATCGCGTTTGATACATCGCGCACGTTGGGGAGCCATAGTTCAGCGTTAGTAACAGGCTACCAACAAGCCCAGCAGCAGTTAGAGCAATATTTATGTGCTCAATTTGGTTATGAAAATGCAATGCTGTTTAACTCGGGCTTTAGTGCAAATAGCAGCGTAATTAAAGCGTTGTTTCAAGATAAAGCCATTGCGCAACACAGCGCTGTTTTTCAAGATAAGTTAAATCATGCCAGCTTAATTGATGGTGCTTTGCATGCAAACGCCGCGTTGGTGCGCTTTAATCATAACGACTTGAATCACTTACGCTCTCGGCTTGAAAAATCCAACGCAAAGCATAAATTAATTATCAGCGAAGGGGTCTTTTCGATGGATGGCGATCAAGCGCCATTGCAGGAATTACTCAGTTTAGCAAAACAACACAGTGCGTGGCTGATGATTGATGATGCGCATGGGTTTGGTGCATTAGGTGACACGGGCCTTGGTAGTTGTGAACCCTTGATTGCAGCGGGAGATCTCCCTGATATTTTGGTGATCACTTTTGGTAAGGCGGTTGCTAGCAGTGGTGCGTGTGTATTAGGCACAGATGCGTTTATCGATTACATGGTGCAATTTAACCGTGATTACACGTATTCAACAGCTATGTCGCCCTTTAATGCATCGCATACTTTAGCGCGAATCAAAACACTACGTGATGCAAATGAAAAACGAGCGGCATTAAAGGCAAATATTACGTTATTTAAACGTTTAGCCAGTGAGCACAGTATTGCGCTTATGGAGTCAAATACCGCAATTCAACCCATAGTTTTAGGGTGTGCCCAGCAAACATTAGCAGCATGTGAACACCTTAAACAACAAGGTATCTGGTTAAGTGCTATACGCCCACCGACCGTGCAGCATAATACCTCGCGTTTACGCGTTACGTTAACCGCTGCACATACACAGCAAGACATTAATACACTTATAACGTGTTTACAAAAGGCCATTGCATGATAAGCCCACACGCCGTTATTGCTGATAAACCAAGTTATGCACAAGTAAAGTGTTTAGCTAATAATAGTGCAAAACACGCAACACAACGCAAGTTTTCAACAGCTGCAAACAGTTATGCAGCGCATGCAAATGTACAAAAACAAGCAGCTAATGACCTGTTTAAATTAATGGCGATACCTGACAGCGCTCAACAAGGCTACTGTGTTGATTTAGGGGCAGGCCCTTTGGTTAATACCCATGCTTTAAAGGGGTTATATCGTCATGTATTAGCGATAGATTTAAGCCATACAATGCTCAAAAGTAGTAATGTGGTTGCTCCGCGAATTTGCGCCGATATGGATAATTTACCGCTACAAGCAAACAGCATTGATGCAGTGTTTAGTAATTTTGCTGTGCAATGGTCAGCTAATTTTGAAACGTTAATGCACTCACTATATAAAGCGTTAAAACCAGGTGGCCGGGCGTATATTAGCGCTGTGGTTGAAGGCTCTCTGGATGAGATAAAAACCGCGTTTTCAGTGCTTGATTCACATAGCCGAATAAATCGTTTTCAAACTCATAGCAATATAAACCAATCGGTCATAAATGCAGGCTTTAAACTCAACAGTGCTACAAAAGTGATTTATACCGACCAATTTTCGAATCCTTTAAGCGCAATTCACTCAATCAAAGCCATTGGCGCGACATCACAAAACCATTCAACCCAACGTACGGGTTTATTAACTAAATCGGCTTTACAAAAAGTGTGTGCCGCGTATCCGCTAATAAACAACCAAGCCCATGTATCTTACCATGTGGTCTTGTTATCATTAGAAAAAGCAAAAATATAAAGGCAAGGTAATGAACGAATTTTTTATCACGGGCACTGACACTGACGCCGGTAAAACCCATGTAACCAGTTTGCTATTAAAGTTACTCGCCCAACATAAAAAACGTGCTATTGGTTTTAAACCCATAGCCTCTGGCTGTGAAATAGCGTTCGACCAACTGGTTAATGCCGATGCCCTAATGCTCATGGAAAGCGCCACTGTTAGTGCAAAATACGATGTGATTAATCCATTCTCGTTTGCGCCAGCCATTGCGCCACATATTGCTGCACAAAAAGCAGGGGTAACCTTAAGTGTTGAAAAGCTCTCAGCGGCTTATCAAAAAATTAAAAGCCAAGGCGCTGACTACCTACTAACAGAAGGTGCTGGTGGCTGGGCATTACCAATTAATGATAACCAATATTTATATGATTGGGTAAGTGCAGAGCAACTCCCAGTAATATTGGTTGTGGGTATGAAACTAGGCTGCATTAATCACGCGTTGTTAACCGCTGCGCATATGCAGAGTGTGGGGGTAAATTGCATTGGCTGGATAGCCAATCAAGTTGATAGCGAAATGGATGAATACCAAGCAAATCTTGATTCACTGAAGGCGCGCTTACCCATGCCACTGCTTGCAATAAGCCCCTATACTGAGCAAACACCTAAGTTACAAATTTATAAAACCCTCCTTGAAAAATTATCAATAAATCCATAAATAACCCTTGTGTTGTGACATAGTTTGTCACAGAATAGCGCTGACGTTATGACATAATCTGTCATAACGCAGTTTTGCTATGCCCGATCAGCATTTGCTTTATCGCTCAGCAATAGTTGTTATTTTTGGAGAACAAGTATGAAACGTGTATTTTTATTTTTATTAACTAACCTCGCGGTGATGTTGGTATTAGGTGTTGTGCTTTCAATAATAATGAGTGCGCTGGGCCTGAGCCATCGAAGCCTTGGTGGTATTTTACTAATTGCAACAATATTTGGTTTTGGCGGATCGTTTATTTCGTTGTATATGTCGAAATGGATGGCAAAAAAATCAACAGGGGCAAAGGTTATTGAGCAGCCTCGCAACGAAACAGAACACTGGTTATTAAACACCGTAGCACAGCAAGCGCAAAAGGCCGGTATTAAAATGCCTGAAGTCGCCATTTACGACAGCCCAGAAATGAACGCCTTTGCTACAGGTCCGAGTAAAAATAATTCTTTGGTGGCAGTTAGCACAGGTCTAATGCACAACATGACGCAAGACCAAGCCGAAGCAGTGTTAGCCCATGAGGTGTCTCATATTGCTAATGGCGACATGGTAACCCTTACGCTGATTCAGGGCGTAGTGAATACCTTTGTTATTTTTGCTGCTAAAGTGTTGGCTGGTATTGTTGATAACTTTATTAACAGTGATGAAGAAGAGGGCGGTAATAGCTGGACATACTTCTTATTTGATATGCTATTCCAAGTGCTATTTGGTGTATTAGCCAGCGTAATTGTTGCACACTACAGCCGTAAACGTGAATTTGCAGCCGATAACGGCGCAGCACACTTGGTTGGAGCAGACAAAATGCGTTCTGCGCTTGAACGTTTAAAGCAAAATCACCCATCGCAATTAGAAGGCTCAATGATGGCCTTCGGTATTGCTAGCGGTAAAGGTATGGCGGAATTATTTTCGTCACACCCACCACTTGATGCGCGCATAGACGCGCTTCGTCGATAAGCTAATACAAGCTAGAACAAACACATAAAAGCCTGCATTTGCAGGCTTTTTAATTTTGATAGCGTGTCTTGTCCTGAAATGTATTTACACATTTAGGACTTATTTATGAAGACCACCGAAACTAA
>NZ_JBHNYL010000021.1:0-35708 GCF_054960735.1 Pseudoalteromonas sp. RWi3
TATGTTACGCTTTCCTATTTTTTTGTCAATACTTAATTTTAAACTTTTTAAAAAATCTAAACTCAAGTTTTACTCGACTTACTGATTAGCTGCTTGCCTCGCTAAGCGTTGCCTACTCTGCCGTCTCAGTGGGGTCGCATTATAGGGAGATCCGAATTATACGCAAGCGTTTTTAATCAGAAACTTTAAAAAAGAGCCCGTTAGTTTAAAAAACAAACTAAAACATCTAAAAGACGCTATTTACTGACTAAATTATCAGCAACATCTCTCGAGAGGAATTTAAGTATTGTCTAATTTTTGTATTTATCAAGTTTTAGATATAAAAAAGCGCCATTAATTAACAGCGCTTGAGCTTATAATCTATAAAATTGATTAATACAGGATGCTGTAGAGCTTTCTTCTATATTTAGATGCTAAGCTATCGCCATCAGGTAATGATGATATAACTTCAAGAAATATTGACTTGGCATCTGCAAAGTTTAAATCTTTCTTTAAAATGCTAAACAATGTTTCTAATGCTTCTTCTTTTCGGCCTGCGGTATTAAGTGCAGCAGCTAACTCTACCTTAATATCTAAATCATTCGGATATTGCTCTGCTTTTAACTGCAATGCCTTTATCTCTGGTGAATCTGTCGCTTCAAGAGCTTGTTCGCACTTAGCACGAATATTTGTGTAATACGCATCACGCTCACCTTCTTCAACTGTATCAAGCAGTGCTTGCGCATCATCTAATTTATGAATTTGAATACAAATATCTGCTAGCACTAATTTAATGCGTGCATTGGTGGTATCTAGTTCGTAAGCCTGCTTCGCATAATTAAATGCACTATTCAAGTCTTGCGCAACAAGGGCTTGCTTTGCTTGCTCTAATAGTAGCTCATGTTGTGCCGGTAAATGTTTTGATAAAACATCTCTAATTTGTTGTTCTGCTTGTGCGCCTGGCAACATATCTACAGGGGCGGAATCTTTTAAAAATACAAGTGTTGGTAGTGTTTGCAGACCAATTTGCTGTGCTAGTTGCGCAGCCAACTGCTGCTCTACATCGCAATCAAGTGTAGCAACAAGTAAGTGCTCGTTATATTCACTGGCAATTTTTTCTAAAATAGCAGCTTGCGATTGACACTCAGGGCTTTGTGCCGAGTAGAAACTAAGTAACACAAGTTTCTCTTGTGAGGTTTCACCTAATACTTGCTGAAGGTTTTGTGGATTAACATTTACCATATTATTCATTGCGATTAATTGCCATATCAGACTATTTAGGGTTTTATATGGTGTCGATAACAATAATTACAAGCCACCAGCCAAAAGGTCTTTTATGAAATTCCACAAAATATATGCAGCCTTGCTTTTTATTAGCCCGTTTACGAATGCCACAACGTTAGATCTCAACCTTGATAAAGCCATGCCTGCCATCGAAAAGTTGTATTTAGATTTACATCAATCTCCCGAACTTTCATATCGAGAACAAAAAACAGGTCTCAAGATTGCACAACAATTAAAGCAAATTGGATTCGATGTTACTAATAATGTCGGTGGTTTTGGCGTAGTTGGTATTTATAAAAATGGTGATGGCCCAACAGTGATGATCCGTACTGATACCGATGGCCTTCCTATAACTGAACAAACGGGCAAGTCATATGCTTCAAAAGTCACAGTAGTAAATGACGATGGCGCGAATGTAGGTGTTATGCATGGCTGTGGCCATGATATTCATATGAGCTCATTTATTGGCACAGCACAACAACTTGTTAAGCATAAAGATTCATGGCGGGGAACATTAATGATGGTCGCGCAACCCGCTGAAGAAGTCGGTGGCGGTGCAAAAGCAATGCTAAAAGAAGGTTTATTCTCTAAGTTCCCTACACCTGATCACGTGATAGCATTACATGTTAGCGCTAGTGTTCCAGCTGGTAAAGTGAGTATGAAAAACGAATACACCATGGCCAGTGTTGACTCTGTTGATATCACAGTAAAGGGTAAAGGCGGACACGGTGCTTACCCACACACGACTATTGACCCTGTTGTTATCGCATCGCGTATTGTATTAGCACTACAAACTATTACTAGCCGGGAACTTTCCCCGCTAGAGCCTTCAGTTATAACAGTAGGCTCAATTCATGGTGGCTCTAAGCACAATGTGATCTCTGACGAAGTAAAACTACAACTTACATTACGCAGTTATAACCCTGACGTACGTTTACAGCAGATTGCCGCTATTAAACGAATCTCGCAAGGAATTGCTTTAAGCGCAGGCTTAGACAAGTCGCTTATGCCAGAAGTATATGTACATGAAGATGAGTCAATTCCATCAACATATAATAACCCTGAGCAAACAAATATTGTACGCAGTGCTATTAGCTCAGCCATTGGCAAAGATAACGTGCTAGAAACGCAAGCGGTTATGGCTGGCGAGGACTTTGGTTTATATGGCCGAACTGAACAAAACATTCCGATTACTTTATTTTGGCTTGGTGGTGTAGAGCAATCTCAATATAGTGCAGCCCAAAAATCAGGACAAACTCTACCGTCATTGCACTCGAGTAAGTTCGCCCCAGATTACAAAGTTGCCTTACCCACAGGTATTAAAGCGATGAGTAATGCAGCCGTTGCGCTGTTTAATAACTAAATCGACTTTGTAACTAGGCCGATTTTGCTTTTGGTTTAGCTTTTCTCTTAAAACGTCGCTTTTGCGGCGTTTTTGGTAATTGTGCAAAAGCTTGGCTATTACATTGCCCTGCTTCGCCAATAAAGTGTGATAGATCGTTTAATAACGGAGTTAAAAACTGTTGGTAGCTCATACGCTGCTCTGCAATATCACCTAATGAGGCTTCCCATTTCGCCGTTAAATCTGGGCTTGCTAAACCTTCAGGTAATACACCTATAAGGGCTTTTCCTGTTTCAGTGGCTAAAATGGTTTTACCTTGGCGTTGTAAAAATCGACGCCTGAATAATAACTCTAAAATGCCTGCACGCGTTGCTTCTGTACCTAAGCCATCAGTGTCTTTAAGAATTCTTTTGATATCTGGGTTTTTCACATAACGACTTATTCCCGTCATGGCACTTAACAAGGTTGCATCCGTAAAATGTGCAGGCGGGGTCGTCATTTTATCAACCACTTCGCCATGGCTACAGTTAAGCATTTGCCCTTTAACTAACGGCGGTAAAGTTTGCTGATCTTTTAACTCTGATTTACCCATTAGTATTTTAAAACCTAAGCTGATCTCTTGTTTTGCATTCGTTTTAAATAAACCACCAGCAATAGTTACTTCAACCTTTGTTTCATTAAATATATAATCAGGGTAGAACTGAATGAGGTAATGTCTACATACTAATCTATACACTTTTGCTTCGTCTGAGCTTAAGCTTGACGACTTTAATTGTTTAGCGGTAGGTACAATGGCGTGATGCGCAGCTACCTTTGCATCATTAAAACATTTACTGCGCTTAGTGGTATCGGCCTGATTACAATCCGCTTCATTTTGCCCACCATTAATAACAATCGCTTTTACAATGCTTGCTGCATCCCGATGGTGATCTTTTGGCAGATAACGATTATCTGATCGAGGATAGGTGATGAGCTTATGGCGTTCATATAAAGTTTGGCAGATATCTAACACTTTTTGTGCTGGCATCGTGAACGCTTTCGCTGCATCTATTTGCAAGGCTGATAAATTATACGGTAAAGGTGCTTGTTGTTTTTTCTGCTTTTGCTCAAGTGCCGTCACCTCGCCCTCTTGCCCTGCTATTCTTGATACGACATTTTCTGCAAGGCCTCGATGTAGTACTTGCCCTTCTTCATCTTGATAGGGCTCACACGCTTTGCTTGGTTGCCACTTAGCGGTGAAACTTTGTTGCTCCCCCGTATTTAAATGAGCAAAGACTTCGAAAAATGGCTTTGCTACAAAATTAGCAATTTCATTATCACGATTTACTACTAACCCTAAAATAGGTGTTTGTACACGCCCAACAGAAAGCACATTACCAAACCCCGCTTTTTGCCCTGCTAAGGTATATGCACGGGTTAAGTTCATACCAAACAACCAATCGGCACGGGAGCGCGCCAGTGCAGAGACACTTAATGGAATAAAATCACGATTGCTGCGCATACTTGTCAACGCTTTCTTTACCGCACTAATATTTAAATCGCTGATTAATAAACGTTGAATTTGTTGTTTTTTGGCTTGGCTAAGTTTGACTTGCTCAATCACCTCATCGACAAGTAATTGGCCTTCACGATCGGGATCACCAGCATGAATTAGTTGCTCAGCTTGTTTGATTAGCTTTTTAAGTACCGTAAGCTGTTTGCGGGTTTTTGGTTTTGCTTTTAGTTGCCATTGCTCAGGGACAATAGGTAAATCATCAAAGCGCCACTTTTTATACTGGTCGTTATAATCGTCAGGCTCAGCTTGTTCGAGCAAATGACCAATGCACCACGAAACGCAATCGCCATTAGCGACCTCAATGTAACCATCATGCTTTTTATGGGGTTTGGGAAGTGCATCAGCGATAGCACGACCCAATGAAGGTTTTTCTGCGATATACAGTTTCACAACAAGCTCCAGCACTGTTTATATAAACAGTACTTTAGCACAATGTATTATCGATTACATAAATTTAAGCGCAACAAAAACTTTCAAACTTACAATTTATAAAAAAGCAGCATTACATTTACCTGCTGGCCTTAGCTATGTAATTCGGCTCAATACATTATCTTACTTCAATAGGATCTGACTCTTTTGCCTTGCCTTGCATAATTGAAATTTCAACACGTCTGTTTCTGCGTCTGTCGGTATCGGTTTCATTAGGAACCAACGGGCGAGTTTCAGCATGACCAACAACGACCATCCTGCTCTTATCAAACCCTGGTGCTTTTTGCATTTCTGTTGCAACTGCTACAGCACGCTTAGACGACAAATCCCAGTTATTTGTATAAAGCTCATTTGACACCTGGAAGTCATCTGTATGGCCTGACACCGTAATTTCACCCGGTACGTCTTTTAATAAAGTCGCTATATCTTGAATAATTGGTTTAAAACGAGGCTGTAAAAACGCACTGCCGGAAGGGAATGAACCATTCTCTCGAATACGAATAATTATTTGTTGCCCCAATGACTCTAGCTCTACAGCGCCATCCATAATTTGTTGCTCTAATTGCTGCGCAATTTTCTTAACGAGTTCGTTAACTTGTTCTTGATCTGCAGACGATGTAGATTGCTCAGAAGCTTGTTGCTGCGCGGTGCTTTGCGATTCACCACCACGTTTATTACCACGCTGTTCCTGACGCCCCCCAGCCGAGCTTTCATCACCCGCTTGAAACTCGAGCATTTGTTGTGTCATTTCAACTGTTTGCTGTTGAATAGTTTCAATAGGCGTGGGTTCAGGTTTACCTGGGGTAAATTCCATCGCTATTACAGAGGTTCCTTTTGGTATATCTTTTACCTCAATTTTATTTTGCACACCAAAAGCAAATTTCATTGAGCCCGCAATCTGTTTAAATTTAAGCACATCCATTTCAGAAAATGCGAGCAAGAGTACAAAAAAGCACATTAACAATGACATTAAATCAGCGAAGGTCCCCATCCAAGCTGGCAATCCTGGGGGAGGACATTTGCACTCTTCATCAGACATGCTTACTCCTCAGTGTCCACATTACGCTTAGATTCAGCGAGGTAATTCTTTAAAATCCCTTCAATAACTTTTGGATTTTGACCGTCTTGGATACCTAAAACAGCATCCAAAATTAAACGTTGGTTCATTGCCTCTTCTTCTTTACGAAGCTCTAATTTAACCTGAATAGGGATCGCAATAACGTTTGCTAAAAAGGCACCATACAAGGTGGTTAATAACGCAACCGCCATTGCCGGACCGATTGCTTTTGGGTCATCCATGTTTGATAACATTGCAACCAAACCAATCAATGTACCTATCATGCCCATAGCAGGTGCGATATCAGCAAGCGCTTTAAATAGCCCTGCCCCTGACTCATGACGTGTAGAAGTAAGCGAGATGTCTTTTTGCAGCGTTGCGCGAACAACATCGGCATCATGTCCGTCTACAAGCATATCAACGCCTTTACGCATAAAGCCGTTGGGAATTTCGGCCTCTTCGAGAGCCAAGAATCCTCCTTTACGAGCAGAATCAGCCAGTTCAACTGCCTTTTCAATTAGCTCTTCAGGCGATTCAATTTTAAACATAAATGCTTTAGCGCATACTTTACCAATACCTAAGAATTGGCCCATGGTGTAGTTGGATAGAACGATAAAAATCGAGCCACCAAATACGATGACAACTGATGGCGTGTTGTAAAACATAGCCACTTCACCGTTACTACTTTGCACCATCGACATTACGATTAAGCCAATTGCCCCAAGAATACCTATAATGGTTGCTAAATCCACTTACCCCTCCAGAGGAATTGATACTTTGCTACTTTTAATAACAAACTTTTATTATTAACTGCTTATCGGCAATAGATTGAATTACTTAAATCATTTACGTGAATAAATGGTTTAACTTTATTGCCTATTATAGTGTCATTCTAATCAAACTGCCCCATCCCGCAAGGGTTAACCTTAGGTTCAGGTAATTAAACTGTCACCTTAAAGCTAAAATAAATAAAAAAAATGCATCAGTCTTTGACCTAGTTTAGCATTCCCCCTAAAATTGGCCTCAATTTCATATCATCTAAGTTGAATCAACGATGGCGACTAAAAAACCTGAAAATTTGAGCTTTGAGCAAGCACTTGAAGAATTAACTGTAATCGTCACCGACATGGAACAAGGTGATTTATCTCTTGAGCAATCTTTAAAGCAGTTCGAACGCGGCATTGCGCTTGCCAATGCATCTTCAAGCAAATTACAACAAGCTGAACAAAAAGTGGCAATTTTGATGGGTAATGACCCTCAGTCACCACTTACTAACTTTAAAAACGATTTGGATTAATCGGTGCATATTTTAGAACAAATAAAAGTTGCACAACATGATGTTGAAGCCGTGCTAGATAACTACTTTTCACTACCACTTGATACTGAAGATAGCATAAAAAAAGCGACACACTATGGGGTATTGAATGGCGGCAAGCGTATACGCCCCTTCCTTGTTTATGAAACGGGTAAAATGCTGGGCGCAGATAAAAAAGATTTAGATGTACTTGCTGCAGCAATAGAGTGTATTCACAGCTATTCATTGGTGCATGACGATTTACCTGCAATGGATGATGACGATTTACGTCGAGGCAGGCCGACATGCCATATTATGTATGGTGAAGCTCACGCAATTTTAGCCGGTGATGCACTGCAAACATTGGCTTTTGATTTAATCGCTAACCATACGTTTAGCATACCAGCTTCTCAACAGCTTAAAATGATTGCTGCATTAAGCAAGGCGTCAGGTATTGAGGGTATGGTAGGAGGGCAAGCGCTTGATATTGCCGCAACTGATGAAGCTATCTCATTACCTGCACTCGAACGTATTCATAAGCTTAAAACCGGTGCTTTGCTCAATTGCGCAATTACATTAGGCGCATTGTGTGCACCTAACACCAGTGACTATACGTTTTCACAGTTAAAAATTTTTGGCGAATCCATTGGTTTGGCATTTCAAGTGCAGGACGACATTCTTGATGTAGAAGGCGATACCTTTATTCTTGGTAAGCCTCAAGGGTCAGATATAGCAGCAAATAAAGCTACATACCCTGCACTTCTTGGTCTTGATGGTGCAAAAGATAAAGCTCAGTTGTTATTAGCGGATGCTCTTAATGCATTGTCGAATATTGATGCTAATACTGAATCTCTTGCGCGCTTAGCTGCGTATATTGTTGAACGTGACCATTAATTAAAACACAATGGCATACACATAAAAGACATACAAAATAACTAAAAAATCAGAGTAACAATACGCTATAATAATCTCTGGTTAGCGAAGGATGTATTAAAAATCATGACACTTGATAGTAACAAGTATCCATTATTAGGCTTGGTTGAAGAGCCAGCCCAGCTGCGCGATTTAGCGCAAGAAAAACTGCCCGCATTTAGTGATGAGCTTAGAGATTATTTACTTAATTCTGTTTCACAAAGCAGTGGTCATCTGGCCTCTGGTCTAGGTACTGTTGAACTCACTGTTGCGTTGCACTATGTATATAATACACCAGAAGATCGCCTCGTTTGGGATGTAGGTCATCAAGCCTACCCACATAAAATCCTAACGGGTCGTCGCGACCAAATGCATACAATTCGTCAAAAAGATGGTCTGCACCCTTTTCCTTATCGCGATGAAAGTGCTTACGATACATTTAGTGTTGGTCATTCAAGCACATCGATCTCAGCTGCCCTTGGTATGTCAATTGCCGCACAAAAAGAAGGCAAAAGCCGTAAAACAGTAGCCGTAATTGGTGATGGCGCAATTACCGCAGGTATGGCATTTGAAGCTATGAACCATTTAGGTGATGTTAAATCAGATATGCTCATTATCCTAAATGATAATGAGATGTCGATTTCTGAAAACGTTGGTGCACTGACAAATCATTTCGCGCGCATTCTATCTGGCAGCTTTTACACCAATATTCGTGAAGGAAGCAAAAAACTACTTTCCGGTGTACCGCCGGTAAAAGAATTAGCCAGTCGCATGGAAGAGCATTTAAAAGGCATGGTGATACCTGGTACCTTCTTTGAAGAATTAGGACTTAATTATATCGGCCCTATTGATGGCCATGATGTAAATATGTTGGTAGATACGTTACGCAATATGCGCAACTTAAAAGGTCCACAGCTACTGCATATCAAAACACAAAAAGGTAAAGGGTATAAGCCTGCCGAGGCTGATCCTATTGGTTACCATGGCGTGCCTAAATTTGACCCTGCAGTGTCAAGTTTACCAAAGTCTAAACCAGGGGCTGCGACGTTTTCCAAAGTATTCGGTGATTGGCTGTGTGATATGGCTAGTCAAGATGACAAACTAATGGCTATTACTCCAGCCATGCGTGAAGGCTCTGGTATGGTGCGCTTTTCAAAAGAGCACCCTGAGCAGTACTTTGATGTTGCTATTGCAGAGCAACACGCAGTTACTTTGGCGGCCGGTTTTGCATGTGAAGGCTTAAAACCTGTTGTTGCTATTTATTCGAGCTTTTTACAACGCGCGTACGACCAACTCATTCACGATGTTGCACTACAAAACTTACCGGTATTATTTGCTATTGACCGTGCAGGTATTGTGGGTGCAGATGGTGAAACCCATCAAGGCGCTTACGATTTAAGCTTTATGCGCTGTATTCCAAATATGATCATTATGGCACCTAGTGATACCAATGAATGTCGTCAAATGCTTTATACTGGTTATCAATGCAATCAGCCTGTCGCTGTACGCTACCCTAGAGGGAGCGCTGGTAATAGCGAAATTAATGAGCAAATGACTGCCCTTGAAATCGGTAAAGGCCGAGTTATTAAACAAGGCAGCAAAATTGCTATTTTATCTTTTGGTACTTTGCTTGAGAACGCGTTTTTAGCCGCTGATGAGTTAGGTGCAAGCTTGATAGATATGCGCTTTGTAAAGCCATTAGATACAAACCTAATCGATTCATTGCTTGACGACCACCAAAATTTTATAACGCTTGAAGATAATGCCATTGTTGGTGGAGCAGGTTCTGCGGTTAATGAGTATTTAGCAGCAGTGAAAGCTAAGGCAAGCATTTTAAACCTAGGTATTCCAGATGAATTCATTAAGCATGGTACACAACAGCAAATGCATGCTGAGATGGGTCTGTGTGAACAAGGCATCTTAAATAGCATTAAGCAATTCAATAAGTAACTAAAAAAGGAGCCATCGGCTCCTTTTTACTTTACACCAAATATTGTGTCGCTTTGTTTCATATACCCAATTATTAGCGCATCCACACTTTAATATCTGCCAGGCCATTGGCCTGCAGTACACTTAGCTGTTGTTCAACATTGCTGGTTTGCTCAAACTCAAACGCATCTAGCTGTTCATCAAAGGTAATATTTGCCACGCCATCGCCACCACGCTTTTTAACTTGATGAAGCGCGATATCAGCTAAATTTACAGAGGTTTCCCATCCGATAACTTGCCCACCAAGCAGCGGTAAAGGGTAAAATGAGTAACCAATCGATGCGGTTAAATTAATGCTTTCACCACTTGGCAGCTTGAATGAATGTTCTGCGACAGCTTTACAAAGATCTGATACATATTTATCAATAGCGCTGCGCTTAAAATCCCGTAGTAAAAGCAAGAATTCGTCACCACTCCAGCGTGCGACATAGTCAGACCCTTGAGTACGCGAATTTAACAAGGCAGCCATTTGTTGTAAGCAACTATCTCCACCGATAGGCCCATAAGCGTCGTTGATCTTACTGAAGCTATCAAAATTGATTACCAATAAGACCAATGATTTTCCCTGTGCCTGTAATGATTGCGAGTTACGCTGGAAGTGCTCTATATCCTTTGGCAGTTGATCAAACAAAAAGCGACGACTTCTCAGGCCTGTTAGCTCATCGGAATGACTAACAAGTTTAAGCTGTGAGTTAACCTGATTCAACTTGTCGTTAGCTTGACGAAGCTCTCCTGTACGCTCTGTAACTAAACTTTCTAAAGCCGCTTGCTTACGACGCTCCTGTTTTCTAAACACCCAAAAAACAAGATAAAACAGTAAAATAACCGTGCTAGTAATTAACAACCTAAAGTAAACCGTTTCATCAAATCGTTTAGGGACAATAAATGAATACTCTGCATTTTTTGCATTTTGCCACCCCTCACCTTGACGTTTTGCTTCAAGTTGAAACAAGAATGCTCCTGGAGGTAAATTGGTATATATCGCTTCACGACGTGAGTTCGCGTAGCGCCAATCATCATCTAACCCACTAAGTCGGTAGCGAAATTCAATACTGCTTGGAGCATAATAATCTATTGCCGTGTACTTAAGTGTAAAGTCACGTTCGTCTGTATTAAATGTAGGGTTATCTCCCAAAGAAGCAACCGAAACAGAACGCATACCCGTTGTTACACTTTCCACTTTAGGGCGTAATTGTTTCACTCCAAACAGCTCGATATCTTTTGGAATTTCCACAACTCCTTGCAAACTTGGGTACCACATAGAGTTGTTGTGCTCTGCAACTGCATCGTGACCAAGTCCTGTGCAACACTGACTCGCCTTACCATCTAATTGACGGTCAAAAGAAGAGATGACCTGTTCAACCTTCAAGCTCTCTATATCGGCACTAAATTGTTCTACCGGCATTCGGTAGACACCTTTCATAGTACTGACCCAAATGCGCTTTAATGACTCATCATAACGCAGGCTAAAGATAGATCCGTAAGGCAAACCATTTGAAGCGTCTAGCTGGCGCCACTGCCCTTGGGTACTTCTGTAAAATAACCCATCATTTAATGAACCAATTAAAATAGCTCCACCGTCAAGGTATAAAATGCTCGTTACATAAGCACTTTCTAATGACGTTTGGTCACCCACCTTTTCAATGCCACGGTCAGTAAAATAATAAGCACCTTTACTGGTACCAATAAGACCAAAATTTTGTTGATCCAATACATAAGTAATAAATTTACTACCTAAAAATGCATTATATGCAAACGGTGTTATGCCGCCATAACTTAAACGGTACATCCCCCGGCCAGTACCCAGCCATAAGCCGTCTTTACTTGAGTTGCTAATAGCAAACACTGGGTTATCTCTTAAAGCACGCCCAGGAACAGTAAATAAGGTTTTATTTTCATAAAAGTACACACCTCGACCTGTAGCAATGTATAAACGCCCGCTATCAAAGTGTAAATCATTTACAACAGCTCGGCCGTATTGATTGCTTGGGATCTGATTGATGAAATTTTTGTTTAAATCGAAATAACCAACACCACTTCTATTGGCAACCCACAACTTACCGTCAGGCGCTTTGGTAATTGCCATCACAGCTTCCGTCATTTGGGAGATAGCTGAGTGACGCTCTATACGCCCCTCGTGAGCAAGCCATAAACCTTCGCTAAAGCTGGCTAACCAAACATTGTTATCGTTATCACGATACAAGTCAGCGAACCAGATATTTTGATCTAGCTGACTTGGTTCAACCCATTGCCAATCACCTGAATTATCCCTAACTAACAATCGCCCATAGGTTGAAATCCATAATGCGCCGTCAGAGTCGCTCATGAACTTATAAACAGCGGAGTTATTAGCATTAGGTAATGGGAAAGGACGAAGCTCATCATCTAAATCAAGAAAATATGCACCCAACTCAGAGGCAAGATAGAGGTTGCCTTCAAGAAAGGTTAAGTCATGAATAATTGTTTGTGCAACACGCTCAGGTAGCGATACTTTTGCGGTTAGCTCTAATCGTAACTTTGCAAAGTCAGATGAGGAGTTAGTCAAACGTAATAGCTGTCTTTCATTAACAAGCCAAATGCCCTCAGGTGATAAAGCTAATTGACTTACCGTGCCTGTAATTTGTTTTACAGAACTGGCTTTCACTGTGTTATTCGATATATTGGTATTTAATTTGAGGTCTATTTGATTACGAGGAACAAAATATAACCCATTTGCTGCAATCCAAATACTACCGCGAGAGTCTTCAATAACATCGCGAACAGTGCCTTTAACTATGTACTCTTGAGCAGCCATAGTTTGTGGATCAACAACGACAATCCCTTTTTTTGTGCCTACCCATAAATACCCCTCACTGTCGATGATAAGTTTATTAATACCGTTACTCGGTAAAAAAGGGGTATTTAGCGTATTATAATTTGTGAACGTATTACCATCAAAACGGCTAAGGCCAAACTGAGTGCCAAGCCACATATAGCCTTGTTCATCTTGAACGACGCTTTTTAGTGATTGCGAAGGTAAACCGTTCTTTATATTCCACTGCTTAACAACATAATCAGTTATTGATGCACTGCTTGGTAAACTGCAAAACAATAAAATATAAACCAATAAAAACCGCATCATAACGTCAATACCTCGTTGAAAAACTAAGGTTAAAAAGGTAAGTAACCAATTTTGAATAGAGCTTGCAAGCAAATTAGTGAGAATATTCCCGCTAAAACATCATCTGCCATAATCCCTATACCACCATGTAGGCGCTTATCTAATATACGGATTGGGCCTGGTTTAGCAATATCAAAAAAGCGAAATAACAAGAACCCAACTAGCAGTGATTGCCAGCTTAACGCCGCACCAATCATTGTTATATAAAAGCCTGCAACCTCATCCCACACAATTGCAGGGTGATCATGCACACCCAAATCGTCGGCAGTTTTACCACAAGCCCAAATACCAAATATACTAATCACCACGGCAAATACTATTTGTAGCCAGAGTGGATAATGTAGAGTAATAAAAATAAATGGTAGAGCAGCAAATGTGCCAAATGTGCCTGGTGCCTTAGGCGCTAAACCCAAGCCAAAGCCCAAACCAAAAAGTTGGTGCGGGCGCTTTAAGTTAAATTTTGAGGGGTTGTTCAAACCGGCTCCTTGGAGAAATGTTCAAAGCCGGTATCATTAAAATCGAGTTTTTCACCATTAAGCGAGAGCTCAATTTGTCCTTCACCACTTTTTATTTGACCGATACAGGTCGCTTCTACGCCATATTGGCGTAATTTAAGCTCTAACATACTCTTATTATCATCAGGCACTGTAAACAGTAGTTCATAATCATCGCCATAATTGAGAATAAAAGGAAGCTGTTGAGGCTTATCTAATGTGTCTTGCATTGCGTCTGATGTTGGCACTTTCTCAACATTGATTTGAGCACCAACTTGCGACATAGCCAAAATATGACCAAGATCTGCAAGTAAACCATCCGAAACATCAATAGCAGACGAAGCCAAACCTCTCAGCACTTGCCCTGCAGCAACACGAGGAGCTGGATAGTCAAAACGCTGATTCACATAGCGAAGATGCTCTGGAGCAATTTTAAATTCTTGCTTACGAGACTCAATAGCAAGGCCTGCATCTCCCAATGGCCCAGTCACATAAATCCAATCACCTACTTTTGCACCGCCTCGTCGCAAAGCTTTGCCTTGCGGGACTGTGCCTTTTGCACAAATAGTAATTGTTAATGGGCCCTGAGTTGTATCACCACCAATGATTTGCACATTATAGTACTCTGCAATTTCATGCATTCCCTCAGTGAACTCTTCAAGCCATTCAACATCAATATTAGGCAACGTTAGAGCAACTGATACCCATGTAGGTTCAGCACCCATTGCAGCCAAATCACTTAAATTTACAGCTAATACACGATGCCCTAAAGCACGAGGTGAAATATCATCAAAAAAATGGACGCCTGACACAAGCGTATCTGTTGTGACCGCCAACTGGCAGTTTTCTGGGACAGTTACTAAAGCACAATCATCACCAATGCCAAGGTTTACATCGCGGCGAGTCACTCCACGCCCCTTGAAGTAATGATTTATTAATTCAAATTCCTTCATACACAAAAAAGCCGGCCTATGCCGGCTCTCCTTTTGCAGTTGCGTTACTTACGTAAATGCTTAACTGCTTTATCAAGTACACCGTTTACAAATTTATGGCTATCTTCAGCGCCAAATATTTTAGCAAGCTCAATGCCTTCATTGATTGCTACTTTGTAAGGCACGTCTTCACGGAATTTAAGTTCATAAGCGCTCAAACGTAAAATCGCTTTTTCAACCATATCTAACTCATCAAATGGACGAGTTAAATGAGGAGAGACAGCTTCGTCAAGTTGCGTCTTATTTACAGCAACGCCACGAGCCAGATCTTTAAAATATTCAACGTCGATTTTAGTCACGTCGTTTTCGATCAACATTTGTTGTTCGATATCGGCAATTGCATTGCCACTTAGTTGCCAAGAATAAACGGCTTGAAGTGCTAAGATACGTGCTTTACGTCTTGCTGCTGGTTTCACAAAAATTCCTTAAACTTAAATTTTATCTAACACATTAACCATTTCAAGTGCACCTAAAGCAGCTTCGCCACCTTTGTTGCCCATCTTGGTGCCAGCGCGTTCAATCGCTTGCTCAATGCTTTCTGTGGTTAATACGCCAAATGCAACCGGGATATCATACTCAAGCGACACTTGCGCCAAGCCTTTATTTGATTCGCCAGCAACGAGGTCAAAGTGTGGCGTACCACCTCTTATCACAACGCCTAAAGCGATGATTGCATCATACTCTTTTTTTGCTGCAACGCGTTTCGCTGCTAAAGGTAACTCCACCGCACCTGGTACATAAATAACAGTGATATCATCTTCAGATACACCACCTGTACGCTTTAGTTCATCAATAGCACCTGCTAAAAGGCTACTACCAATAAAATCATTAAAGCGAGAAATGACAATGGCAAATTTCTTACCCGGAGCGTATTTATTACCTTCGATAATTTTCATTCGATAACCCTAAAAATAAGTTTAAGCGATTGCGCAAAAATTGCTGCGCATTATACCACAAAAATAAAAAAATAGCCTAGCTTATTGCGGCTCTACGTAGTCAACCACTTCAAGGTGAAAACCAGAAAGTGCGTGGTACTTTTTAGGTCGACTCATAAGACGCATTTTCTCAATCCCTAGATCGGCTAAAATTTGTGACCCTACACCAACGGTGCGCGATGTACCTTGAAATTTGCGATGGCTCACGTTTTCGCCGGCATCCTCTGCTGCAAATGCTTTGACTGTTGCCTCTAACTCTTCTGTATGTTCTTGCTTGCCTAGGATAACGAGTGCGCCTTGATGCTGTGCAATATACGCCATAGCATCTGATAAACCCCAGCTTCTGTCGGCACTGCGATCTGATAATAAAACATCGTTAAATGTGCTTTGTAAGTGAACACGTACTAACGTTGGTTCGTCAGCTTTAATCTCACCATTTAATAATGCGTAATGCAGCTGACCATCAATGGTGTCTTTATAAGTTACTAGGTCAAACTCACCATGCTGAGTAGGTAACTTACACTTAGCAACCTGTTCAATAGTGGTTTCGTTTATGTTGCGATACTCTATTAAATCAGCAATTGTGCCGATTTTAATGCCGTGTTCTTTAGCAAATACCTCTAAATCTGGGCGACGAGCCATAGTGCCATCTGCATTGAGTATTTCAACGATTACAGAAGAAGGCTCAAGGCCTGCTAAACGCGCTAAATCACACCCAGCTTCAGTATGGCCTGCACGCGTTAGTACACCACCAGGCTGAGCCATAATTGGAAAAATATGCCCAGGCTGAACAATATCTGATGGTTCCGCGCCTTTTGCAATGGCAGCTTGTACTGTGCGCGCACGATCAGCGGCAGAAATCCCCGTTGTGACGCCTTTTGATGCTTCAATCGACATCGTAAAATTTGTAGAAAATGCAGCACCGTTATTTTTTACCATTAATGGCAAATCAAGTTGCTCACAGCGTTCTTGCGTCATCGTTAAACAGATAAGGCCACGGCCATGAGTAGCCATAAAGTTAATTGCCTCAGCACTAATATGCTCAGCAGCAATAATTAAATCGCCTTCATTTTCTCTGTCTTCGTCATCCATTAAAATAACCATTTTACCGGCTTTAATGTCATCAATAATTTCTTGCGCGCTGTGTAAATTCATAGTTTACTCATAATTAATTTGTGGAGTTTATTTTATAAAACCAGCTTGAGCTAATAAGCTCATGGAAATATCTGAGCTTGCTGGCTGCTCTGCACCTTTGATCAAACGCTCAAGGTAGCGGGCTATTTGGTCAACTTCTAAGTTTACTGAAGTGCCAACTTTAAAGTCAGCAATCGTGGTTTGTTCTGATGTGTGAGGCACGATGGTGAGTTTGAATTTATTATCCTCAACCGCATTTACGGTTAAACTAATGCCATCCACACACACTGAACCTTTATATGGAATGTACTTCATCAACGCCGCATTAGTCGATAACCAATATTCTGTTGCGCGTGCGTTAGCAGTGATTGCGGTAATTGTTGCAATACCATCAACATGACCTGACACTAAATGCCCACCTAATCGCGATACAGGCTGCATTGCTTTTTCAAGGTTAACTTTTTGTCCTTGTTTGTAATGTGCGAACCCTGTTAAACCAATTGTCTCATTTGATAAATCGGCACTAAATCCATCATCATGTTTAGCAACAACAGTTAAGCAAACACCATTCGTGGCAATGCTATCGCCTAGTTTTACATCTGCCATATTCAAATCATGGCTTTGAATACGAATAGCCAAATCACCTTGAGTTTTGCGCAAATCACTTATAATGCCTGTTGCTTCGATAATACCAGTGAACATAAAGTTTACTCTCAAAAATAAATTAAGACGATTTGGTGGCCGTCACACTAGCGGTGATACGAATATCACCGCCAATTAGCGCACAATCACTAATTGTTAGGTTAATAGTATCTTGCATACTGGTTAGAGTTGCAAAGTTTAGTAAGCTTTTTGCATCATTCCCTAATAGTTTAGGTGCAACATACACTATAAATTCATCAATTAGATTTTGCTGGGTCATCTCACCGGCCAATGTCGCACCAGCTTCAAGCCATACAGTATTTATTTGTCTTTTAGCTAGGATTTGCAATGCAGCGAGTAAATCTACTTTTTGAGATTTTTCGGGCACTTCAATATGGGTAACGTAATGAGGCCATTGAATCGATTTATCAAGCTTAGTTGTAAGAATAATGATCTCACTTTCAATACTGAACAAAGCGAGATCAGGCGTTAAGCGGTTTTGAGAATCGACAATAACGCGTATTGGCTGGCGAAGTGGTAAATCTGTTGGTAACGCTTGAGGCAGTTCATTATTACGTACATTGAGCTTAGCATCGTCAATTAGTACCGTATCTGCACCCGTTAAGATGGCACAGCTTTGTGCTCTGAATAACTGCACATCTTGGCGAGCTTGTGTGCCAGTGATCCATTTACTTTGGCCATTTTTTAGAGCTGTTTTACCATCTAAACTCGCAGCCATTTTACATGTCACAAAGGGCAAGCCTTGTTCCATACGCTTTAAAAAGCCTCGGTTTAACAATCGCGCCTGTTGCTCAAGTAACCCTGAGGCAACTTCAATGCCAGCACTCGCTAATATCGCCAACCCCTTTCCTGCAACCTGAGGATTAGGGTCAACCATAGCTGCTATTACCTTGCTGACGCCGACTTCTTTTAATGCTTGAGCGCAAGGCGGGGTTCTGCCAAAGTGGCTACAGGGTTCAAGAGTCACATAGGCCGTTGCCCCTTTTGCTTTTTCACCAGCTATGGCAAGAGCGTTTACTTCAGCATGCCCTTGGCCCGCGACCTGATGAAACCCTTCACCTATTACGACATTATCTTTAACTAACACACAGCCTACATTAGGGTTTGGCGTTGTTGTAAATCGACCTAAACTAGCTAACTCTATCGCCCGAGCCATATAGTGATGATCTTGCTCAGTGAACATTTGAACGCTCATGCTACTCTCCTAAGCGTGCTATTTCTTCACCAAACTCTCGAATGTCTTCAAATGAGCGATAAACCGAAGCAAACCGAACATAAGCTACTTTATCAAGCTTTTTTAATGATTCCATGATGCATTCGCCAACGAGATGACTAGAGATCTCTCGCTCACCGGTTCCACGCAATTGAGATTTGATAATATTAACTACCTCATCAACTTGCTCGGTGCTTACAGGGCGTTTCTCTAAGGCACGGTGTAACCCGTTAAGGAGTTTATCTTCGTTGAAAGGTTCGCGACTGCCATCTTGTTTAATAACTCGCGGCATAACCAACTCAGCACCCTCGAAAGTGGTAAAACGCTCATGGCATTCGTTACATTCACGACGGCGTCTTACTTGGTGACCACCACCAACTAAACGCGAATCAATCACTTTGGTATCTTTCTCAGAGCAAAAAGGGCAATGCATATAGTGTAAATTCCGTAACTAAAAACAAAAAGGCCGCTCTAGGGCGGCCTTTATGATAGCAAAAAACATTGCTGATGTTATCTAAATTCCTGTGATTAAGCGTACACAGGTAATTTTTTACAGATAGCTTGAACTTTCTCTTTTACCTGCGCTTGTACTGACTCATCATTAATGTTGTCTAGAACATCACAAATCCAACCTGCAAGCTCTTTTGACTCAGCTTCTTTAAAGCCACGACGCGTGATTGCAGGTGAGCCAATACGTAAACCAGACGTAACAAACGGAGAACGTGGGTCATTTGGTACTGAGTTTTTGTTTACAGTGATATTTGCATTACCTAATGCTGCATCAGCGTCTTTACCAGTAATGTCTTTATCGATTAGATCAAGTAAGAACAAGTGGTTTTCAGTTTTGTCAGAAACAATTTTGTAGCCGCGCTCTTGCATTACCGCAACCATTGCTTGTGCATTTTTAACAACCTGTGTTTGGTATTCTTTAAACTCAGGTTGTAATGCTTCTTTAAATGCCACTGCTTTTGCAGCAATAATGTGACATAAAGGACCACCTTGGCCACCTGGGAAAACAGCGCTGTTAAGCTTTTTATAAATAGCTTCATCGCCACATGCTGAGATAATTAAACCACCACGAGGGCCAGCAAGTGTTTTATGTGTTGTTGTAGTAACAACGTGAGCATGCTTTACAGGACTTGGGTATACACCTGCTGCAATAAGACCTGCAACGTGAGCCATATCAACAAATAAATATGCACCTACTTTATCTGCAATCTCACGGAATTTAGCCCAATCAACAATACCTGAGTATGCAGAGAAACCACCGATGATCATTTTTGGCTTGTGCTCAAGCGCTAAAGCTTCAACTTGTGCGTAATCAATTTCGCCTGTTACTTCATCAAGTCCGTATTGGATCGCATTGTAAAGTTTACCAGAGAAGCTTACGTGAGAACCGTGAGTTAAGTGGCCGCCATGCGCTAAGCTCATACCTAGTACTGTATCACCCGCCTCTAAAAGTGCTAAAAACACAGCTGCGTTTGCTTGAGAACCAGCATGAGGCTGTACGTTTGCGTAATCAGAACCAAATAATTCGTTTGCACGGTCAATAGCAAGTTGCTCAACCACATCAACATGTTCACAACCACCGTAGTAACGCTTGCCCGGGTAGCCTTCTGCATATTTATTTGTAAGCTGTGACCCCTGCGCTTCTAATACGCGTGGGCTACAATAGTTTTCAGATGCAATTAACTCAATGTGCTCTTCTTGACGTGCAGTCTCTTTATTGATTGCTGCAAATAACTCTGGATCGAAATCCGAAATATTCATGCTACGTTCTAACATGGGGGCTCCTAGGGCAACGTGTATGGTATTTTGAAGGCTGAATTATACGCTGAAAACGTCAATTTGCCTATGCTCTTATGTTGAACATATTTAAACAGGGATTGAAATTAATTCACAGTGTTTTTGTAATGATATTTTTTTATAAAAGCATAAGTATTATTAATAAACATACTACCTAAGCATTTACAATTATAATATACCCAAACCACCTCAAGGTGCCTAACAGGCACTTACTCTCATCGTTGTTACTTTTTTAAAAGGGATGGCCATTCTTGCAAAGTAACGCCTTGATATTAAGCCTTTGTGAAACGCTGAATTCTGAATTTTGAGGTGATTTGGGTATACAATCACATTGCATACGTTTCTATTTAAACTACAATTTAATGAAATTTGATCAAGGATGATACTTTGACCGCTATGCTCGCAAAACCTATATACGAATCGATTCCCTATTTTTACTTCACCTTTGGTGCAAGTTGCTTACTTATAGCAAGCTCTATTATCCCAACAGCGATTGGTATTCTAGTGTTTTTAAATGGTGCTAACATTTGGCGATTACGCTCTAACGCTCGACGGGTTGATCACAAAGTTAACCGCAAAAAAGTAAAGAAGTACTATTACTACTACGAGTTTAAACCCTTTCTTTTATTAACTTGCGCACTACTTTTGATTAGATGGGCTCCTTATCAAATAGTGACAATTGCAGGTTTAATACTGTGTTTAATCGCGATGCTGATAATATTGCTGAGAGTATTAAACAGGCGCTCACGCTCAATGGTGTAATTAACTGCTTCACTGGTAAAAGAATACTTTAATTACGGCTCTAGCTTAGAGTGCAACAGCATTGCTTATTTCGCTGCTGTTGCACTTTAGGTTTAACCTAGCTTTTCTAAAATAATGTTTCGTAATTCTTCATAATCATTTTTAATATCCTGTGCTAAACATGGCTTAGCAAGGGCATCTGCAAGTGGTTTTGGCATATCAAGTTCAATATCTAAAATCTCTTCAACACTTTCTTTAAACTTAGCCGGGTGTGCGGTGGCTAAAAATATCCCTGCACTACCTGTGGCTAAGTTTGCTTTCAAACCTTGATAAGCAATAGCCGTGTGTGGCTCTGCAACATACCCTGTTTTTTGAATTTTTTTCATTACTGCTTGGGTGTCGTTTTCATCAACACTGGTTGAATAAAAATTCTCATAACTAAACCAGTTGTTATCAAGCATGGTTTGCACGCGAGGCCAGTTATTAGGCTTACTCACGTCCATTGCGTTTGACAGTGACTCGATTGTTGCATTAGGTGCCCAGTTTTTATCTGCAATAAAGCGCGGCACAGTATCATTTTGATTAGTTGTGGCGCTGAGTTTAGCAACAGGTAAGCCAATTACAGCACCGATCATCGCAGCGCATACGTTACCAAAGTTACCACTTGGCACTGAAACATGCGCCGTTGCACGTTTTTCTTTTGGTAGCTGTGCGATGGCTTCAAAGTAATAGCATACTTGTGCAACTAAACGGCTAATATTAATTGAGTTCGCTGAATTCAAGCCTAGACGTGTTTTTACTTCATCATCTAAAAAGGCATTTTTTACCATGCTTTGGCAATCATCAAAGCTGCCCTCAACCGCATAACAATGAATGTTATTGCCAAGAGTCGTAAAGAGCTTTTGCTGAGCCAGTGATATTTTGCCTTTAGGGTATAAAATTACCACGTCGATATTTGGTTTATTGTAAAAAGCATGTGCTACAGCTGCGCCAGTATCCCCAGAGGTAGCAGTTAAAATAGTCGTTTTTTCGCCTTGGCTGAACTGCGTTAAACACTCCGCCATAAAACGCCCACCAAAGTCTTTAAACGCAAGGGTTGGCCCATGAAAGAGCTCTAGGCAATAAATATTTTCTTCTACTTGGACTAATTTAACCGGGAAGTTAAAGGCATTTTGCACCATTTTTGCAACGGTATCTGCTGGGAGTTCATCGCCAATCAAGTGCGATAAAATCGCCGAACTACGGCTGACAAAATCCATATCAAGCAAGGCATCAATATCTGCCATAGGTGCTAACGATTCAGGAAAAAACACCCCTTGATTACGCCCTAAGCCTGTTTTAACGGCTTCAACAAACGACACTTTTTGCATGTCGTCTTTTAAATTATGTAATTGCATTATTAGTTCCTTAAATTCTTATAGCTGACGCGTGCCGGCGTTATCAAGCTTACAGATATGGCAAAAGCCTTGTTCGTTTATATAATTACTTTGTAACCATTGCTCACACTGCTTTGCAGCTTCAAGCGTTTTACACACAGTAAATAACGTAGGTCCCGCTCCTGAAATACTGACAATTTCAGCGCCTAGTTCAGGTAGCGCTGCTTTCGCTTCGCTAAACCCAAAGATAAGCGGCGCGCGGTGTGGTTCGGCTATTTCATCACTCATAATTGATAAAGCATCATCAAAGCGGCTGGTGAGCAGTAACGTGCTAAACGCCGATAAACGCTGGGCAAATTCTACACTCGCATGCATGCTTAACTGTGTGGGTAACACCGAACGAGCCTTGGCTGTATTGAGTGAAAAACCAGGAAAAGCCGCCACGTAATACCAGCTATCATCGACAGGTAACGCCAGTGATTTGTCAGGGATTAAATCGCCCGTTAGCTGCAACCCACCTAAGTAACATGGAGTAATATTGTCATAATGACGACCCCCACTGACAATGGCTTCAAAGTCAGCCATTAACTCAATGAGTGCAACCTGACTAAGCTTTGTATCAGCAAACTTATCAAGCGCTGCAAATGTGGCAACCACTGAGCAAGCACTTGATCCTAACCCTGAGCCAATCGGTAAGTTTTTTTTAAGCTCCAGCTTAACCGTAGGCATGTTAGGTGCAACTTGTTCACGAAAATGCACCAAACATTGATATGCTAAATTTTCGCTGGCGTCACTGGGTAGCTTATGGGCATAGTCACCAGAGCAAATAAACTCATCAGTAGGTGCTTGACTAACAGCGACTACATCACCCAATAAAGTGCCATCAATGGGTGCAAGTGCTGCACCTAAGGCATCAAACCCTACCGCAAAATTACCGATAGAAGCCGGAGCATATACTTCAATCATAGCCCTCTCCTAACGCGACAATGTTTTTAAAATATCAGCGAATACACCCGCGGCTGTCACCGCAGAGCCTGCGCCATAACCACGAATAACAAACGGGCGCGGTTGGTAGTACTCACTTAAAATTGCTAATGCGTTTTCACCATCACGAATTACACTCAGTGCATGGCTTGAATCAACAGCCTCAATACCAACTTTGCAGTGACCTTGCTTAATTGTGCCAACATAACGCAGCACTTTGCCTTCACTTGCTGCACTTTGGATACGGTCATTAAATGCGGCATCTAAACTCGGCAGCTTGGCCATAAAATCATCTACACTGTCATCTTGTGCAAACCCTTGTGGTAGCACAGATTCAACTTCGATATCACTGAGCTCTAGTTTTAACCCAGCTTCGCGAGCAATGATTAAAAGTTTACGTGCAACATCAGTACCTGATAAGTCATCCCGCGGATCGGGTTCAGTAAAGCCGCTTTCCTTCGCTTTCACAGTGGCCTCTGATAGAGATAAGCCATCTTCTAGCGCGCCAAACATGTACGACAACGAACCAGATAAAATACCGCTGAATTCAAGTAACTCATCACCTGCACCAAATAGCGACTGTAAGTTATCAATAACCGGAAGGCCAGCGCCTACGTTGGTTTCGTATAAAAACTTGCGGTTATTTTTTTGCGTTGCACTAATTAAATCTTGGTAATAAATATACGAGCTAGTTGTGGCTTTTTTATTGGCCGCAACGACATGAAAACCAGCATTTAAAAAGTCAACATATTGTGCAGCTAATGCATCCGAAGAAGTACAATCAACCAGCACCGGGTTGATTAAATGATTTTGCTTTACAAATTGTTCAACCAGCTTTAAGTCAAACGCTTGCTCTGATGCCGCGAGCTTTTGCTGCCAATCATTAAATTTCACCCCTTCACTGTCTAAATGAAGTTGACGAGAGTTAGCAACGCCATACAAATTAAGTTTAATGTTACGCTTTTCAAGCCACGATTGTTGGCGCTCTAACTGTTGAATTAACTCTTGACCGACTAAGCCACAGCCCAGTAAAAACACATCAATTGATGGAATATGAGTGAAAAAGTTTTCGTGGCACACTTTGACGGCATCGTTACACAGTTCGCCGTCGATAACCGCTGAGATAGCACTTTCAGTCGAGTCTTGTGCAATCGCAACAATGTTAACTTGTGCTTGTGCTAAGGAGGCAAAAAACTTAGCAGCTAAACCTTTGTGCGCGCGCATGTTGTCACCAACTAGGGTCACAATCGCTAAATTACGCTGCACTTGTACTGGTTCAATTAAGCCCGCTTGCGACTCTAGTTCAAAAGCCGTTTGTAAAGCTTCCAGTGCAAGAGCTAAATCTGATTCATGAACGCAAAAGCTGATACTGAATTCACACGACGATTGCGTGATTAACACAATTGATACGTTATCATGGGCAAGGGCATTAAATACCTTTGATGCCATACCTACTTTACCTTTCATGCCAGGGCCCGAAACCGTTAACATGGCAAGATCTTGTAAACTAGACAGCGCTTTTACGGGTTCATCTGATGAGTAATCATTACCAATCAATGAGCCTTGCGCCTCAGGGTTATGCGTATTTTTTATTTCACATGGCACGCCCGCTTTTGCGCACGGTAAAATTGTTTTTGGGTGAAGTACTTTAGCACCAAAATAAGATAGCTCCATCGCTTCTTTATAAGACAAGAAATCGACCTTAGTTGCCTTTTTAATATAGCGAGGATCGGCATTATAAACGCCATCTACATCAGTCCAGATTTGGCATACATCAGCTTCTAAGCAAGCAGCTGCGATTGCTGCTGAATAATCAGAGCCATTTCGGCCAAGTGTTGTCAGCTCACCTTGTTCATTACTTGCCGTAAAACCAGGCATGATATAAATACTGGCAGGGCTTTCTTTTAACGCTGCTTGAAAACGAACCTTGCTTACAGCTAAGTCAGCTTCAGCATCAATATGACCACCTGTAGAAGCGATACAAGCTGTCGCTTCTAAATAACGTGCACAGTGCGAGCCCAATAAACACTGCATTAGTGACACACTAACACGCTCACCAAAACTAATAACATACGCACGTACTTGATCAGGGCAACATTTAATAAGTTTTACGCCTGCCAGTTTATTGCTTAATTCATCAAGATCAGGCCAGTTCTCGACTTGACCAAAATCGGCTTCTACCGCACTTTTTAAGCTTTCACAACGCTGCGTTAAAGCGTGCCATTGGTCGCTGTAATCAAGCCCTTGCTCTGCACTACTTGCCAATGCAACTAAAGAATCGGTCATACCGCCTGGCGCTGACAATACCAATAACATTTCATCTTTTAACTGTGCTTTAACTAACTGAGCTACCTGTTGTAAACACGCAAAGTCGGCAAGTGATGACCCACCAAATTTTAATACTCGCATTTTTTATGTTTCCTCATTCCATAAAACGAAAAAAGGCCTGTGTTCTTAGTGAACACAGGCCTTTAAATTTGTTGCACCGACCTATGCCACTATCCAGTAAGAATGGTGGTTGTAATAATAATGGTCAGTACGTGATTATATGTTTTCATAGCCTTTAGACTGCCCTAAATGAGGCTATACTGTCAACCCTACTTAAAAAGATAAATTATGTCTTTTGGTTATATTAGAAACTAACGAATGCCAAATTTATGCAAAACTTCTTTCAACCTTGGTTTATCTATTGGCTTGTGAATAAAGTCGATAGCCCCTAGTTGAGTAACGCGCAGCTTCATTTTTTCTTGGATATCCGCTGAAATAACCAAAACAAAACACTCAATTTTTTGTGCTCTTATCGCTTCTAATACCTGCACGCCATCAACTTCAGGCATGGTTAAATCAAGACACAGTAGGTCAAAGCTCTGGGTCTTCATTAATTCAAGTGCTTCTTTACCGTTTTTAGCCTGCTTGATATCTGCATCAATACATTCATTTAAACAGCGCACTACTTGCTTACGTGCTACAGTTGAGTCGTCACAGACTAATACAGAAAAATTCATACCTTTAACTACTAGATTAAGAATAAAAAAGTTAATAAGTGGATCATACACTCATTGCGTTTTGACAAATGATAATAGATTTTATATCACAAATAATAAAATGAGATAAGCTTAAGTTTTTGCTAAAAAAAGAAAATTTCCTTACTTTGTTGCTTAATAAACAATTCTTTTATTTATTTTTATACGTTTATTAGCTAACTTTAGTAAAAGCAAAACGTAATTCAATTGCCACCAAGGAGCTATGGACAATCCATGCTACAAAAAAGTCTCTCAAAAAAGCTATTGACCAGCGTATTATCTGTCTACTTTTTACTTACATTTGTCGTCACTTGCGGCCAAGTAATTGCTGAATATATCAATACTAAAGATTACATTCGCAACGAGCTAACTACGTTACAAAAAACATTTAGCCGTAGTTTAACTCGCGCAATTTGGGAGTTAAACACAAAGCAAACCATCACAACTGCTGAAGGGCTACTTGCGATCCCAATGATTGAGGGCATTATTGTACGCGATGACAGCGGTGAAATAATATCACAACTAGGTCGCTCATTAGATATACGAGAACTATACAGTCAACAGCTTGTTCAAGAAGAGGCGATTATTGAAGATACTCCTTCAGGTTTATTTGGTTACACTTTCCCTTTAATTTTTGAATTTTCAGGACGCGCCACTCAAGTAGGTGACGTGACCCTTTTCTCAAGTAGAGAAGTTGTCTTTAGCCGAATTATGATCTCAATTTACTTTTTAATAGGTAATGCGATGATCAAAACCACATTTTTGATCATTCTATTTTTAATGGCCTTTAGAAAACTATTGACTGATCCTCTTGCTCAATTAACTGAGCAAATAGAAGATTTAGAACTGAATGATATTGAAGGACAACACATCAATATTGAAACAACTGAGCATAACGAATTAAAAGTTATGGAGCAGTCTTTCAATACATTAATAGACAAAGTAGTGCAATACCGTAAAGAGCTTGAGCACACTCAAAAAGAACTTATTATCAGTAATGAAAAGCTTGACCAACAAAATCTACAGTTAGAGCAAGAAGTGGCACGAAAGACCTCTAATTTGAGCCAAGCAATGATGGACTTACAACAGCAAAAATATGAACTAGAAAAACAAAAGCTAACATTGACTGATGAAGTTGATCTACGCCGCCATACAGAGCAAGAACTCCTTACCAAGCAAACTCAGCTACAACGCTATGTTGATGAGTTAAATATTGCTCAGGAACGTTTAGTTAGTTCGGAAAAGATGGCTGCATTGGGTGGCTTAGTCGCAGGTATTACTCACGACATCAATACACCTGTAGGGATAGGTGTTACAGCTACATCGTTTTTACAAGAGCGACTTGTTCAAATTGAAGCCGCCTACAAAGATAAAACATTGTCGCCAAAAGCATTGGAAGAGTTTATTAACGACGCTAAACAAAGCACTAGCTTATTAACCAGTAACCTTGATAGAGCGTCAGAGCTTGTCGCCAGCTTTAAGCAAATAGCTGTCGACCAAGCAAGTGAAGCTGTGCGGACTATTAATTTTAAAGAGTATCTGGGAGAAGTAATTCGCTCGTTGCACCCTAAGATTAAGAATACTAGCCACCATATAAATTTAGATTGCCCTGAAGAGCTAACACTGAACTTACCCGCAGGGGCGATAAGTCAGATTTTCACTAATTTAATCATGAATTCATTGATTCACGGTTTTGATGGATTAGAAAATGGCATCATTGATATCATTATCAAGGATGATGATAATTACGTTGTTATTGATTTTAAAGACAACGGTAATGGTGTGAGCGAACAACAACTAGAAAAGCTGTTTGACCCATTTTTTACCACTAAACGCGACCAAGGTGGAAGTGGTTTAGGTACACACATTACATTTAACTTAGTTAAGCAAACGCTTAGTGGTGATATCGACGTATCAAGTTCACCAGGTAATGGCCTCCATTACCATATTAGCTTCCCTAAAGACATGCCAAAGCCACTTTCTATTTTTAATAACTAGTGCCTTTTTTAACCTAGCTGAATGCTTAGTTCAATTACTAAGCATTCACTAAAGGTTGGCTATCAAGTTAACAAATCAGTCATTTCAGCATCCTGTTTTTATTGTTATGATTGAGCAAATTTACCAAATGGATCAAATCCCCTATGTGGTTTAGTAACCTTATTTGTTACCGCTTTAAGCAAGATGTTTCATACACTCAAGAAGACTTTGATAACGCCCTAGAGCAAGATGTGTTTCGCCCTTGCGGCAGCCAGGACTCAAGCACGTTTGGCTGGACCAAAGCCTTTGGTAAACACGGTGAGTCACTTTCACACTTTTCTCAAAAAAGTATCTTAGTGTGCGCAAAACGCGAAGAAAAAGTTTTACCTGCTGCCGTTGTAAATGAAATGGTTGCAGAGAAAATTGAGCAAATCGAAGCTGAAGAAAATCGCCCCGTAAAGAAAAAAGAAAAAGATGAGCTTAAAGAAAATATTCTTCACACTTTATTACCTCAAGCTTTCAAAAAATCGAGCTTACAGTTTGCCTTTATTGATCAAGAAAACGGCTGGGTAGTTGTAAATAGTGGTAGTTTCAACAAAGCTGAGGAACTATTAGCACTTTTACGTAAATCACTGGGCACATTGCCTGTAGTACCTGCCTTTGCAAACTATGATTTAGACGTATTTCTAACCGACTGGTTAACTAACTTTAGTACACCAGAAGGTTTTGCCATTGGTTCTGATGCAGAGCTTGAAGAAGCGGACGACAGTGGCGCGCAAGTAAAACTTAAAGGTCATGATCTTGCGTGTGATGAAGTGAAATCGCACCTTGAAAGTGGTAAGCGAGTGACTAAGCTAGCTCTTGATTGGCAAGAGCGCCTGAAGTTTATGCTACAAAATGATGGCTCTATAAAGCGTTTAAGCTATTCTGAAACACTTAAAGAAGAAAACGCGGATATTCCAAAAGAAGACATGATGATTAAGCTTGATGCTGATTTTATTTTAGCTTCTGAAGAAATAAAGCAAATGTTAGAAGAGCTAACATCGGGTTTGGGTGATGCTGACGATCTAGCTTAACCTTAAAAAATAAGCGCCGTGATGGCGCTTATTACTATAACTTTATTAGCTAAAAACAGACTTCACATCATCTAACATTTCATTGTATTCATCAGTTGTAAACACATCTAAAGAAGAGATAGTGCCTTTATCAATATACATCTGTAAAGCAGCTGACTTATCAGAAACTTGAAGAATTCCTTCCATAATCGCACCGATGCGAATGAAATCAACGTAACAAATATGCTCTGGGCGATAATTTGGATTTGCCCAACTCTCAGCTACTTCCACAAATTCATCAGTAAACTCCCAAGCGCGCATAATGGCGCCCCCTACTTTTCCACTCAGTTTTTGAATCGCATGAGCTAAAAAGCTTGGGTTTGCAAACACCTCAGGATGACGTTCAGCCTCTGTTAAAATAGGTAATACACCGATATTATACACAAGAGCTGCCAAGGTAATTGTGTCTCGATTTAGTGAGGTTTGCTTGTTTTCTTTTAAGAAGAACTCCATAAGAGTTATAGAGTGGCACGCCACCTTAAGCGTTTTTTGCCATGCTTTATCCATATAGCCTTTGATTAACTCATTATGAGACACAAAGAGTTGCTCCATAGCCATAGCTGTTGCAATATTCTTAATTTGCCTTAAGCCAATACGAGTTACAGCTTGGTTTAAATTGGATACTTTAACTGAGCGTCCCATAAATGCACTGTTTGCCACTTTGATCATGCGCGCAGCTAATGCCGGATCATGAGATATTACATCAGCCATCTGCATTAAGTTTACATCAGGGTCATCTGCCGCTTGACGAACGCGAATAGCAATTTCTGGCAATGTAGGTAACACGAGAGTGTCATTATTAATTCGGTCAACCAAAATGGTTAATAGTGCGTTTTCTGTTGACATAAATGTGTCATCCTTTGTTGTTAGCTTGCTGAAAAAGCCAAGCTATGGAACTTTTATTTGTTATACCCACAGTATTGTCTAAGTTCTCGCTAAAGTTAAGGAAATTACTAAAATTATCTCGCTTATTTTATAACTAAGCCCACTTTATCCTGTCTGTTTATAAAATTGCAGTAAACTTGCTATTTGCGCTTAAGGTTTGCTTTAATGCGTTATTCAAGCAAAGCTAGTAACCCAAAGTGACTGGCTATTAACTTCTCTTTTAACAGGCAATAAAATGACTCTTAACCAAATTAGCAAAGCACTCGTTTTATGCGGTGCCGCTTTTCTTAGTGCATGCTCAGAGCAAGCTACAACCCCAAACTCAGAGACATCAGCTAAAAATGAAACTCAAAAACCAATCTCGCAGCAACTTATTAATGCCGATAAAGATCGCTTAGCTATTTATACTGACTTTAGCTTAACCACAGATCTTTCGCATTTGACTGACAATCAAAAAGCCATGATCGCAACGTTAATCGATGCATCAAAAATCATGGATGACCTATTTTGGCGTCAAGCATTTGGTGAAGACAAAGCCAGCTTTTTAGCAAAAATAAACGACCCTGAAGTGCAAAAGTTTGCCGCTATAAACTACGGCCCTTGGGACCGCTTAAATGGTGACCAAGTGTTTTTATCAGGTTATGAAGAAAAAGCACCTGGCGCACAATTTTATCCTGCAGACATAACAAAAGAAGAACTTAATAATGCAGACGTTGAAAATAAAAACGGGCTTTACTCTATCGTAAAGCGTGATGAAGCAGGTAAGCTTTATACCGTTGATTACTCCATTGAGTATGCACAAGCACTTGAAAAAGCAGCTGCCCTGCTGCGAGAAGCAAGTAAACTTGCTGATGATAAAGAATTCGCGAACTACTTAAATCTTCGTGCCGATGCGCTACTCAGCGATGAATACCAAGCATCTGACTTAGCATGGATGGACATGAAAAATAATCCTATTGATGTGGTTATTGGCCCAATCGAAACATATGAAGATCAATTATTTGGTTCACGTGCAGCATTTGAGTCTTATGTATTAGTAAAAGATTTAGCATGGAGCGAGCGCTTGGCTAAATTTGCAGCCTTTTTACCAGAGCTCCAAAAAGGGCTGCCTGTTGATGCTAAATACAAACAAGAAGTACCAGGTTCTGATGCAGACCTAAACGCATACGACGTTGTTTACTATGCAGGTCACTCAAATGCGGGTAGTAAAACAATAGCTATCAACCTACCAAATGATGAGCAAGTTCAGCTTGAAAAGGGTACACGTCGTCTACAACTTAAAAATGCCATGCGCGCTAAGTTTGATAAAATTTTAGTACCTATCGCAGCGCAATTGATTGTACCAGAGCAACGTAAGCACATTACTTTTGACGCGTTTTTTGCTAACACTATGTTCCACGAAGTTGCCCACGGTTTAGGTATCAAAAACACAATCACAGGTAAAGGAACCGTTCGACAGTCTTTACAAGAACACGCCAGTGCGCTTGAAGAAGGAAAAGCAGACATCCTTGGCCTTTACATGGTTGAACAATTACTTAAAAAGGGCGAAATCACGCAAGGCACATTGGAAGATTACTACACCACGTTTATGGCGGGTATTTTCCGTTCAGTGCGTTTTGGTGCCTCAAGTGCGCATGGCAAAGCAAACATGATCCGTTTTAACTTTTTTGCCCAAGAAGGTGCTTTCTCTAAAAACGAGCAAGGCCTTTACCGTGTAAATATGGAAAAAATGGGTCAGGCAATGGCTAAATTATCGAACCTTATTTTGACACTACAAGGGGATGGTGATTATCAAAAAGTAGATCAACTTATTGCCACCCATGGTGACATTAAGTCAGAACTTGCTAAAGACTTAGAAAAGCTCAGCCAAGCCAACATTCCTGTGGATGTAACCTTTAAACAGGGTAAAGACGTTTTAGGACTTTAATAAAATATAAAGTGAATGAGCGACCTCCATGCCGCTCATTCTTTTAATGTTGATTGTTAATAACGCTCTGAGCAACTGGCTTTAAGCTTTTTAAGCCCCAACGTTTGCCCTCATCGATTGCCGCTTCATTATTAAAGCCTTTTAAATGCGCAGAAATTGCTATTAATGCACCTACACGGTTACTGCTTGCACAATGCACTAGCACCCCTTCCCCTTTAAGCTTGTTGATAAGCGCTGTTAATTTAGCTGCATTCTCAGTATTTATATCTTCTGCGCCTGTAATTGGTAATGAATGATAGGTCATGCCTAATTGCTTAACTAATTCGCTTTCATCCCAGTTTTGCTCATGACGAGAACGTAAATTGATAACATGTTTAATGCCCTTCTGAGCTAGTATTTTTAGTTCGTCTTTAGCAGGCTGACCTGATGAATAAACTTGCCCTTCATGGGAAGCAAAATTAGGGGTTTTTACGCTATTGATAGCTGCTGTATTTTCACTTATGACTGAGTCGGCCTGTTTTGCTATAGCTGATAAGCTAAGGGGTAATAAAACTAAAAACCCCGCGAGCAAGAGCGTTGTGAATCTCAATTTACTTTCCTTTACCTATGAATATTACTTAGCTGCTACAACCCTGTTGTAAAAATATCTTTAAGCTTTTCTAATTGTTCATCTTTGTAGGGAACTGCTGGATACTTTCCCCATACAGGTGCAGGCCATGCAGCATCCGATTTATAGCGGGCAATATGATGAATATGTAGCTGTGGCACCATGTTACCCAGCGCTGCAACATTGAGCTTATCTGGGGAGAAAATATCTTGTAGCAATCGACTTAGCTTAGCCGACTCTTGCATTAAAACAATTTGCTCTGTTTCACTTAAATCGATGCTCTCTTTTAGGCCTGCTTTACGAGGCACTAAAATAAACCAAGGGTACTGGCTATCATTCATTAATAGCACTTTGCAAAGAGGCCAGTCAGCCACATCAATACAATCACGGGCCAGCTCTGGTGCTAAAGCAAATTTAACAGTCATTTTTATTCCTTTTATTTATCTCAATGGAGCATTTAAACTACTTTATAGCATTTAGTTGCAGTTGCCCACGCTTGGCTTTAACATCATGGCAGTTTTTATTCGAGCGAAGGTAATTACGTGTTAAAAAAAATCAAACACCTCTCATGGGCTCTGCCCTTAGTAGCTACAACACTAACCGTGCAGGCAAAACCTCTCACGTTAGAGCGTATCTTTGACGATCCTAGTTTAGCGGGCAAAGCCCCTGTGCAACTGAAGTTTTCGCCTGATGGTAGCCGTGTTACTTACCTACAAGGTAAAACTGACGATTACAACCGCTATGATTTATGGGAATACAATCTAAAAGACAACAAAAACCGCTTATTAGTCGATTCGGCACAACTGTTTTCTGGCCCTGAAAACCTATCAGACGAAGAAAAAGCCCGCCGTGAACGCCAGCGCATTTTTGGTAAAGGTATTTTGGAGTATAAATGGTCAAAGGATGGTAAAGCACTTCTTTTCCCGCTAAATGGCGACCTATATTTTTACGATTTAGCCTCAGCAAAAAGCCGCAAACTAACAGATACAGACGCATTTGAAACCGATGCTCGTTTCTCACCAAAAGGGAATTTCGTATCTTTTATACGTGAACAAAATTTATATGCGCTTAACCTTGAATCAGGTAAAGAAATTCAACTTAGCAAAGATGGCGGTGGCGTAATTAAAAACGGCATGGCTGAATTTGTTGCGCAAGAAGAAATGGGCCGCATGACAGGCTACTGGTGGGCAGGTGATGAGTCTAAAATTGCCTTTACCCGCATTGATGAAAGTCCTGTAAAAGAAGCCATCCGTAATGAAATTTACGCCGATGAAGTGAAGCTTTTTAACCAACGCTATCCGTTTACCGGCACTAACAACGTAAAAATTCAACTGGGTGTGGTAAAAATTAATAACCAACAAACTGATTGGATTGATTTAGGTAAAAATGAAGATATCTATATTGCGCGTGCAAAATGGTTAGAAGATGACACCACATTATCTTACCAATGGCAAAACCGCTCACAGCATAAATTAGAACTGCGCTTTTACAACGCCAACACTAAAAAACAAAAAGTTGCCCTAACTGAAACCAGCGACACGTGGATCAACTTACATTTTGACTTACAGTTCTTAAAAGACAAAAAGCATTTTGTATGGGCGTCTGAACGTGATGGCTTTAAACACCTTTACCTTTACCGTACTAATGGCAAACTTGTTCGTCAAATAACCCGCGGAGACTGGGTTGTTGATAGTCTAAAAGGTATTGATGAGAAAAAAGGCATTGTGTATTTTGCTGGCCGCAAAGATACACCACTTGAAAGCCAATTATACAGCGTACCATTATTCAAAAAAGGTAATATAAAACGCATCACCGAGCTAGGCGCTTATCATAAAGTGGTTATGGCTAAAGACAGCAAAACCTTTATTGATAATAGCTCGTCGGTTAATCAACCTAACTCAGCTGCACTTCGCAAAATAAATGGTGAATTTATTACATGGCTTGAACAAAATAAGCTTGATAATAACCACCCACTAACCCCTTTCCTTAACGAGTTAGCTGAGCCTGAATACGGCACCTTAACAGCAGAAGACGGGCAAGTTATGCACTACCGTTTATTTAAACCTGCAACAGTGAATAATGGTAAAAAACACCCTGTACTTGTTAATGTATATGGTGGCCCGCACGCACAACGTGTTACTAACAGCTGGCGTAGTAAAAACTTATATTTCCAATATATGGCACAACAGGGTTACGTGGTATTTCAACTCGACAATCGTGGTTCTTACAACCGTGGTAAAAAGTTTGAAGATGCCATCTACAAAAACTTAGGTGAAGTAGAAGTTGCCGATCAGATAAAAGGCGTCGAGTTCTTACGAACGCTTGATTATGTAGATCCTCAACGTATTGGTATCTATGGTCACAGTTATGGTGGTTACATGGCATTAATGACCATGTTTAAAGCTGGCGATTACTTTCAAGCGGGTGTTTCTGGCGCGCCGGTAACGGATTGGGCTTTATACGATACGCATTATACCGAGCGTTATTTATCGCACCCAGCAACAAATGCTGAAGGTTATAAAAACAGCGCGGTGTTCCCGTACGCTGACGGTTTAAAAGGCCCATTGATGATTTACCATGGTATGGCTGATGACAACGTATTATTTACCCATGCAACTAAGTTATTTAAACAATTACAAGATAACGAAAAGCAGTTTGAAATGATGACTTACCCGGGCTCAAAACACAGCTTACGCGGTAAACAAGTACAAACGCATTTACATCAAACTATTACTAACTTTTTTAACCGTCACTTTGATGTTAAATAAGTTATTGAATTAAAATAGTTTAAGACTAAAGGCTGGTTGCAAAAATCAGCCTTTTTTTTGCTTATCT
>NZ_JBHNYL010000022.1:0-35140 GCF_054960735.1 Pseudoalteromonas sp. RWi3
TATCAATAAAAACAAGCCTTTATGAGCCATCGCATTTTCTGGTGGCTCATAAGTAACCTAATCTTTAAGTTATATTTGCTCCGTAATACTTTAAAGTGCTTCAAAAATAGCGGCTATGCCTTGGCCGCCGCCAATACATAGTGTGACTAACCCGTATTTACCGTTAATACGTTTAAGCTCGTAAAGGCATTTGGTCGATAAAATAGCCCCAGTTGCACCTACTGGGTGACCTAGTGCAATTGCGCCGCCATTCGGGTTTACTTTGTTTTTTGGGAAATGTAACTCGTTAGCTACGCAAAGCGCCTGTACTGCAAAGGCTTCGTTTGATTCGATAACATCCATTTGCTCAATGGTTAATCCAGTTTTTTCCATTACGTGTTGTACGGCAGGAATAGGGCCAATACCCATTAACGTAGGATCAACACCTGCTCTGGCATAACCAATTAATCGCCCGAGAGGGTGTAACCCTTGTTCATTGGCTTTTTGCTCTGACATAAGGACTAACATTGCAGCGCCATCATTGATACCTGATGAGCTAGCGGCAGTAACAGTGCCGTCTTGTTTAAAATACGGTCTTAATGTTGCGAGCTTGTCGGCTATCGTATCGGCTCGTACGTGCTCGTCGGTATCAATAATGTGTGTCCCTTTGCGTGATTTAACTTCGATTGGTACAATCTGCTCTTTAAAGTGGCCTGCTGCAATGGCGTTAGCCGCTTTATGGTGGCTTTGCGCGGCATATGCGTCTTGCTGTTCGCGTGTTATGAAATATTTATCTGCAATGTTTTCAGCGGTTATGCCCATTGGGTTGTTATCCCATGGGTCTTGTAATGTGGTGGTGAGCTCATCAATCATTATGCTGTCGCCCATTTTTTGCCCCCAACGATTACTGGAGAGAGTGTACGCACTGGTACTCATACTTTCGGTGCCGCCGGCTAATGCCGCATCAACGTCACCTAATTGAATTTGCTGAGCGGCTTGAATGATTGCTTCAAGGCCTGAGCCACATAACCGATTAAGTGTAACTGCATGGCTGCTAATTGGTAAACCCGCGTCTAAACCGATTACTCGCGAAAGGTAAGCGTCTTTAGGGCCGTTATGAATTACTTTACCGACAACACATGTGCCAATTTCCTCCGGTGACAATTTTGCTCTTGCTATGGCTTCTTTTGCGCAAAGAGTGCCAAGTTGTGCAGGAGTAAAATTTTTAAGGCTGCCGCCAAAGCCTCCGATGGCAGTGCGCACCGCGCTTAATATTACAACGCTGTTATTGTTAGTTGTTGTCATTGTGGTCTCGTTTATTGTTTGTTAAAACTGTGTTGTGTACATACTAGTTCGAGGATTTACTTTATCGCATAAATGATAAATTATCTTCAAACAACTAAACACGCTTATTTTATGAACGTATTTGAACTATGTTGGCTGAAATAATCAGTAACATTAAATATATAGACAGTCACTTGATGCGCTATTAAGGTAGGTTAAACGTTAAGTACATGATTATTTAAATCATCTTTAAGATTTATAGGAATTAGTATGAGTATATTAAAACGCGTGTTAATTTTGACAGCATTGGTTATAGCTGCAATCGCAAGTTATTCGTATGGCATTTCATCAGGAGTGTTTATTTTTATTATTTCTGGTTTTGTTCTTGAAATGGCATTTTGGTTTGGCGTGTTTCCTAAGAAAAAGAAATCATCCTGATTTGAACGTATCAATTAACCCATATTTAACAACATTTAAGACATTTAGTGTGGCTTTATTTTTTTAAAAAACAAAACTATTCATTTTACTCACAGTAAGATAAATAGTTTTTAGTTGGTTGTTTGATTTTCGCTTTCTCTTGCTAGTTGATTTGGTAACAACTGTTCAACAATTTCTCTCGCGGGGAGGGTGTAACGCACACCATCAAACATCACAGAGGTAAACTCGTCTATACTTGTTATACCAGTTAAGGTCCACCCTTCGCCTCTTTTTGGGCAATAGACGGTGGTTGTAGGTTGAATTACTTTAAAATTATCGCTCATTACATTTACCTTAGTGCTTGTTAGCTGTGTATCTTAAGGTAATAATAACGCTCTATAAAGTTTTAAGTCATTTTTATCATGTTTAAACAACAAAGTGTTGAACGAATTACGATGGGTTTGATTACTCACAAACATGCACCGGCCTTATTCGCTATTTTAAATGAACCAGAGGTTGCACAGTTTAACGATTATGATTTACCTTTAAGTCGAGACGACGTTAAACAGATAATTCAACATGATATAACCTGCTTTTATGAGCAAACCGGTATTCGTCTTGTTATTATTAACAATCATACCCATGAGGTTATGGGCAGTGTTGGCTTGTATGATATTAAAGACGGGAAAGCTTGGCTAGGGTTTGAGTTAGCCACAAAGTTTTGGCATCAAGGGTATATGTTTGAGGTATTAAACCAACTTGTTGTAAGCAAGTCTTTTGAGACTATTCTAAAATCTACGATTAGGAAGCTTTATGCCAACGTTGATCCAGCCAATTTCTCCTCGCAAAAGCTACTCAGTAAAATTGGGTTTACTCAGATAAGCAATAACGTATGGCAATATAAGTAAATTTAACTAAAGAACACATCATACATAACTCGCTAAATAGCTAGCCTTCAAACAAATGTTAAATAAAGCCATTTAGAAGAGTCGATATAGCAAATCAAAAGCAGAGTTATTAAATCATTTCTTACCCACGTTGGAGCAAACTGGAAAATAATCCAATAGATAATTACTCGATGAGCGAAGATTGGATATACTTATATTAAATAAGGAGGGGAGTGAGGTTTTTATGTTTAACGACTTTAGAGAAAGTAAATTTTTAAATGAATCAGGCTCTAAGCGAGGGAATTGGTATATGAATCGACTCGATTACTTCCAATACCATCGTTATCCGGGTTACAAGCTACACAAATATGGCGGTTTACTCCTTGGTGTTTTGTTTTATTTATTAAGTTTAAACATTTTAACCGTTACCTTTATTGGATTTTGTGTCTGTTGTTATATCTGTTACGTGTCATCACTAACTTTTAATATATTACGGACACAACGTTGTAGATACAGGGGTTATTTTTTATATCCGAAAAAGATAATTTTGTTTTTCAGAGAAAGAGAGGTTAGCGTAAATCTACAAGATTTTGACTCAATAGCGACGATGAACAATAAGTAGTAACTCCTAAGTGAGACTATAAGCATACGCATTACTTATGCTGCAGAGCTTAATAAAGTATATCTATTCGAAGTAGATGTGCTTTATTAAAAAATAAATACGGTTGATCTACTTAAATATATAACACCATTAGTCGTCTCCATTCAGTATTAAACTAGTTATTACCATTCTTTAATGTAATTTTTGTACTAATATATTTGGACTCACGTGTTCAATATTAAGAAGTGTCATGTTAACTACACATCAAAAATCATTAGTACAAAGCAATTTTAAAAAAGTAGCACCAATAGCTGACGATGCGGCTGCTATTTTTTATGCCAAGCTATTTGATTACGACCCTAAATTGAGGGCTTTGTTTAAGATCGATTTGAAAGATCAGGGGAAAAAGTTAATGATGACCTTAGGGGTTACCGTTAAGGGGTTAGAAAACTTGGATGAATTAGTCCCAGTGCTTCAGAAGTTGGCGCGAAAACATATCGATTACGGTGTAACTGTAGACGATTATACGCCAGTGGGTAACGCTCTTTTATACACACTTAAAAAAGGACTTGGTAATGAGTTTACACCAGAGTGGAGAGAAGCGTGGATTATAACGTTTAAAGCAATTGCAGATGTCATGCGAAGTGCGGCATACCCTAACTTTGACCCTATATCTTATAAAAATCGGCAATACTACAATCGATGATAACTGACACTGTTCTAAAAAGTGTCTTTTAGATTTACCAAACCAATAAATAAGATTAGATATAAATATTATTTAATCTGTTAATGGTACTTTAATCGTTTTATTTATTCACACGCATCAATGCAGACTTTGATGATTTAATACCCCAATAATTCATAGAAAAAACACTGTTTTTGGTTTAAACTCCCGCCAATTAAATTTCTTGATTTCCCCTTGGAGGGTAGCGCTATTATTAGTACAGCTAACATCACCATGCAATTTGGTGCTAAACCATTATTTGAAAACATTTCCGCGAAATTTGGCGAAGGTAACCGTTATGGTTTAATTGGCGCGAATGGTTGTGGTAAATCTACTTTTATGAAGATCTTAAGCGGTGAACTTGAGCCTTCTTCTGGTAACGTTAGTACTGATCCCAATGAGCGTGTAGCAAAATTAAACCAAGACCAATTTGCTTATGAAGAGTATTCGGTAATTGATACTGTGATCATGGGTCATAAAGAGCTATGGGAAATCAAACAGGAACGTGACCGAATCTACAGCTTGCCTGAAATGAGCGAAGAAGATGGCATGAAAGTAGCTGATCTTGAAACTGAATTTGCCGAAATGGACGGTTATTCAGCAGAATCAAAAGCGGGTGAGCTATTAATGGGTGTAGGTATTGATACTGCGCAACATTACGGGCCAATGTCAGAAATTGCACCAGGTTTTAAACTACGTGTTTTGTTAGCTCAAGTGTTGTTTTCAGACCCTGATATTATGCTTCTTGATGAGCCAACCAATAACTTGGATATTTATACAATTAAATGGCTTGAAGATGTATTAAATCAACGTGATTGTACCATGATAATCATTTCCCATGACCGTCATTTCTTAAACTCTGTTTGTACACACATGGCTGATATAGACTACGGTGAATTACGTATTTACCCTGGTAACTATGACGAGTATATGTTTGCTGCAGAGCAAGCTCGTGAGCGTCTATTAAGTGAAAACGCGAAGAAGAAAAGTCAAATTGCTGAGCTACAACAATTTGTTTCACGTTTCTCTGCTAATGCCTCTAAAGCAAAACAAGCGACATCGCGTGCGAAACGAATCGATAAAATACAACTGGATGAGGTTAAAGCCTCTTCTCGCCAATCGCCTTTCATTCGTTTTGAGCAAGAAAAGCAGTTATTTCGTAACGCGCTTGAGCTTACAAACCTAGGGCAAGGGTTTGAAGACATGTTGTTCACTGGCCTTGATGGACTTGTTGAAGTAGGTGAACGTATTGCCATCATTGGTGAAAACGGTGTTGGTAAAACGACATTACTAAATACACTTGCAAGTAGATTAGCACCGAAACAAGGTGAATTTAAATGGTCTGAAAACGCTAATATAGGTTATTACGCCCAAGACCATGCTGATGAATTCGAGCAGGACATGAATTTATTTCAGTGGATGGAGCAATGGCAGCAAGAAGGTGATGATGAACAGGTTGTTCGTAGCTTTTTAGGACGTATGTTATTTTCGCAGAACGATATTAAAAAATCAGTTAAAGTGATATCAGGTGGTGAACAAGGCCGTATGCTATTCGGTAAGATAATGATGCACAAGCCAAATATACTATTAATGGATGAACCAACCAACCACATGGATATGGAGTCTATTGAGGCACTCAACCTTGCACTTGAAGCATACGAAGGTACATTACTGTTTGTGTCACATGACCGTCAATTCGTATCTTCACTTGCCACGCGTATTTGGGAAGTCAAAGACGCTAAGATTATAGACTTTAGAGGTACTTATTCTGAGTACCTAGCAAGTAAAGAAGCGTAAAAACGCGTTTTTATAACTATTTTAAAGCCATGCATGTCATGGCTTTTTTATTGGTCGTTTTTCGCGATTTTATCTTTAATACGTGTATAATGACCGGCTTCAAATAAGGACAAAAGTCCGCTATTGGTTCGAAAATTAGATTACTGAGGAGTATTTATGACTGTTGGCATTATTATGGGTTCCAAATCAGACTGGCCAACTATGGAACACGCAGCGATCATGCTAGATAAATTTGGCATCGCTTATGAAACTAAAGTTGTTTCAGCGCACAGAACTCCTCAATTACTTGCTGACTATGCAAGTTCTGCTGCAGAGCGTGGCATTAAAGTTATTATTGCGGGTGCCGGTGGAGCAGCTCACTTACCAGGTATGGCGGCTGCTTTTACATCATTACCAGTATTAGGTGTACCTGTTAAATCAAAAACACTTAATGGTGTTGATTCGCTACTTTCAATTTGCCAAATGCCAAAAGGTGTTGCGGTAGGTACTTTAGCAATTGGTGATGCGGGAGCTGCTAATGCAGGTTTACTTGCAGCGCAAATTTTAGGCTGCCAACAACCTGAGATTTTCGCAAAGGTTGAAGCTTTCCGTAAAGAACAAACAGAGACTATTTTAGCTAACCCAAATCCAGCAGAGTAAGATGAATATATTAATATTAGGTGCCGGTCAATTAGCCCGCATGATGAGTTTAGCAGGCGCACCGTTAAATCTTAATGTTGTTGCTTATGATGTAGGCAGCAAAAAAATTGTGCATCCTTTAACTAATGAAGTTTTTGACACAACGTTAGAACAAGCAATAGTAGACGTTGATGCTATTACCGCTGAGTTTGAACATATTCCAGACGATGTATTAACAGTATGCTGTGCCAGTAATAAGTTTTACCCAGGTAAAGCAGCTATTAAAACTGGCGGCGACCGTGCTATAGAAAAAGCATTGCTTAGCAAAACAGATGTAGCGTGTGCGCCGTATAAGCTGATTACAGAAAAAGCTCACCTCGTAGAAGCTGTATCAATACTAGGTAAGCCATTGGTCATCAAAACATGCCAAGCAGGTTATGATGGTAAAGGGCAGTGGCGCTTAAGGTCAGATGATCAAATCGACCAAATCTGGTCTGAAATGGCTGATTTTATAGCATCAGGCTCTGAGCAAACACCGCATACAATTATTGCTGAAAAAATGATTCCGTTTGATCGCGAAGTATCTATTATTGGAGCCCGTGATAAAGCCGGTAATACAGCAATTTATCCGTTAACTGAAAACCAACATACGAATGGTGTGCTTACGCTTTCTATCGCTGGTAAAGAAAAGTCAATAATCCAACAACAAGCTGAAGATGCTTTTAACAAGATTGCGAATGAGCTTGATTACGTTGGTGTGCTTGCCATTGAGTTTTTTGATGTTAGTGGCCAGTTGTTAGTTAATGAATTAGCGCCTCGCGTGCATAATTCGGGTCACTGGACTCAGCAAGGGACGCACTGTTCACAGTTTGAGAACCACATGCGTGCTGTTGCAGGATTGCCTCTGGGCAACACAGAGCTTAAGCAAGTGAGCGCGATGATCAATGTACTTGGCCAATCAAGTATTCCAGTATCTGTTTTGAGTATTGCTGATGTTACAAGCCATTGGTACGGTAAAACGGCTAAACCAGGACGTAAAATGGGCCATATTAATGTCTCAGCATCTAGCTTGCATGAGCTAGGCGAACGCCTTGCTGATTTAGCCGATATTCTGCCTGATGGTGACTACCCTGGTATTATTGAAACTAGTGCAGCACTGATTTTAAATTAATCTACCTAAGCCGAGATAAACTCGGCTTTTTACTATTTAGTTACTCTAAGCAACCCACATTTTATTTTTCAATAATTACAATTCACCCCCTTAAATTGCATTGTTTTTATCCTTTGTAAGTCTAATCTTGGGCAGATGACCGCATTTTCTTTTTTTCATGAAAACTTTATGTCATTCTTCAATTCAGTAGCACGAATAAATTAATTATTGCTGTATTTTGGAATAATATGCCTGTTAAAACTAATTTAATTAAACTTGCCTATCTTATTTTATTAGGGTTATGTATTACACCTTTAATGGGAGCAGGTGTTGCCTTAGTTTTAGGTGCTGCGTTTGCTATAATATTAGGCAACCCGTACGCGGAATTTTCGCAATCTGCGAGTAAGTGGTTATTAAAAGCCGCCGTTATCGGACTTGGTTTTGCCGTAGATTTTAATCACGTTATAGAAGTAGGGCGTAGCTCTTTAGTTTTAACTATTGTTAGTATTACAGCGATCATTGGTTTGGGTGAAATACTCACCCAAGTGTTTAAATTAAACCGTAATACAGGGGTGTTAATTTCATTTGGTACAGCCATTTGTGGTGGTAGCGCAATCGCTGCGATGGCACCCGTTATTAAGGCTAAAGATCACGAAGTTGCGGTTGCTTTAGGGGTGGTATTTTTACTTAATGGTGTGGGCTTATTATTGTTCCCAACGATTGGTCATTATTTAAATTTAAGCCAAGAGCAGTTTGGGTTATGGGCAGCGTTAGCAATTCATGATACCAGTAGTGTTGTGGGTGCATCTGCTACATACGGCGCACTAGCATTAAGTATTGCTACTACAGTTAAACTAACTCGAGCAATGTGGATCATCCCATACACAACAATAGCAGGTGTGTTCTGGCGCTCTGAGGAAAAAGCCAGTATTCCATTATTTATAGTCGGCTTTTTAGCGGCTGCACTAATCAATACATATCTACCAGATTATTCATCGATTTGGTCTGCATTAAATAGTGCTGCCAAACAGATATTGGTTGTGACCTTATTTTTAATTGGCAGTGGTTTGTCACTCTCTGTTTTGAGGCAGGCCGGTGTTAAGCCATTTATAATGGCGACGGTATTATGGGTCATCGTGAGTGGGGTTATTTTGTTATTAATTTTAGATGGGTTTATTTAAATGAAACTTAATAGAGTTTTAATGGCGTTAGCGACATCTTCATTGCTAGTGGGTTACACAAATTATATAGATGCTGCTACACCAATACGCGTTGCAACATTTAATGTGAGTATGGACGCTACAAATTATACGCCAAGGGGTGAACAAATAAACCCAGATGCGCTGGTCAATGCGTTAAAAAGTGATCATCAACAAATAAAAAATATTGCTGAAATTATACAGCGAATTAGACCTGATATTTTGCTATTAAATGAATTTGACTATGTTGATAAAGCACAAGGTATTGAATATTTTAAAAAGCATTATTTACAAGTAAGCCAAAAGAAACAACCTGCGATTAATTACCCTTATACTTACATTGCCCCCGTCAACACCGGTTTAGCATCCCCTTTTGATTTTGATAATGATGGCAAGGCGAGTGGTGTTCAAGGAGATGCGTACGGCTTTGGCTTTTTCGAAGGGCATTATGGCATGGCTATGTTATCGCGTTACCCCATAGATTTTGATAAAGCGCGCACTCTTCAAACGTTTAAGTATAAAGATATGCCTAATGCTCAAATGCCGATAGACCCTAAAACGGGTGAAAATTGGTATAACGAACAAGAGTGGCAAGGGATGCGACTGAGTTCTAAATCATTTTGGGACTTACCCATTACGGTAAAAGGTAAAACTATTCATTTACTTGCATCTCATCCAACGCCTCCTGTATTTGACGGTGATGAAGACCGTAATGGTAAACGAAACCATGATGAGATTAGATTGATAAAGGATTATGTCGAAAATGCCGCTTATATTTACGACGATAAAGGGCTCAAAGGAGGACTTGAAGCAGACTCTCGTTTTGTAATCCTTGGTGATTTAAATGCAGCACCGGAAGGGGACAAAAAGCGTCCACACACAACAAATCAGTTACTGGCTAATCCTTTTGTTAACAGCAGCTTTACGCCTGTTAGTAAAAGTGCTGCGAGTCGTTTTTCTGAAAGTTATGCGGCCTCTTATACTGCTTATTGGGCAGCTAGGGCAGACTATGTTCTTCCATCAGTATATGGCTTAAGTGTAGAAGGAGGTGGTGTATTTTGGCCAGCTGAAAACAGTGAGTTATACCGTTTAATTAAGGACCGCAATGCATCTTCAGATCACCGAATGGTGTGGTTAGATCTCATTGTAAAATAGGGTTATAGCTTTCATTTAGCTTTAAAGATTGTCTGTTTGTCTTAAAAAATTGCATTCATAAGGGAGGTTCTGCTTAAATTAAGCCAATTATAATAATCTTCAAGAAGCACTATGATTGTAAAAACAGCAAATAAAACGTTAATCGCGTTGGCAATCGCATCAAGCTCTATGCTTAGCGGTTGTCAAACGACGGCCTCTACACCTTCAGCACAAGTATCTGAATCTCCAGTTGCGAGTGTTGTCGTGACACCAAGTAATACAGGTACAAGCCAAATAACGCTAGAGCAAGCGATGGCGCATCCTGATTGGTTAGGTCGCCAGCCAGAGCGTGCTTTTTGGGCCGCAGATTCAAAAAATATTGTGTATGCACAAAAACAACAAGGCAATACCTTACGCGATTTGTACACGCAAGCTATTAACACTCAACAAGCTAGCCCAGTTGCGCTTTCGCAATTACATTCATTAGGCGCTAAAAATGCAGTGTACTCTGCTGACAAATCACTGCAAAGCTATGTATTTGAAGGTAATATCTTCGTAAAGAACGTTCAATCAGGTAACATTACTCAGATCACCCATGATAGTGCTAGGCAATCTAAGCCTCAGTTTTTAACTGACGGAACACTTGCATTTCGCCAAGCAAATGCTTTTTTTAAGGTTGACTTAAACACAGGTAAACGCGTTGAACTTGTTAATCTTCACCTTGCTGATAAACCATCAGGCGTTAAAGAACCAACTAGTTACATTGCCAAAGAGCAACATAAACTGATTGACTACATAGCGTTAACGCATAAAAACAAACTTGATAAGCAAACACGTAAAGAGCAGTTGAATGAGCAAAATGCAAGTATTGCTAATTCACAGTTTTACTTAGGCAAAGGTAATCGCATTGCCGATGTGCAATTGTCACCTAATGGGCAAGCACTGATTGCCGTTGTGACTGAAGAACGCTCATGGCGTGAAGACGCAGACATCATGCCTAATTACATTACAGATAACGCGGGTGTAAATGCTGAAAAGGTTCGTCGCAGAGTTGCTGATTCAAAACCACAAACATCTGAAGTCATTTATATTGATTTAGCAACGCAAACTCAAAACACGCTAGTTTTTGATACGTTACCAGGCTTTGATGAAGATGTACTTGCCGCTGTAAAAAAAGAAAACCACGCGCGTGATGGCAAAACGTACGAGTCGAAAAAAGAACCTCGTGCAATTAATCTAATGATGGATTGGGGCTGGTCTCAAAGTGCTATTAGATGGAATCATGACGGTTCTCAAGTTGCCCTGATGCTTGAAGCATGGGATAACAAAGACCGCTGGATTGCATCAGTTGATTTTGAAAGCAATGCACTTGTCTCTCAGCACCGCTTACATGATGATGCATGGGTTAACTATACCTATAATGATTTTGGCTGGCTGAATAACTCAAATACGCTTTATTATCTATCAGAAGAGTCTGGCTACAGCCACATTTATAAAAAACCATTAAACGGTAAAGCAACCCAACTTACGAAAGGTAAGTTTGTTGTATCTAACTTAACACTTACTGCTGATAATAGTGCTATTTACTATAAAGCGAACGTTGAGCATCCGGGCCTTTATGAAATCTATCGCGTTGACCCGAAAACAGCTCAATCGGAACAGATCACTGACTTAGATGGCATGACTGATTATCAACTTAGTCCGGATGAATCAAAGCTATTATTAACTCACTCTAAGATTATGGCGCCACCAGAATTGTTTGTCGCGGATGCCACCGCAAATGCAAAAGCATCACAACTGACCAATACAGTCTCTGATGAGTTTTTAGCAAAACAATTAATTGCACCTAAGATTGTTGCGGTTCCTTCAAGCCATACCGAGCAACCAATTTACGCTAAAGTTTATTACCCGGCTGATTATGTTGAAGGCGAGAGCGGAAAAAATCGTAAAGCCGTTATCTTTAACCACGGTGCAGGGTATCTACAAAACTCTCATATGGGTTGGTCTGGATACTTCCGCGAGTTTATGTTCCATTCACTTTTGGCTTCTGAAGGTTATGTCGTCATGGACATGGACTATCGCGCATCTAAAGGTTATGGGCGTGACTGGCGTACAGCTATTTATCGTCAAATGGGTACGCCAGAGACACAAGATTTAGTTGATGGAGTCAGCTGGATGGCTAAAAATGCCAATGTTGATACCGGTGCAGTGGGCACTTATGGTGGCTCGTACGGCGGTTTTATGACATTTATGGCATTATTCACAGAGCCTGATTTATTTCAATCAGGGGCTGCACTTCGTCCTGTGACTGATTGGGCACATTATAACGCGCCATACACGTCTAATATCTTAAACCACCCAGATGTTGACCCTATTGCGTATGAAAGAAGCTCACCAATTTATTTTGCTGAAGGGTTAAAGAATCACTTGTTGATCAATGCACCTATGGTTGATGATAACGTGTTTTTCCAAGATTCAGTTCGTTTAGTACAGCGTCTTATTGAGCTTGAAAAAGAAAACTTTGAAACGGCTATTTTCCCTGTTGAACCACATGGCTTTGTTCAGCCTTCAAGCTGGTTAGATGAATATCGTCGTATTTATAAGTTGTTTAAAGAAACGCTTTAGTTTCTTAAGTAATAAAAAACGCCAAACTTAGTTTGGCGTTTTTTTTATCATTTTAATAATCATCGGGATTGCTAAAACAATTCCCCCAACGGCACCAATTAAATGTGCATCTATAGCCACTCTAGAAGCGATTAATTGGCCAACTTGTTCACTTGGACCTGCGTATTGTTCATGAGCTATTTTTAGCCAAATACCAACAAATAACAGACTGCCTGTTTTCATTCCGACACTGATATCTTTTACAGCGCCCCATACAATAACCCCATGCAGTAATGCACTTAGTCCAGTGTATATGCGTATGTCCGGGCAAAATATATAAATGCCTAAACCACACCATATTGCCAGTAATAAGGTATGAATAGCATACGACTTTGGCGTTGTGTGCTCAGCATGGAGTAACCAAATAAGTAAAATGCCAGCACAGTTCAAGGCTAAATGAGCCAGGTTAGCATGGACATATTGGCTTGTTATTAAACGCCACACTTGGCCTTGTTCTATTAACTCACGGTTAAACTCAAGTAAATCATTCAAATTAAACATTGCCAGTAATGTGCTAAATGCCATCAAGCAAAGTGGAGGTAAGATATAACGAAGTTGAAGGGGTATATTGAGCATTTTATTCTTTTTTTACAGCATTCTTTTGCATATTGTGCCCGTTTAATTTTAAGATGCCAATTATCTAGGTGTAATAAAGCTATTTTATGTTATTTAAGTTTTCAAAATCGGCCATTTTAGCTGCAAGTGTTTTACTTCCCGCATTAGCCAGCAGTGCCACAGAACGAGAAACACGTGAGCCAGAAGCGGCAACAGGCCATTATGCAAAGCAGCAAGTTGCCGATGATCAATTCATGGTTGCTGCTGCTAATCCTTATGCCGTTAAAGCGGGTCAATCAATATTGGCCAAAGGCGGTAATGCGATAGATGCCGCCATTGCAACGCAATTAGTTTTAACCTTGGTCGAGCCGCAATCTTCTGGCATTGGTGGCGGTACATTTATGATGTATTTTGACTATAAAACAAATACATTAACCAGTTTTGATGGCCGTGAAACAGCACCAGAAAATGCAGATGAGACACTTTTTTTAGATAAACACGGTAAGGCGGTTAAATGGATTGAAGCAGTCGTTGGTGGGCGTTCAGTGGGTGTACCTGGTGTACTACATGCATTTGCAAACGCACACAAACAATACGGTAAGCTGCCATGGGCTGAGTTGTTTAAACCAGCGATTAAATTAGCAGAGCAAGGTTTTAAAGTATCCCCAAGATTACATAAACTGCTAGCTAAGCGTTTTAACCCTGGCGTAACTGAACTTGATGTTATTCGTGATTACTTTTTTATCGATGGTGAACCCCTAGCAATTGGTACTCTAAAAAAGAACAAGCCTTTAGCCGATCTCTATAAAGCCATTGCCGCTCATGGTATTGATGCTTTTTATAAAGGTGATAATGCTAAGCAAATGGTTGAAGCAGTTCAAACCAGCAAAATAGCACCAGGTACTTTGTCAGTAAACGATTTGAAAGAGTATAAAAGTGTACAACGAGACGCCGTCTGTGCGCCTTATCATGAGTACACTGTTTGTTCGATGGCTCCGCCTAGCAGCGGTGGTGTTGCAGTCATTCAAATTCTTGCTTTACTAGAGAATAAACAATTAGCACAGTACGAGCCAAATTCAGAACGCGCAATTCATTATTTTACCCAAGCATCACGATTGGCATTTGCCGATCGGAATGTATACATGGGTGACCCTGATTTTGCGTATATTCCTACTCAAGAACTCCTCGAATCAGACTATATAAGACAGCGTAGTGCACTCATTACTGAAAAAGATACACCTGCTGTAGCTGGAGAGCCTAAGGAAAAGTTAGCTTATGCACAGGATGATGCTTATGAATTACCCTCAACGTCGCATGTGTCAATTGTAGACAGTACTGGAAATGCGGTTTCAATGACAAGTTCAATTGAAATGGCATTTGGCTCAACGGTTATGGTTAATGGTTATATATTAAATAACCAGTTAACAGATTTTGCTTTATCACCGAAAAAAAATGGCAAACTTTTAGCCAACCGAGTTGAAGCAGGAAAACGCCCGCGCAGCTCTATGTCACCAGTTATGGTGTTTAACAAGGATGGAAGTTTGCGTTTAGTTGTGGGGTCACCCGGTGGTAGTCGTATTATTAATTATGTTGCGCATGTGCTTATTGGCGTTTTAGATTGGAATTTAACTGCTCAACAAGCTATTAATCTTGGCCGTGTAACAAACCGTAATCGTTATACTACAATTGAAAAAGGTATGCCGGTAGAAACGCTCGAAGCGTCACTTACTAAGCGTGGACATACTGTTCATATCAGAGATTTGAACTCGGGCTTACACGCAGTTGAACTAATAAATGGTGCTTTATATGGTGCAGCTGATCCTCGCCGTGAAGGTATTGCGCTAGGGGATAAAGATATTGCAATTAAAGCATCTAATTCTGACGAATAATCCTTAATCGTATTCTTAAGATAATGTACAATAAACTGTAAAGCGCGGTGATTTATTGCGCTTTTTTCTCATTGTGAATGGTCTGACAAGGTTGAATCTCATTGCTTTTTTTTATTCATGCCTAATAATGACAGATCAAATTTAAAAGACATCGCTAAGCTTGGAATTATGACTACAAATACCGATCCAAATTATCTTTATATTCATCACTCAGGCCCGGGCTTGATCGAAACTCCTCTATTAAATAAAGGTAGTGCATTTACTCAAAAAGAGCGGGAAAGTTTTAACCTAGCGGGTTTGTTGCCGCCACGTTATGAAACTATTGAAGAACAAGTTGAGCGTTGTTATCAACAATATTCAAGTTTTAGTGATAATCTCAATAAGCATATATATTTACGTGCAATACAAGATAATAATGAAACATTGTATTATCGTTTAGTGCGTGATCATCTTGAAGAAATGCTACCAATTATATATACCCCAACAGTCGGTGATGCTTGTGAAAAATTCTCAGACATCTATCGCAGTGCACGTGGCTTATTCATTTCATATGAAGATCGCTATCAAATAGACGATATCCTGCGTAATGCGACCAAAGGTAAAGTTAAGGTTATTGTTGTTACCGATGGTGAGCGTATTTTAGGCCTTGGCGACCAAGGTATTGGTGGCATGGGTATTCCGATTGGTAAATTATCTCTTTACACAGCATGTGGTGGTATTAGCCCTGCTTATACATTACCTGTGATGCTAGATGTGGGCACTAATAACGAAAAATTATTAAATGACCCAATGTACATGGGAGCACGCCATAAACGTATAGCCCAAGATGAATATGATGAATTTTTAGATCTATTTATTAAGGCAGTGAAACGTCGCTGGCCTAATGTGCTTTTACAATTTGAAGACTTTGCACAACCTAATGCGATGCCTTTACTTAAACGCTATCGCAATGAAATTTGCAGCTTTAACGATGATATTCAAGGTACAGCCTCTATAACCGTGGGGTCTTTATTGGCTGCATGTCGTGTTAAGGGTGAAAAAATTTCAGAGCAAAAAGTCGTGTTCGTTGGTGCGGGCTCTGCAGGGTGTGGTATTGCTGAGCAAATCATTAGCCAAATGGTTTCTGAGGGAATTTCGGATACACAAGCGAGAAGCCAAATTTTTATGGTTGATCGTTTTGGTTTGCTAACACAAGGAATGCAAGGGCTTCGTGACTTCCAACAAGCTTTGTCTCAACAAACCGACGATTTAGCACAGTGGACTTACAGTGGTGAATTTGCATCATTATTAGATGTTATGCACTGTGCTCAACCTGATATTTTAATTGGTGTGTCTGGCCAACCAGGTTTATTTACCGAGCAAGTTATTCGCGCTATGCATAGTAATTGTGCACAGCCGATTATCTTTCCATTAAGTAATCCGTCTAAGCAAGTAGAAGCATTACCAGAGGACGTAATTAAATGGACCGATGGCAAAGCGCTTGTTGCAACTGGTAGCCCATTCTCGCCGGTTGTTTATAATGGTCAGACGTTCCCAATTCCACAATGTAATAACAGTTATATTTTCCCAGGTATTGGTTTAGGTGTTATTGCTGCAAAGGCAACCAGAATTACCGATGCAATGCTGATGGTTTCAAGTGAAATATTAGCAGAGTCTTCACCGCGAGCTAACACCGGTGAGGGTAGCTTGTTACCCGCGCTGACTGAAATTGAAACCTTAAGTAAACGGATTGCGTTTGGGGTAGCAAAAAAAGCGATTGAAGAAGGTGTGGCACTTGAGATAACTGATGATATGTTATGGGCCGCAATCGATAAAAATTATTGGTTACCTAAGTATCGTAATTATAAACGTGTAAGTAACTAAAGCAGTAATTGAAAAACAGACTTCGGTCTGTTTTTTTTCGCTTGTTCATTTTCGATTAACCACGTACGGTATCTAATAGACGGAATTTAATTATTAAGGAATGTTATGCGTTATTTACCTTTACTTGCTGCGGCACTCACTTTTAATGTGTTTGCTGAAAGTACACCAAGTGCGCCGCATATTTATATTCAAGGCCAAGCAGAAATTACCACGGCTGCTGACACTGTCTTACTAAACGTCGGTATTGTAGAAATTGATAAAGACTTACTAGCTGCAAAAAATAAAGCTGACAAAACCATGGCTAAAGCAATTAAGCTTGCTAAAAATTCTGGTGCTTTAGATAAAGACATAAATGCAGGGCAGATCAATATATACCGTGAAACCAAGTACAATAGGCAAACAAATGCTCAAGAATTTGTTGGTTTTAGAGTATCGCGTAACATAACAATTAAGCTCAATTCAATTGATAAATATCCAACGCTGTTACAAAGCTTAGTTAACGAAGGTATAAACCAAATTAACAACACGCAATTTGTATCAAGCAAATATAATGAATTACACCAGCAAGCACAAAAGTTAGCAATAAAAGATGCCCGTCAAGCAGCGAAAGAGTTTGCTAGTGACTTCGGTGTAGAAATAAAGGGGTTGTACAGTGCGTCAATGAGCCCGATGGATACCAGTGTACAACCTTACGCAAGAGCTAAAATGGCTATGTTATCTGATAGTGAGTCAGGAGGCGTAGTTCCTGATTCATATCATGCAGGGGAAATTACAATTTCTGCATCAAGTTATGCAATTTACTTAATCGAAAATTAAAAGATACACCACGGTGAGAAATATACTTCTCACTGTGGCTAAGTTCTATATCTTATATGTAAACCTCTTTAATAGAATTTCACCTTTCTTTGGTGAAATTCTTTGTATTGATTTGAGCATATTTATTACTTCGGTTCTATCATATTGGTTAGACGTTTGTTCGTTTATGTCGTCAACTATTGCCGTTAAATAATTAAATAAATTTACTGTAGCTTGCTCATTTTCGTGCGCCGTAAACAAAATATTTTTGAACGCTTCTAGTATATTAGTCATAACATAGGCGTCTGATTTTGCATAATTACGCAGCGGAGTAAAGTTATCATGAAGTAGTTCTTCAAACGATGTCTCGTGAATATAAAGAAGCGGATATTTATTTGCGTGTTTGAATGAATAGTTTATATCGCTGATTTTTAACCTTTCAATTAATAAAATACTTAACATATCAATAGCTTTTACTGCTGTGCCAGGATCGTTTATACCGGGGCTCATTGCTTTAACTGCAATCTCTGATATTTGGGTTAAACCGTAGCGATAATGATCGCTAATATATTCTTCGATATAAAAAATAAAGCAATTTAATAACTTTTCAACTAACTCTGGTTTGTCAGATAAATCACTGTCACACTTCAAAAATGGGTAGCCTTTAACAGTGAAGTAGCCTTGATTAACAACAATGTAAATTTTAATTTTTTCTTGAGCAAGAATTTCACAGAGTTTTTCAGAATTAACCCCTTTAAAATAACCCTCAGTTGTACTTTCAATCGAGTGCCATGATTCAAACTCAGGGAATTCTTTTATTGGATTCGCCTTCTGGCGTTCGATAACATCTGTGATTTCTTTTTTAGTATGCTTAAACAAATCATTTAGAACATTATCAACTTGAATAGCTTTTGAAATTGAATGGATAAAGTAAACAAATAGACCTAAAGATATTAAGCCAAAAATGAGTGAAATGAGCACACCTAAAGAGGGGATCGCAACATAATCCTCCATCTGCTTAATATTAATTAGCATAATAATTGCGTAAATTATGCTACCAAGATAAAAACCAAGTACCAGTTGATGTGATTTTTTAGTAACAAGACCGGGGATTACACGCGGCGATAAATTAGCGCTGGCAGTATTTAAGACAACCATGACCATTGAAAAACTGAATACCGTTAGCGAGATAACACTGCCTGCAAGCGTGCTTAGAATAGTCCGCGCATTTTCTTCACTATCAACTAACAACACGTTTATTTGATCTTTTAACTGTGAGATAGGTGACGTATATTCAATTGATACTGTTATAGTGGCTAAAATAAGAAAACTAATTGATAAAACAGATGGGTAAAAGCCTATGCTATTAATCATTTCTCTATAATTGTTGGCAATTTTGCGTGGTGTGAACATACTTTTCCTTTTGACCTGTTTTATCAACAAGGTAACATAAAAAACTAGTTTGTTGCTGGCTATTTAAAAAGAGATCTTGTGCTATCATAGTGAAAAATATTTGGAATTAAATTGTGATTATCTCTTTTTACGCAGCTGTCTTAGCATTTATGTATATTCACCTTAGCATGAAGGTAGTAAAGGTTCGAAAAGCGAATAAAATCTCTTTAGGAACAGATAACAACGAATCATTGATAAGAGCAACTCGCGCCCATGGAAATTTTATTGAGTATGTACCTTTTGCACTTATTTTAATTTTTTTAGCTGAGTTTCAGGGATTGGGTAGCCATTACTGCCATCTTTTAGGTGGCTTATTAGTATTTGGCCGTATTTGTCACAGCATTGCGTTAACAGATGGTACCTTTAAACTACGTGTTATAGGTATGATATCAACGTTTGCAGTACTTGCGTTATCTGCATTTTTCTTGCTGTTTAATCGGTTCTTTTAATATGAAATCATGGTCTTTTTGTATCGCTATAGCTGTGCTCTTTACCCCGATAACAGCCAACGGCACAGACTCTATTGCAGAAGAGACAACTCGGTTAGACGTGTATTATCCAAAACCTGAACGTGATTATGAAAAAGAAAGTTGGTATCCATTAGTCCTATTAAAATTTGCTCTAGAACACAGTGAATACGAACACACATTACAAGAGTCGGTTAACATGGTACAAAGTCGCTCTTTAAAAGAGTTGGTTGAAGGCCAATTAGTTAATGTCGCTTGGTCAATGACAAGTATTGAAAGAGAAAGAGATTTAATGCCAGTCAGAATACCCATATATAAAGGGTTGTATGGGCTTCGTTTATTATTAACAACAAAAGACAAGCTTATAAAATTTGACAAAATTAATAGTGCAACTGAACTTTCTAACCTCGATTTTATTCAAGGTCATGACTGGCCTGATACAACTATTTTGCAGGATAATGGTTTCGAAGTATCAACGTCTACAAGTTATGAGGCTTTATTTAGTATGTTACATAAAGGGCGAGGGGATGCATTTCCGCGCTCTATTTTAGAAACTGGATGGGAGCTAAAACAGCTTGAGTCTGATACTGATATAACAGTGGTTCCTAATATAGCAATAAAATATCCAGCGGCAATATATTATTTTGTTAACCCTAGTCGTCCAGACATCCACAAAGCTATTTCAATTGGATTAAAGCGAATGCATGAAAGTGGTAAATTTGACGAGCTTTTTAATCATTATTTTACCGAAGCAATTAAAAATGCAAAGCTCGAACAAAAAACCATTATTCCACTGACAAATAGTCATATGTCAGAGTTAACACCTCTTAATATCACTAATTTTTGGTTTGACCCAGAATCAATAAAGACACCCATTCAATAAAATGAACATCAACCGAATTTTTATTGTAGGCCTACCAAGAACTGGCACCACAAGTGTATGCAATACATTTTTAGAGTTGGGATTTAAGACCGCTCATACAGCTTATACTAAACAGTGCTTTAATAATGCTCAAGTTATTGCTGATACTCCAATTTTTAATGACTTTAAAGCTTTAGATAAACGATATCCACATTCAAAGTTCATTTATTTAGAGCGAGAAATTGAGTTGTGGGTGCCTTCTATACGTCAACTATTGCAAAGAATGTATAATAACCTGACACGAGAAGATGGTGGTTTCAACCCTCATATTAAGCGCTGTTACTTAAATACATTTAAAAACTTATCTGTACAAAATATGGCCTGCGATATCTATTTTAAAGAGCAATACTTGCAGCATTTTGAACAAGCCCAAAGCTATTTTAAAAATAGAGAGAATGATTTTTTATCTATTAATATAAGTAAAAAAGAGAGCTTTGAGCAACTATGCACTTTTTTAAATTGCTCAGTCCCAGAAGGCTTAAGCGACTTTGAAAAAATGAACATAGGCGGAAAAGTAACAGCTTGGAATAAAATTAAGCATCCGCTTAAAATTGACTCTACAGCAAATGGAAAAATAGATAAGGTTGTATATTAACTTTGTGCTGCTACAAGATTTTATCGATTGATTACGGTAAAATTGCGCTATTGAATTTAAAGTAAGTTATACCATGTTTGAATTAAAATACCATACTCCGTTTTCATGGACTGAGGCTGTACTAGCCGATTTTGATACCTTTTTACAAGATCATGCTGCTGCTGAAAAAAAAGCATCGGGCATGGCTATGTCTATGTTATCGCATTACCCAGATCGCCGTAAGCTTGTTAAAGCAATGACAGATTTAGCTCTGGAAGAAATGATACATTTTAAGCAAGTTTTGAAGCTTCTAATTGACCGTGACGTAAATTTAGGTAACGACCAAAAAGACCCTTATGTTAAGCAAATTCGTGCTGTTTTTAGAAATGGTCGTGATGAATTTTTAATGGATAGATTGCTTGTTGGCGCAGTAATAGAGGCGAGGGGGCATGAACGTTTTTCTTTAGTTGCTAAAGCATTACCTGAGGGAAAAGAAAAAGAATTCTATGTGGCTATTGCGAAGTCAGAGGAAAAACACAAGAATTTATTTGTTGAGCTTGCGTATGAATACTTTGACAAAGCAGAGGTAGACGTGCGATTAGAGGAAATTTTAATAGCAGAAGCTAATATTTGTAAAAAAATTCCATTTACCGCTGCGCTGCATTAGAAACTGCCCCAAGTAAGTTATGTTAAATAGGCTATTAAATTATTTTAACAGCCTAATTCCTCAATACTATTCATTAAATAAATCGAGCAATCAACTTATATTCTGCAAATAAAGGTCACATTCATTTAATCCTATTATAATTATTAAACAAAGCATAGCTGCTTGATCAAATTATTAGTATTTGAAAGTTTAATGACTATTTAAATAATGGGATAAGGAGATGACCATGAAATTAATGACGGCTTTAACAACTGTGTCTTTGATTGGAATAGGGGTTTTGAGTAGCTTTATCTATTCAGAATATAAAGTACTTCAATCTAATAAAAATGTGCGTGAAATATCCAGCAGTATGTATCAGTCTATAATTTGGCAAATGGATGCATACAATAACCGTACGTTCTATAACCAAACAAAAAGCTTTTTTGATGATAGAGTCATAAATATGCTTGAGTATGAACAGCTTAAGTCACTCGCTCAAAATCAATCGGCTCCCATGGTATATATTAGTTTATCAAACGAAGAGCTTTTGCATACAAAAGAGCTGTTTACTGAAAGATTGACTACCCACAAACATAATGACTTATTAGCGATAAATTAAGTTAGACTTTTGTCTTTAATTGATCAAAGTTATAACAAGATCAAATGTAGCATTGATTTTTTACACTCAGTGTTAAATCTTATCTAAAATATATGATACTCACTTTAAAAGCGTGGATCATTTTATGATAAATCATATCGGTATTTTAACCTCGGGTGGTGACGCACCCGGTATGAATACAGCGCTATATGCAGTTGTAAAAACAGCTCAACAATTTAATATTAAAGTAACTGGCATTCGCAAGGGCTTTGAGGGGCTGATCAACAATGATTTAATTTCTTTAGATCTTGAAACGTTACAAGCAACAATGCACTTGGGTGGCACAATTTTAAAAACAGCTCGTTGTGAAGCTTTTAAAACAGAACAAGGCCGACAAAGCGCTATTAATACTATTAATGACAACGAAATTGATGCGCTAATTATTATTGGTGGTGATGGAAGTTTTAAAGGCGCTATGTGGTTAATGCAGTTATGTGACATTCAATGCATTGGTATTCCTGGAACAATTGATAATGACTTAGCAGGCACTGATTATACGCTTGGGTTTGATACCGCGGTCAACACATCAATGCAGTGTATTGATAAAATAAGAGATACAGCAGAGTCACATAATCGTGTATTTGTAATTGAAGTTATGGGCAGAGACTCAGGTTATATTGCTGCATACTCTGGATTAACGTCTGGTGCAGATTCAATTTTAATCCCAGAAAGTAAAAATGATATTTTGCGTTTACTCGCTAAGATCAAAAGTTATCACAGTGAACATGCATTTATCGTTGTCGTTGCTGAGGGAGATGAAACTGGAACTGATTTAGTTTGTAATAAAATAAAATCAATAAATCCACTTATCGATGTTCGATTAACAAAACTTGGCCATTTACAACGTGGTGGTAATCCGACTGCAAATGATCGCATGCTGGCAATTGGGCTGGGTAGTTTAAGTGTTCATGCACTAGTAGAGAATAAAACAGGTGTAATGACAGGGATCATTAATAATAAATATTGTTTAACTAAGTTTGAAAGCGTTTTTAAAAAGCATGAAATAACAGAAGAAGTAGATGAGCTTTTATCAATATTTTCCAGGTAACTGATTAAGCGATTTAAAGTTCTAAAAGAGGGCTGTACTGATAGCTAATTTGTATTTAATTATCTTATTTAACATAATATAAATTATAGGTTATTAATGTATAGCAATGTATATTTATGATTCCCCCTTACTTCCACACGCACTATGTCCAATACTAGACGGTATCGGACATTTTGATGATTTATTTCAAATAGTTGGTTTTATTACAGTATCTTTCTTGAGCTTCATTATCGCTTAGCTTAGTATTAAATTACAATTTAAGCTGTATCACAAGAAGTAAACAACATGGAATTTGTGCGCCCGTTAGAACCTATTTTGATTATTGATGATGTTCAAGATATTCGTGACTACTTGAATCAAATCTTAACTGAGCTAGGTTTTGAAGATATTTTAGAAAGCCGTGATTTTGAATCTGCAAAATCGCTAATCAAAGAAAAATCCCCTAATGTCATCTTTCTTGATATAGAGTTACCTGATACAGATGGTACTGAAATTCTCGAATATCTGAATGATAATTACCCACATACCCATGTTGTAATGTGCTCCGGACATAATAGTTTAGAGAATGTACAAAATACTTGGGAGCTCGGTGCTAAAGGCTTTATTGCCAAGCCTTTTAACGCGAAAAAAGTTGATACAGTAATGAAGCGATTAGAAATAGTCGAACATTTTTAAGGTTACTATGCATTCTACAGTCACAGATATTATTGATGATTTATCACAGGTTATATTTGGTAAAAAAACACAAATTAAACTCGCCTTAACGTGCTTATTTAGTCAAGGCCATTTACTGATTGAAGACTTACCTGGCATGGGAAAAACCACCCTATCTCATGCACTTGCATCTGTTTTAGGTTTGTCTTATCAGCGAGTTCAATTCACCAGTGACTTACTGCCATCGGATATTTTAGGTGCCAGTATTTTTAACTCAAATGAGCACACCTTTACATTTCATAAAGGGCCCGTTTTTAGTCAAGTTGTGTTAGCCGATGAAATAAACCGTGCTGGACCAAAAACGCAAAGTGCACTGTTAGAGGCAATGGAAGAAAAACAAGTATCGATGGATGGTGATATATACCCCCTACCAACACCATTTTTCGTTATTGCTACACAAAACCCTTTATATCAAGCAGGTACTTACCCTCTACCTGAGTCACAATTAGACCGTTTTATGATGCGAATAAGTTTAGGTTTTCCCCCAAAGGAAGCAGAAAGAAAGCTAATTTTAGGTGTTAATAATCGTGATTATGATGCGCTTCCTAAACGGATAAACTCTTCTCAACTAATTGATATACAATCTGAAATTTCAAAAATGACTATTGCAGTTCCCATCATTGATTATATTATTGAACTTGTATCTTACACCCGACAGAGCGGTGTTTTTACTAATCCGTTGTCGCCAAGAGCAAGTGTTGCATTGGGTAAAGCTGCACAGGCCTGGGCTTATATTGAAGGTAGAGACTTTGTAATTCCCGATGATGTGCAAACTGTGTTTAAAAGCGTGGCAGCTCATCGATTAGGAATTGATGAGCAAACAAGCGAATTACAAATAAAACAGTTACTAAACGCTGTTCCTGTGCCCTTGTAAAATATGCTATTTGCAAAAATAATAAAAAATAAAAGTAGTGGTTTTTTATTTACTAACTTTAAAAAAGCACTCTTTACTAAGCTGCTAAAAAATAAACATACCGGCAATTCACTTACTCTAAAACATAATACGATTTATGTTCTTCCTTCAAAAATGGGCTGCGGTTTTTTATTTGTCGCAGTATTGAATTTTATATTAGGGATTAATTATCAAAACAACCTAATCTTGGCTATGGCTTATTTAATGCTTGTTGTTTTGGTAATGGCTATTTTGGTTGGCTATTCCAATGTTAAAGGTTTAACTATTCACTTTAAAGCAAAATATAGTGACTACTCCCCTATTTCACCGCGCTTAGTTTTTGATATTTCAACAGATAAATTATGTCAGTCACTCCAATTTATTTATCAAAATAAATTATTGCATCACCTAAATGACATAAAAGATAAGACAAACATTACAATATCATTGCCTTATAAAAACAGAGGTAGTTATCCGTTAGAACGAATAAAATTATTAAGCCAGTATCCATTTGGTTTAGTTTCTGTTTGGAGTTACATGCAAATCGAAGAAACTGTTTTTGTATACCCTAAGCAAGTTAATCCGAATAAAAATAATAACTTTATGAATGATGTACAAAACGACAACGGCAATTTAAAACGTGGCAATGGAATTGATGAATTTGATACCTTAGTTGACCATCAACATGGTATGGGGTTGCAAAGAGTATCGTGGAAACATTATGCAAAAACACAGCAATTGATGGTGAAAGAGTTTGTTAACTTTGCCTCAACACCGATGACCTACGATTATTCTCAATTACAAGGTAATGCCGAAACAAGATTAAGCCATCTAAGCTTTTTGATCACCCAAGCTCATTTACACGATCATGGTTTTGCACTTAAATTAAATAACCAGCTTTATCCCATGGCTAAAGGCCCCGAACACTTTACTGCATGTTTAACTGCATTGAGTCGTTTTAACTTGAGTGCTGAGAGCCAAGATGCAAAAAATCCATAACGAAAAATCAATAAACCTTAATTTGTCAATAATTTATGGCATGGTTGTTTTATTTATCATGTCTGAACTGACCCCTGTATTTACTGCATTATTGTCTTTTTTATGTGTGTGGAATTTTGTAATCACCTTAATGAATAAGCCTAAACCAAGCACATTATTCGCAAATATTTTGGCTGGTATTTCACTCGTACTGTTATTTTACGATATCGGATTCGGTGATACAGTGACTTTGTTTGTTGCCATGCTTATTTTGTCTAGCCTGTTTAAATTGTTACAAGCCAAGTCCAAAAAGCATTATCAAACGATTGTTTTACTGAGTTTTTTTAGTTTATCAACTGTCTATCTATTTTCGCAGTCAATTGTTGCAACATTATGTGTGAGCATTTTATATGTGTTTAACTTTGCCGCGCTTGCACTTATAGAAAATAAACATAGTTTAAAAGTTGCCTCTAAGCAAAGCGGTAAAATGTTATTACTTGCTTTACCTGTGGCTGTTTTCTTATTGTTATTTTTACCAAAACTCCCCGCTTTTTGGCAACTACCAGGGCCAAAACTTGCTAAAACCGGGTTATCTGAAAGTGTTAACCCTTTTAATATTGCAAAACTTTCTCGTTCAGACGAGCTTGTTTTTAGAGCGAAATTAAGTACAAATAACCCCCCTGCATCACCATACTACTGGCGAGCTATAATTCATGATGAATTTGATGGTTCTACTTGGTTAGTATCGGATTTATTAAAAAGCCAACAACGTAATAAAACGTCTGCAAACGATACGAACAAATTTAATTCACAATACACAATTATTGCCGAGCCCTCTTCAAAGCCTTGGCTATATGGCATAGGCCAAGCATATTCACCAAACTCTGATGTAAAAACTACTGAGCAAGGTTTACTGATTCGCAAGCGTTACTTAAGTAATACTATAAATTACGAGGTAAAAAGTTCGACCTTTAATGATCCACAATTAAACGAAATTAATCGCTATCAAAATTTAACAATTCGAAATTCTGAACAAACAAATATGCAATCTCAACAATTTGCGTTGTCTTTATATAAAAAACATAACAACGACAGCGCATTTGTAACCGCCTTAACAGATTATTTTTTAAATAAGGGTTTTGCTTATACCCTTACACCAGAGCCTATGACAGGTGATAACACTATCGATGAATTTATGTTTAATAATAAACGGGGATTTTGTGGCCATTATGCCAGTGCTGCAGCGTTTATGTTTAGAACTGTAGGTATTCCTGCCAGAGTGGTATCTGGTTATTTAGGCGGAGAGTTAAATGAACAAGATGAATATCTAAGTGTTTATCAATATGATGCTCACGCTTGGGTTGAGGTATTTATAAAAGGTAAAGGCTGGCAAATTTTTGATGCAACCGCTGTTGTTTCCCCTGAACGTTTGAGCGGTTCACTTTCACAGATGCAATCTCTTAATAGTGAATTTACAAGCAACTTAGAATTTAGCTTACTAAGATTCAATCAAATACCAGGCTTTAATTGGCTGCGATTAAATTTAGAAAATTTAGATTATAAATGGACAAACTGGGTGCTTGGCTTTGATCAACAAAAACAGAGTTCATTTTTAAATAGTCTGTTTGGTAACAGCCAACTATGGAAAATTTCTTTATTCGTTATTTTAACTATCATCACTATTTTTATTAACTATTTTGTTTATTTAAATTGGCCTAAAAAAGCAATACTGAATGAGCATCTGCTTGCTAAGCACTATAAAGAAATTCAGCATTGGTGCACTAAAAATGGTTTTAACCACAGTGTTAGCCAGACTCCACTACAATATCTTAATCAAGCGAGTGAATACTTTGCTGAGAAAGGTTCACTTTTCCTGCAGTTTGCTCAGTTATACAGCGATGTGCGATATAAAGGTGATGAATTTACTCAGCAACGTAAAAATCACAGCTATGATCTGGTAAAATCAATTAAAACAAAAGCTAAGAGATCTCTATGAACGCAGTTGTAATTGGTGTTTTATTAATGCTTGGGCTAACGTTGGCTCGTGTAAATGTTATTGTTGCTATGACACTAAGCGCGTTGGTTGCGGGGTTAAGCGCTGGGCTTGGCTTAACAGAAACATTGAATGCATTTAATGCGGGTTTATCCGGCGGCGCAGAAATCGCCCTTAGTTATGCCATGCTGGGTGCGTTTGCTGTTGCGATTTCAAAATCAGGTCTTACCAGGATTCTCGCTGCGAAACTATTATCACAAGTGAACAATTCAGAGAAAGGCGAAAGCGCGCTTAGCTACTTTATATTATCGATAATATTAGTATGTGCTATATCGTCGCAGAATCTTATCCCAGTGCATATTGCTTTTATTCCAATTTTGATCCCGCCATTATTAATTGTATTTAATAAGCTGCGGTTAGACCGTAGAGCCATAGCCTGTATTTTAACGTTTGGCCTTGCAACCTCTTATATGGTGCTACCATACGGGTTTGGCGGAATTTATTTATATTCAATATTACATAAAAATTTGGTCGAAAATGGACTAGTAATTATTAATACGCAAGTCCCCATAGCCATGATAATACCTGCAATTGGCATGTTTATCGGGCTCTTGATAGCGGTATTTATTAGCTACAGAAAACGCCGCATATATAAAACAAATGAATTAGAAGAACAAACAATCAACGTAACTGTTCAGCAGCCAAAAAAAGTATTGTTGGTTGGTATCACTGCGGTATTAACGTCATTAATAGCTCAGAATGTAAGTGGCTCGATGATATTAGGCGGCCTTGTTGGTGTAATGATATTTAGCTTATTTGGTATTGTTAAATGGGAGCAAAATAACGACGTATTTAGCAAAGGTGTTGCTATGATGGCAATGATTGGCTTTATTATGATTGCAGCTCAAGGGTTTGCTTCGGTTATGAAAGCGACTGATGACGTTGCGTCTTTAGTGCAAAGTGCCGCTGGTGTTATTGAAGGCAATCAACCTTTGGCTGCAGCATTAATCTTATTAGTAGGCTTAATGATCACCATGGGAATTGGTAGTTCATTTTCAACCGTGCCAATAATAGCTACCCTTTTCGTCCCATTGTGTTTAGAGTTAAACTTTTCTGTTATGGCAACTGCTGCTCTTGTTGGTACGGCAGGTGCTTTAGGTGATGCAGGCTCCCCGGCTTCAGATTCAACATTAGGCCCAACCTCTGGTTTAAATGCAGACGGCCAACACGATCATATTTGGGACTCTGTTGTGCCAACCTTTATTCACTTTAACCTCCCTTTGCTAACCTTTGGTTGGATAGCAGCCATGGTTTTATAAATAATTGATCAGTAAAAATTGTTTTTTACTGATTACTATAATTTTATATCTATATATTTACTGCAAAGTTTAGCTAATTACAACAAAAAGTATGATGTGTTCTTTTCCATAGGTAATAATAGCACTCTCTGCGAGTGCTATTAGATAGTTAGATTTCTTCTAAACTTAAAAACCGTAAATCATTTTATCGCACACTACTGGTGTTGGTCTGTGATTATCATCAACAGCAACGAAAGTAAAGCTGCCTGTAATGGCAGAATGCTTGTCATCTTTATGCATTGTTTCTAAGAATATTTCTACATCAACACGTAAACTAGTATTACCAACATGCACTACTTTAGAGATAAGTTCTGCAAACGTGCCTGCAGGAATTGCCTCTTTAAAATCAACTCTATCAGATGAAATAGTTACTAGGGGTTTACGGCAAAAGCGTGTTGCTGCGATAAACGCAACTTCATCCATCCAAGCTAGAGCGTCACCACCAAACAATGTATTGTGGTGATTTGTGCGACCTGGAAAAACGGTTTTTGTCACAGAGGTAGTTGATTCTATTATTCGTTGTGCAATGATTTCATCGCGGTTAACTTCAGTTGTCATGTTCTCTACTTTTTCTTCGCTAAGGTGTCTATCATCATAAGTGCAGGATCCAGGCGCTCGCCTTTCCAGTTAAATCGCCAATCTAAATGAGGGCCAGTTACTCGCCCTGTAGCACCTATTTCAGCAATTTTTTCACCGCGTTTTATCTCATCACCCACTTTTACATCTAATTTGCTTAAATGGATATAGGTTGAGGTAACACTATGACCGTGATCTAGAATAAGTGTTCCACCAGAGTAATATAAATCATTATCAGCAAAAACGACCGTTCCGCTAACTGGTGCATACACAGGGCTACCTGTTTTATTGGCAATGTCTAAACCAAAGTGAGGACGACGCGGCTCACCATTAAAGTAACGTTGACTGCCATACACACCTGAAATTCGCCCTTGGGCAGGTTTATAAACAGGGTCTAGAAAGTACGTTAAATCTGAGTCAACTTTACGTGCGTTTCTAACAGCAACCGCTTCACGACTGATACGCTCACTGACTTCTTTAGGTGGCGATACATATTTTTTAGCAACACCGGTAATTTTATCAATATCGTAGTCGCGTTTAGTTATAAGCAATGACTGCTTATGTTTTTTGCCTGCTTTGTCTACCCACGTTAATTCATGATTAAGCTTAGAATCACGACCAAAGCCGAAAACAAATGTACCATCAGCCGTGGTTTTTAACTTTTCGCCATTAAAAATTACTGATTTTACGCCATCAAGCTTACCAGTGACTAAACCACCTTGTGTGAGATTACCTTTGAGTTCAACGCCGTGTGCAAAAACGCTCAATGAGGTTAGTACACAGGCAAAAATCATTTTATGCATAACAAATTGACCCCTTAGCAACCCCTTCATAAGCCGTCACCTTAACGTTAGAGTCACAGTATTCAGACTTAATCTGCTGTGCTAAATAAGCTGCAATGCATTCAACAGTGGTATCTACTGGTAAAATATCACAGCGGTCCTTACTTATGGCCATTTCAAAATAACCTTGCGCTGCGCTATACGCAAAGCAAAGGTCAGACTCTTTCGCTTTAACATGTTTTAATTGTGACGAGTTAATTTTATCCTCAGCAGTAGCTAAATAAATATCTTGCCATTTGTCTGCCCACTGCTTTTGAATACTAGGCATAGCCATTCCATCTAAAGAGACGCCTAACTGAGAACGATGGCCATGTATAATACGCTGGCAATTACCATCATGCTTTTTAAGTCCATGACTGTAATGGTAGTAAAAGCTTTTACTGTGTTCAGGCTTTAATTCGATTTCAATTTTATCAATATTGCTTGGTAGCTGCGGCATGATAGTAGCAGTTAAAAATTCTATTACTGCTTGCTCATCAATTACGGGGGAATCAATTAAACAATATGCCTGATTAGGTGCACTCATAGCTAAATGATAATTATCACCAAATGTACAATCAAGCGTTTTGTAATCTCCATGAGATACAACCTCACCATTTATTTGTGAAGGTATTGCTAATTTATGATCTATACATTCATCAATAATGCCTTTGATTTGTTTTTTTACAAGACCAAAATCAAGAACCATAGACTCTTTATTAAGCTTGCCATGAAGCGTTAAATCAACAATCCAGCTTTCGCCAACTGCGCCTCGTTTATTACACAAGTAAGAAAAATCAATTACGGTAAGTGCGTTAACAAAAAGGATCATAAACTTCCTTTAATATGGTTAAAAAATCAAAGTGATTATAATGATTTTTACTCGTAATTGCGCGATCTAATCGCACAATTAGCATGTTCTTTACCTAACCGGTGATATTTCATGCAGAAATATTATTTTTTTAACTGCTCAGAGTTGTTTGGCGTACAAGTGTACGCTAAAGTACTCTGCAATTTCTAAGCGACGAAAAAGTGTTATGGAACCTAAAAATAACTATACAAAAGAAGAGTTGATCCTGTGTGGTCAAGGTGAAATGTTCGGTGAAGGCAATTGCCGTTTACCAAGTGATAACATGTTAATGATGGATCGTATCATCTCAATCACTGATGATGGTGGCGAACATGGCAAAGGTCAAATCGTTGCTGAACTCGATATTGACCCAAACCTTTGGTTTTTTGATTGTCACTTTAAGGGTGACCCTGTTATGCCTGGCTGCCTTGGCTTAGATGCAATGTGGCAGCTTGTCGGCTTTTTCCTTGGTTGGTCTGGTGGTCCAGGTTTAGGCCGAGCACTAGGTGTAGGTGAAGTAAAATTCACAGGACAAATTCTGCCAACAGCTAAAAAAGTAACTTACCGTTTAGATATGAAGCGTGTAATCAAGCGTAAATTATTTATGGGCATGGCTGATGGAACTGTAGAAGTTGATGGTCGAGTTATATATGAAGCAAAAGACTTAAAAGTAGGCTTATTCCAAGATACGAGTGCATTCTAATTCGATTAAAATGTAACAACAAAAACGCCCTCATTCGAGGGCGTTTTTGCTTAAAATTCGTATATAAAATTATGTTTTATACATGTTGCGATTTTCTATCGCTTCACGCCAACCACCTAACCATTCTGATTTAGGGTCTACTTGTTGATAAGGGCAAATATCTTTTGAACGTCCTGCCAAACCTGCTTTAAAACCTTGAGAATGAGCTCTTTCTAACCGATCTCTTTTCTGTCTCTTCATAGGTAAATCCTCACCTTTTATATTTATAAATTTGTAGTGCTAATGACATCTACAATTAATGAATAGTTAATAAAAGTGTTAAATTCAAATCATAAAAGCAATTAAATAAATTGACTTTAACTAAGCTGCTGATGCGAAAATGAATTAACATTTATAAAAGCAAAGTGGTCAAACCACAAAATTACATTCAATATTTATATAAAAAAATTACGACTATCTAATCGTTAAACGCAGTCTCCTGCCTATAATGTGACTATCTTTATTGAACTAAAGTTCATCAATAAATTGTAATTATGACAAGTTTATTACAAACAACTAATAATTAAGGATTTATACTTTCATAAACTATGATTCGAAAAAATGTGTAAATAACATACAAAACACTTGTATTTTTAAATACGATCGGTCTAATATGGGGTATGCAAATAAATGAGCAAAATCCACCTAGACGTGGTCGGCCACCAAAAGTAATCCGAAGTAATGCAGATACCAAAGCACTACTTATAGCTACAGGGCTTGAAACATTAACAGAATTTGGCTTCAGTGCCACAGGTATAGACACTATTTTAAAAAAAGTAGGCGTACCTAAAGGTTCTTTTTATCACTACTTTAAAAGTAAGGATGATTTTGGCTTAACTGTAATAGACGCATACAATGATTATTTTGTTGCCAAATTAAATCGATATTTAAAGCAAGATGATGTGCCTCATTTAGAACGCTTAATAAATTTTACTCAAAGTGCCTCAACGGGTATGCAAAAATATAACTTCAGTCGGGGTTGTTTAATTGGTAATTTAAACCAAGAGCTCAATCATTTATCTGAAGAATTTAAAACTAAACTATTACTTAGCTATCAACAGTGGCAGCTACAAGTACAACAGTGTATTGAAGGTGCACAAGAGCACAAGTTAGTCAGTAAACATATTGATGCAGCTCAAATGAGCGAATTTTTTTGGGTTGGCTGGGAAGGTGCGGTTATGCGGGCTAAACTTGTTAAAAATTCGCAGCCATTATTGCTTTACACAGAAATGTTTTTACGTGCGCTACTTAGGTAGCGCCTTTTTTTACCAATTAAAAGACGATCGGTCTAAAAGGATTAGTAATGGAAAATTTATTCAAAGCTATTGTTATCAATAAATCTGATGATATTCCCTACTCTGCTAAGTGTGACTCTATAGACACTAACTCGTTACCTGATAACGATGTGAGCATAAATGTATTGTACAGCACACTTAATTATAAAGATGGGCTTGCAATAACAGGCAAAGGCCCTGTAGTTCGAAATTTCCCTATGGTCCCGGGGATCGATCTTGTAGGCGAAGTATCTAGCTGTAAGACAGGTGAGTTTCAACCCGGCGACACCGTAATTTTAAATGGTTTTGGTGTGGGTGAAAAACATTGGGGCGGGCTTGCTCAAAAAGCATGTTTAAGTGCTGATTGGTTAATTGCCATTCCTGCAGGATTAACAGCAAAACAAACTATGCAAATAGGCACTGCAGGCTATACAGCAATGCTTAGTGTTATTGCACTGGAAAAACAAGGTATCACACCCGAATCAGGTGATATTTTGGTTACAGGTGCTAATGGCGGTGTTGGCAGCTTTGCTATTTATTTACTCAATAAACTAGGTTTTAATGTTGTTGCAGTAACCGGTCGCCCAGAGCAATCAGACTATTTAACAAACCTTGGCGCTAAACAAATCATCCATAGGGACGAGTTTTCAAGTCCAGGAAAACCGTTGGCTAAAGAGCGCTTTGCAGCTGCAATAGATTCTGTGGGTAGTCATACCCTCGCTAATATTTGCGCATCTTTAAAATACGGCGGTGTTGTAACTGCCTGTGGTCTTGCCCAAGGAATGGATTTACCAGCTTCAGTTGCCCCTTTTATTTTACGCGGGGTTTCGCTGATAGGCATTGACAGTGTAATGCGCCCTAAAGCTGACCGAATAGAGGCGTGGAATAGACTCAGTTCTTTAGTCAGCGCAGAACACCTTGACACCATAAGCAATGAAATAAGCTTAAATGATGTGATCAAATCTGCAGATGAGCTAATGGCAGGTAAAGTAAGAGGACGTGTTGTGGTCAATTGCCAAAAACTTTAATGCTCATTTATATAGAGCTGTTAGATAAATGACAGCTTTATCTTAGAGTTTTCACTATCTAATTACTGATTTAAAAATTATAATTGCGCTATTAGAAATTGAAATGAGAGTGACCATGAGTAACGAAGAATTATTCGGTAATAACCCGTTGCAAGGCGTTAAACTTGAGCAGGTTGTATCTGAACTAGTTGATCAATACGGCTGGGAATTATTAAATGCTTATTTGCAGCTGAATTGCTTTAAAAATAATCCAGACCTTAAGTCTGCGGTAAAATTTTTACGTAAGACTCAATGGGCGCAAGACAAAGTAGAAAACTTTTACCTTTACCGTTTAAAAAACTTACCTAAACCTGATGATGTTCAGTATCAGCTTCCACCTCGTGATCGTGTAATTCCAGAAGATCACAAACCAGGTGAACCGTGTGAACTAAGCTTTAGTGATGCTAAGCGAATACAGGCAAAAAAAGAAGCGAAAGACCGCGCTCGAACACGCAAGCAACGTTCAAACGCAAGTAACCCTTGGGGCAACTAGTTAGGTGCTAGGTGCTAGGTGCTAGGTGCTAGGTGCTAGGTGCTAGGTGCTAGGTGCTA
>NZ_JBHNYL010000023.1:0-34278 GCF_054960735.1 Pseudoalteromonas sp. RWi3
AGTTTGTGGCATAGGGCCGTCAGTTGCAGCAACAACTAGGATAGCGCCGTCCATTTGAGCAGCACCAGTGATCATGTTTTTAACATAATCGGCGTGTCCAGGACAGTCTACGTGTGCGTAGTGACGAGTAGGTGTATCGTACTCAACGTGTGAAGTTGAGATTGTGATACCACGCTCGCGCTCTTCTGGAGCGTTATCGATTGATGCGAAGTCTTTAGCTACACCACCATATACTTTTGCAAGTACGTTAGTGATTGCTGCAGTTAGGGTAGTTTTACCGTGGTCAACGTGGCCGATTGTACCAACGTTTACGTGCGGTTTTACGCGTTCAAACTTTTCTTTTGCCATGACGGAACCTATCAGTTTTGTTTATCTAGATTACATATGAAAATAATCCACCAGCAAGTAGATTAAATTAAATTTTTCAAATTTCAAATAGTATTTTCTGACAGATAAAGGAAGTAATCAAGAAGATTCGTATGACTGGTGCTGATAGGCAGATTTGAACTGCCGACCTCACCCTTACCAAGGGTGCGCTCTACCAACTGAGCTATATCAGCAACACCATAAACTGGAGCGGGCAGCGGGAATCGAACCCGCATCATCAGCTTGGAAGGCTGAGGTAATAGCCATTATACGATGCCCGCGTTAGGAACCTGTTCTTAATCTACCTCTAACCGTCAAGAATAAAGTGGTGGAGGGAGCTGGATTCGAACCAGCGAAGGCTGAGCCGTCAGATTTACAGTCTGATCCCTTTGGCCGCTCGGGAACCCCTCCACGATAATTCTTTACTAAGCACTTCCGGTAAAAGGAAAGTGGTGCCGACTAACCGAGTCGAACGGTTGACCTACTGATTACAAGTCAGTTGCTCTACCAGCTGAGCTAAGTCGGCACTGCTTTAGTACGGGGCGAGATATTAGAGTAAGGCGTATTGGGATGCAACAATAAATTTGAAAAAAGTGTAACTTTTTAACTCAAATGCTCACAAATCATGCAAACAAGCGCTGTTTTGTTACTTTTCACACAATTCTCGCCAATAGTTTAAACCCTGCATAACTAATTGAGGTGCAAAAACAGCAGTTGGAAATTGCGCCTGAAGCAACTTCCCATAGCCACCCGCAAATATTAATTGAGGATTTTTATTACTCAGATGCAGCTTTGCTTGCTCAACCGCACCGATTGTTGCCACAAGGGCGCCATTTTTTAGTCCGTTTGGGGTGTTGATACCAAGCTCATTGCTAAATTGTGTTGTTTCATCATCAAACACGCGTTGAGTATTTTGCGTTAACGAACGGGTCATTAAATCAAGCCCAGGTATTATCCACCCTCCTAAGTGTTGTCCGCCTGCATCTAATACATCAATAGTGGTTGCTGTGCCCGTATCAACTATGATGCAGTCTTGTTTTGGCCATAACATATAAGCTGCAATAATCGCTAACCAGCGATCGATACCTAAGTTTTGATAGTGTTCGTAGGCACAATGTAGGTTTTGGAGCTGCTTACTAACCACTGCTTCATAACAAGGAATATTCAATACAGCTGCCTGCGCTAATTGCGCGTCTAACTGCTCACTTTTACCGACACAGGCATACACCACTTCAGTGACTTGCTGCCATGGCAATTTGCTTAAATCACAAGTTGCAATATTCTTCCCATCATAGTGCGCGGCTTTTAATGCGGTATTACCTACATCTATCAACAACCTCATTGCTGTACCTTACGCAAGGAGATTTCACCACCAAAGTAACTTTTTGCTTCGCCGTCTTGACGTATACGAATTCCACCTTGCATATCTATTCCTTCACAAATACCGCGCCAACTTCTATGCCCTGTGTTCAGCTCAACACATTGCCCTGCAAATGCATCAAGGGTATTCCATTGCTGATACATGTTTTGCAGGCCTGTTTCACTGTATTGTGCTAAGCGCTGCTCAAGATGGTAAGTAAGGTGAGCAACAAGTTTGTTTTTATCTAACTGCGAGGTGTGTTGGCTCAAATCCGTCCACGCTTGATCTATTTGCTGACTTACGCTTTGCGGCATTTGTAAATTTATGCCTATGCCAATAACGAGCTGACATGGACCTTGAGGTTGACCATCAAGTTCAACCAATACCCCAGCTAATTTTTCTTTATTAAGATAAATGTCATTTGGCCATTTTAGCTCTATATCTAATTGGTAAAGTGCTTTTAAGGTATCGTAAACAGCAAGCCCTACCGCAATTGACATACCCATTGCCGCTTGAAGGCCATCATCTAAACGCCAATAATAGCTATAATAAAGGTTTGCACCAAATGGCGACTGCCACACACGGCCTCTGCGACCACGACCAGCTTGCTGCATTTCGGCTACAATCACAGTGCCAGAGTCTAACTGTTGCTTTGCCGCTATACGGCGCATTAACTCGCTGTTGGTCGAGTCGATAATAGGTTGCACCTCTATTTGCGCAGTGTCGGCACCTAGGGCCCGGTAATAATGTTGAATCTTACTTTGCTCTAGTAAACCAACTGCATTATTCAAGCTATAACCTTTGCCATTCACTTTAAAAATATCGAGGCCCATCTCTTGTAAGCTTTGTATATGTTTACTCACAGCAGCGCGACTAATACCTAGTTGCTCTCCCAGTAGCTGCCCTGAGATAAAACCACTGCTATTTAACGCATTTAAAATTGCTAACCTATTTCCATCAGGCGCTTTCATGACGTTTCCTCTAAATCAATATGACATTCACCGCCACTTGCTATCAAGCGTACTTCATGTTGTAAACGTATTTGATAACACTGCCACACTTGCTTTTGAATATGTTGCACCATGGCAATCAAATCAGCCCCAGTACTACTTCCATGATTAACTAACACTAGGGCTTGTTGTTGATGCACTTCAATACCCGCTATTCGATACCCTTTTAAACCAGCCTGCTCAATCAACCACCCTGCTGCAACTTTGTGGTGCTCGGTGTCATAGATATAATGTGGTAATTGCGGGTGCGCTTTCAGCAATGCGTGTAACTGGGAGTTAGTTATTATTGGATTTTTAAAAAAGCTGCCCGCATTCGCCAGCTCATAAGGGTTGGGTAATTTACTGTTACGCGTTTTTATCACTTGCTCAAAAATGCTTTTCGCACTGACATCCTCAAGCTGCTGTAATGGTCCATAACTTAATTCTGGCTGCCATTTTTTTGGTAAACAAAACCCGATTTGGGTGATCACCGCTTTATTTTTTAAGCTATGTTTAAAAATAGAATCACGATAGCCAAATTGACACTCTGAGTTGTTAATTCTTACAAACTGCTTACTCGCGATATCGAAATACTCAACGTATTCAATGTATTTCGCAAGCTCAACACCATACGCCCCAATATTTTGTACTGGTGCTGCACCCACTGTGCCCGGTATTAATGCTAAATTTTCAAAACCCGGCATACCATGTTCAAGGGTATAAATAACTAACTGATGCCAGCTTTCTCCTGCAGCAACTTCCAATAAGTAGTCATGCTTTCGTGCGCTCGCAGTAATACCTTTAGTTGCCATTTTGATCACCTGACCTTGGTAGTCAGCTAAAAAAACAGTATTACTCCCTTCACCCAAAATACAAAAAGGACTCTCAAATGATTGCTGCTGTAATTGCGCGAGCTCAGTAATTTCAGTAAATACTGAGCACTGACTCGGTAATGAAAATGTGTGGAAAGATTGCACAGAGTGAGCCACAAAATGCCTCAAAAGTTAATTGTCACTAATCGTCCTAGTTTACCCCATCATCGTAAAAGGCGCACCCGATTGCAGAAATTGTTCAACCTAGCCTTGCAATCATGATATAAAACCTGCACTTCTTATTTGTGTTCAAGGTAATTATGAAAATCACACCTCTTTTTTTAAGCCTCGCAATGGCGGGTATGTGCTCGCAAGCAATGGCCAACGCTGTTGACCAAAACTCATACGCTAATCTTAATGATGTTATTACAACTCACTTAAACCTAGATTTAGATGTCGATTTCGCCGACAAGCAATTAGAAGGTTTTGTAGAGCATACGTTAGAGTGGCAAAATGCTAAAAGCACACGTTTAGTGCTCGATACGCGCGACTTAGATATAGATAAAGTGATGTATCAATCGCAAGCTGGAAGCTGGAAAAAAGCAGACTTTACATTGGCAAAACGCGATGACGTAAAAGGCTCTAAGTTGACGATTAACTTTAAAAGCCAAGCACAAAAAGTACGCATTTATTATAACAGCCGACCAGAAGCATCTGGCTTACAATGGTTAACGCCTGAGCAAACGGCAAGTAAATCTCACCCATTTATGTACAGCCAGTCGCAAGCAATTCATGCCCGTAGTTGGATCCCCGTACAAGACACTCCAGCAATGCGTGTAACTTATACTGCCCGCATTCAAACACCTGAAGACATTCGTGCGGTCATGAGCGCCGATAACAAAGACGCATTATACAAAGATGGTGATTACCACTTCACTATGCCACAAGCTATCTCTCCTTACTTAATTGCGATTGGCGCAGGTAACTTAGAGTTTAAAGCTATGTCTAAGCAAACAGGGATTTTTGCTGAGCCAGAGATCCTTGATGCCTCTGTTGCTGAATTTAACGACACTCAAGCAATGATCGACAAAACTAACGAAATGTATGGTGAATACGCATGGGGTCGTTACGACTTACTTATGCTGCCACCTAGCTTCCCATTTGGCGGCATGGAAAACCCGCGCCTTTCATTTATCACACCAACGGTAGTGGCTGGCGATAAGAGTTTAGTTAACCTCATTGCCCATGAACTTGCGCACTCTTGGTCTGGTAACTTAGTAACCAATGCAACATGGGAAGATTTATGGCTTAACGAAGGTTTCACCTCATATGTTGAAAACCGTATCATGGAAGAAGTATTTGGCCGTGACCGTGCAGTCATGGAGCAAGCACTTGATGCAGCAGGACTTCGTGCTCAGCTTAAAACAATTGATGCGCCTGATACTCGCCTTAATTTAAAACTAAATGGCCGTGATCCAGATGATGCGTTTAGCTCAGTGCCTTACACCAAAGGTCAGCTATTTTTAATCTACCTTGAAAACCAATACGGTCGTGAAAAGTTTGATGACTTTGTTAAAACCTACTTTAACGAGTTTGCTTTTAAATCGTTAACAACAGCGCAGTTTGTCACTTATATCGAAGCTAACTTAATTACAAAATACCCAGGTGTTGTTAGCATGGATAAAGTAAACGAATGGATTTTTCAGCCGGGTTTACCAAGTGATGCGCCTAACCCAACATCAGATGCATTTGACAAAGTAGATGCTGCAACCAAAGCTTGGTTACAGGGCTCTACAACCGCAGCGCAGCTGCCAACAGCAAACTGGACAGTGCACGAGTGGTTACACTTTCTAAATAACTTACCACGTGACTTAAGCATTGAAAAAATGACGGAGTTAGACAGCGAATTTAATCTTACTCAATCAACCAATGCTGAGCGTGCCTTTGCATGGTACATGCTCGCTGTAGGTAATGGTTATCAACCTATTTACCCTTCGCTTGATAAGCACTTATCAGGGATTGGCCGCCGTAAACTGATCGTGCCGTTATATAAAGCACTCATTAAAAATGGCAAGCGCGAATGGGCGCATGATGTATACATCAAAGCGCGTCCAGGCTACCACCCGCTAGCGCAAGGTACTATTGACGATTTGTTTTCAAAGTAAAAACTAATAAATATTAAAAAGGGTGATTTATTCGCCCTTTTTTTATTTTGTTACTTTATTTAAAAAACGTTTACGCTCTTCAGGACTGGCTTGTTGCCACCAAAAATCCAACATTGCCGCTGCACTCGGTGACTGCGCTGTAGCTGGCGCCGGTTTTGATATAGGTGCACTTACTGGCATGCTCGCTACTGCAGGTTTGTTAGTTGATGCAGTAGGTGCAACTTGAGCGCGAGGCGCAGTTATTGATGCTTGTAACGGCATACCTAAAGATGAGCCTTTAGCTTTTAAACTGATTTGCGGTGACTCTGCAAACACTTCAGCTGCTACGGCATTATCTGCACGATTAAAAACAATGTCGTAATTTTTGCCCTGATCAATAGTGACTGATACCCAAAACGGTTCAGAGTCTACAACGTGATGCTCGTCATATCCTTGCTCGTACAAATCTGAGTATTTTAGTTTCAGCGAGTAAGTGCCGGGGTTGAGCTCCAGCTCATCAACACGACTAAAAAACGAATGTTCAATGACCTTCTCACCTACCTGTAGTGGAACGATCTCCTCTGGAAAGTAAACCGTTTCAGCTAAAGCAGCTGAACTTAAAAGCAGCGAGACAATGCCACCAAAAAAGACTGATTTATACATATTAACTCCTTGTGTTTGATTTCAGTTTGACACTGCAAGCAAAGTTTGTCATTAGTGACTTTATAACAAACATTGGAGCAGAGTTAAAATGAGTGATGAAACCATCTTTACAAAAATAATAAACCGAGAAATTCCTGCCGACATCATCTATGAAGATGAGCTATCACTGGCTTTTCGAGATATAAATCCACAAGCCCCTTTTCACATTTTAATTATCCCGAAAAAAGCGATTGCGACAATTAACGATATTACCGAAAAAGATGCACCAATCGTTGGTCACTTATATGTTGTTGCTGCAAAAATAGCGAAACAACAAGGCTTTAGCGACGATGGTTTCAGAGTAGTGATGAATTGTAACGAGCATGGCGGGCAAACGGTATATCATATTCACTTACATATGTTAGCAGGCAAAAGTATGGGGTGGCCGCCTTATCAAGATAACAAAAAAGAATGAACACAAAAAAAATTCATACTCTTTTAGTGCGGGTTAAAAACTACAGGTGAATTTTGATAATAGTTAACTATTTCATTAAGATAGGGTGTTTTTATGTTACTTTTTTTTAATAAATAAAAAACATAACATCTTAAAAATATACTTTTCCTGCCCTTATATAGGAAATTTCTAATACGAAAGGGGTGGATTGCGTGATAGGATTAATTAGTTAACTTTATTCAAGAGTATGTAAGTATGAGTAGTTCAGCATTTTTGTTACTAGATCTGGAGCCAATCAATACCATTGGTATTAATGTATTAGAGCCATTATTAAAAACCCAAGGGCTTGATGTTACTACAGGCACAAATATTTTAGATGTGCCTGAAGGTACGCGCTTATTGTTTATTGAAACATCGAGCCAAGATGCGTGGGGTAAATTAAAAGAACAATTAGTAAACCTACGCGTTAAGTGCGATATCGTTTTATTTAACTTAGATGAAAATCCAGAGCTTGCCAATCGTGCGTTATTAAGTGGTATTCGTGGTGTCTTTTATACAACGGATAATGCTGATGTATTAATGAAAGGCATTCGTTTATTACTTGAAGATCAACTTTGGTATCGTCGCGATATCATGTGTAATGCGCTTAACCGTATGCTGCAATTTAACAAAGACGCACTTCACAAGTTGACTGAAGGTGATATTGAACCAATAAAACTAACCAAACGTGAAAAATCAATTATTTCATTAATGAGTAATGGTTCTAAAAATAAAGAAATCGCGGAAACACTTAGCATTAGTCCACACACAGTGAAAACACATTTATATAGTGCATTTAGAAAAACAAAGTGTCGTAACCGAATTGAGTTACTGTCATGGGCACAGCAAAATATTCCTGACGAAATTCGTTAAGCTAAATATTATTGACCAAAAAAGGCGCATAAAGCGCCTTTTTTGCATTTGCTAAGAACACAAATAGACTTTATGCTCAGCTCAAAGCGATAGTATTGGAATTAATATGCTCGATTCAGCCACTTTGTATTATGCCAGCGCAGCCATGATGGCGGTTATGACGCTGCTTAATTACCTGACTTGGCGTACCAGTAAGAATACCCCTGGCACCTTAATTTATATTTTTTATCCAATGATGATGTTTGCCGCCGTGGGTAGCTTTGCATTGCATGGATACTTAAATAACGTAGCCAGCATCAGTATCGCCAATAGCTTGTTTTTTTGCTCTTCAATCATACATGCGCTAGCTATTCGGCAATTTTTCGCTGACAAAAGCGCTGGCTTTAAAGTTTTTAGCGCTATTACAGCTCTTTTCGCCGTAATGATGATTGTGCTAGCTTTCAATGAATCAAGCTTACGCAGCCGTATTTTACTATCTGATTTACAACATATCCTTGAAGCCATATTTTTACTCTACTTATTCATTAAATACGGTTATAAAAGCTACCCCAATGGAAGTATCGTCTACATATCCATACTGACAATTATCACCTTAGTTTTTAGCGGGCGCACATTATTGATGGGCGACATAAACACCGCAAAGCTGCTTTCAGGCAATTGGTTTAGTATTACTTTATTTATAAACGGGGTAATCGCGCCGATGTTTTATGCAACAGGGATGGCGCTGCTGTGTAATGAGCGAAGAGAACAAAACCTAAATCAATTAACAGAAAAAGCCCAAAAAGACCTCGAGATCAGAGGGTTGTTTTTATCCACTATTAGTCACGAAATCCGCACGCCACTCAACGGTATATTAGGCAGTGCGCAACTGATTTTAAACCAGTCTAGTGACCCCCGCGATAAGCCCTACTGTGAAGCGATTATCAACTCAGCTGAATCGCTCAACCTGCTAGTCGACAAAGTCCTTGATTATGCCAGCCTCGATCAGCATAACGAAGCCTTGTATGAAGAAGACGTGGAGTTTAAAACTTGGCTTCACAATTTATGCTTACTACTGAGCCCCCTAGCAGAACAAAAACGGCTGCACTTTGAGCTAGTTTATAATTTGCCCGAGCAAGCATGCTATTACTGTGACCAACAAAAACTCAGACAAGTCATCATAAACCTTATGGGTAACGCAATAAAGTTTACAGATAAGGGCGAAGTCAAAATATGCGTTGATTTAGTTAAAGAGCAGCAACTTGAACACACTATACGCATTAGCGTAGTTGACTCAGGTCCTGGTATTGAAGCTGACGAAATTGAATACCTTACAGAACCCTATGTACAAAGTAGTGCAGGCAAAGAAAAAGGCGGAACTGGTCTTGGTTTAGCAATCACCAGCCGATTACTAGATAAATTAGGGTCTCATTTAGAAATCACCAGCGAACTTGGCAAAGGTAGTTCATTTAGCTTTGATATTAATTTGACACTCGGTGAACTAAGTTTGGTTGAACAACGTCATCAATCAAAAGAATATTTAACTGGATTAGATATTTTATTAGTTGAAGATTTAGACTTAAACCAAAAAATTGCGATTGAATTCATGGCTGATGATGAGCATAAAATTAAACTAGCTCGAGACGGTCAAAGCGCAATTACATTAATGAAGCAGCATCACTTTGATGTAGTTTTACTGGACATGAATTTGCCAGATTTAACAGGTCAAGAAGTGCTAAAAACACTTAAAGGAATAGAACACAAAAACCAACGCACCCCCGTGCTCGCGTTTACAGCCAGTTTAAGCCCAGATGAAATAAAAGAATATTTCTCTTTGGGTATAAAAGACATTGTAGGCAAACCGATTAAACAACATAAGCTGCGCCAAGCATTAAGTGACTCTCAAAATAATCAAACGCCTATTATCGCTGTTGAGCTTAGCGATGTGCTCTATGATGAAACTGCAGCTGAAACATTAACAAGCTCATTTAGTGATGACGAAGTGTCATCCATTTATAATGAATTTGTACTTTCTGCACGCAACAAGCTTGTTCGTGCACAACAGCTACTTGATGAAGACAAAGAGCAATGTATTAAACTCCTACATCGCCAAGCAAGCACAGCATTGCAACTGGGCTTTAATAGATATGGTGCAGAGCTCAAAAAAATAGAACGTCGACTATTAGATAACAAGCCACTTAAAGAGCCCTTATCTGATGTTATTGTGCTTTGGCAAGACAGTTTAGAGCAATATTTAAAGCATGTGAGAAGTGAGCTGAGTTAACCTAAACTCAGCATGTCTGAGCAAACTACTAAGTTACAATGTTTGCACACCATATCAACATACTATGATAAACCGATTGCTCAAGTGTTAATATTTTAGTTTAATGGGTACAAGTGAAATAACTAAGGATAGACCCGTGCTCATTTTTAAAGTTTTGATTTTAGTCGCTTTACTAAAGCTACTAATTAATTCTGAACGCCCTAAATTATGCGCAGGGATTTACACTGCAATAGTATTATTGATTAACTTAATGTCAGGTGTAGGGTTTCTTACAGCCATTGTTGCAACAGCCATTGCTGGTGCATTGGCGTTACTCTACTTTTGGCTACTCAACCATTTTAGAGATACCGCTATTTTCTGGGTAATACTGGTTATAGGGTTGGTTATTGGTCTGGTTTGAGTCGTCAAACCTAACTATTAATTTCTACCGTAAACATCGTCAAAACGTTCAATATCACTTTCATCCAGTATGCTACCAGTTTGCACCTCTATCAATACTAGTGGCTTATTTTGGCTATTCGCTAAACTGTGTATATGACCTGCAGCTATATAGCAAGATTGATCGGCAGTTAATACGCTCGCTTTATCTGCAATCACTACATCTGCAACGCCTGACACTACCACCCAGTGTTCGGCACGATGCTGATGGCGCTGAGTGGAGAGTCTACCGCCACTATTAACAGTAATTTCTTTAACTTTAAAACTACTTCCTTCCACTAACACACAGTAATTTCCCCAAGGTCGATAAACAGCCTGATGGTTAAGTAGCTTATCGCTTTGCTTATTCGCTAACTGAGCTAGGAGTTGTGGTAAATGTTCTAATTGTTTTTTATTTGCCACTAACGTAGCGTCATGGGTATGAATAACAGCTAAATTATTTACACCTAGAGCCGCGACAGTGTGGCCTTCTTCACTGTGAATCAGATTATTTTCGCAATTAAGCAACACGTCATCATGACTTGTACGATTACCTAAACTATCTTTATTAGTGTTTTGCCAAAGTGCATCAAAGCCACCAACATCACTCCAATTTAAGGCCAAAGGTAGCACCACTACACTATCGCTACGCTCTAATATTGCATAATCAATAGAGTCACTCGGGCATGAGCTAAGTGCTCCTTCATCCGCCCTTGTAAACCCTAAATCTTGGCTAAAATTAGCAGCACCTGCAACGGCGCGTGCTATTTTTGGCGCATACCTTTCCAGTTCGCGAAGGTAGCTTTTTGGCGTAAACAAAAACATGCCACTATTGAATGAATATTCGCCACTTGCCACGTACTGTTGTGCCAGCGCTCGATCTGGTTTTTCTTTAAACTCATCTACTTGGTAGCAATTTGAATTAGCTATTTTTGCGCCTTGTTTAATATACCCATAACCACAATTAGCTGTATCCGGCTTGATTGAAAAAGTAACCAGCTTTCCTTGTTCGGCCATTGCGATTGCATCTGGAAGCTGTTGCACTAAGTGCTCAAAGTTAGCGATATAATGGTCCGCAGGAATCACAAAAATAGGTGAGTCTATTCCCTGAGCTAATGCATACTGTGCAGCAAGCCCGATAGCAGGTGCAGTATTTTTACCTTGTTGCTCTAATAAAATAGCTTTAGGCGTTACACCTATGGCTTCGCATTGATGGCTGGCAATAAATCGATGCTGTTCATTGCACACTAATAATGCGGGCTTAAAGCCATCTCCCGTCACTCGTTGTAACGTATTTTGTAGTAACGAATGCTCATTCAGCAACGACAGAAATTGCTTTGGCATTGCTTGGCGCGATAAAGGCCATAACCTTGAAGCAATGCCACCAGCAAGAATAACAGGAGTAATAAGAGACATTTTAATAGCCACAGCTAAGTTTAATGAGGGTATTTTAACAGACAATAGCGCCGCCTTTATATGACATTTAAAAAATCTATTAAGCCAAATTCGCTTTTCAGGAACACTGTTCTAAACTCAACTGGTTACCTAAATTCGGTTTTTATGTTTATCTATAAAGGGACGTTAAATGAACATTAATACGGTTAGTCATTCGATTAAAAATTTAGACCTCTCAAAAAAACTAATAAGCGCTTTTTTGCTTGTTGCACTCATTCCTTTGGCCATCGTAATCGCTTTTTCATTATCAAACTCATCTAAGGCACTAAACAAACAAACCTACGCACAACTTGAGGCAGTCAGTGAAATAAAAAAGAGTGCTATTGAACGTCATTTTAATGATATTAAGTCGCAGCTTTTGTTTTTATCAAACAGTTCGTTTGTGCATACAGCAGCTGTAGAGCTTACTAATGCTTTTAATGATAAAACAGCTTCAACACAGCTCAGTTCTTCACAATATACTTTACTAACAGAGTACTATGAGAACACGTTTAATAAGAAGTACGCACAAGAAAATAAAAATGCGTCCCAGTCATTTGATATCCATTCGCAACTAACAACACAGGCGCTGTATTGGCAGTACTATTATTTAGTTCAAAACCCTTACCCAGTTGGAGAGAAAGCAAATTTGCACCGAGCTTCAAACGATGCTCAATACAACGTTGTCCATGAGAAACACCATGACTTCTTGTTCAAATTTGCTCAAAGATTTGATTTTTACGACATCTTTATAATTGATAACCAGTCCGCTGAAGTTGTTTACTCTGTGTATAAAGAAATAGACTTTGCCACCTCCTTAGCTACAGGCCCGTTTGCAAAAAGTAATTTGGCCTTAGCCTACGAACAAGCAAAAAACATTGCCGAAAATGAAGTCACCTTTGTAGACTATCAACAGTATTTGCCCTCTTATGATGCTCCCGCAAGCTTTATAGCCACGCCAATTTATGAAAAAGGCGTTCATACCAGCACACTTGTTTTTCAAATATCGATTGATGCACTCAATGTCATTATGACTGAACGGGCAGGTTTAGGTAAAAGCGGTGAAACTTACCTTGTTGGACCTGACTTTTTAATGCGTTCAGATTCATACCTCGATCCTAAGAACCACTCGGTTATTAACTCATTTCGTTTTCCTGAAACAGGCGCTGTTAAAACGGCTGCTGTTACACAAGCTTTGCAAGGAAATGTGGGTCAAGAAGTCATTACTGATTATAATGGTGCGAAAGTACTTTCCTCCTATCAGCCCATTAATATACTTGGCTTAAAGTGGGCCTTACTAGCTGAGATTGATCAACAAGAAGCATTTGCCGCTGTGACTCACTTAACCACTATTTTATTGATTATCTCGATAGTGTGTATTGTCATCGTGGTCTTTATTGCTTTTACATTCGCTCGCTCACTGACACACCCTGTACAACTGCTTGTTGATACCATGCGCCATGTTGAACGCCAAGGGGATTTTTCAGTTCGCTCTCCAGTGCTATCTAAAGACGAAATTGGCTCATCAGCCAGCGCTTTTAATTGCCTATTAGATGCCTTACAGAGCTCTATTTCGCAAACTAATATGGTCATGAATAAAATGGCAGAGGGCGAATTTAATCACCGTATAACCGTTGATTGTAAGGGGGAGCTATCTTCATTAAAGCAGGCAACAAATAACTGTGCGCACTCGCTTGAGCAAGCAATGTCTGAAATTAATCATGTTATTGATGAAATGAGCCAAGGTAATTTTTCAACGCAAATCAACACTCCGATGCTTGGCCAGCTCGCTACACTTAAGCAAAATATTAATGGTTCTTTAAAGTCTTTAGATAACACAATAGGTGAAATCGTGACTGTGATGGCTTATATAGAACAAGGTAACTTTACTGAACAAGTTACAAGCATCGCACAAGGCACATTAAAACAACTTAAAGAAAGCGTTAATAACTCTGTACTGAGCTTATCGGGTGCAATGAATAACATCAGCCAGGTAATGAGTGCGCTTCATGATGGTGACTTTTCAAAACGTGTAGAGCAACCCTTACAAGGGCAATTGGCGCTACTCAAAAATGATATCAACTCAAGCGTAGACAACCTTGCGTTGATCATCACAGATATTAATAGCGTTATGGCTGGTGTGAGCAAGGGTGACTTTACGCAACAAGTTGAGTGCGATGCCAATGGCGAGTTACTTACCTTAAAGTTTAATATTAACGATTCCATCATGGGACTTAACAATGCCTTCAATGAAATCTCAAGTGTGATGATGGCTATTAGCCAAGGAAACTTTAACAAAACAATTGATGTTGCAATGCCAGGCCAGCTCAACAGCTTAAAATTAGATATAAATAACTCAGTAGAAAACTTAAATACGGTAATTACACAACTTGCCACTGCAATGGCTGCAATGCGTAATGGTGATTTTAGCAAGCAATTGGATATGCAAATGCAAGGACAACTTGCTGAATTACAAAGTGACGTCAATAACTCATTAAGCATTACAGCAGATGCCATTGAAGAAGTAACGCACGTTTTAAGCAGCTTAGCGCAAGGTAATTTAAACAAACAAATTGAGCGAGATTACCTTGGTGTGTTTGCAACCTTGAAAGACGACGTAAACCAAACCATAAATAAATTAACCAGTGTTATCGCCAGCATTCAACAAAGCGCTAATTTAGTATCACAAAGTGCCTCTGAAATTGCGTCTAGCAATATAGAAATTAGCCAACGAACCGAAGAGCAAGCAGCAAATTTAGAGGAAGCCAGTGCAAGCAGTAACAATATGCTGGATGAAGTTGCTCAAGTTACGATGAAATCTAATGAGGCGGTTGCGCTTGCCAAAGAAGCACATACAACGGCCAGTGAAGGCGGAGAGCTTTCAAAGCAAACGGTGGATGCAATTAATGAGGTAAACAATTCAAGCAAGGATATTAATGAGATTGTGTCTGTTATTGATGATATTGCTTTTCAAACCAACTTACTCGCATTAAATGCTGCCGTTGAGGCTGCAAGAGCTGGAGATCATGGCAGAGGCTTTGCTGTGGTAGCCAGTGAAGTAAGACAGTTAGCGGGTCGCAGTGCCGCATCAGCAAAGCAAATAAAGGGGATTATTAGCACCAGTAACCAAAAGGTCAGTCAAGGGACTATTTTGGCAAGCTCTTCTGGGGAAAAACTTGAACAAATTGTGACAGCGGTCAGCGCTGTAAATGAAATGACCGTCTCTATTAATAACTCATCACTAAATCAGCAACAGGCAATTAAAGAAGTTGATGCTGTTGTACAACGATTGACGACATTGATACAAGAGAACTCGGCAATTACTGAAGAAACGATGGCGGCGGCAAAGCAAATGTCAGATCAAGCCAATACGATGCGCAACTCTCTACAATACTTTTCGTTGAAAGAAACGCTGAATTAACCTTATATACTTAAGCCGTTCTGATGACAAAGTTTGTACAAACTGCTGGCGAACTACTTGATGCTATTGCTAAACTACCCGAATAGAAATGGGTATATTCACTGTAATTTTAGGGATTAGTAATGCAGATGTTTTTAATCGTTGTTTTGTTTATTTTATCACTGCCGTTAACAGCCCAAGCCAGTACAGTTGTTTACAAGTGTGATGTTAAAGGTGTGACGACGTTTAGTCAGTTTCCTTGTGCTAAAGACGCAAAAGAAATCACAATCGAAGCTGCAAATGTTGCACAAGTAACTCAACAAGAAAAACAAGCTAGTACAGACTCAGTAGAAAGCTACCTTGAATTACAAAGGATTGACCGAGAGATCACTCAGCATCAACACTCAATCAAACAGTTAGAACAATCATTTGCTGAGCGAAAAAAGCAAATTGGTTTCATAACACAAGACAGTGCGAATAGAATGGGCGCTACGTCCATAGCCAATGCTATTGACATTCGAACGCGCCAGCTAAAAAATCAGATAGACCCACAAATAGATAACCATAAGCAAGAGATAGAAACACTCACAGCAAAAAAGGAAGATCTGCAGAGCAAAGTTGGATTATAATTCTTTTTTAATAACTTCGATAAACCGTGCAATATCTTGCTCATCATTATAAATATGCGGCGAAACACGTATTCCATAAGCTCTTTCGTCAACACTGATATCAGCATCAACAAGTGCATCTAACACTGCATTTTGTGCCGCTGAAAAGTGCAAAATAGCCGTACCACTGCATGCATCCTCGCTTCGAGGCGAAACAATGTAATCACTTAATGATTCTCTTAGCTGTGTCAATAAAGCCAAGTTGTGCTTTCGTACAGTTGCTGCACCTAACTTTGCAAAATAAGCAATACTATGACCAGCAATAACATAAGGGGCTATAGAAGGGGTACCTCCCCAAAAACGCAAAGCAGTGGAGTGATAATCAAAGTGATTTATATCAAACTCAAAAGGATTTTGATGAGAAAACCAACCAACATCTTTGGGCTGACAAACACTAAGCTGTAATTCGCTTACCCACAGATAAGCGGCCCCCGGACCTGAGCATAACCACTTAACACTAGAGCCTATCAAAAAATCGACCCCTACAGTGGATAAGTCTAAAGGTAATACTCCCGCCGATTGCGCTACATCTACTAAACTCAGCGTATTATTAAGCTTACAATACGCTGCTATATCTTTTACAGGCGCTTGTTGGCCTGTATTTGAATAGGCATGACTTATAAACACCAAATCAGTATCGGGTTTAATATGCTGCTGCCAGATTGTCGCATCCGTCAAATCCAAATCACGTGGAATATAATCAATTTGCGCCCCGTCAGGCAATGCTTTTTGCATTGCAAAGCCCATACTGGGAAAATCACTTTGCGCCATTAGCACCCGACACTTAGTACCTGTAAATCGCGGGTGCGACATTAAGATTTTAGTTAATGCGCTCGATAAATTGACTTGTGGACAGAACAACTCCTTTTTACTATTAAACAATTCACTTAACGCACCAGTGAATCTCTCAATTGTTCCGAGCCACTGCTGCCAAGGCTCTTTGTTAGTCGACTGCCAAGGAGCAAAAAAGTGTGCATTAAAATCATCCTGCCCTGTTTTTAGGGCTCGTCCTACCGAGTGGTTTAATAAATAGCACCCAGAAGTTAAATGAAAGTCATCTTTATACATTTACTTTTTTACCCATTGCTTTAACTGGGACAAGTCGGCATAACGCGTCTTGATATCATCACGCTGTGCAGCCGCACGGCGATCCCTAAGTTTTTCGAGTGAATCAAGCAATACATGCAAAGGAGGTCCGCTCGCCGTTACTTTTTGCATATGCTGCTGTTGCATCTGTTGCGCGGGCTGTGCAATAAACTTACTCACAAGCTGATTATGATGACCGATTGCTGTGTCTCCATGTAATTTACACACTTGTATAAACAACTTAACATTAGTTTGGAACCACTCACTATCACGCTGAGAAGCACAGGCGAGTAAATCATCCATAATACTTGGCATTCGCATAGACTCACGTAATATTTGCTGATCTTCAGGCATCATATATAAAAATTTGTCCACCAGCATTTGCGAATAACTAGGTTCATTTGCAGAACACAAACCAAGCAACATATCAATGACATTGATACCCGCAAAATCGCCTGCATTAGCGCCTCGATAAACCTCTTTACCCACGCGATAAGGTTTATAATAAGGCCTTACACAAAAGAAAAATCGCTCAGTATCTAATTGAGTATAAAGGGCATGATTAGATTCAATTACATCAAGTAAAGCCTGCTTAGCCACTTCGAGTAAATCTTTGCACAATGGATGAGAAATGCCTAATGGCTGAATTTTTAACAATGCATCGGCAGCACGTTTATAGGCCAAAATACCTTTAGTATTGTAATCTATAAATAGCTTTTCATCTGGTAAGTCAGTAAAACGCTTATACAGACCATTTACCGCTTTATTATGTGTTGTTAAATGTGCGGTTGCAAATCGAGGCGTTACACCTATTGAAGCACCAATGTGCATTGCTAAAGCAGATGCCTCCACTAATGGTGACGTGGTTTCCCGCGAGGGTTCAGTAATCTCATGGCGCCTGCATGCAGCCATATACAAGCCTACATTACCAAGTAAATCAAACGCGCTGTCAAAACCTTCATCAGTATTACCTTCAGCTAATAGCTTATTAATATGGGCATTACCCTCATGTTGAAGCTGGTGTTTATACTGCTCGCCGACAAACTCAACATTTGCTCGATCATCTTGTTGCCAGTATATTTTTTCAAGCTCACTGTTAATTTCAACAAAACGTGTTCTTAGCCATTCATCAAATGCTTGAGTGTTCTTGCTCATATTTATTTTACTTTAACTATTTTTATTGCATTTATGTTAACAGATAGCATAGAGTAATAATCAGTAAAAACTGCTACTTTAGACCTTTTAAATTAGTGAATATCACTCAAAGTGCGCACAAAAATAATAGTTGACGCTAAGTTTTATGAATTTAGATAAAAAAGATCATCAAATCATTATGCATTTGCAGGAAAATGCTCGCTACGCGGTATCACAACTGGCAAGTGATATTAGCTTGTCAGATACGCCTTGCTTAAGAAGAATAAAAAAGCTTGAGAGCACAGGCGTTATTAGTGGTTACCATGCTGCAATTAACCCTAAAAGCGTGGGGCTGAATGTTCTGGTATATGCATTTGTACGCTTAAATCAAAACTCAGTCGCAGCAGCGAATACATTTGAAATGCAAACTAACAAGTTTGATCATATTTTAGAGTGTTCTGTAATATCTGGTAGCTACGACTATTTATTGAAAATAGTGGCGACAGATCTAGAAAGCTATGAACACTTTGTTAAATTTAACCTAGGTAGTATCGATTGTATTGCTAATATTGAATCCACCGTGGTATTAAAGCAAACATTTAGCAAAAAGCGGCTACCTTTATAAAGAGTAGAGAATCCGCCTTTTAGCGATTCAGTTATACTAAATAAGAATAATAAAGGAATATAGCACAATGCAGGTAAACGTTTTCCAGACGAAAATAAGTTCGTGTTGTTTTTACGTTCTTTTTGCCATGGCTTATTTATACTCAGGGAAGCTACTCACCGCTTTTGCTTTTCAGTCACAAGTTATCCCAATTTGGTTACCCGCTGGTATCGCACTTGTTGGTTGCTTTATTTGGTGGTTGCGCTTCGTGCCTGCACTTTTTCTTGCCTCCGTGTTCTTTAATCTCAGTATCGGCGATAATCCGCTTGCTCAAGATGTACTTATTGGCAGCACTCAAAAGGAAGTGACGCTTATTGGTCTTGGAGTGGTATTGCAAGCACTTACCGGAGCGGCATTATTAAAATATTGGCTTGGCCACCCTTTATATCTTAAAACCAGAAAGTCCATTATTTACTTTATTCTTATTGTTGGCTTTATTGTTAGCTTACTATCAGCAAACATTGGCGTTTATGCATTATCGGAATTTAACCCTGCTTACAGTAGTGAAAACCATTGGCGGAATGTTTTATATTGGTGGTTAGGAGATACACTAGGTGTACTAATTGCTACTCCCCTATTATTAGCGCTTGTCCAACCAAAGCATCAGCAATACCATGTTGCTCCTTTTCCAACCATTGCGGTATGCCTTGTATTATTTTTATCTGTTGCAGCAACTACAAAGCTTTATAATGAAAAAAGCAGCTCTAATGCTCTGCAAATCGCAACAAGAGAAGCCTCAGTCATTGAAAATAGCTTATTGCGTCACTTAAGTCACAGCCAAGTTGCTGTGCAAAGTTTAGCGAGTTTAATTCAGTCTAGGCCAACTTTAGATCAACGAGAATTCGTTAGCTATACATCTGAGCTACTCGCACAAAACACTTATATTAAAGCGCTTTCTTGGAATGAAAAAATCACTCAAGATGATATTCCCGCCTTCACCCAACAAATGCGTGACATTTATAGCACAGATATAAAAATCAAGGGCTCACCACAAACCGCTAACGAGCCATTAGTCGTGGTTAAGTACATAAACCCGCTTAAAACAAACCAATCGGCACTTGGTTTTAATGTGTATTCGCGTGCCGACAGGCGCGCAACACTGCTTGACCCCAGTATAAAATACCAACCTGTTAGCACTAAAATAATTCAATTAGTGCAAACAACAACACCCGAACCTGCCTACTTGTTGTTTGCTCCGGTGTATCATCACAGCAATGATGGTACAAAAATTGAAGGCTACGCAACTGGCGTCTTTTTGGTTGAAAGCATTATAAAGCAAGCCATTTCACAAGAGCAGCTTGCCATGTTTGACATCACTATGTATCAAGATCAAATTCAGAATCCATTTTTTAGTAATGCCCAACAAACCTCGACGAAAAACCCGCAGCTAACCACGATAACAATTAATTTTTCAAGTCAAAAGTGGTTCATTGATTTAACTATAAAAGATGAATTCATTCCGCATCAAACCAATCAATTCACCTTATTGCTTTTGGTCTTACAAGTTGTCGTATGTAGCCTTATTTTATTGGTGCTTTTGCTGTTTAACCATCAGCATATTGCACTTTCTCGCTTGGTGAGTGAGCGAACCCGCTCACTCGAGAGTGCTAAAAAGCAGTCCGATGAAGCCAATAAAGCGAAAAGTCGGTTTTTAGCGAATATGAGTCATGAGATCCGCACCCCTTTAAACGCTGTTATTGGCTTTTCAAGTCTTGCAAATAAAGGTGACGATACCTCAACGCTCCTGCACTATATTGAACAAATTAACCTGGCCTCAAAGTCGTTGCTTACTCTTGTTAACGACGTACTTGATATCTCAAAAATTGAATCGCAAAAGCTGGTTTTAGAGCAACGACCATTTGATTTAAATGCATTATTAAAGCGCCTTGATAGCATGTTCAAGCAAATGGCTAAGCACAAAGGAATTGAGTGGCGTGTTAATAACCAGTTAGCTGATGATACTTGGTTTGAAGGGGATGAATTACGCATTGAACAAATCTTGCTAAACCTATGCAGCAACGCCATTAAATTTACCCACCAAGGGCAGGTTACGCTGACGGTGTTAGCACTAGAGAGATCAGATGAAAAACGACTTATTTCGTTTAGTGTGGTCGATACAGGTGTGGGTATCCCCCCCTCTATTCAAGCAAACTTATTTGATGCTTTTACCCAAGCAGATGATTCAACGTCTCGTCGTTTTGGTGGAACAGGCTTAGGGCTAACAATAGCTAAAGAGCTTAGCTTGTTAATGCATGGCGATATCACCTTACAAAGCGAAGAGAATAAAGGCTCAAACTTTACCTTTACTGTTGAACTTAACACCAAACCAGCACAAAAAGCACCCGAACGCCTTAATAAGCAGGTAGATTTAAGCCAACTAACCATCCTTGTCGCTGAAGATAACAAAATAAACCAAATGGTTATAAAGACGATGCTTGATTCTTTAGGCATCAAACCTACGCTTGTTGAAAATGGTGAACTTGCCGTTGAGCACGTGAAAAATAATCACGTTGATTTAGTTTTGATGGACTGCCAAATGCCTGTCATGGACGGTTATCAAGCAACCATTAATATTCGTCAATTTAAAGATGCTGATGAGCTGCCCATTGTTGCCCTCACTGCAGACGTAATGCCGCAAGATAAAGCTCATGCATTAGCAGTTGGTTTTAATCAACACCTTGCAAAACCTCTCGATCTCGCTAAGCTAGCCGAATGCTTAACTTATTATGTTATTAATAATGAAGATTAAAAACACTATTAGCTTATTTAGCTTTTTCGCCTCAATTTGTTTTAGTGTGTCTGCATTTGCTGCGACGAGTGTAAATTGCGTGAGCCAATTAACAGATCTCGATTTTATTATTAGCAGCAAAAGTCAGGGCCTCTTACGATTTCAAAATACGCCCTCAGAGCATAATTTTGCATATCACTCTGATACCAGCTTTAATGATTACTTAGATTTTGCTTATCAACATATATTGCACAGTAATCCACGTGCGGCCATGCCATGCCCATTATCGACAACAACCTATAAACAACTGGTGAAGCAAGGGTCACGACCCGAAAAATCCAATATAGCCGACCTTGTTGCCCCTTTCGAACTTCGCCAACCAGGTAACCAAAAGGCTGTTTTACTGGTGCATGGCTTAACTGATTCACCGTTTACATACCATGATTTAGCGCAAACTTACTTCCAACAAGGCTACACCGTTAGAACGCTCCTTTTACCAGGTCACGGCACAGCCCCTGATGCATTGAAAGACGTTAATGCCCAGCAATGGCAGCAAGCCACTGACTACGCTATAAATCGAACCCTAAAAGACTATAAGCATGTCGTATTAGGCGGGTACTCTACCGGTGCCGCGCTACTCATTAATTACTTAACAACTCACCCCGTAAATGAAAGAGTTAAGGCTTTAATGCTATTCTCTCCTGCCAGCGAGCCACATAATAAAAATGGTTGGGCAGCCAAGTGGATTGATTTAATCCCCTTTGTTAATTGGATTGACGAAGATGCTGATATAGATTTCGCCAAATATGAGTCTTTCCCTTGGAATGCAGCAGCTGCGGCTGATGATGCAATGCGCACCATTGCAGTAAATAATTTAGCGCAACGCAGGTTTCCTGCTATCCCTGTTTTTACTGCCTTAAGTGATATTGATACCACTATCGATAGTAAAGCCACGTTCGCGCTACTCTCGGCTCTGCATAAAATAAGCCCCCACAATACGGGCAGCCCCGATACTTTAGTACTCTATGGCGAAAAAAATATAATACCGGATTACTTTCCTGACAGTTACACAATTCATAACCCACAATGTCGTTCTAGCGACTGCAAAGATATTCAAGGGATATCGCATATCGCAGTCGTAAACTCACCTAATAACCCCCATTATGGTATAAACGCAACCTATCGTAACTGTGGCAGTTACCTCGATGATGAATCCCTTTACACACTATGTAAAACAACCGCGCAAACGACCCTCGGTGAACGAACAGCAGATAATGTAGCTCGTTTCCAGCCCTTTCAACGTTTAACATTTAACCCTTATTTTAATGAGCTAAGTAGTCAGATAACACAGTTTTTAAACGCTATTGAACAAAAATAGAGCCTTAATATGTCAAGTTTTAGCCATCAGTGGTTTACCAGTATTAGTGATCTAGATGCCAAGGTGTGGGCTCGTTTTTTTGGTGACAATCCTTTTACCGATCACGCATTTTTATACGCGCTAGAGCAAAGCCAAAGTACCTGTGAAGCCACTGGTTGGCAGCCATTACATTTAGTTATTTATGAGAATCAACACATTATTGCACTTGCCCCAGGTTATTTAAAAAGCCACTCCTATGGTGAATACGTATTTGATTGGGCTTGGGCAGAAGCGTATCAACAGCATGGCATAGCTTACTATCCTAAATGGCTATGCGGCTCACCTTTTAGCCCTATTGAGGGCGAAAGAATCGCTGTTCACCATTCACAACCGGAGGCTATATCACACTATATAAGTGAGGTACTTAACCAACAGTGCCAAGTGCATGGTTGGTCTGGCTGGCATATAAATTTCTGCCCTAAGCAACAAACAGAATTATTTGCTGGGCATAACGCCATGCCACGGACAGGCGTACAGTGCCAATGGTTCAACCGTGGGTATGACAATTTCTCTGACTTTTTACAAAGCTTAAATGCCCGTAAGCGTAAAACCGTAAAGAAAGAACGAAACAAAATTGCACAACAAAATATTACAATAGAATGGCTACAAGATGATCAGATTAATAGTGCTGTGATGAGCCAGTTTTGTGAATTTTATCAAAGCACATATTTAAAACGTTCGGGTCATATGGGCTATTTAAATCATGAGTTTTTTATTTTATTACATGCATTAATGGCTGATAAACTAGTCATTATGCAAGCCTCTCTAGATGGCCATGTGGTTGCTGCTACTTTAAGCTTTAAAAGCGAAAATACCTTATATGGTCGATATTGGGGGGCGGTAGATGAAATAGATTGTTTACATTTCGAACTGTGTTATTACCAAGGTATTGAGTACTGTATCGCTAACCAGCTGCACTGTTTTCATTCCGGTGCACAGGGTGAACACAAGATAGCCCGAGGCTTTGAACCGGTATTGACGCACTCGCTCCACACAATTATCAATGAAGACTTTAGCCACGCAATTGCAGACTTTTTAAAGCGAGAGCACTTACACACAGCGGCTTATCAGCAGCATTGCAAGTCACTATTGCCGTTTAAGAGTGATGCTTGAAGACTAATAGCTGGTTATTTGCCGGCATTTGATTATCACTCAAAAGTGTTAGCCCAGCTTGTTCAGCAAGTGCGACTATTTTTTCAAAGTCACGAATACCACTTTCGCTATCCTGATCTTTCAAAAACCCATCAAAACGCTGATTGCTTTCACTCGTATACTGACCCTGGTATTTAAAAGGCCCATAAATACAGACAACTCCTTCGGGCGCTAAATGGCGTTTAATGCCTTCAAAAAAACGCTCAACCAAAGCCCAACTAATAATATGTAGCGTATTAGCAGTATAAATAGCATCTACACTATTAATTGGCCAAGCATGATTTAAATCCAATGTCAGCGGGGCATGTAGATTGCTCAATTGGGCTTCATCAATCCACTGCTGAATACCGCTATGATTGATTAATCTATCGCTAGTTTGCCACTCTAAATGCGCTAAATGCATCGCAAAATGCACACTGTGCTGCCCTGTACCTGAACCCACCTCTAAAACGTGTTTACTATTATTAAAACAAGCTTTTAAAACCGCTAAAATAGGTTCTTTATTGTTTTCACAAGCTTGAGAAAAAGGTTTATTCGCTTTCATATACGCACCAAAAAAAGAGCCATTTGCACAATAGTAAAGCAAAATTAATGACGCTTGTCTTTGCAAAACAGCCACATAAAAATAAAGCATTAATTATCATGCAATTAAGAGAATAGTAAAAATTGGTATAGCTTATGCAGCAGTATTATTGAACCAACAGCTAGGAGAATACCATGTATGTATCTAAATTTAATGCACTTGACGCAGCTATTGCAGCAACTGAAAAAGCAGATAGCAACAAAATGACATGTGATGAACGAGCAACGGCCATTGATTTATTGTCACAATCTAACAAGCTGAAAAAGAGCCTAACAGAACATGAAACAGATCAAATTTTCATCCTTGGCTATAACTAATACCATAAACTTTCGACAAGTTTTACATATTCAAACTTGCACCAAAACCGAATAACTGTAATGATAACTATTATCGTTACAGTTATTCGGTTTTATTATGCACGACCACCAAGCTATGCTTTATTATCAACAACAAATGAAGTGTATTTGCCAACGTCCAGGACTCCATGCCCCCGCTTTAGTTGCAAACTATATTGAAGCAGGCCTCAATGCCGCACGCTACTACGAAAAAAGCAAAAGTGTCTTGCTTCAAGAACTCTATCTAAGACGCACTTTCCATGAAATTCTTAATAAAATGTGCGATTCTTTAATTCATTGCGCAATACGTAAGCAATGTTCAGAGCAACTATACAAACCCTTATTGGCGTTAAAACGATTTTACAGAACACATAACGGTAACGAAAAATATCTTATCCTTGAACGAGAAGCACGTATTCTCAGTCACGAATTCAACCCTTTTTAGGAGCTTTTATGAGCGAGTATAGAACTGAAACCGACAGCATGGGCGAATTACAAGTACCAGCCGATGCACTTTACCAAGCACAAACCCAGCGTGCGGTTAATAATTTTAGTATTAGTGGTTTAGCCATGCCAAAGCAATTTATTACGGCACTGGCATACGTTAAACAAGCTGCCGCACAAAGCAACTGCGAACTAGGTCATTTAGACAAGCAAAAAGCCCAAGCAATAGAACGCGCCTGCCAAGAAATAATTGATGGCCAACATTTAGATCACTTTCCAATTGATGTTTTTCAAACCGGCTCAGGCACCAGTACTAACATGAATGCCAACGAAGTCATTGCGACACTTGCAAGTCGCTATAATGAAGCGCTAATTCACCCAAATGATGATGTGAATATGGGCCAAAGTTCAAATGATGTGATCCCAACGACTATCGCTGTTAGCAGTGTGATTAATGTCGTTTATGAGCTATTTCCTGCCCTTGATCAGCTATCACAGATGCTAGAGCGTAAGAAGTCTGAAGTAGGCGATATAGTTAAAACTGGCCGCACTCACCTAATGGATGCAATGCCTGTCACTTTTAGTCAAACTCTAAATACATGGCAGCATCAAGTGGATACCGCAATGGCGGCTATTCGCCATAGCTTAGATGGCGTGTCAGCGCTTGCGCAAGGCGGTACTGCTGTGGGTACAGGGGTAAATGCAGATCCCCTGTTTGCTGAGCTATTTTGTAAAAACTTAAGCACCAACGTAGGCATACGTTTTACCCCCAGTAAAAACTTTTTCTATAACATTGGCTCACAAGACGCCATTGTTTCATTGTCTGGGCAATTAAAAGTACTTGCTGTGGCACAAATGAAAATAGCCAATGATTTACGCTGGATGAACTCAGGGCCACTCGCCGGGCTAGGCGAAATTGAACTTGAAGCATTACAACCTGGCTCTTCCATTATGCCTGGTAAAGTTAACCCGGTGATCCCAGAAGCGGCGGCAATGGTAAGTGCACAAGTGATTGGTAATGACGCAACGATTACCGTAGCAGGACAATCTGGAAACTTTGAGCTTAATGTAATGCTGCCAGTCATCGCCTATAATATTTTGCAAAGTATAGAGTTACTTGCAAATAGTAGCCGCGTATTAGCTGATAAAGCCATTCGCACGTTTAAGGTCAATCAGCCAAATATTGACAAAGCCCTGGCAAAGAACCCAATTTTAGTCACGGCCTTAAACCCTGTTATTGGCTATGCAAAAGCAGCTAAAATTGCCAAGCTAGCCTATCAAAGTGGTCAGCCAATCATTGATGTAGCAGAGCAGGAAACCCAGCTCTCTCGCGCTGATTTGGAAGAGTTACTCAACCCAACCAAGCTCACCCAAGGCGGTTTATAACCTACCTATGAAACCCGTTACTTTATTTAAGTAACGGGTTTACCTTTTGAATGTAATAGTTTTTATTGCTGTGTTATGTGCAAAGTGTATGATAGTGATTACTTGTTAATCACTATAAAGGTTAGTTATGCGCTTTTCATTATGTGTTGTTGTTTTACCTCTTTTTCTTGTTGGCTGCTCTGACGCTGCAACACCAGAGGCAGAGCAATTGAAACCAGCCCCCACTACTTTGACCAAAAATAGTCAGGCAGTGGCTATAGGTGATAAAAACAAAGCTGTTTCGAGAGAAGCAATTCAGGCAGCTCATACACAATTAAAGTCACTCACCGAAGATCTTAGCTGTGATACTAGTGCACAATGCAAAGTATTACCTGTGGGAAGTAGAGCCTGCGGCGGACCGAGCAGCTACCTTGTGTTTTCAACTAAAAATAACGATAGTCAAAAAGTTGAACAAGCAGCAAAACACATAACGACTCTAGAAAGCCAATTTAATGCCCAAACAGGCATGGTCAGTATTTGCCAACATTTAACTGCGCCAGCAACACAGTGTAGCAGCAATAAATGTGTTAAAGTTGCTGGTAATGCAACAAGTGTTTATTAAAGGAATTAATATGAAGTACGTTTCATATTCTAAAGCGCTGGCAATTGCAGCCGGCCTATTTTTTACTACCGGCTGTGAAAGTACGTTTGATACAAGCTCATCAGGCTCAATCAGCTTATCAAAAGCAAACAATGCATTATCTAAACTAGCTGAAGATACTAGCTGTACAGCGAGCTTTCAGTGTAAGGTTCTTGAAGTAGGTCAACGGGCGTGCGGCGGGCCTAGTAGATACTTAGTATATTCTGCTTTAAATACTGAGCAAGAAACCGCAGAGCAGCTAGCTCATCAAGTAACTGAGCAAGAAACACTTGAGAATCAAGCTAGTGGTGCGAGCGATTGCTCACCGGTTTTACCTGTGCAAGCCTTATGCATAGACAAACAATGCAAAGCATTCGAAATAAAATAACCGACTAATAACCTATGCGCTAAACCATAAATGGGATTAGCGCAGATATGATTAACACACCAATAATACAAACCCCAGCTTTGAGGATATGCTGCATTGGCATTTCTTTCTTTATCCAATACGCATAAATAAATCGCACAAAATAACTCGCGGCAGTGCCGAACAAAGCAAAAATAATTAGATAGGCGATTAAAACTATATTCACAGCAACTCATTTTTATAGGAATGAAAGCCCTCAGTGTAAGGGCTTAACTTTAAGAAGGCAAAATTGTGGCTATTTTTTATTACTATATGCAATGAGTAACTCAGCGACTTGTTGTTTTACTGCTCGTTTGTCATCGGCTGCAACACCAAAACGCTCGGCAAGTAACCCTATTTCCTCATCATTGAGGTTGAATGACAATCGTTGACGAGTCTTTTTAGATTTAACATCAAGCGCTAAAATTTTACGGATCATATCTGAAGGTGTTAACTCCTGATCAATCGCCTGCTTTTTTATCGATTTTTGTACTTCACTGCTTAAATCAAAGGCCATTTGCGTCGCTCTTACGGCTTGTTCTTGGCGCTGCCATTTAGCCTTTGCGTCACTCACTGTGCATCTCCTGGGAATAAATCCACAATATCGGATATAGGCCTGGTCAGTGTAAGTGAGACTTCTGTTTCACCACCATCCCAAATCTCAATGTTCAGACTGTGGCTTTCGTCGTCAGAGGCTAGGCATATCATTTCACAGGGTTCACCCCCTTCTTGCTCATATCGAGGTAGCGGTTGCTTACGATAATCTTGCTTATGGAAATAGCAAACGTATGGCGATTCACTTTGCTGGTAACTTTTACCTAAAAACTGCATAAAACGCTCAGGTGTATTCTTAACCTCTATAAAAGTTAAAGACTCTTCGTCAAAAATACGAGCGAACTCATCAAGGGTAAAAATATCATCTACTTCATCACGTTGAATTTTTACTGAGAAATTAGCCCACTGCTCGCCATCTTCCATCTCAATTTGTAAAAATACAACTTGCCCACTGTTTGTCTCTAATACGAATTCAGTATCACTGCTGTGCTGATATTGGTAAGTTTGCACATCAATCACACGCACAGTTTGACCTTTTAACCAGCTTGGATAAGCAAATGAGTCAATAATACTCAGCATATCGCCTTTTTTTAGATCGCTAGCATGAGTCAATTGACGTTCTGGGGCTTTTTTAGATTTAAAAAAATTAAACATAGAGTGCCTCTTAAGCAAAAAAGGTAACGGGCATGATGCAACGTTACCTTTTTAAAAAGTTTGAATAAGGGTTAGCCGTTTTGCTTAGCTTTAATACGCGCTAAGATATCCGCACTTTTTGGACTGCTATCGCCAATACCCGCTTCAGCCATTTTAGCTTTTAAGTCGCCGCCACTTGTTTCTGCTTCAAGCTCTTTTGCAGCACCAAGTTGATCGCTACGATCTTGCTGACGTTGCTTAATACGCTCAAGCGACTGACGTGCATTTGTCATCGACGAACTATTTGTATTAAGCGTGCTATTAACAGCCATAGTAGCTTGTTGCACACTTTCAGTGGTTTTAACCATTGTAAGCTGGCGTTGGTTTTCTTTGATCGACTTTTCGGCATCTTTAACTTGCTGCTTTAAAGTTACGATGTGGTTGCTAAAACCAGCAAGTACTTGCTCGTGCTCAGCTTTTTCATTTTCGAAATCACCAATCTTCTCAGCAATTTCTAATGCTAGCGCTTCATTGCCTTTTTCAAGTGCTTGGCCAGCATAGGCTTCGTGCTCAGCTATCGACGCATCTAGGGCGCTTAATGAACGCTTAGTTTGCATTTCTTTTGCCATTACTTCAGTTAGGCTTTTCTTTGCACGTTGTAATGCATTTTGCGCATCAGCTATTTCTTGCTCAAAAATACGGATACCATTTGCATCAACGATTGCTTCACCGGCTTCACGTGCACCGCCACGAACTGCTGTAAATAATTTTTTTAATATACTCATAATCTTAACTCCACTTAATAGAACTTGCTGTTATTTCATTGCACTGATAAATAAGATATTAATCATTCAAGTACAAGGTCACAGCTTCTAGGGCATCAATTGCATTATCAGCTAACGTCACTAACTCATGGGTAATGTCATCAAATGATGAATTCACCGACAAGGCACCAAAAATTGCATACTTGTTATCAATTTTGGCAAATGCACTCAATGGAATCGGTACATTTAAACGTAGTAATGTTTCGTTTAGCTCGTTTCGTAAATCAGGTTTTACTTCGTCATCTGCAAACAAGTAGCTAATACAAAGCAATTGTTCTTGTGTTTGCGTAACAAAAATTGGAAGTTCATCATTTCCATCAACAATGACTTGTAACACATCTTGCTCGCCAGGATTGGCTATCAAGAAAGATTCAAAATTAGCGCCTTCAGTTTCAAAAGATGCTAGTTTTATTGAAAGTTCGTTTAATTCCATGTCTCTGCCTTTTTGTCATTTGACATATTATGTCTGAGTTAAGATTCGCACGGCCGACATATTATGTCAACCATGTTTTATCAATTTTTATACAGTTCGCTTTCTTCTTGCCATGCACTGCGATAATAATCATAGAGTGTGCCGGACCCTAATCTATTGACTTCTATATTATTTATTTGTTCAAAATAATAGTTTGGAAACACAAATGCTGCCAATAAATATTCTTTACTTGCCCACCGAGAATCTACAGACAAGTTAACAACATCATTGATCCGTGCGCTGGCTGATTGCCCACGAGTCGTTGCTATAGTCCATCCCCACTGGCCAAAAGAAGGGATATTTTGCTGATACTGTTCGACATGTTTAAATCCAGCCGCTTTGACTGTTTTTCCAATACTCAAAAATGCTTTTTTTGCGTGGTATGGTGATGTTGATTGCACTGCCATTGCGCCATCAGGAGCAAGCAGTTGACGAATATGGTTATAAAAATAGTCGCTGTACATTTTATTCAAGTCAGGGTGATTTGGATCAGGCAGGTCGATAATAATAGTATCGAAGCGCTTACCTTGATCAAGCAATCGCTCAACCTCTATAAATGCATCGCCTACAATCACGTTAGCTCTAGGATCACTCATCGCGTTTGCATTGAGCTTAGTTAATCGGTTAACTATATCAACAGGCGCTTGAAACTCGTCACTTTTATGGCCAAATAAGTTAAGTAACTGGCCATCTAAGTCGATTAACGTGACCTCTTTCACAGGCCATTTCAATACATCGCGCATAGCAAGCCCATCACCGCCACCCACTATCAAAACATCATCATGACGATTTGAAGCCAGTAAAGCGGGGTAAACCAACATAGAGTGATAAATTTGTTCATCGATACTTGAAAACTGTAAACGACCATTTAGATATAAATCAGTAATCGGATCTGGTTGGTTACGGCTTAGTCGCTCCGTTAATACCAGGTGCTGGTATTTGGTCGCCTCAGAATAAATCACTTTATCTTTATAAAGTACGTTACTTAAATCTTTCATCCAGCTACTACCAAGCACTAAAATAAAGCCAAATAAAACCAATAACGCAAGGTGACAAACAAGAAGCAATTTAGCAAAGCGTACATAGCTGTGGTAGCGCCACAAAAATGCTAAACCCGCGACAATATTAAATAAGGCAGTCCAAGCAGCCGCTTGCATAATGGGCATCGCGAGCATAATACTCACCCAAATAGCTGCGCCAATACCTGCACCAATATAATCAGCCCCATAAATTGTGCCAGCATTATTTTCTAAAAACCGCCCATACACTTGTTGCCGTATACGAGCAATTAGCGGAATTTCCATGCCGATTAATAACCCGAGTAACAAACCGAACACATACGGGAGAAAGCGCGACCACTCTTGTAACTTTTGAAACACATAGCCGTTAAGTACAGTATCTGCAGGTAAGTTAAAGATCTGGGAAAATATATGAGGTAATGAATAACTGACGGCAATCACACTCGCAATCGCTAAGATACACCCCATTCCCACCAAAGCAATAATACTCTCAAGCCATGCAAAAGCGGTAAACGCGTCTTTAAACCAACGAGCCAGAAAAGCACCGATCCCCATAGCAACGATCATTGTACCAATCATGGCGTAAATGGCACTTTCAACAGAGCCTAAAACACGTCCTGCATAATGTGATAAGAGATATTCATAAATAAGGCCGCACCCAGCGAGTACGGCCATAACAGTTATTAATAAAAAATCATGCCCAAGTAAGGAGTACTTACTTGGGGTCGTTGTTGTGTGTGACAAATCTTATGCGCCTAATAACGTAGCCATAGTGATACCAACAGCAAATGATATTGCGGCTGAAATAGTTGCTACGCCAACGTTCTTTTGCCGATTAACTTCATCTGAAATATCACAACCCGAAAGAATAATTTTTATCGTAATTAAGTGAAGTAAGATAAATACAATAACGCATATTACTGCACTCAGGGCCCAATACATAAGGCTGGCATTAATGCTATCGGCAACGTAAGGCGCAACGCCAGATGCAGCAGTAATAGCGAGCGCACTGCCGATTAAGAAACCTGCATAACGTATACCTACCGCTAGATTTCCGTCAATAACTGCTTGTTGAAGACAGTCGCCACTGCGATTAGTGCGTTTAAATAGTTGTGCGCGATATTGGCTAACAAGCAACAAAACAACACTGCCAATAATAAATGCTGCTATTACAATGGGTAAACCGTACCATCCCTCAGTTGCAACCCAAAATAAAGCTGAGCGGATAACAATTGCAACACTTACCACATGGCCAAAGTCAATCAAGGCTGCAGTTGCATTCCCTTTCACTATTTCATCATGCAAGCTAACTTTACGTAACGCGACTTTATCTTGAAAGAAATGGCCGAGCTTTATGAGCAATATTGCTAATAAACCATATGCCCCCATTTGCTGCGCTTCTTGATGTAATGTTGGTGCAAATGCACCACTACTGACACCAGTAAGAACAATTGCTAAAGCAACTAGACCTGCTGCAAAACTAATACCAAAGGCAAAGTTATCGCGCTCTGTAATTTCATCATTTGCATGTAGATTAGACACCCAACCTTTTATAAATTTTAGACTAACAAACAAAGCGATGATAATTGCAAAATCAATTGCGAGCGCTTGTAGTGACCACATAGTTATTCCATTAAATTCGTACATATTCTTTTAACTCCAACACTAATTCTTTACAGTCTGGTTATTTACCACGGCTTATTCCACGCGAAGTTCGACTACCACTATTTCTTACAGACCCTGAACTTTTACTGTAGCTACTCTTTGAATAGCTGCTTCTACTTTTTGGTGGGGTGTAACTACTTCGGCTAAGTCCTGAAGCGCCTGTTCTTTTTGTTGCATACGGGCTTGTAAACTGCTTTCCCTGGCGCGAATAAGACTGGCGAGTTCTTGTTTCAACAGCTGTTTGTGCTTTCATTTGTTTAGGACTGGTATAACGCGCACGGCCATAGTCATTATAGTAACTGTATTTTCGGCGTTTACTCCAACTGCCGTATTCAACTCGGTCAAATACATCACCTAAGATACGATACATACCATACCAAGCCCAAAAGCTCATACCATTGCTATTTGTCTGCCAGCTACCATAATTAGGGTTACCAACAAGTTGGTTTCCTTCACCAGGACCCTCCGCTTGCTGGCTTATTGCTCCAACACGCGCAAGTGAGCCGCCTGACATATCAGCTAGCATATTAATAGGATCAGTTAATGCGTCAGAAAACAGTGTGGGTTTTGCCGCATCCCTTAATAGATCTAAGTTTCGCAATGTCTCTTCGTAGGGCGGTATAAGGTGGGTGTTTTTAATATCTGCTAAGCGTTGCTGCAAGCCAGAATAAAGCGCCCCCCTTCTCGTTGCATCTTGAGCCATTACAGAAGCAATTTGTGATAACTGAGGTTTCTCATTGCTGATTATGCGGGCATATTCAGTCAATAAGACAGCATTTCGAATTGAACCATTATCCAAGGCATTACCAAGCCCTTCGAGTTCAACCTCTGCTTTGGTTATAGATTGTTGAATTGTTTGTTGTAACTGCTCTTCTTTCGACTGGCAGCCCATAAGCAAGCTTATCAAACAAAACAGGCTTATAAGTTTCCAAGCTTTTATATCCGACATTCATGTCACCTGATTTACTAAATTAACAAAGCTAGTTTTACACAGCTCAGTTATTAAACCAACAATGAAATTGCAACAAGATAATATTTAAGAGAAATCAAAGGTAGAAAGTTTGTATTTCCTTTTGTGGAGCACGAGTTTTCAGACTGGAATACAATCGATTGAAAAAGGGTAAGCTTGTTTTATGAAGATATATTAGGCTCTGAGGTGCTCGTGGCGTTCTTTTATCCGTGGGTGTCAAATAGTCAACCCACGCTTCGGTGTATAGGTTGACGCTGTGCAGCTGATAGCTTTACTTTATTTGAGACAACAAAAAACCCGTCACATCGCTGTAACGGGTTTCTCT
>NZ_JBHNYL010000024.1:0-29145 GCF_054960735.1 Pseudoalteromonas sp. RWi3
GTAAAGCGAGCCTAATTAGGCTCGCTTTTTTGTATTCGAGATTATTTTATTTGCAGGCTAAATTTGGGCATTCAATAAGGTTGTTGTCGCAATATAATAAATTCGGTTTAATAGGAAAAGAATATAAATATTGATACAAAACGTAAACTGCAATCGAAACTGGAGGTTGGCTATGAAAACGATCGGCATGCTCGCTGGTATGAGTTGGGAGTCAACAACCAGCTATTATAAGACCTTAAATGAAGGCGTTAAAAATTCGTTGGGTGGGCTGCACAGTGCAAAATTTGTATGGTTAGCGTTGATTTTGCTGAAGTTGAAAGATTACAGCATCAAGGGAATTGGGCCGAGACTGCGAATATACTTAGCCAAGCTGCAAAGTCAGTAGAGGCTGGTGGTGCCGATTTTTTGCTTATTTGTACCAACACAATGCATAAAGTGGCTGACCAGATTGCCAGTCATATTACCATTCCTATTTTGCACATTGGCGATGCCACGGCTGAAAAACTCAAACATGATAAAATTACCTTTGTGGGTTTATTAGGTACTCAATTCACCATGGAGCAAAGCTTCTATAAAAAGCGCTTAGTCGATAAACATAATATTGAAGTAATTACTCCAGAGTTAGCAGAGCAAAAAGTTATTCATGATGTTATTTATTCTGAGCTTTGCTTAGGTAAGATAAACGATGGTTCTAGAACGCAGTATCTAAAAATAATACAGTCTCTTTATGACCGAGGTGCTCAGGCTGTAATTTTAGGTTGTACAGAAATAGCTATGTTGGTAAAGCCGCAACACACGAAGGTGCCTTTATACGATACAACTAAAATTCATGCACAAGAAGCTGTAAAATTAGCGTTATCTGAATGATTTTAGTTTGAATAACAATTATTTAGCAGATAATAAAAAACCGCCAAACGGCGGTTTTTGCTACCAAGCATTTATGAATTAATGACTTTTTTCAAAGTCGTTAACTTCGCGCTCGGCTTCTTCTTTAGATTTACCGTATTTTTGCTGGATTTTACCAACCAGCTCTGTACGGCTGCCTTCGATTTTGTCTAAATCGTCGTTAGTTAAGTCGCCCCATTTTTGTTGCGCTTTACCCTTAAGTTCTTTCCAATTACCTTCGATACGATCACTGTTCATAATTAGCTCCTTATAGTGGTTAATGAATTTACTTTCATTACATTAGAAGCAAACTCCAGACCATCTTTTAATTTCATTTAAATCAGTGGGTTAAATAACATTATTCACAAATTAATTTTTGTTAGGTTTAAAATTACATCGTTCTTACAAGGTGCTCTGTAATTATTTCAGACACATAACTTTATCGAAATAAGCTTTTATAAATAAATAGTTGTTAAAGCTGATTTTATTACTACATTTTATAGAGTGTCATAAAAATGTAATGAACAAAGGATTGGAGTAGATGAAAAGTATTAAAGCAAAGCTAATGTTAACTATAGTAAGTGCGTTTATTTTTATTTTGGTCGGTGCATTGTTTGCTCTGTATATTGTTCAAGGTGTTGCAAAAGATTTAGATAACCTCATAAACCAAGAGTTACACTCTCGCCAGCAAGTGAGCCTTGTTTTAAATCAGTTTAAATCCCAAGTTCAAGAATGGAAAAATATTCTTATCCGTGGTGAAAACCCACAACAGTATGAGAAGTATTTGGCGAGCTTTAAAGAAAAAGAACAGGCCGTGGCAAAGATTACCAACGAGCTTATTAAATCATCTCATTTACCCTCTAGTATGATTAAACAAGTAAAAGAGTTTAAGGTTGAACATGAAAAACTAGGGCAGCTTTACCGTGAGGGGTTAATAGCTTTTAAAGCCGCTAACTATAATACGCAAGCTGGAGATAGAGCGGTAAAAGGTATTGATAGAGCTTCGGTGTCTTTGTTGGCAAAGCTTAATAGCAGTATTGATAACTTGGTTAACACCAAGACTAATACCCTGATTGCTAAAAAAGAAACATTCATAACGCAAAGTATAGTCGTGCTGATGGTCTTAGCCTTTATTGTAATATTGCTGCTCACTTTTTATGTGCAAAAGCTGATCATTAAACCTGTCTTAGCAGCCTCTAAAATTGCTGACCAAATAGCAAAAGGAAATCTTGCAAATGAAATCAGAGTACATAGCAAGGATGAAATAGGTAAGTTGCTATTAAATTTAGATACGATGCAAGACAACTTAAATAAAATGCAAGATGACTTGACCCAAAAAATGGAGTATCAACGTGCTCAAGCACAAGAAAATGGCAGGATAAAGCAAGCACTTGATAATGCAACTTCCCCCGTAATGCTTGCAAATAAAGAAGGCGTTATTATTTACGCTAATCAACAATGTCAGGCATTATTTTCCCAGTATCAGGGAGCTATTGGACATACTCAGGAGTTGATGTCGCTAGAAGTTAAGCAATTATTTTCAGGCCAGGAGCAATTGCCAACTATACAAAAAGGTGAGTCACAACAAGTTAACTGTGAAGCCGAATTTGAACATGTCATATTAAATATTATTGCCAACCCTGTACTTGATGACGCCGGACAGTCAAATGGAGTGGTATATGAACTGACAGATTTAACACAGCAGCGTCAAGCTGAGTCACAAATAGAGACAATTATACAAGCAGCTGTAGCGGGTAAGTTAGCGTCAAGACTGAGTACTCAAGGATACAGTGGTTTTATGCTGGTTTTATCTTCAGGCATTAATAGAATGCTTGATGCCATAGTAAGCCCAATAGATCAAACCCGTGATTACTTGAATCATATAGCAAAAGGTAATATTCCGACGTCTATTGAAGGAAGTTACAAAGGTGATTTTTTAGAAATTAAGCAAAGCCTTGAAACATCAACTAACGCGATAAAAGAGTTAATAAATGACACTAATTATTTAGTGGATGCTGCCTCACAAGGGTTATTGTCAAAGCGCGCTGACGAAGAAAAACATCAAGGCGACTTTAAAAAGATAATCCAAGGAATAAACTCAACATTAGATTCGATCATTGAGCCAGTTCAGCTTACATCCCAGTACTTAGACGATATTGCCGTTGGAAAGCTACCTCAAGCCTTAAGTGATAAGTATCAAGGTGATTTTTTACAAATTAAAACAAGTTTAGAAACCAGTATTTTAGCGATTCAGAATATGGTGCAAGACAGTGCTCGTTTAGCCAGTGCTGCTAGCCAAGGTGATATTCAGGCCAGAGCCAATGAACAAGATCACAACGGTGAATTTTTAGCGATTGTTAAAGGGATAAATAGCACACTTGATGCCATATCAGCTCCTTTAGATGAATGCATTACAGTGATGCACTCACTCTCAGAGGGGAACTTGAGTCAACAAATTCAAGGTGATTACAAAGGCCAATTTAACGAGTTAAAACGCTCTGTAAATACAAGTGTAAGTAATTTATCAGACATGGTGTCTAAAATTACGTCAACCACTCTGACAATTACAGGCTCCTCGCACAGTATTCGCGCAGGGATGAATGATTTAAATACTCGCACAGAGTCACAGGCCGCATCAATTGAAGAAACAACAGCGTCGATGGGGGAAATGACAGAAACCGTAAAAGTAAACTCTACCAATGCGCATAAGGCAAACGAGCTTGCCATAGTGACAGATCAGCAAGCACAAGAAGGTGGGGAATTAGTTAATGACACTGTTAAAGCAATGAAGGAAATAAGTAATAGCTCTACAGAAATTTCAAATATTATAGAAGTAATAAATGAAATTGCATTTCAAACTAACTTGTTAGCATTGAATGCAGCGGTTGAAGCTGCCAGAGCGGGTGAAAAAGGCCGTGGCTTTGCCGTAGTTGCAGCAGAGGTAAGAAACTTGGCGCAGCGCAGTGGTAATGCATCAAAAAGTATTGCTGGGCTATTAAATGATAGTTCAGAAAAAGTGCAGCACGGCATGGAATTAGCTGCAAAGTCAGGAAAGACATTGAGTGATATTGTTGCAAGCATTAAAAATTTAGCATCACTTATGCAAGATATTGCCAGTGCTAGCAGCGAGCAGTCATCAGGTATTGCGCAAATTAATAGCGCGGTAAAAGAAATGGATAGGATCATTCAAATGAATGGTGAGCTTGTTGAAAATGCTAATTCGTCTAGCAACAGCTTATCAAAAGATGCAGAAGCGCTGAAAAGCTTGATGGGTCAGTTTACTGTTTAGCCTACAATTAGATAAAGAAAATTTTTTGCAGCACGGGTTTTATTTAGTTTGATACACTAGCTAAAAAGCCAACTTAGGTGAGAAAAGCGTGCTGCCCGTTCAGGATATCTATCAACAACTTGTCAATACATTAAAATTAAACCCGATGACCTTGCTGCAAGCCCCTCCCGGTGCAGGAAAGTCAACTTGGCTGCCGTTAAACTTAATGCGTGATGGGCACTTTAAACGTATTGTTATGCTAGAGCCACGACGTTTAGCTGCGCGTAATATTGCAAATTACTTGGCCAGTTGCCAAGGTGAACCTGTCGGCCAGAGTGTAGGCTTGCGGGTGCGCGGTGAAAGCAAAGTAAGCGCTCATACCCGCCTTGAGATTGTGACCGAGGGCATGCTCACGCGCATGCTACAAAATGACCCTGAGCTAAGTGATGTTGATTTACTGATATTTGATGAATTCCATGAGCGCTCTATTGCAGCCGATACATCCTTGGCTTTTGCACTTGAGAGCCAAGGTGCATTGCGCGAAGATTTAACTATTTTGCTTATGTCGGCAACACTTGATACCCAGCGGTATGTGGCATTTTTTGATTGTCCTGTTGTGCAATCGCAAGGACGAAGCTTCCCAATTGATGAAGTGTATATTCCATTAAAAGAAGAAAGTCGCTGGCTTGATGCAATCCCACAAATTATAAAACAAGCACTGAGCGAGCAAACAGGCAGCGCATTAGTATTTCTACCAGGGCAGCGCGAAATAGTGCGAGTGCAGCAAGCGCTTAATGATTTATCTACTGATTGTGAGGTGTTTACTCTTTTTGGTGAACAAGATAAAAGCCAGCAACAAGCTGCTATTGCACCAGCCATTCAGGGTAAACGAAAAATAGTACTGACGACGAATGTTGCAGAAACCAGTTTGACCATTGAAGGCATTCGCATTGTTATTGACAGTGGAAGGCGCCGCGCGGCCAGTTTTAATTTAAAAACTGGGGTGACAGAGCTGACAACACAAAGTATTTCTCGCTCATCGGCAGTGCAGCGGGCAGGTCGTGCTGGGCGTATAGAGCCCGGCGTGGTTTACAGATTTGGATCAAAGCAAACATTTGAACGGCGTAATAGCCACGATAGCCCAGAGATCCTCACCTCAGATATCAGCCAGCTCATGCTCGAAGCTAAGTTGTGGGGCGCTGATATTAATGAACTAACATTGCTGGATAAACCAACTGAGCAGCAAGCTAAGCAAGCATTGTGCTTACTACAGATGCTAGAAGCGGTGGACGCAAAAGGGAAGCTTACAGCATTAGGTGGCAAGATGTTGACCTTTGGCGCTGATATTCGCTTGGCACACATGCTATTAAAAGCACAGCAGCTAGAGCAACAATGCGCAGGCATATATCGGTTAGCTATTTATCTGGTCGCCTTATTAGAAAGTCGTGTTAATTGCGCTGCTGAACTTAATGTTGCTCTGCACAGTATGCAACAACGGCCCCATCCAGTATTTAAACAGCAGCTTAAATATTGGTATAGCCGTTTAAAAGTAAATGATGATAAAAGCGAGCTAAAGAGTGAATACCTTAGCGTGCTGGTGGCACTTGCTTATCCAGATCGCATTGCAAAAAAACGAGGAAATGGCTACTTACTTGCTAACGGTGCTGGCGCTGAACTAAATAGTGATTATTGGCACAACGACGAATACCTAGCAATAGCAACTATGGGTGGTCATAAAGGTGGGCGGATATTTGCAGCTACTGCTTTGAACCCGTTTGAGCTGGAAGAGTATTTACCGCATTTATTTACTGAGCAAACTCGGTGTGAGTTTGACGAAAAAGCAGGGCGCTTTATTCATCAAGATGAAGTGAAACTAGGCGCTATAACCCTTAGCAGTCAACCAAGTAATCAAAAGCTTGATAAAAATGAACGTGCTAAAGCATGGCTTAACTTATTTAAAAAACACGGTTTTACACTGTTTAACGAGCAGACTGATGCCCAGCAATTGCTGATTCGTATGAGTTTGGCCTATAAACTTTTACCAGAGCAATTCCCGCCTATTACAGAGCAATCGCTCATTGACCAAGCTGATACTTGGCTTGGCGTATATCTACAAGATATCAAAACCCTGGAGCAGCTTAAAAAGTTTAATTATTTTGAAGCACTGCAAAGCTGTTTTGATTGGCAACAGCAAACGGCATTAAAAGCGCTATTACCACTGCGCTTATCTGTACCGAGCGGTTCAAATATTAAAATACATTACCAACTCGATGGCCCAGCAAAGCTTAGTGTGCGCATGCAAGAAGTCTACGGTATGACAAGCTCGCCTCTACTTGCTCAAGGTAAATTGCCATTACTGATGGAATTATTATCGCCGGGAAAACGTTCGTTGCAGCTTACTCAAGATTTAGCCCACTTTTGGGCAACCAGTTACCGTGAAGTGCAAAAAGAAATGAAAGGCCGTTATCCCAAACATTTTTGGCCAGATGACCCTGCTAACAGTGTTGCCACCAATAAAGTAAAAAGTAGGATGTGAGCAGAATGAAATTGACTGTGTTTGATAACCTATACTTTTATAATTAAGCGCTTTTTAGTAGGCTGAAGCTGCAATTTTTTAACAAGGAGTTATGATGAAAAAGCCCTGTATTTTATTTTTCTTTATGGTTTTTGCCACATTTAATCTACAAGCCAGTGAAGAGCAAACAGCCGCTAAACAGTGGTTAGCTGTAGTAGATAGTGGTGATTACGCGTTGAGTTGGCAGCAAAGTGATGCATTCTTTAAAGAAAATGTTAGCCAAGATCTTTGGGTATCAAAACTAGGTGAAGTTCGCACCCCGCTGGGTGATGTAAAATCCCGTGAGCAAGTAAACCGTAAAACGTTTGATTCTCTACCTCAATTACCAAAAGGTGAGTACGTTTTACTGCAATTTAATACTTATTTTGCTAATAGACCAGAGTCGACAGAAACGGTTACTTTAAAAAAATCGGATCAACAATGGTTAGTGATTGGCTACTTTATTCAGTAGTTGACATGCTATCTATTTAACCAAGGAGTCGATATGTCTAATCGTATTACACTTGCTCAATATGTAGAAAAACGGACTGGCGTGCCTTTGGGTGCTAATGGTTCACTGAGTAATATGCTTAAACGCTCTTTTGGGGCGCCTTCATTCTATTTATTTTGGCGCTATTGGAACCCGATTTGGAGCTACTATTTGTCACGCTATGTGATGAAGCCGGTATCATCATTTTTGCCCCATTGGTGCGCTGTGATCATCACATTTGCAATCAGTGGGGCGTTACACGACTTAGCCGTAATGCTAATAAAGTCGAAAGTACTGTGCTTCTTTACTCCTTGGTTTAGCTTAATGGGTGTGTGCGTGCTACTAAGCCTCAGGCTAAATTTATCGTTCTCGCAATTTTCAATACCTGTAAGAGCCTTCATTAACTTTCTATATATTAGTGGTAGTTTTTACCTTACTGAACTGCTTTTTTAAATACAGCATTAAAAAATAAAGCTATACATTTCATTTGTTTATTGCTTAGATGACGTAAGTAATTAAAACAATGGAATAGCTGATGAAAAAAATAACAGCAATAGTATCGGTGGTTTTAATGTGTGTGTCGCTCAGTGTTACGGCTGCAAACAAAGAGCTAGAAACACTTGCCCAGCAATACTTTTCAACACTGGTCGCTACTCAAGCCCCGAGTGCAACGCGCAAAGAGTTAGAAGCTTTTTTGGCGTTATTAAGTGACGATGTTGGCAGCCAACATATTCCATTCCAACCTGATGATACCCGCGCACCTGACGGTAAAGAAAACATGCGCAAAGGGATGACATTTTATTTAGCTGCTCATACGGAATATGACGCCAAGTTACTCGACACATTTATTTTTAATAACTCTGGTTTTGCGATTCGTTATAGTCATCATGCTAAAGGTATTCATCCGCAAAACCAGCAACCTATAGAATATAGCCAGACTATTATGGATGTTATTGAAGTAGAAGACGGAAAAATAGTGATGATACGTAAATATCATCAGTAGTTTTACTTTTAACAATCAAAAAGGAGTTTTTAATGCCACATTTTGTGATTGATTGCGCCAGTTCTATTTTAGACGACCATGATGAGATGACTATTAATAAAGCAATACACAAAGTTGCTCATAGCACCAACTTATTTGTTGAAGGTGACATAAAAGTAAGAGTTAATCCCTTTGATAGTTACCTAGTCGGAAATAAGCAAGAGCCATTTATTCATGTATTCACCCATATAATGCAAGGGCGAACTATAGAGCAAAAAGCGGCACTATCTAAAGCGGTTGTCACTAAGTTACATGAGATGTTTCCAAGTGTTGAAAATATCGCTATGAATATAAATGACTTTGAAAAAGCGACCTATTGCAATAAAGCTCAGCTTTAAGCTTTCACCTAAAAAAGAATACCATGCTACGTTTAAGAAATTTCAAACCAGAAGATAAAACTTTACTCGTCAACTACTTAAATAACCCCGATGTAAAACGGTTTTTATCCCCCAAAATACCCTCGCCTTACACTATGGATGATGCCAGTTGGTGGGTTGAAACTGGCAGCAAAGCTAGGGGGATTTTTGCAATTGAAAAAGATGGCTTATTTATTGGTTGCGTCAGTGCAATCAAAGGGGAGCTTGAATATTGTAAATCAGCAGAGGTTGGTTATTGGCTCGCAAAAGAGTATTGGGGGCAAGGAATAGTCACTGAGGCACTCGCGTTATTGATAGAACAAGTTCAATCAATAACTGATATTGCTCGGTTACATGCAATTGTTTTTGATGGAAATACAGGCTCAGATAAAGTATTGCTTAAATCAGGCTTTAAGCATGAGGCGTTACTAGAAAAAGCGATTTATAAAGCGGGAACTTTCTATAATGCAAATCTATATGGCAAGCTTATGCATAGCACAGTATAAATCAGCAAGTTATTATAAAGTAGGCCTTGTGAGTTTTTGACTAACAAGGCCTTAAGTACTAAATTTTGCCAGTCAGTTCTTTAACGATTGCATTCATTTCAAGTGGCATTTGCGCCAAAATAGAATCATGATCATTTGCTAATACAAGGTCTTTTTCAATATAAGAAACAACTTCTAAGTTTTTAACATTGATGATGCCACCAAAAGCAGTAACACGTCTTACGCCGGGTACTGGAATACCACCGCTGCTGTCCACGTGTAAAACAATCACATTTTCAAAAGAGAAGTTTTTGTCTTTAATTGCGCCAGAGCTTTTCAATGTTTTGGTTAATTTATCCATAGAGTACTGTAAATCGGTCGCAATTTTCTGGCCATAGGTATTGATTTTATAATCACCTTTATTTGCACCACGGCGAATACTTTCACCTAAGGTCCAAGATAGGTTACCAACAGTACTATAAAGTTGTTGTGCAGATATTACCGAAGCGCCATATTTGCCAGCTACTCCAGCAGTAATTGCCAAGCCTACTTCCGTTTTATTTCCTGGTACGCCATGTAATGACACAGGGAAAATCATTGCAGGGTTAGAAGTAGAAAACTCAACAGGTAGTTTGTATTTATCATTTGTTTTAAGTTCTGTAGATACACAGCCTGTTAGAGCGAGTGAGGCAGCAAGTGATAAAGAGGCGATCGTTTTCTTTAGATAAGCATTCATAATAGTTCCTTTTTTAATTGTGTGGTGCTTCCTAGGGCGATGATTATACAAATGGTTTTAATTTACGCAATGTATAAAAAGAGCAGATCTTGCTGTGTTTTTTGTTATTTTCATTAGTGCAATGAAAATAAAGTACAGCTGTATAATTTAAGGTCTAGGGAAGAGGTTTGTTGTTGTTAAAAGGATTGTCTGGAAACGTGAGAAAAACTCACTTTTAGTGTTTTGTTATATTATAACCACATGTTTTTGCTAGTTAAATTGTTTTAGTTTGCATAGCTTTCTCTGCATCACTCATTTTGTCATAGAAATTGTGTACTAACGGAGTGTTGCTCTACATTGCTATAAAAATTGCTAGGTTTTGTTGCTTTGGCTTTGTTGGGGGTTGTATAAGGCAGTAATAGAAAGTGTTCCCCAAGAATACGGTACTCGGTATTAGTCCTGAAACCATAAGGTCTCAGGGCGGGAATCTGCGGTTTACCGTAGGCTTCTCGGTACATGCCGAGCTTGCACAATAGTAGACGAACAGAAACCCTAACATAAAATTTATCGGCTCAGGGACTTAACCAAGCTCCAGCACCTCAGGGAACAACTTTAGTATATAAGACATAATCCAATCCTTAAACCCAAAATCAAAATAAATCTACTGTTTGCATGGTTTTCCATCACTGGTAACCAAGTATTTACTTTTGGGTGTGCATTTTGACCACTGAGCTTCGCGTTATACAAGTAGCTTGATCCTAATCATACATTTTATTGGAGTTGCTATTTATCGAGTGGTAGCATTAGCTTAATTAACATAGCGAAGAGTCCATCATGAGCGAACTACCTGATTACCAACAAGCCCAATTATTACTTGAGAAGAACGAGATATTTGTTGCCCCAGCTGAAGCCCACGGCGTGATCAGTGGTTTACTTGCATGTGGATTGAGTATAGAGGCAAAAGAATACTTAGCCTTATTGAGTGACGTGTTCAATGATGGTCAATCATTTAGTAATGATCTAAAAACCTTTTTTGCCACTATTTATAAGCAAGTTGTAGATAGTTTTAGCGATGAAGAGTTTCAGTTTGACTTATTTTTACCAAGCGACGATGAAACACTCATCGACCAAGCAAATGGCTTAGTGTCGTGGGTTGCTGGTTTTATGTTGGGTTTTGGCTTAAAGCAAAAAGACTATGGCAAACTATCAGCTGATGTTAAAGAAGTTATTAGTGACTTTAGTGAGATTACTCGTCTAGATACTATGTTTGACGAAACCGAAGAAGACAGCCAAGCACTGCATGAAGTAATTGAGTACGTGCGAGTATCAGCATTGTTATGTTTTGCTGAACTTGGTAAAGAGCAAGTGACGGACACGAAAAAAACACTTCACTAAACAGTAAAACAGAGATAACTATGCCAACAGTGTGTATTGATAAAGCTGAGTTTAAAGCTCGTCGCGAGAGGTTACTCTCGATGATGGAACCAAACAGTGTAGCGATTATTCCTGCAGCCAGTGAAGTCACACGTAGCCGAGATACTGACTATGCTTTTCGCCAAGATAGTGACTTTTTTTACTTAACGGGGTTTAACGAACCTGATGCGGTATTAGTTCTCAGCTCAGCCAGTGAAACGCCTAGCACACTGTTTTGTTTAAACAAAGATAAGCTCGCTGAGATATGGCATGGCCGTCGTATTGGCTTTGAAAAAGCGAAAACAGAGTATTTATTCGACCAAACATGTGCACTCAGCGAGCTAACTGAACAATTATTGAATTTGGTGAACGGCCAGCAGATTTTATTTTATGCACAAGGTAGTTACCCAAAGTTTGATGACAAAGTGTGGTCCCTATTGGGCACTTTACGTAGTAACCGAACATATAAAGCCCCTAATACCATTAAGGACACTCGCGGTTTAATTCATGAAATGCGCTTGTTCAAATCCCCCGCTGAAATCAATATTATGCGCAGTGCATGTGAAATTAGTGCTGCCGGTCATATTCGCGCTATGCAGTTTGCTAAACCAGGCGTTACTGAATATCAACTTGAAGCTGAGCTACATCACCATTACGCGATGAATGGTGCGCGCCATCCTGCGTACGGTACTATTGTTGGTAGTGGCGATAATGCCAATATTTTACATTACACCGATAATAGCGATGTAATAAATAATGGTGATTTAGTGCTTATTGATTCGGGTTGTGAGCTACAAGGCTACGCTGCTGATATAACTCGTACGTTTCCTGTAAATGGTCAATTCAGTGAGCCTCAGGCTCAGCTTTACAATATCGTATTAGCTGCCCAAGAGGCTGCATTCACTGAAGTTAAACCAGGTGGTTGCCTTTCAAAAGCAAATAAACGCGCAATGACCGTACTTACTCAAGGCTTAATTGATTTAGGTATTTTGCAAGGGGAGTTACAAGAGCTTTTGGCTAGCCAAGCGTGCAAGGCATTTTATATGCACGGCCTTGGTCATTGGCTTGGTTTAGATGTTCACGATGTCGGTGACTACAAGCAAGATGAGAAAGAACGCTCATTTGAACCAGGCATGGTGCTTACCATTGAACCTGGGCTTTATATTAGCCTTGACGCCAAAGCACCCGAGCAATTTAAAGGCATTGGTATTCGTATTGAAGATAACCTGTTAGTTACAGCACAAGGCTATGAAAACTTGACCGCTAATGTGCCTAAGACTATCAGTGAAATTGAAGCGCTTATGAGCAAAGGCTAACTAAACGCTAGGAGTAAAGCGTGGCAGAACAGTTTGATGTTGTAATTATCGGTGGCGGCTTAGCAGGGGCAAGTTGTGCGTTAAGCCTTGCAAGTTATGCACCCGATTTAACCATCGCGGTTATTGAAGCCAATCAACCCAGTGATGACTATCACCCTAGTTTTGATGATCGCAGTATTGCACTTGCCCAGCAGTCGGTGCAATTTTTACAAACTGCCAATATATTTGACCCACAAGCGTCGTTTGCAGCTGCGATTAAACAAGTTAGTGTGTCAGATCGCGGCCATTTTGGAAAAACGCATATTGATTGCAATGAATTTGCACAAAATGCTTTAGGTTATGTGGTTGAGGTTAATCCGTTTGGGCGCTCTTTACATAGTCAATTAATGAATAGTGCGGTAAAAGTGTTTTGCCCTGATACCGTTGCAAGCTTAAATTACCAAGTAGACTCAGCACAGCTAATACTTGAGTCCGCAGCTGAGCTAAACGCAAAACTTGTGATCATTGCCGACGGTGCACAATCTCCAACGCGTCAGTTAGCCAATATCAACTTTAACACTAAAGCATATTCACAAGGTGCGATCATTGCGAACATTGAGGTGGACGGTGGTCACCATAATCACGCATTTGAACGTTTCACTGAGCACGGACCTATGGCATTACTGCCAATGAGTAATAACCGTTACTCGTTAGTTTGGTGTATGGAACCTGAGCAAGTAAAGCAGCATATGGCGCTTGATGATGACGCATTTATTATTGCGCTGCAAAGTGCCTTTGGTTATCGCGCAGGGCAATTTACTAAAGCGGGCGTGCGTGCGAGTTACCCGCTAGTTTTTGGTCGTGCTGATTCTCTTTTTAGCCATCGTACAGTATTAATTGGCAATGCAGGACACGCCATTCACCCTATTGCAGGGCAGGGCTTTAATTTAGGACTGCGGGATGTACAGTTATTATGTGAACTTGCCAGTAGCGAGCATGCAATGGGGAGTTACCCATTTGTGAGTGAATATGCCAAGCAACGCAACCACGATATTAATACAGTCATGACACTTACAGACGGGTTAGTCAGGCTATTTTCAAATAAATCTCGAATTCTTGCATTTGGCCGAAGTTGTGGTTTATTCACCATGGATTTATGTTCATCATTAAAAACACCACTGGCAAAGCAGTTAATGGGACAAGTAGCAAAAGGTAAACGACTATGAAGCAAGCACAAGTGTGTGTAGTGGGTGGCGGTTGCGTAGGATTGACGCTGGCACTGGGTTTAGCTAAAGCGAATATTAGCGTAGTTGTTGTTGATGCGGCTGCTAAACAGGCACCTCCAGGCGATGAATACGGGTTGCGCGTAAGTGCCTTGAGCCTTGCAAGTCAGGCATTATTTGAATCACTTAATGTGTGGCCAGAAATTGTTGCTCAACGCGCGCGAGCGTATACACATATGGATGTTCGCGACGAAGATAGCTTTGGTAAAATCGCATTTAATAGCGACGAGCTTGATTTACCCCAACTAGGCCACATCGTTGAAAATGACATTATCCGTTATGCTTTAATTAATGAGTTAGAGCAGCAAAGCCAAGCAACATTGTTATTTGATACGCGGTACCAGCAAATTCACCAAAGTGATAACGATGTATTTGTTACTCTTGAATCAGGTGAACCCATAATCGCTAAGCTTTTAGTGGCAGCTGATGGTGCAAATTCAGCCATTCGTAAACAGTTTAATTTACCAATCACGTTTAAAGACTATGATCATAATGCGCTTGTTGCCACGGTGAAAACGGCACAGCCACATGACAATACCGCGCGCCAAGTGTTTTTACCTACAGGGCCATTGGCGTTTTTACCTTTACCAGAAGCCAACACTCACTCTATTGTATGGTCAACCAGCCCCGCACATTGCGACACATTGTTAGCTTTATCTGATAATGACTTTAATAAAGCAGTGATGGCTGCGCTCGGTGGACAATGCGGTTTATGTGAAGTGCAAAGCCAGCGTGTCGCATTTCCACTCAAAATGCGTTACGCACAGCGGTGGGTCACAGGTAAAGTGGTATTGATTGGTGATGCTGCCCACACCATACACCCATTAGCAGGGCTTGGCATGAACTTAGGCCTTAAAGATGCAGCTTATTTAATTGAGTTGTTAAGCAATGAGTCCAATGGGTTTGCCGATGAGCGCACGTTACGTGATTATGAACGCACCCGTAAGCTTGATGCACAAAAGCACATTGCCATGATGCAAGGTTTAAAAGAACTATTTGAAGGCGCGCACCCGTTGAAAAAATTAGTTCGAGGGCTCGGATTAAGTATGGTTGATAACTTAGGGCCAATAAAACACTTGTTCGCCAGCCAAGCGATAGGCAAGTAAAACAACAGCCCCGTAGTTTAGGCTTTAGTCGAAAAAAGCACCGCTTTTTTTTGGCGTGCAGATAGCTTTTAATCAGCTTTTCGTGATAAATCACGACCTACAATTAGCTCGGGGTTTACCTGTAGGTTCGGCTTTAGCCGAAAAAGCAATGTGGCTTGAGGTTACTAATCTGTTTTATTTAAGCATGTTTTCGTGATAAATCACGACCTACAATTAGCTCGGGGTTTACCTGTAGGTTCGGCTTTAGCCGAAAAGGTTTCTGGTTTAATATAGGCGTAGAGTGACTTTTAAAACAGCTTTGCGCGATAAACCACGATCTACAAATAAATTGAATTCCAATATGGGTATTCATTTATTGAATGAACTAACTTTTTTCTAAGAGGGTTGGCAAGTATATAACGTGAAATTTGTTTACGGTCCTCCTCTTTCCTTAAAGCGTGGTCGTAGTAGTTTTTTTGCCATATTTGATTGTTTTGACTACTAAGTTTATTGATTCTAAATGCACTACCACCTTTGAGGTGAGCAATTGTTTTAGGTAAATTTTGTTGGCCTAACCTCAGTAAACCATGAAAATGATCAGGCATTAATACCCAAGTTAGCCATTTACATGCCATTTTTGATTCATTTAACTGTATCTGCTTGCAAAATAAGTGCGCAAATGGAAAGTGGTTAAATAATGTGGCTCTTGAGTGAGTATTAAAGGTAATTAAATATTCTTGATTATTAATTGAGTGGCGTCCTTTGCGAAGATCTTTCCACATGATATTTCCTCCATGAAGTTTCCTGTAAAGTATACAAAACATACACACTTTTGCTTTATCTTTATCTAGCTTTCGTGATAAATCACGACCTACAATTAGCTCGGGGTTTACCTGTAGGTGCGGCTTTAGCCGAAAAAGCAATGAGGATTGAAGTTGCAGATCACTTTCATAAAAGCCTTTTTTAATAACTCATGACCTATAAAAAAACCGTGTTTGAATTAACAAACACGGTTTTATATTTTTTAGCCTTTAGCCTTTAGCCTTTAGCCTAGAAAGCGTAGCTATAACCTAGCTGTAACGTGCGAGGCTTACCAGGTTGAATACCGCCATTTGCACGGTTAGCAACGTAGGTTTTATCAAACAGGTTATCCACTGTTAGGTATACTTTTTGATTGTCATCAATTAAGTATTTAGCAGCTAAATCCCATACTACGCGACTGTCGATAGCATTTAGGCCATCTGTAGATAAGTCAGCGTGAGCATCTGATACGTAACGTACTTGCGTGTCAAACACGAAGCTTGAAAGCTGCGCACCCATAGACAAGGCAAGTTGGTTCTCAGGCACGTAAGGCATAGCGTCGCCTTTACTTACAGAGCCCCAAATGTCTGACTCAAATTCATTTTTAAATTGAGAATCAGTGTATGTGTAAGTCAAACGCACAGGGAATGATGCACTGTTAGTAGCAAAAACGCGACCAGCAGAAAATTCAAAACCTGATACTTCTACTTCACCATAGTTGTATTGATCGCCAATGTTATCATCGTTACAACCTACAGATGCTGTGCAGTTACCGTGCATGTTGTCGTAGTCAGAGAAGAATGCAATAACCTCACCATCAAAACCAGCGACGTTATAACGGCCACCAAACTCAATGTTTAAGCTTTCTTCTTCTTCTTGATCTGCGTTGCCAGGTGCTGCAGGTGCATAACCTTGTTGAATACCTGCAAGTAGCGTTAGGCTATCGCTTACAGTGTAAGTTGCGCCGAGTGACGGGATTAAGATTTGCGTATCGTTAGAGATGTCTTTTTTAAGAGCACCTTCACGCTTTGGATCTGTTTTTTCCCATTCTTGGCGATTAATAGTGATATCTTCATAGCGAAGACCTGCACTAACCACTAATGCATCCATAGTCCATTCGTCATGAACAAACAACGTTGTTGCTTCAGCGCTATCAATGCGGTTGCTGTTAGAGCCAGGTAAGCCTTTGCTTGTCAGGGTCATAGAAAGATCTTGGTTAAGCGTGTACTTGTCTTCCCACTGGAAACGATCCATTTCATCTTCATGGTAGCGTACACCAACTGTTAGGTAGTGGTTGCCCGCTGGAATGTGTAACTCAGACTGAATACCTTTTGCTTGGTAATCGCGGTTATTGGCTTTAATACCGATGCCTTCGATACCTTCGCTGGTAGGGTTTGCTTCAAACTCGCTGTACTGTTGTAAGTAGCTTTCGCTTACTTTGCTTGCTTTGTACCAGTTACGATGAAAGTCGTTTAAATATGCTGTTGCAAGTAATTCATAGCCATCACCAAAACGGTATGCATAGTTTAATTGATATGCATTGTGTTGCGTGTTCATTACATCATTTTGCGAAGCCGCATAACGACGATATGGAGATTCATCGTAATCAGCTTGTGTTAAACCCATGTAAGTTTCATCAGATGTTTCGTCTGAGTATTTAACTTTCATTTCAAGGTTATGTGCTTCGTTTTCACCAAAGTCAAAACCAAACTTTACTAATAAGTCGTTTTTTTCAAAACCGGTATTGTCGCTGCCTACAGGTAAGTCTTTAAAGCCATCAGCGCCGTAAGTAAATACTTCAACTAAACCTGCGGCATTATTTTTCTTTTTACCAAAGTAAGCATGGCCTTTATAAAAACCGTCTGAACCAAGTTCAGCATTAACTAAGCCTGTTGAGCCTTCAGTAGGTAAGCTACGCGATACTAAGTTTAATACACCACCTGTTGTACGTGGGCCATACTTAACCGATGCCGCGCCTTTTAAAATTTCAACTGATTCCATACGACCCATTGTTGGGAAGTAGTATGCCGAAGGTGCTGAGTAAGGAGCGGGCGCTGCAAGTACACCATCTTCCATTACTGAGATTTTATCGTTACGGCCAGTACCTGTACCGCGCATACCAATATTAGGGCGAAGGCCATAGCCATCTTCTTCTTGAACATAAACACCCGGTACAGAGCTTAATACACGTGAAATATCTGTGTATTCAAATTTCTCTAGTTCTTCGTTACTAATAAAAGTTGCTGAGCCAGGAATATCATTAATGGCAGCCTGTGAGCCAATTACAGTAATTTGCTCAAAGTTCTTTTCTTCATTAGTTGCATCTTTTGCAAACGAATTGGCACTTAATGATAAAGCGATAGCCGTCGAAAGTGTTGAAACAATAAACTTAGGTGTCATTGTGCTTCCTATTTGGGTTTGATTTTGATTCTAATTTAAACTGGCACAATTTAAACATGTAAAATAATACGAATCAATCCTATTTGTGATAATAATATCGCTAACTGATTGTTTATTGTACACTGCGCTCAAGAAGCACATGTAAATATAATGGGGACAGATGATTTGAGTATATGTAAGGAGAGTAACTAGCCTTAAGTTAAACGCAGCGCAATAAACTCAGCGAGTTTATCGGCCGCATTATCAGGCTGATCAGCTCGTTTAATTAAACTAATACCAATTTGCCCAAGTTCAGGTAGGTGTTTTGTTTGTAATTGATAGTTAAGCTCATGTGGTACGGTACTTTTTGCCAGTACGGTAATGCCAAGCCCTTCTTTCAATGCCGCAGTTAGGCCTGTTAAGTCAGCATTACTGTAGGCAATTCGGTAATTTATACCAGCTTGTTTTAAGGCTTCAATGGCGCGGCGGCGATAAATACAGCCTTCTGGCGCGGTTACTAATGTCACTACTTCGTTTTGCACTAATGATAAATCGCCAACCCATACTAGTTGGTCTTGCATAAAAACGGGGAATTTCTCTGAGTTTAAATCTTCATTTAATGCCAAAACTAAATCAAATTGATCTTCTCGCGATACAGAGAGTAAATGTTTGCTTAAACGTGATTTAACCTCTAACGATACATCGGGATATAGCGCTATAAAATCGCCAATGATAGAGGGCAATATACGCGCGGCAAATTCACTGGGAATACCTAACCTTACCTTGCCTGTTACGTTCTCTTTGGTAAACAACTGTAAGATACTATCGTTTTGCAACAGCATGTGTTTTGCCATCGGCAATAATAGTTCACCATACTGGTTAAGCACTTGGCGCTGGCCTTGCTTTTTAAATAGCTTATGGCCGAGCATATCCTCAAGGCGCTTAATTTGTAAGCTCACAGCAGGTTGAGAAAGGCCTAATAATTCGCCTGCTTTAGCGAATCCACCGACCTCGACCACGGTAATTAAGGTGCGTAATCCATCTGTTGAAATATTCTTCATATAAAAAAATTCAATTTATCGGGTTAAATACATAATTATTATTTATCAATTGATAAGAAATTACAATTTGTTGTTCACCAGCTCGCACAATATAATTTCTCAACTATAGATTGATAGGTGTCAACGATGACTTTTACTCCAATAATGTTTGCTCGTCACAGCCAACTAGAAGCGCCGCAAAGCAATATGCTGCAGGCCGATAATAATAGTGTGGTCATTGATTTTTGCGGCACTGAAGCAATCCCATTTTTAACGACTATTTTAGGGTTAGATCTAAATAAACTAACCGCCAGTGGCCTAGGCCTAAAAGGCACGTTAGACGGCGACTTAAATAGCACCTATAGTTTTGCTTTGTATTTCTTTAGCGAGACCGCATTTAGATTTGTTTTACATAGCGATGCTAGCGCGCAATTACAGTCACTTATTTGTGAGCAGCAACTACGTTACGATATAGAGTTTGTAGTACGTAGTGATTTAGCTGTATTAACCTTATGTGGTGAGCAAGCGTTTGATACTTTGATTGATGTTTTTAAGCTTACCCCTGGTTTGCGCTTATCTAACGCGATGAGCTGTTATGGAGCACAAAGTGGCGAGGTATTTATTACCGCCATTGATAAACAATCTCAACAGTATTTTCAGCTGGTGGCTAAAACCCCAGCGCTGGCAATATGCCAAGCAACATTACAGCAACGAGGGTTTGATTTAACTCTGCCAGAAGTTGCTTAACTAGTTTTTAAAACTCGGTATTAAAACCGTGTTTGTAGTAACAAATCGCAATTTGGGTGTCAGTGCAGTACAACTTATGTATAATCGCCGCCCATGTTATTCCCCCTCATTCAATTGAGGCCACGCCCAACATTGGGTTAATTATAAAGTGAAGGAATATTATGACTTCTAAAACAGTTTTACATGCAAAGCACCTTGAAGCTAACGCTAAAATGGTTGATTTCCACGGCTGGGAAATGCCAATCAACTATGGTTCGCAAATCGAAGAGCACAACGCAGTGCGCACCGATGCTGGCATGTTTGACGTATCGCACATGACGATTGTGGATGTTAAAGGCGAGCAAGCACAAGCATTCTTACGCAAGCTAGTTGCTAACGACGTGGCTAAGTTAACTGTTCCAGGTAAAGCCTTATACACAGGTATGCTTAACGAACAAGGCGGCGTAATCGACGACCTTATCATCTACTTCTTCTCTGAAACGCAATACCGCTTAGTGGTTAACTCAGCAACTCGCGAAAAAGATTTAGCACATATGTCTAAAGTATCAGCCGATTTTGCCGTTGAAGTGACTGAGCGCCCAGAGTTTGCAATGATTGCAGTACAAGGCCCTAACGCTAAAGCAAAAACAGCCACACTTTTAACAGCTGAACAACAAGCTGCCGTTGAAGGTATGAAGCCATTTTTTGGTGTTCAAGTTGGTGATTTATTTATTGCGACAACAGGCTATACTGGCGAAGACGGTTACGAAATTGTAGTACCGAACGATCAAGCTGCTGATCTATGGCAACAACTGCTTGATGCAGGTGTAGCACCAGCAGGCCTTGGCGCGCGTGACACACTACGTTTAGAAGCAGGTATGAACCTTTACGGCCTAGACATGGACGAAAGCGTTTCACCGCTTGCCGCTAACATGGCGTGGACAATCGCGTGGGAACCTGAAGATCGTGACTTTATCGGTCGTGATGTATTAGTTAAGCAACGCGCAGAAAAAAGCACAGACAAACTAGTTGGCCTAGTGCTTGAAGAAAAAGGCGTGTTGCGTAGCGGTTCAAAAGTAATCGTTGAAGGTGGCGAAGGCGTTATTACCTCTGGTACTTTCTCACCTACACTTGGTTTTAGTGTTGCTCTTGCACGTGTACCACGTTCAACCGGCGAGACAGCCCAAGTAGAAATGCGTAAAAAATTAGTTAACGTAAAAGTAGTTAAACCAAGCTTTGTACGTAACGGTAAGTCTGTACTTTAAAGTATTAATTAAAATTTGGTGTTATCACCCAATAATACCAATCATGTTGAGTTATTAACTACTTATAGCGACAGATAAATAGAGTGATAACAAGGCATTAATTTTGATATGTAGTTGTTCTACCTGATAAATTAATAACGCAGTTAGCGCTTTATTTAGACAGCTAGAATGGTTAAATATTTAAGTTGATTGGTATCAAAACCAAAGGAACAAACAAATGAGCAATATCCCTAGCGAGTTAAAGTATGCCTCTTCACACGAGTGGGTTCGCAACGAAGGTGACGGTACTTTCACTGTAGGTATTTCTGAGCATGCACAAGAGCTTCTTGGCGACATGGTATTTGTTGAATTACCAGAAGTAGGCGACGAAGTAGACGCTGGCGAAGATTGTGCAGTTGCAGAGTCTGTTAAAGCAGCATCAGACATCTACGCACCAATCGGTGGTGAAATCATTGCAATCAATGAAGATCTTGAAGATGCACCAGAAACTGTAAACAACGACGCTTACGGCGACGGTTGGTTATTCCGCATTAAAGCATCTGATGAGTCTGAGCTTGAAAACCTGCTTGACGCTGAAGGCTATGCAAACACTATCGACGAAGACTAATTATTAGTTTTCGCCGTACTAAAAGCCCCGTCATACACAGTACTAACGGGGCTTTTATGATTTTACCACTTACCTTTCCATGCATTGTAAGTCACTAAATCAAAAAGCTTTTAAGTTATTGCTAGTTACCCATTAGTGATAACCATTTATTTTTTGGATCATAGGAATCTGGACAAATGTCAAACGCCAAATCTCTTGAACAATTAGAGCAAACGCAAGATTTTATTCGCCGTCATATTGGGCCAAGCCCAGCACAAGTAAGCGATATGCTAAGTGCTCTTGGAGTATCGAGTGTTGAAGAGCTGATCGGTCAAACTGTACCTGCAAGCATCCGCTTAGAAGAAGGCCTAACAATCGGCGAAAGCCGCACTGAAGTTGAAACACTAAGCTACTTAAAATCAGTAGCCAGCAAAAATAAAGTGTTCAAATCATACATTGGTCAAGGTTACCACCCAACTCACGTACCACACGTTATTTTACGTAATGTACTTGAGAACCCAGGCTGGTACACAGCGTACACTCCATACCAACCAGAGATTGCTCAAGGGCGTTTAGAGTCATTACTTAACTTCCAAACTATGACCTTAGACCTAACAGGTCTTGATTTAGCAAGTGCATCATTACTTGATGAATCAACCGCTGCTGCAGAGGCAATGGGCCTTGCAAAGCGTGTATCTAAAGCGAAAAAAGCCAATATTTTCTTTATTGCTGATGATGTACATACACAAACAATCGACGTTGTAGCAACCCGTGCAGACCAATTTGGTTTTGAAGTGGTCGTTGGTCCTGCGGCAGATGCAGTAAACCATGAGATTTTTGGTGCGTTATTCCAATACCCATCAACATCGGGTGAAATTGTTGATATCACTGACTTAATCGCTGGTGTACAAAGCAAAAAAGCGATTGCCTGTGTTGCTGCCGACATCATGAGCTTATTACTATTAAAAGCACCGGGTAAACTGGGCGCAGACGTAGTACTTGGTTCTGCACAGCGTTTTGGCGTACCAATGGGTTACGGCGGTCCTCACGCTGCATTCTTTGCAACACGTGATTCGTACAAGCGTTCATTACCAGGTCGTATCATCGGTGTATCTAAAGACCGTTTAGGTAACGACGCCCTGCGTATGGCAATGCAAACGCGTGAACAACACATTCGCCGCGACAAAGCCAACTCAAACATTTGTACAGCGCAAGTATTACTCGCCAACATGGCAGCGTTTTACGCGGTGTACCACGGCCCACAAGGCTTAAAAACAATCGCACAGCGTATTCACCGTTTTGCTGATATTTTAGCTGCTGGCCTACAAGCTAAAGGCGTAAACCTTAAGCACAGCACATGGTTTGATACCCTAACTGTTGTTAGTGATAACAAAGATGACGTAGTAGCACGTGCAGTTGCAAACGGCGTTAACTTTGCAACTAACCATGACGGCGAATACTCAATTGCAGTATCAGAAACCACAACACGCGCAGACGTAGCTGAACTTTTCGATATCGTATTAGGCGAAGGCCACGGTTTAAGTGTTGATGCAATCGCAGCTGACATTGAAGCAAACGGTAGCGAGTCAATTCCGGCAAGCCTAGTACGTGATGACGAAGTGCTAACGCACCCTAACTTCAATTCGTACCACAGCGAAACTGAAATGCTGCGTTATATCAAGCGCCTTGAAAACAAAGATTTAGCGCTTAACCATTCAATGATCTCGTTAGGTTCATGTACAATGAAGCTCAACGCGACTGCCGAGATGATCCCAGTTACATGGCCTGAGTTTGCTAACCTTCACCCATTCTGCCCGCTAGACCAAGCCGAAGGTTACCAAATCATGATCAATGAATTGCATGATTGGTTGGTTAACATTACCGGTTACGATGCTGTATCACTTCAGCCTAACTCGGGTGCACAAGGTGAATACGCAGGCTTAATTGCGATTCGCAAATACCACGAATCTCGTGGCGATGCACACCGTAACATTTGTTTGATCCCAAGTTCAGCGCACGGTACTAACCCGGCATCTGCACAAATGGCAAGCATGAAAATCGTGGTTGTTGATTGCGACAAAAACGGCAACGTTGATATGGCTGACCTTAAAGCGAAAGCTGAAGCCGTGTCAGAAAACCTATCATGCATCATGATCACTTACCCGTCTACGCACGGTGTATACGAAGAAACAATCCGTGAAATTTGCAACATCGTGCATGAGCACGGCGGCCAAGTTTACATGGATGGCGCAAACATGAACGCGCAAGTAGGTGTGACAAGCCCAGGCTTTATCGGCTCAGACGTATCACACTTAAACTTACACAAAACATTCTGTATTCCTCACGGTGGCGGTGGTCCAGGTGTTGGCCCAATTGGTGTTAAATCACACCTTGCTGAGTTTATGCCTAACCACAGTGTAATCAACGTACCGGGTACTAAAATTGGTAACGGTGCAGTATCTGCGGCGCCTTACGGCTCAGCAGCTATTCTCCCAATCTCATGGGCTTACATTGCCATGATGGGTAGCGAAGGCCTTAAACAAGCCACTGAAATGGCGATTGTAAGTGCAAACTATTTAACACATGAGTTAAGCGAGCACTTCCCAATTTTATACCGTGGTCGCAACAACCGTGTTGCGCATGAGTGTATTGTTGACTTACGCCCACTTAAAGAGCTTTCAGGCATCACTGAAATGGACGTGGCTAAACGCTTACAAGATTACGGTTTCCACTCACCAACCATGTCGTTCCCAGTAGCGGGCACATTAATGGTTGAGCCAACTGAGTCTGAGTCTAAGGTTGAGATCGACCGCTTCATCGAAGCGATGGTGTCTATCAAAGGCGAAATCGACAAAGTAATCTCTGGCGAATGGTCAATCGAAAACAACCCGCTCGTGTTTGCACCGCATACACAAGCTGACGTATTAGGTAATGAGTGGGATCGTGCATACGACCGTTTCTACGCTGCATTCCCAGTACCAAGTGTAGCAAAAGACAAATTCTGGCCTACAGTAACGCGTATTGATGACGTATACGGCGACCGTAACCTAGTGTGTTCATGCCCAGCGGTAGAGACATACCGCGATTAATAATTTTTAGAATTTCCATTTAAAGGTTGGGAATTTATAAAAATTTAAATGCCGTTGCAGCAATGCAACGGCTTTTTTGTGCATGGTAATAAGTCATAAATTATATGAACGTAGGTTGGGTTGAGTGCAACGAAACCCAACGATTCTCCAATATCATTACCATCTCCTAAGCACGTAAATATCTATTGTTTGTAGGTCGCTCTTTAGGGCGAAAAAGCGAGAAAATGAATTCACCACAGAGATCACAGAGGCTTATATTTATTGTATGAGATGGCTTCAGCCACGAATGGTTTACACCAATGTTAGAGTTAACCAGCGTAGGTGCTAAGCTTGCTGGCGCGTGTGTAATCTTTGTTCATTGCGCGCTAGCTGAGGCTTTCTAATTTTCTAACTTTACATATATATTGTCGGGATAAATCCGCGACCTACATTAAAAATCTTATTCAAGGTTTTTTGCTAGATTGCAGGCGGGGTTCCAAGGGGCGGCGGCTGCCGACCACCCCCTTGGAACCCCGCGGCACCCTGAGCATCACGCTTAATCCTTCAAAACACAATTGATGTGAACGTAAACGCCATGCTTGCACATCCATGTGCAAGCATGGCTTTCGTTTCATCCATGAAATGAATTACTCATCAATTGCTTATTTTCAGGGCGTGATGACGGGGGAGGGTGTTAAACGTGGGGTTGGTGTTTAGTCTTGGCAAGAAACAAGACCTGACTCTCTGTATTTTCTATTTTTAGGTACAGAAACTATTACAATTTTTAGTCAAAGGCTTATAATCAAGGTAGGAACAAAGCTAATAAGATTGTGAAAATTAAGGATTCTATGTGATTAAGTTTAATAAGACTGGTGTGTTATTGGTCATTTTGGCTGGGTTAAGCGGCTGCGGTGGAGCTGGCGACGACATACCTGAACAGGAAGTTCCCAATATAGTCGAAGTTTCAAATGTGCTGATTAAAGGAGGTGCATTTAAAGGTCCTTTTGTTAAAGATTCAGCAGTTAAAATAAGTTATATCTCAGAAACCGGGTCTTACCTAGATTCAAAACTAGAAACCAAAGTTTTCGATGATTTAGGTACTTACTCTTTTGAAGTTGAAGAAAATAGCATCATAGAGATAGCCACCTCTGGGCAATATCGAAATGAAATAGATGGAAAAGTCTCAAATAGCCCACTTACTTTAACAGCTATATATAAAGCCGACTCTGATTTAGAGCAGACTGTTAATGTAAATATACTTACACATTTTGTCAGTCGCCGCGTTATTAACCTAATGGCAGAGGAAGATATAGAGTTCGATAGTGCGCTTACTCAAGCAAGAGAAGAATTAGTCGATACCCTTAAGCTAGTTATCCCGACGACGCCGAATTTTCCATTTTTAGACTCTTCAATCTTTGAAACTGAAACAAACGACCACAGTGCGTATTTGCTCACGGTTTCTTCATTATTTTATCAATACGCAATTAATGAATCAGAAATAAAAGCAACTGAACCGAGCTTTGAATTATCGCTAATTGTGAATCAGTTTGATAATCAATTTACAACAAACGGTATTGTTACTGACAATATAATCCTTGCGGGCTTGTTTAAAGCTCAACTAGGTATAGATCCGGTTGTCATTAAAGAAAATCTTTCAGCATGGGTATTAGGTACACCAAATCTACAAGTTCCAAATATTGATTTGTTTTTAGATAGTGATCTCGACGGGCTTGTGAATGAGGCTGATGACGACGATGATAACGATGGTTTAAAAGATAGTGAAGATATAAATCCGATTGAAATAGATGTATTACTTGAAGGTGCCACTGTTAGTACAAATGAGGATAACTCTATAATTATCGATTTATCTCCAATGAACTTCACTGATATAGATTTTTCAGTAAATTTAGCTGCTTGGCCTGAAAATGGAGAGCTGATTATTGATTATCCACAAGCGATTTATTATCCACGTGAAAACTTTTACGGAGAGGACAGTTTTTCTTATAAGTTGATAAGAGAAGGGGTTGAAAGTGACGTTGTATCAATCAATATCTCAGTACTATCGGTAAATGATAAACCTGTAATTGACAACTTTTCATCACAAATATTAATTGCGAATGAAATATTCGAATTTATACCAACTGTTCGTGATGTTGATAGCCCAACATTCACTTTTAAAGTTGAGAATTTACCTGGTTGGGCAACTTTAAATGCTGATAATGGAACAATATATGGTGTTCCTAAAAACTCAGATGTAGGTGTTTATAGTGATATTGAATTATCTGTTTCAGATGGTGATAATGACGTAATTATGCCTAGCTTTTCGTTACAGGTTAACTATTCGCAACTAAACTCCCCTAACAATATTTCAACTGTTTTTTCAGATTTAGATAAGGAAATAAAAGTTGCACAATTTTCTTGGGACAATGTTGTTTACGCAAAAAATTATGAAATTCAATTCTCAACATTTTCTGATTTTAGAACTATATTTAAAAAATCACTTTTAGGTATAAATACTTATGATTTTACAGCTGAGGCTGGGGAATATTTTTATCGTATTAGGACGATCAATCCAGATGACCTTGAAGGTGAGTGGAGTGAGGTTAACTTACTCGAACTTGGTGTATTTAAAGTCAGTTTTGGCGGTGCTAAGAGAGATATTCTAAAAGAGATTGTGCAAACCGAAGATGGTAGTATAGTGATTCTTGCTACAACTCATTCAACTGAAATAAGTAGCACTGCAGGTTCAAAAGGAGATGACTGGATTTTTAAAGTTGATAATCAAGGTCGCTTAATTTGGCAGTATGTTTACCCTTCAGATGGTTATGATTTATTTAATGATTTTGAACTACTAAGTGATGGATCAATTATCGCAGTGGGATTTGATGGGCAAACTAAAAAAGGCATAGCCATCAAGCTTGATAAAGATGGAACACTATTGTGGGATACTCGGTTCGCGCCACAAGGGCATACGACAGGTTACACATTAAGTGATATTGTTAGTGTTGGTGAAAATATATATGTTTCAGGTATTAAATCATGGCCATGCGACAGTTCTGGGTGTAAACAAGAGTTTAATTTTATACATACCTTATCTAGCTTAACAGGAGAGCTTTCTTCTGGAACTGTATTTGTTGAGTCTCAAGGGCATGATTTACGTATTTCAAACCTTAACAAAACACAGTCAGGTAATTTAATCGTCTCAGGTACCGGCATACCAGAGGGCATTGATACTTCGTCTTATTGGTTAAGCGGTACTTTCTTTCAGATGTTTGATAGTGAGTTAAATATAATCTCTAGTTGGGATAATATCGGAGATGATGAGTTATTAGCCGCATATGATATTCTCGAATTAAGTAACGGTAACTTTGCATTAGTTGGGACAAACTCATATGGTAAAACTTATTTTACGGTGTTGGGCCCAACTGGAGAAGCTATCTCTAGTGAAATGCTATCTGATTACTCATATCTCGGTGGTGCTTTATCAGAAGATATAAATGGACATATAGAGATATTGTTAAAGGATGACTCTAATAGCAGTAACTTGTATTCAACGAAAATTGTAAAATTAGATGAGCAGTTAAATATTATAAGTAGTGAAGATCTTACAGGATTAATAATTCGTGAGTCTGCTTTAATAAATAACAAAGATGGCACGTCTACGCTTATTTTAAGTGCAAAGGAGTCAGAATATGAAGAATATGATATTTTAGTTATTAAACAAAAAAACTAACAATATTAGATTAACTATTTCTTTAGCCATGAACCTTTTTAGTAAGGACATAATAGCTGCATTTACTAAAAGTACATATATCGGTCTTAAACTTACGCAAGGTTTAGACCGATTCTTCTACAAAGTGATAATTTAAAAAAATTGAGAACTCACTAATTTCAGTTGTGCATCCTAAGATTAACTCATGCAAAAACCAAAGGGGTCATAAAAGGAACTAATAGGGGTCAGAACTAATAGGGTCAAATCCTGAGGGCTCCCCACAATTGCTAATGAGCTACAAGCACTCACGGCAATCCTTATTTAATTGCTTGAGTGCTTCTAAAAAAGTTTTCAGTTTTATTTTATAACCAAATTTTTCGAAGTATTGCGTCCCCAAACTAAAGCTAGACAGCACGTTTCTATTCTTTATCGTATTCGCCTGAAAGCTTCTATGCACATTCAATATTTTTTCCGTTAAACCTGCTAGCCATAGGATAAAATTAGCAATTAATGCAATCAATAATGCGACATTCAAACGGCCTTTTTCATAGCTACGACAATGACGTAAGTTCAAACCATTACTCGTGTTTTTTAAGTCTCGAAAGGACTCTTCTATCTGCATTCGCTGGCTGTAAATTTTAACCATATCATGCGCTGAATAATTAATATTGCACAGTGAGGTAAAAACAGCTAAATG
>NZ_JBHNYL010000025.1:0-26046 GCF_054960735.1 Pseudoalteromonas sp. RWi3
TCTTTATATTGAGAATTACTACAACTCAGTGAGAATGCATGGAACGTTAGGCAATGTGAGCCCCATGCAATATGAATCAATAAATTAAAACCCCGTGTCTACTTTAGTGGGGTCAGATCACAGATCATTGACCTTTGACCTTTGACCTTTTTTACCCAACAGCCAGCCATACACCGACTGCTATCATTAAGCTGCCAGCGATTGCGTTCATAAACTTTATATTATCGCCGCGACTTAAAAATATGCGTAAACTTTTGCCGCCAGTTGCATATGCCATCATACATACAAACTCACTAACAAGTATTACGATAACTAAAATACTCAGTTGAGGTGCAATAGCATAGTCAATATTAATAAAAGGCGGCAGTAGCGAAATCATAAAAGCCCAGCCTTTTGGGTTGGCGATGGCTGTAATGAAACCTTGGCTAAATAATGCTTTGCGGCTTACTTTACTTTTTTGTTGACTGCTTAGGTCGAGCTTAGCTTTATCGCGCCACATGCTTATGCCTATATAAACTAAATATGCCCCACCGACCCATTTTAAGATTGAAAATGCTTGCGGGTAATTTAGCATGATACTTGCCACGCCCAACACGGCAGCCATTGCAACTAAGGCTACACCCAGTAACTCTCCTATCATCATCCACATAGTCCGCCTGACACCAATACTCATGCCGAGTGTCATTGCAAGTGTCATACACATACCCGGTGTGATTGATACAAAAAAGAATGTAGGTATAAATACCGCTAGTATTGCTAAATCAAACATCAAATTACTCATTGCAGGTTATCATGCTAAAACAATATCAAGAACTTACTCTCTAGAACAAGAAAATAGGTATGTTTATAGGTGTAAATAAAAATTTAATGCGTAACGACTATAATTAAGTTTATGTTGAATGGTATTTTGAATATATTTTTGCTTTGTGCGGTGCTTTGAATTAGGATCGATTTAGTTTAAAACCAAGAACTAATGGCCTGTGTCTAGATTATTAATTTTACTTACTGCTATATTCTTCAGCTTTTCAATCAAAGCTGTAGAAGTGACTGATCTGTATCAAGATATACTCAAAGTTGAAGATAAATCCCGAGATGCGCGCTTAACAGCAAGCCGTGCTGCACTATTGAATGTTTTGGTGAAGGTCAGTGGTGATCCAAATGCTGATCAAAACGCGTTGGCAAAACAACGTAGTAAAGATATATCTGACTACATGCTTAAGTTTGAATATGACGAGAAAGCGGATGGAACGCTTAAACTAGTTGTTAAGTTTGAAGCTAATAAGATAAATGCATTAATCAAAGAATTAAATTTACCACTTTGGGGCACTCGTCGCCCACTAGTCGCTATTTGGCTAGCAATTGAAGATAACTGGCGTAGAGAGCTCGTTACACAAGAGAGCTATCCACAGTTAGAACAACTTATATACGATACTGCTTCGCGAAGAGGTTTGCCGGTTGTTGTGCCCTTACTTGACCTTCAAGATAGAGCTATTGTTGGTATTCCTGAGGTGTGGGGGAATTTCTCTGAGCCTGTAGAGCAGGCATCAAGTCGATACACAGCAGAAAGAAGCATTACCGCTAGACTTTACAAGCCTGAAAGTAACGATAATTGGGTACTTGACTGGCGTTTTACAAATGATGATTTATTTGAAGCTAATCGCTTAACAGGGGATAAGCAGCAAACTATCGCATTAATGATTGATACCTTAGCTGCAGGATTAGCTGCTGAATATGCAGTTGATCCTAGTTCTGCAAATAGCTTAACGAAAGCGCTCTTTAAACTTAAGGGTACGCAGAGCTTTGTTGACATTGAACTTGCAAAACGACGTTTAGAAAGCTTAAGTGTTGTGACTGACTTAGTTATTCGCTCAAGAGATAAAGAAACTATCTATTTTGAAGTTAATCATACAGGTTCGGTTAAAGATTTTAAAAAAGCTCTGGAGCTTGATCGTGCATTTGAAGCGTTTGTTGATCCGCGTGCTTTTTATCATATAAGTTCACAAAGCAATCTTGAATATATTTGGGTCGGTAAATAATGAAGGCAGTTGAGCCAGTGCAAATGGCACTGCCAGTTACACTGCCAGATGATGAAACATTTGCCTCATACTTTGGTGGTGAAAACTCGCTTGAGGTTAGTCACCTTAAAAGTGCATTCAATACATTAGCTACTTCTTTTCAATACACATATCTATGTGGTCTGGGAGATTCTGGGAAATCACACTTACTTTATGCAACTTGCATCCATGCTCAGGAGCGAGGTCTGTCAACCATGCTTCTTTCTATGCGTGAAGTAATTGATTTTGGTCCGATTGTACTTGAGGGTCTCGAATCGCTCGATGTATTGTGTATAGATGATGTTCATTTAGTTGCTGGCAATGATGCTTGGGAAAAAGCTTTATTTAATTTCTTCAATCGTTTTAGTGAACCGAAAAAATGCTTAGTTGTCACAGCAGATTTATTGCCTGACATGCTCAATATTACACTCCCTGATTTAGTGTCGAGATTAAAGTGGGGGACTACATTTCAAATTCGTTCAATGAGTGATGATGATAAGGCTGAGGCCTTAGTTAAGCGTGCAAATATGCGAGGGCTTGAACTCACCGATGAGTGTGCTCGCTTTTTATTAACACGCTTAAGCCGTGATATGAGAGCGCTATTAGATGTGTTGGATAAGCTTGACCATGCTTCTATGGCTGCGCAGCGAAAACTCACAATTCCCTTCATAAAATCTGCATTAAAGCTTTAAAAAGCTATTTCCTTGCTTTTCAGGGTAAGTTAATCAGAAAGAATTCAATAAGATTAGTATAAAGCCTAGAATCTAGTCCTTGCTTTCAGTTATCATTAGTCAACAAAATTGTAATCACCTTCTGTGAAAGATCAGGTATCGAATGAACTTAGAAAATATATTAGCGCAAGCACTTGAGGCTGTTGCCAGTGCGAATGAAATCGCGCAGCTTGAAGATATCAGGGTTAATTATCTTGGTAAAAAGGGCGAAATCACCAGTTTATTAAAAACGCTTGGTAAAATTGCGCCTGAAGAGCGTAAAGAAGCCGGTCAAGTTATCAATCAAGCAAAGCAAGATGTACAAGCCGCTATTAACAATAAGCGTGAGTTACTTGCCAGTAAAGCTCTTGAAGAAAAACTAGCCGCAGAAACAATTGACGTAACACTACCAGGGCGCGTTATGCCTACTGGTGGCCTTCACCCAGTTACACGTACAATTGAGCGTATTGAAAGCTTTTTTGGTGAACTTGGCTTTGAGGTTAAGTCTGGTCCTGAAGTTGAGGATGATTTTCATAACTTTGATGCGCTAAATATTCCGGAACATCACCCTGCACGTGCTGATCACGATACCTTCTATTTCAATCCAAAGCTTGTATTGCGCACCCAAACAAGTGGTGTACAAATACGTACTATGGAAACTGAACAGCCGCCACTGAGAATTATTTCTCCGGGTCGCGTTTATCGTAATGATTATGACCAAACACACACACCTATGTTCCATCAGGTTGAAGGCCTAATGGTTGATACAGATGTAAGCTTCACAGAGCTTAAAGGTATTTTGCACGACTTCTTACGTAACTTCTTTGAAGAAGATATGGAAATTCGTTTCCGCCCATCTTACTTCCCGTTCACAGAGCCGTCGGCTGAAGTGGATGTAATGGGTAAAAATGGTAAATGGTTAGAAGTGTTAGGTTGTGGCATGGTTCACCCTAATGTACTTAAATCAGTGGGTATTGACCCTGAAAAATACACCGGTTTTGCCTTTGGTATGGGTGTAGAGCGTTTAACCATGTTGCGCTATGGCGTAAATGATTTACGTGCATTTTTCGAAAACGATTTAAAATTCCTGAACCAGTTCCGTTAAGAGTGAAGATATAAAATGAAATTTAGTGAAAAGTGGTTAAGAGAGTGGGTTAATCCTGCAATTGACACGCAGGCTCTTTCGGAACAGCTATCGATGGCCGGACTTGAAGTAGATGCTGTAGAGCCAGCGGCTGCCGAGTTTAACGGTGTTCTAGTTGGTGAAGTGGTTGAATGTGGTCAACACCCTGATGCAGATAAACTACGTGTAACAAAAATCAATGTTGGTGGCGATGAGCTACTTGATATTGTGTGTGGCGCACCAAACTGTCGTCAAGGTATTAAGGTTGCAGTAGCAACTGTAGGTGCTGTATTACCGGGTGACTTTAAAATTAAGAAAGCCAAACTTCGTGGTCAACCATCTCACGGCATGTTATGTGCTTTTGTTGAGCTAGGTATTAGCGAAGAGGGCGATGGCATTATGGAATTGCCATTAGATGCGCCTGTTGGCACTGATTTACGTGAATATTTAGGTCTAGATGACAATATCATCGATGTTGATTTAACGCCTAACCGTGGTGACTGCTTAGGTATAAAAGGGATTGCTCGTGAAGTAGGTGTACTTAACAGTATTGATGTTAAAGCGCTAGAAATTCCAGTAGTTAAAGCCACAATTGACGATAAAGTATCAATTGAGCTCGTTAATGAAGATGCTTGTCCTCGTTATTTAGGACGTGTAATTAAAGGCATTAACCTTGATGCAGAAACACCGCTTTGGATGGTAGAAAAGCTACGTCGCAGTGGTATTCGTTCAATCGACCCTGTGGTTGATGTAACCAACTTTGTACTGCTTGAGCTGGGCCATCCAATGCATGCATTTGATTTAAATGCAATTGAAGGCGGTATTAAAGTTCGTAGTGCAAATGCAGGTGAAGAACTTGTTCTACTTGACGGCAACACTGCAAAGCTAAATGAATCAACCTTAGTAATAGCCGATCATAATAAAGCCTTGGCAATTGCCGGAATTTTTGGTGGCGAGCAATCAGGCGTAACAGAAAAAACCGCTGATATTTTGTTAGAAAGCGCGTTTTTCAACCCAGTTGCAATTGCAGGTCAAGCACGTAGCTACGGCCTACATACAGATGCATCACACCGCTATGAGCGTGGTGTTGATTTTGCACTACAACATGATGCCATGGAACGTGCCACTGCATTATTACTTGATATTGTAGGTGGTGAAGCAGGCCCAGTCGTTGAAGCCGTTGCTAAAGATAAATTACCAAAAGTAACAGAAGTACGCCTACGCCGTGAACGTCTAGACCGTGTAATAGGCCATCACATTAATGATGAAAAAGTAACGGATATTCTTACTCGCTTAGGTCTTGATGTGAAAATTGTTGATGGTGTGTGGAGTGCTGATGTACCAAGCTACCGCTTTGATATTCGCATTGAAGAAGATTTAATTGAAGAAGTGGCGCGTGTATTTGGTTACAACAGTATTCCAAATGTAGCACCAACAGCTAAATTGAAAATGACTACGCATAACGAAGCAACCATTGGCGTTAATAAGTTTCGTAATGCACTTGTGACACGTGGTTATCAAGAAGCCATCACTTACAGCTTCGTTGATCCAAAAGCGCAAACAATTTTACACCCAGACAGTGATGCACTTATTTTACCGCATCCGATCTCAAGTGATATGTCTGCTATGCGTGTAAGTTTAATGCCAGGATTGTTAGCATCATTGGTATATAACCAAAACCGTCAACAGCCTCGCATTCGTTTATTCGAACATGGGCTTAAGTTCTTACGCGATGAAAATGCAGAGAATGGCGTAAACCAAGTGGCTGTTATCGGTGGTGTAATCACCGGTCTTGCTCATGGTGAACATTGGGTTGAAGAAAAACGTAATGTTGATTTTTATGATTTAAAAGGTGATGTTGAAGCATTACTTTCATTAACCAATGATATAAATCGTTTTGAGATCAAAGCAGAGCAGTCTGATGGTTTACATCCAGGTCAATCTGCAGCTATCTACGTTGATGGTAAAAAAGTAGGTTTTTTTGGTGCTGTTCACCCTCAAGTGCAAAAGTCATTAGACATTAATAATGCAACTTATGTGTTTGAAATTGAAATGTCAGCAATTGAAAAAAGAAATTTACCTGAAGCTGTAGGGGTATCTAAGTTCCCTTCAAACCGCCGCGACATCGCTATTTTAGTGGAAGAACAGGTGAAATCTGGCGACATTTTATCAGTGATAGAAAAAGTTGGCGGAAATCAATTGGTTGACCTAAACTTATTCGATGTGTATAAGGGCAAAGGTATTGAGCCAAATTATAAGAGTTTGGCGATTGCTCTAACACTGCAGGCGGTTGATAGAACACTCGAAGAGAAAGATATCAATCAGGTAGTTGATAATGTGGTGGCCGCACTGGCCGAACAGTTTAATGCATCGTTGAGGGACTAGATATGGCGCTTACTAAAGCCGACATAGCTGAACACCTATTTGAAAAACTCGGGATCAATAAAAAAGATGCCAAAGATTTAGTTGAAGCGTTTTTTGAAGAAATCCGCTCAGCGCTTGAAAAAGGCGAGCAGGTTAAGCTCTCTGGATTTGGTAACTTTGATCTTCGTGACAAAAAAGAAAGGCCAGGGCGTAATCCGAAAACAGGGGAAGATATTCCTATTTCGGCGCGTAGAGTGGTCACTTTTAGGCCGGGTCAGAAATTAAAGACTCGTGTCGAAGTAGGCACAAGCAAAGCAAAATAAAAACAGGCAGCGCAAGCTGCCTTTTTTTTAATATTTAACTTTCATTTGTTTTACCGACAGTGCGATGATTTGTTCTAGCACGTTTAAATCAATATTGTTTAAATTGCTAATATACAAACAACTCTTCCCAGTTTTGTGCTTACCTAGTTTATTTAGCAGCGGTGCTATTTCATCACTCTCAAACCCGGGCATAATATAGATGGATAGTTTTGTCTTGCGCGGTGAAAAGCCAGTCAATGGCCATTCTCCACTTTGACCTGAATCGTATTTATATTGATAACACCCAAAACCAATTATATCTTTTCCCCATACAAGCGCAGGTTCTTGCGTTATTTTTTCAAAAAGGGCAATTAGCCTGTGTGTATCCTCTAAACGCTTAGGATCTATATGTGCTAAACATTTTTCTAAAGTGATTTGATTTACTTGTGTTTTTAACGCCATTTTTATGCCCTAGACTACAAATATCTATTTAGCATAGAGACGGTACTGTGAATATTCAATGCATTATTGGTCACGATCGGTATAATGCGCGCAACTGGCCACTTTGGCCTTATTTAAAAGAGAGTTTATATGAGTTTTGATGGGTTAGGTTTATCACAGTCTTTAGTTAATGCAGTTTTAGAAAAGGGCTATGAAACGCCAACACCAATTCAGGCTCAGGCCATTCCTGCGATTATTGAAGGTCGCGATGTAATGGCTGCTGCGCAAACTGGTACGGGTAAAACAGCAGGTTTTACTTTACCGCTTATTGAGTCTTTGTCAAAAGGACAAAAAGCTAAATCTAATCATGTACGGGCACTTATTTTGACACCAACTCGTGAACTTGCATTACAAGTAAGCGAAAATGTTGAAGAATATGCTAAGCATTCAGGTGTTAGCTCGTTTGTGGTTTATGGTGGTGTTAAAATTAACCCACAGATGCAGCGTCTACGTAAAGGAGTAGACATTTTAGTTGCAACACCAGGGCGTTTAATTGACTTACATAACCAAAATGCAGTTAAGTTCGATAATGTTGAAGTGCTGGTTTTAGATGAAGCTGATCGTATGCTAGATATGGGCTTTATTCATGACATTAAACGCTTAATAGCAAAAATGCCGGCAAAGCGCCAAAATTTAATGTTTTCAGCAACATTTTCTGATGATATTCGCGCGTTGGCAAAAGGATTAATTAACGATCCTGTAGAAATATCTGTAGCTGCAAAAAATACGACTGCAAAAAGTGTGACGCAAAGTGTTTACGCCGTAGATAAAGCGCGTAAAACAGCGTTGCTAAGTCATTTAATTCGTAGTAACGATTGGCAGCAAGTATTGGTATTTAGTCGCACTAAACATGGTGCTAACCGTTTAGTTAAGCAACTTGAGCGTGATGGTATTGTTGGTGCAGCAATCCATGGTAATAAATCTCAAGGCGCACGAGTGAAAGCTCTTGAAGGTTTTAAAAGCGGTGAAGTCCGTGTACTTGTTGCAACAGATATTGTTGCACGAGGTTTAGATATTGTTGAGCTTCCACACGTTGTGAATTACGACTTACCTAATGTATATGAGGATTATGTTCACCGTATTGGTCGCACGGGTCGTGCAGGTGCATCTGGTCACGCTATTTCATTTGTAACAACGGAAGATGCGGTAGATTTATATGGTATTGAACGTTTTATTGGCGAGTTAATCCCACGTGCTCAAGTGGAAGGCTTTGAACCAAGCAACCCTGTTGCTGAGCGTGCCCTCGATGCACGCCCACTGCCAGCTAAAAAAGCAAAGAAAAAGCAGCCATTTAATAAACCTAAATCAGACAGCAGTAAACCGAACAGCAAAAAGTCCAATAATGGTGGTAATGGTACTGGACCACGCCGTGGTGGCTCTAAAAAGCCTGCAGCTAAAGGCGAGGGAGAGCAACAAAATCCATGGGCAAAACGTCAGTCCGTTGGTGGTAACTCACAGCGCCGTCGTAGGCCAAGTAATGGTGGCTCTCAGGGAAACGCTTAACTAATACATAACGCGCCTTAATGGCGCGTTTTATTGTGTAGTTAATAAGTTAATAGTTAAACCGATAAATAGTGTCACTGTCACACTTAACAAAGTACCTAGCATTACATATTCAGTGAGTTGCTTTTCTTCACTGGCACGTAAATCACCAAAACGAAAAATAGATTTTGCCGCTAGTAAAAAGCCAACACCTGCATACTCACCTAATAAAATAAATGTCAGCATTAAAACTCGCTCTAATATACCTATACTATGCCCAGCAGCCGGAATGCTGCCTGATGTAGAAAAGCCATTGGTGATACGCTCAAGTGCCATGCGAATAAATACTGAGCTTGGGTTAAGCACTAATAAATAGCCTGTGAGTATAATTAAATTATTAAGGGTAATAAGCTGCTTTACTAGTTGGTTGTAAAAGTCGTGATTATCAGCAAGCCACACCGCGACTATGACAATCACAATAAAGTGGGCACATTGATCGAGTACAAAAGGGATCACCCCTTTATTTGAGTACGACTTGGCAATATCAATAAAATAATGGGTGATTGCAATCACTACCGTCGCAATTGTTATGTTTAACCAGTCACCCCAACCATAATAGTATTCCCATATAGCAATAATGAGAGCGCTGACTAGGCAGTGCATTAAAACATGTAAGTAAAGCTTACTTGCTTTAAAATGTCGTGTGTTTCTATCATGTACCCAGCTCATTGGTTGCAAATAAAAATCTGCAAGTAAATGAGCAATAACAAGTGCTGTTAATAATAGATAAAAGCTCACGTTGTCACTCCTTTGAGCTGTTGTTCAATAGCATGTTTGCTGTAATTCAAAAAGCGTTCTATGAGTTGGTAATGTGCTAAATTAAGTAACTTAGTTACATTTTCACGACTGGTTTTAAGCTCCTTGGCAAGCTCGCTATGGCTGTTATTGTTTGTGGTTAAATAGTAAAATAACGCATTGGCTTGCTTTTGGCTCATTTTATCGAGCAGTACATCAATTAAATCTATATTAAGCGCAAAGCTTGTATCAAGCGGACAATGCTCAATTTGCAATATTAGCAGTTGATTCATTATATCTAAGCCTTGGCCAGAGAGCGTATACGCAGAGCCCGTGGCTGTTTTTATATCAGCGCGGGGGTTATCAAGCCCCCCAACAGCAAGGCTTTGACGTAATGAATAATTGGCTGACTTTAGCTGTAAGTAAAGCAATACGGCTGCACTGCATACATCAGTTGGATCAGGTAATTGTATTTGTAGGGCATCACCGCGATAAATACTAAATTGGCCATTAAATTTGTTTGTAATAAAACGTAAGCTTTGATCTAGCTGGTAAAGCATATCATCGTATTGATGTTGCGGAATTTTTTGTGACTTGATCAAATCGCCAGTAATGACTGCAATCATTATTCTCACCTAGCTAATGTAACCTATATGAGTTACTTTTTGTTATGTAACCAAATTCGGTTACTTGTTAATAAGTAACCAATCTAGGTTACTTTTAGCTTTTTTTCAAGTTAACTATGCTACATTGTTCAAAACTTAATTGAAGAGCCTATTATGTCGCAATCATCAGAGTCGTTAGTTAAATCGCAGATAGCTTCAAAACCCAGAGTGGGAATATTTGTCGACGTGCAAAATATATATTACACCTGCCGGCAAAGTTATGGCAAAAATTTTGATTACAATGCTTTTTGGGCACACGTGAGTGAACGTTACGACATTGAGTGCGCCTTTGCTTACGCTATTTATCGAGGTGATGATAAGCAATCACAATTTCAAAATATCTTGCGGGCAATTGGTTTTGAGGTAAAGCTTAAACCGTTTATTCAGCGTAAAGATGGCAGTGCTAAAGGTGATTGGGACGTAGGCATCACTATCGATATGCTTGAGCATGGAAAAAAACTTGATCGTGTTATTTTACTCTCTGGTGATGGTGATTTTGCGCTATTACTGGGTCATTTGGAGCATAAATATAATGTTCCCGCTGTTGTATATGGCGCAGATAAATTAACTGCTGATGCGTTAAAGCAAAGTGCTGAGCATTTTTACTGTATCGATCACTCATTATTACTATAAAAAAGCTATGCGAACATGATGCAAAAGAAATTTGTCTCCATGTTAATAATATTTGACATTGGAGCTGTGTGCTCCTATAGTAAGCCATGTTAAGTATATTTAACATGAAGAATGTTATTCTTTACACTAGGAGTAAAAAATGAGTTACACACAAAAAACAAGGTTATTAGAAGCAGTGATTACGCTAGTTTTGCTGTTCAATTATTTACAAGGCGTGCTATCGATGACCCCTGAGGCACAAATGAATCCAACACTTGCCAGTGGATTACTAATTGAGTTGGCGGTTCAGACGGTCGTGATGCTGGTAATTATGCATAGTATTTTAGCTGCGTTTAACACAAAATACGCTAACCAGCCTAAAGATGAGCGTGAACAAGCAATCGCATTGAAGGGTAAAAGTGTGAGCTTATTTGTTTTACAACTGGGTGTTGTAAATGCTGTTTTTGCTCAATTGGTTGACCAAGTTTACCCAATACCAATGAGCCCTATACATCAATTAGTGATAGCAGCATTGTTGAGCGAGGTAATTGGCGCTGCAGTTGAAGCATGGTTACTGCACAGAGGTTGAAATGGCAAAATTAGCAATCAAAAATACAATTAGAACCCAACGATTTCACCATAATGAGATGACTCAGCAGCAGTTGGCTGATCTCGTAGGCGTAACGCGCCAAACTATTGCGGCAATAGAAGCGGCTAGGTATTCTCCTTCATTGGAAGTGGCATTTAAAATTGCAGCGGTATTTGGGCAACCGCTAGAAAATATATTTCAATACGAGGCATAAAGGTTTACTATTTTATTTAGAAATTCATTATTGATAAATACGTAGACTGTTTACTCTAATGTGTCATCAATTGGATTTTCCGTATACATATAAGGTACTGTTTGGCGTAAGTTGGCAGTACCAAACTCGAAAAAGTATTTTTCTCTTTTATTAAATATTTATTTATTTCAGATAATTACGATTAAATATAAAAGATATGTGAATTTTTATAAAAAATATAATGACAACGCTGTCATTTGTTGTGTAACATTAATTCAACATGGGTTGAGGGCGAATCGCATTCGTATAATAAAAAAGTGCGGTTAATACAAATACAAAACGAAGGTTAGAGGTCGTTAAATGATGGCTAAAAGTGCGAATGAGGACCAATTGTTTATTGGTATCGATGGTGGCGGAACAAAGTGCCGTGCAACTATATACTCCGCTAAAAACGGTGTATTAGGAACTGGTCTTGGTGGCCCCGCGAATCCATTACATGGTTTAGAGCGCACGTTAGAGTCAATTATGGTGTCAACTCAACTTGCAATGCGTGATGCCGGTCTTCCACTAGAAAGTATTCACCAAATTTATGCTGGCTTAGGATTAGCCGGTGTTAATCTCCCAACCCTATACGACAAAATTAACGAGTGGGAACATCCTTTCAAACAAATGTTTTTAACTACTGATTTGCACACGGCATGCATTGGCGCACATGATGGAGATGACGGTGCTGTAATAATTACTGGTACAGGTTCTTGTGGTTTTTCCCATGTTAAAGGTGAGTCTGTTAATTATGGCGGTCATGGGTTTGCTTTAGGCGATAAAGGCAGCGGTGCGTGGATGGGACTAGAAGCAGTCAAAGCTGTATTGGTTGACCTAGACGGTTTAGGTTCGAAAACCGCGCTAACTAATGTTGTCAAAGATCACTTTAATACAGATTGTGCTATGGGAATTGCCGAGCAAATGGCTGGGCAGCCTTCAAGTAGTTACGCAAAGCTTGCACGATACGTTTTTGATGCTGCAAGAAAGAATGATGAAATAGCACTTAATATTGTCAAAGAAGGTGCTGAATATATTAGTTCATTGGCTAAACGTTTACTTGAGAATAATCCGCCGAGATTATCAATGATTGGTGGCCTTGCTGAACCTCTTAATGAATGGTTAGACCCAGCGGTTGCTAAGCTTGTTGAGGCACCTATCCAACCCCCTGAAATGGGAGCAATCTATTTTGCTCAGCAGGCTGTATTAGAGCAAAACCAAAAGGTAGGTATGTAATGAAAACATTTTATCGTGCTGAGTGTTTATTTACGGGTGAAAATTTTATCGATGATGCGTTGTTTAGTGTTGAGCAAGGTGTATTTCGATTAGAAGATGCAGTTACCACCGAGGTTATTGAACTAGAGGGTTTAGTTGCCCCAGGTTTTATTGACGTTCAAGTTAATGGAGGAGGGGGGGCTTTTTTTAATGCTGACCAAACACCAGAATGCCTAGATAAAATAGCCAAAGCTCATGGCCAATTTGGTAGCACCGCTTTGATGCCTACCCTTATTACCGATAAAGTTGAAATCATGCAAGCGGCAGCCGATGCAACAGCTAAAGCGATTGACGAAGGTGTGCCTGGTGTATTGGGGATTCATTTTGAAGGCCCACACTTGTCATTTCCTAAAAAAGGCACGCATAGTGAGCAATTTATTCGCCCAATTAGCGAACAAGAGTTTGCGATTTATGCTCGACAAGACTTGGGTATTAAAATGGTGACGCTAGCACCTGAGAATGTCAGCATCAATGATATCGAACGTTTGGTTGAGTGCGGCGTAAAAGTATCTATAGGTCATACCAATGCTGATTATGCGACTACCATGGCAGCATTAAATGCAGGGGCTGATGGCTTTACTCACTTGTATAACGCAATGTCTGCATTTACGTCTCGCGAACCTGGCGTTGTTGGTGCCGCGCTTTGGCATGATAACAGCTGGTGTGGATTAATTGTTGACGGTCACCACGTTCATCCATTATCCGCTCAACTTGCAATCAGAACAAAGCAGCGCGGAAAAATAATGTTAGTTACCGATGCTATGCCTCCTGTAGGAACTGACGATATGGAGTTTGATTTTTTTGATGGCCGAAAAGTGATCAGAACTGGCGATAGATTGAATTCTAGTACAGGTGAACTTGCGGGTAGTGTACTTGATATGGCAAGTGCTGTAAGAAACACTGTTAATTTTTTAGATGTTAGCCTAGCTGAAAGTTTAAGGATGGCTTCTCTTTATCCCGCACAATACTTAGCCCTTAAGAAAAAAGGACGCTTACTTGATGGTTTTGATGCAGATTTTGTAGTGCTTGATGAGCACCAATATGTCAAAGCAACTTATATTGCCGGTAAAGCAATTTAACGTTTCCCTGGAAAAAACCCCGCCGTAGTATCGCGGGGATTTTTTGTTTTAAAAGTAGGTAAATTATGACAACACAAACATCAACAAAACCAGTCAAAAAGCGTTTAGCATCATTGGATGCACTTCGTGGTATGGACATGTTTTGGATTTTAGGCGGGCAATCTATTTTCGCCGCTTTATTCGTGCTTACAGGCTGGACTGGCTGGAAAGTATTTGAGGCCCATACATTACACAGTGAATGGCATGGTTTTACATTTTACGATTTGATTTTTCCGTTATTTATCTTTTTGTCAGGTGTCGCTATGGGTCTTGCACCAAAGCGCATTGATCATCTGCCATGGAGCGAACGAAAGGTCTTTTACCGAAAAGCGATTAAACGGTTATTTTTACTGTGTGCATTAGGTGTTATGTACAACCACGGGTGGGGTACCGGTATTCCTTTGGCACTGGATGAAATTCGCTATGCAAGTGTACTAGGGCGAATCGCAATCGCTTGGTTCTTTTGTGCAATGTTGGTCTGGCATACCAGCTTACGTACGCAGGCATTGACTGCTGCAGGTCTATTACTAGGTTACTGGGTTCTAATGAGCTTTATTCCAGTTCCTGGTGGCAGTGCGGGTGATTTAAGTGCTTCAGGTAGCTGGAATGCATGGTTTGATAGGTACTTATTACCTGGAATTAGCTATCAAAATAGAGCGGTAGATCCTGAAGGCGTGCTTTCAAGTATTCCAGCTATTGTTAATGCAATGATAGGGGTGTTTGCTGGACAGCTAATTGCTAAAGCGAGCAAGTTAGGCGAATGGAAAGTAGCGGGTATTTTATTTGCCAGTGGTGTTTTGAGTGTGTGCCTTGGTTGGCTTTGGGATTTACAGTTTCCGGTTAATAAAGAGCTTTGGACGAGTTCATTTGTTTTAGTCACCGTGGGTTGGAGTGCTATTTTACTCGCTATTTTTTATGCATTGGTAGATATTTTAAATGGGCAAAAATTAGCTTACCCATTTGTAATAATTGGAGCAAACTCGATCATCATATATCTAGCTTCTAGCTTAGTAAATTGGGAGTATATTAGTTTGAGTGTATTTGGGGGCTTCATTGCGGCAGTGAGCTCTAACTGGCAGCCATTACTTGCAGTACTGGCGTTATTATTGGTTCAAATGCTTGTATTACATTGGATGTACAAGCGAAAAATATTTGTTAGTGTTTGACGTTTTATAGCTGGGTACAAAAAATGTAATTTTTTTATTCACTTTTACTTTACAAAACGTATCTAAATGGTAATAATGACAGCGTTGTCATAATGGTATTGACCTAGACTGATGTATCCCAGTTAGGTTTGATCTAAGGCCCAATTCGATTGCACGTGGAGTTGGGTTTTAGATCCCATTTTTTCATCAACTAATTAAACTGAGCAAACTAAATATGCAAATAGTCATTTTAAATGATGCGGCAGCCGTAGCGGCGTATGGCGCAAATATCTTCGCAAAACAATTACAAAAAAAGCCTACGTCAGTGCTCGGTTTAGCGACGGGTTCAACACCTGTTGCTTTATACCAAGAATTAATCAGTAAGAATAAAGCTGGAGAAATTTCATTTTCTCATGCCACTACGTTTAACCTTGATGAATACTTAGGGCTAACAGGCGAGCATCCTCAAAGCTATCGTTATTTCATGAATGAACAACTGTTTAATCATGTTGATATTAATAAAGATAATACCTTTGTGCCTCCCGGCGATGCCCAAAACCCAATTGAAGCATGTCATGAGTATGAAACAAAAATTTGCGATGCTGGTGGTGTTGACGTACAGCTGCTAGGCATTGGGCGTAATGGCCATATTGGTTTTAATGAGCCATCGTCGGGTTTAACATCTCGTACTCGTGTTAAAACACTGACTAAGGCAACGATTGAAGACAACGCACGCTTTTTTAAAGCAGATGAATATCAACCTCATTTATCTATTACCATGGGCATTGGTACAATTTTAGAAGCAAAAAAAGTTGTACTACTGGCCACAGGTGAAAATAAAGCGGACGCTGTACTTGCTATGGTAGAGGGGCCTTTAATGGCTAAGTGCCCAGCATCTGCACTGCAGCTTCATAGAGATGCAGTGATAGTTATCGATAAAGCAGCGGCAAGTAAGTTAGAAGATTTAGAATTTTATCAGCATATTGAAACTGAAAATCAAAAGTTACAGGCTAAACTAGCTAGCCTGTAATTAGAACAAAATTTATTGTGTGTTCAAAAAAGCCCTATGGGCTTTTTTTTTGCCTATTTTTTGTCGATTTATCAATTGGGTTTAATGTAGTGATATGTTAATTTTAGCCATCTAAACATCAAAAAGGGCGAGCATGCTAAATTACAGCCATATGGCATTAGACCGAGCATCAAATTTGCGAAAGGACCCAGTATGGTTATCAGCGCAAAATAATGATCAAGCGCGATGGTTACTGGTGCATAATAATCGTACCTTGTTCGACCTAAACAGCGTAACCGTTACTTTTTTATCAGCGCAGAGCGTAAGTCACCTTGATTTAAGCAAGGGGATATTCTTAGGACTTGATAAACAAAATATTAGTCATTTTGCATTAGATGTCAGCGAGCTAGATGAAGCAAATTTATTAAATATCACCAAAGACGCTGAATTTGTCGATATTCGCCGTCATGGTGCCCAAGTTGACTTACAGCATGGCTCCATGGCTGCTCTAGCACGAGGGCTATGTTATTGGCATACAACCCATAAATTTTGTGGGAGATGTGGTTCTAGTAATGAGTTAATTGAAGCGGGTCACTCCCGGTTATGCACAAACCCAGAGTGCAAACATCAAACATTCCCGCGCACAGATCCGGCCGTGATCATGGTCGTCACACACACATTTTCAGATGGTGTTGAACGTTGTTTGTTAGGACGACAAGCGACTTGGGCTCCTGGTATGTTTTCATCATTAGCTGGTTTTGTAGATCCAGGTGAAACGTTAGAGCAAGCCGTTGCGCGTGAGGTGATGGAAGAAGCCGGCATTACTGTTAACAATGTACATTATATAGCCTCTCAACCTTGGCCATTTCCTTCATCAATTATGCTGGGGTTCATAGCTGAGGCAGTAACAGAACATATTCAAGTTGATAAAGATGAGCTAGAGGATGCAAAGTGGTTCAGCCGCGAAGAGGTAAGGCAATTTGGTAATTGGCATGAAGAGGGCGAGCACCTAAAGTTACCTCGAACAGATTCAATCTCTCGCTACTTAATAAACCGTTGGCTTGATAAAAAAGATTAAATTTAAGGATTAATAATGACTAGAAAAAACAACATAAACACACAATTAGTCAGCAGTGGTAGGAAAAAAACTTACACTCATGGTGTTGTAAACCCTGTTGTGCAACGCGCATCAACAGTTGTATTCGATTCAGTTGAAGAATTACAAAATGCGGCAAAAAAACGCGGCGATAAAACACTTTTTTATGGACGTCGAGGCACTACGACCCATTTTGCACTTCAAGAGGCAATCACTGAACTTGAAGGAGGCGAAGGGTGTGCGCTTTACCCATGCGGTGCGGCTGCTATTAGCAGTGCCTTACTTGCGTTTTTAAAAGCGGGCGATCACATTTTAATGGTCGATACTGCTTATGAACCAACGCGCGATTTTTGCGATAAAATATTAACTGGTTTTGGTGTTGAGACAACTTATTACCCTGCGACTATCGGTGCGGGCATCAAATCGTTAATTAAAGAAAATACAAAAGTGCTCTTTTTAGAGTCGCCAGGCTCTATTACCATGGAAATTCAGGACGTGCCTGCAATGGTTGCTGTTGCAAATGAGCACGGTGTAATGACGATGCTTGATAACACTTATGGAAACGGCTTACATTACCGCCCATTAGAACATGGTGTTGATATTAGTATTCAAGCTGCAACTAAATACATTGTGGGTCACTCAGATGTCATGATGGGCGTTGCGGTTGCGAACAAAAAGTATTGGCCTACGTTGCGAGAGCAATCTTATTTATTGGGCCAATGCACCTCTGCCGATGACGCTTATTTAGCACTGCGAGGCCTCAGAACAATGGCTGTTCGTTTGAATCAACATGAAAAAGCAGCTATTGAGGTCGCTAAATGGTTAGAGCAGCATCATTTGGTGGATCATATCCGTCATCCAGCGTTTGAGACGTGCCCAGGGCATGCATTCTTCAAACGTGATTTTGATGGTAGCAATGGTTTATTTTCTTTTGTAATGAAAGAAGGTAACCAGCACGCAATCAATGCCTTTTTAGATAGCTTACATCATTTCAAAATGGGATTCTCATGGGGTGGATTTGAAAGCTTGATAACGGCTAATTTGACGATGAAAAATCTTCGTTCTGCATCCGGATGGGAAAAAGGCCCAGTAATTCGCTTACACATTGGCCTTGAAGATGTTGAAGATTTAATAGCGGACTTAGCTCAAGCTCTTGATGTCTACAAACAGCATCTTTAAATGTAAGTATGTTACATTTTAATTTATTGTTACAAAGCTCACCTAAAGTGAGCTTTTTTTTGCTAGTAATTCAACACGTTTGCACTTAATGTGGGTATATTGAGACCTTAAAAGGAAAACCTGTGACACAATTACATCCACAGCGATTAATGAAAATTGCACAGTTTGAACTTGTTCGATTATTTTTGACAAAGCGTGGCTTGTTAGCCGTGGCTGCGTTTACTATTTGTTGGCTATTAATTTTACGTTATCCCATAGGGCAAGCGGTAAGTATTGTAAGTTCGCCTGAAATGGCTGAACTTGCTAAGCAAGTATTTGGGGCAATTGGGTTAAGTAAATTACTTCAATGGCCTGAAGCGGAACTGGCTATGTATTGGTTAATTGCTTTGTATAGTTTTCCGTTATTTTGTTTATTTTTATGTAGTGACCAAATTGTTGGAGATAAACATCGTGGAACATTACGATTCTTAACACTAAGAGCAACCCGCTCAGAAATCTTATTGGGCCGTTTTATTGGGCAAGTACTTATTTTAGCAGCGCTCTTAACAGTCACATTGGTTGCAACATTGGCTGTAATGGCATTTCGTGATGTTGCTTTGCTTGGTGGTGGGATAAACCGTGGTGCTATCATATTATTTTATTTACTAATTACAGTTATGCCATTTGTAGCCTTAATGACTTTAATAAATACGTTTGCAAGCTCAGCACGGTTAGCGATTGTATTAGCTGTGCTATTTTTTGCTGTTGGGAACATTGCGGTGGGTATTCTAACATGGCAAGTACCTATGTTTGCTTTGCTTGATTATATATTCCCAGGGGTTCAAATAAGCCAAGTCGCGGGGCAGAATTCGAATCTACTTAATAGCTTAGGTATTCCCGTTATTCAAAGTGTTGTGTTGTTGTTTATCGCTCAACGTATTTTTGTTAGGAGTTCGTTATGAGTACATTGATACACGCGCAAGCGATAACAAAGCGTTATGGTAGTAAATTAGCGCTCGATGACGTTAGTTTCGAAATACAGCAAGGGGCACCCGTTGCCCTAGTTGGTCCTAATGGAGCGGGGAAAACAACATTATTTAGTTTGTTATGTGGTTATATTTTACCTTCGCAAGGCCAATTAAGTATTCTAGGCAGTAATCCTGGCAGTAGCGAATTATTTGGTAAGTTAAGTGCCTTACCTCAAGATGCTCAGCTAGACCCTCGTTTTAGTATCGTGCATCAACTTAGTTTTTACGGACAACTTCAAGGCTTGTCTGCAGGTACAAGTAAGTCAGAAGCATTGCGAGTGCTTGATTTAGTTGGCTTGTCTGAAGTAGCTCACCAGCGTTCAGATGACTTATCTCATGGCATGCGAAAGCGCGTAACTATAGGCCAATCACTCATTGGTAAGCCACAAATAGTGATGCTTGATGAGGCAACCGCTGGGCTTGATCCAATTCATGCTCGAGAAGTCAGAGAGCTGGTAGCTAACTTAAGTGATGAAGCGACCTTTATCCTCAGCTCTCATGATTTAACAGAATTAGAGCGCTTATGTAACCATGTGTTACACCTAGATAAAGGTAAGCTGATAGAACATCAAGCGAAATCGTCAGAGCTTCAAGCAAAGCGTTTTATGACTATACTCTTTGCAGATAATTATACTGACGTCGAACAAGGGTTACTTAGCTTACCGGGGGTTACCCGAGTTTATATGAGCCAAGCTAAAGAATATGTGATTGAATATCAAAAATCTGAAAAGCAAATTGATATTGAGTTACTTAATTTTTGTAATCAGCAAGGTTGGCGCTACCGCCAGTTAGTAAATGGCCATACCTTGGAAAATCAAATTTTTACACAGGAGAAAGCGTAATGGGTTTATTAAGTGGATTAATGGGCAATGCTAGTGAAGTCGAAGATGACGATTTAGAAGAAGTTCTTAGTAATACATTGGTTGATGGAGAACAAGTTGAAAAAGCTTACAAAGTCGTTCGCGACATGTTTATCTTCACAAATAAGCGTCTTATTCTTATTGATAAACAAGGTGTGACAGGCTCAAAAATTGAAATGCTGAGTATTGGCTATTCTAAAATAACTAAGTTTAGTAAAGAAAGTGCAGGGCATTTTGACTTAGATGCAGAGCTTAAAATTTGGGTTGGTTCAGATCCCACCCCAATTAGTAAAGATTTTAAAGCGGGCGATAATATTAATGAAGTTTACAAAATAATCGCTACTTATGCATTGTAATTAGCTGAAATAAATAGCTATTTACCTTTTTTGATGCCAGCTTATTCTAAGCTGGCATTTTTTTATTTACATTTTCCTACAATTGTTTACAATTAGTTCAATGTAAACAATGACTTGGTTAAGTTTCGATTCAGTTTTCCCGCGTTAGCATGCCCACGTCTTAACCAACAGGTTAGGCAAAACAGCAATGTAACCATGTAAATAGGGAAATCTAATTATGAAAAAATTAGCAGTTATTATCTCAAGTATTCTTCTTTCAAGCGCCGCGACTGCTGCGGACAACTATCAGTCAATTAGCCATTTAGGATATATGGATACTGATGGCAATGACAAAGTGAGCATTGATTCTACGTATTACTTCTCTCCAAAAACGACTTTAGGTCCTTACGACCAATTCGAGTATATCAATAAGCAAACTAATGTTTATGGTGCATACAGCGATGATGATTTTAATGATGTAGCTACAATTGGTGGCGAATACTATATTAAAGACTTTGTATTTGGTGCAGGTTATACCAATTATGATTCTGACTTTGCTTCAAGCATTGATCAATTTAATGTGTCAGCAGGCTATTTCTTCAATCCAAACGTGTTATTAAAAGCCACTTTTTACGATATCGAAGATAATGAAAATCAAGTTATGTTTGATCTTGTTTACAATCATGAGCTTAATAGCACAGATTACATTGGCTTTACGCTAACCAGTGATGATAATTTTGATTACCGTGCCGTAAATGCTAAATACTTCATGGATCTTCAACGAGGTAACTACCTAACAGTTGAAGGAACTATTTCAGACACTGACAACTCAGGTAGCTCATGGAAGTTAGGCTCTAACTACTATTTCTCTAAAGCTACATCGGCATTTGTTACGTTTGACAAAAATGATGACTACAGCTTTGGTGCACAACACTTCTTCAACAAGAACGTAGGTTTGAAAGCGGGTTACGCGAATAACTGGGATGATTCAGATTATGATGCTTACTTTGCAAATGTAAGTTTACAGTTTTAATCTTTTACATATTAAAAATAGCCCGCAGAAGCGGGCTTTTTATTCAATAGTTAAAAGCTACCAACCACATTGACGGCCTTTGTTTTGCTTATCTAAATACGCTTGTAACGGTGCAAAGTAATCGAGTAGTGCTGTCGCATCCATCTCTGATTTACCTGTTACTGTTGCAAGTGCTTCTTGCCATGGGCGGCTTGAGCCCATTTCAAGCATGGCATTGAGCTTTTCGCCCGCCGCTTTAGAATTGTAAACTGAACAACGGTGAATCGCTTCTTCGTTACCAGCAATTTCACACAGACTGCGGTGGAAATCAAATTGAAGAATATGTGCTAAGAAGTAGCGAGTGTAAGGTGTGTTGCCCGGTACGTGGTATTTTGCACCTGGATCAAAATCAGCTTCTGTTCTAGTTATGGGTGCTTGAATACCTTGATACTTCTGACGTAAATCCCACCAAGCTTGGTTGTAGTTTGCTGGCGGTACTTCACCTGAAAACACTTTCCAGCGCCACTGATCTACAAGTAAACCAAATGGAATGAAAGCGACCTTATCTAGTGCCATTTTCATTAATAAACCAATGTCTTTTGATTCGTCAGGTACTTGCTCTAATAAACCAATTTCTTTTAAATATCCTGGTGTAACAGAGAGCGCAATTGTATCGCCAATGGCTTCATGAAACCCATCGTTAGCACTTTCTTGATAGTAAAGTGGCTGTGTGTTGTACGCGCGCTGATAAAAGTTATGGCCTAATTCATGGTGAATAACTGAAAATTCTTCGCCTGTACGTTGGATACACATTTTTATACGAAGGTCGTCTTTGCTATCAATATTCCACGCTGATGCATGGCATTGCACATCACGGTCTTGTGGTTTGGTAAATAGTGAGCGTTGATAAAACGTCTCAGGAAGGGGGGCAAACCCCATTGAAGTAAAAAACTTCTCCGCGCCTTTAACCATTTTTAGTTCATCATAATTATGTTCAGCGAGTAATGCTGTTACATCATAACCTGGATCTGCATTTTCAGGGGCAACAACATCATAAATATTCCCCCATGTTTGTGCCCACATATTACCTAATAAATGTGCAGGGATTGGTTGATCTTGCGGTACTTTATCTTCACCGTATTTTTCGCCTAGTTTTGCACGAACATGACAATGTAATGAATCATAAAGTGGTTTAACTTGTCCCCAAATACGATCAAGTTCATTGGCAAAATCATCTGCAGGCATATCATACTTGCTGCGCCACATAGCGCCGGTATCAGCGTAACCAAGCTCTTTAGCGCCTTCATTCGTTAAGGTTACTTGTTGCTCATAAAGAGGTCGCATTGGTTTAGACACTTGACGCCAGCCTTGCCATAAATCAAGTAGCTCGTTGTAATCACGGCTGGTTGCCATTTTTGCCGTCATATCGCCTAAGCTTAGGCAATTACCACTTTCTTTGCAGTACTTACCCTTGCCGTAGATACCACCCAGCTCTGCCACTAACTGTGATAGTTTAGCTGTTTTTTCTGCATCTTGAGGCGCTGGTAATGTGAGTGCCAATTTTAGCTTATCTAATTTACGTCGGGCATCGTAATCAAGCTCTAATGAATCAAACTGAGCTGCTTCATTTGCAAGGCGCACGACCGCTTCCGTCATCTTGCGGTTTACTTCTGCAGAAAGTGCAGCGGTATCATGAGTAATGAAATTCGCGTAAATCCATTCTGCGCGGCTTGATTCTAAATACAGTGCGTTGAGTTCTTGTTCCGTTTTATCTATAAAGTCTTGTGCATCAGTTGCGTTAACGGAAGTGCTAACAACAGAGTGTTGTTTTTCAGAAGTGTTTTGGTCACAGCCTGATAGTGCTAATGCACTCGTGACCATTAATACGCTAAGACTGAGCTTAAAATGTGGAGTCGTCATATTTACCCTTATATTTGTTATTTATCGCTATGGATGATAGCAGTGTCTTAAAGCATGGCAAAATATATAATACTAATCAGCAATAATACTTAATCATTTTGCGGGGGCTAACGTGTCACTACCTGCGTTAAAAAATGCTCATTTAGAGCAACCAAATAGCGAATTTTTTGCCTAGCTATTAACATTTTTTTACTCTCAAAATAGACCACTTAATTGAGCGAACAGGTATAAGTTTTTGTTTGCATATGTGTATACAGAGAATGATAGTTTTATTGTATTTATAAAAGGATCGGTCATACTTAAAACAATTAATTTCCATCAATTGAAAAGGATCGTTTCCATGTCAGTGTTCATTTTATTACTGGTTTTGGTGATAGTTGTATTTGCGGTAAAAGATATCCGCATCAGCTTAATTAGTCGCCCAGCCTTTAAATTTTTTAAAAAAGTACTGCCGCCATTGTCACAAACAGAACGGGAGGCTATGGAGGCAGGGGATGTTTGGTGGGATGGAGAACTATTTAGTGGTAACCCTGACTGGAAAGTGCTTCACAGCTACCCAAAGCCAGAGTTAAGTAAAAAGGAACGTGCATTTTTAGATAATGAAGTAGAAACATTACTGGCAATGCTTGATGACTATCAAATTGTTCAAAAAGATAAAGACTTGCCTAAAGAAGTTTGGGATTACCTCAAGGTGAATGGTTTTTTTGCAATGATTATTCCCGAAAAGTTTGGCGGGCGTCAGTTCTCAGCTATTGCAAACTCTACCATAGTGGCAAAAATTGCGACTAAAAGCTTAACTGCTGCCGTTACTGTTATGGTGCCAAACAGTTTAGGGCCAGGCGAATTATTGCTTCACTATGGTACAAAAGAGCAGCAAGAACGTTGGTTGCCATCATTAGCAACGGGTGAAGATGTACCTTGTTTCGCTCTAACAGGGCCTGAGGCAGGCTCCGATGCGGGCAGTATTCCTGATTCTGGTGTGGTGTGTAAAGGTGAGTTCAACGGTGAACAAGTAATTGGACTTCGTTTAAACTGGTCTAAACGTTACATAACACTAGCACCTGTGGCTACGGTGCTTGGACTTGCGTTTAAAATGTACGATCCTGAATGTTTGCTTAGTAAAGAGAAAGAGCTGGGTATAACTTGTGCGCTAATACCCACAGGTCATGACGGAGTAGAAATCGGCGAGCGTCATTATCCTCTTAATATGGCGTTTATGAATGGAACTACTTACGGTAAAGACGTATTTATACCACTAGAGTGGATTATTGGTGGCCAGCAGGGTGCTGGTAGAGGCTGGCGTATGCTGGTTGAATGCCTCAGTGCAGGTCGCGGTATTTCACTTCCTGCGCTAAGTAGTGCTACAGGGCATTTGTGTTCGCGCATGACATCAGCTTATGCGATGGTAAGACAGCAGTTTGGATTATCAATTGGGCAGTTTGAGGGGGTTCAAGAAGCGTTAGCGCGTATTGGTGGCTTAACTTATAGTTTGGAGTCTTGCCGACTAATGACCGCAGGTGCAATTGATTTAAAACTCAGCCCATCGGTTGTCACAGCTATTGCGAAATACCATATGACAGAGATGGGGCGAACCGTGATGAATGATGCAATGGATATTCACTCAGGTAAGGGTATTCAAGTAGGGCCAAATAACTATTTAGCTCATGGATACATGGGGATCCCGGTTTCTATAACCGTAGAAGGCGCCAACATATTAACACGTAATTTAATGATTTTTGGACAAGGCGCAACACGTTGTCACCCATTTGTACTTAAAGAAATGGAAGCGGCTGGCATGGAAGATGATGAGCTTGCTTTAAAGCAATTTGATGGGTTGTTGTTACAGCATATTATATTTGCCAGTACCAATGCAGGCATGGCGTTTGTACATGGACTGACTCGAAGCTATTTTGCTAAGTCTCCTGTAAGTGGCGCAACAACGAACTATTATAAGCAGTTAGGCAGAATGAGTCGCGGATTAGCATTTTGCACTGATGTAGCTATGCTTATTTTAGGCGGAGAGCTTAAGCGAAAAGAAATGATTTCTGCACGCTTAGGTGATGTGTTGAGCCACCTATATATTGCCTCAACTGTACTAAAACGGTTTGAAGATGAAGGCCGACAACAAGCAGACTTGGCATTTGTTCAGTATTCAGTGGAGCGAAATTTATTTGAAATTGGGCAAGCGTTTGATGGCTTCTTTAAAAACTTTTCAAATCCATTCGTTAATTTCTTACTCAAACGAATAGTTTTCCCACTGGGTAATCATTACCATCGTCCTAGTGATAATATAGCTCAAACAATATGCGAGCATATGACTAAGCCGGGCGTTTTCAGAAATCGATTAACTCACTTATGCTATGTTGATGATAATGCCGGTACAGGTGTAATGGAGCAAGCATTTGCAGCAATGAATGACACTGCTGATGCATTCAAACGTATAAAGAAGTGGCAGCGTGAGGGCGTTTTAAATCGTAATGCATCGGTCGAAGTAGTAATTGATGAAGCAGTTGAAAAACAACTGATTACAGAGCAAGAGGGTAGGCGTCTACAAGACGCAAATGAGCTTAGGAAACAAGCCATAGCGGTAGATAACTTTTCAAAAGGAACACTTTAAAAGGAAAAAAGCCTTTAAAAATAAAGGCTTTATAACTAAATACT
>NZ_JBHNYL010000026.1:0-25845 GCF_054960735.1 Pseudoalteromonas sp. RWi3
ACTCAAGTTTTACTCGACTTATCTAAGTGACTTACTTGCCTCGCTAAGCGTTGCCTGCTCTGCCGTCTCAGTGGGGTCGCATTATAGGGAGATCCAAAAACAGATCAACCCTTTTTTTTAAAACTTTTAACTGTTCGCTCAAAAAGCACTCAAAAACCCGATAAATAGTCACTCAACGCGAGTTTTAAGCCCATTTTCTAAAGCAAATTTAATAATTTCACATAAATAACATTGATATGTTTATTTATCGCGTTAAGATAGCAAGTTCACAATGTTAAATTAATGTTTATTTCCTGTTTATTGGTAGATCAAAATGAAATTACCCGATCAAAAATCTCTTATCTCTTTAGTTGTTCTTGCTGTTATTGGTTTTGTTATAGTCAACTTTGCACTTTCAAGTTTAGCACTAAGCTCTGGCTTGCTGTTTGCCGTAGGTGTAATAGTTGGTGGTCTTGTTGTTGGCGCGATGTCATCTGACGTAGTTGAAGAAGCTGAAGTAAAAACAAAAACACTTTATGTTGGCAACCTTCCTTATCGTGCAAATGAAAGTGTTGTTCGTGCTTTATTCGAAGAACAAGGTAAAGTTTTCAACGTTCGCCTATTAAAGGATAAAAACACGGGCAAGCGTCGCGGCTTTGGTTTTGTTGAAATGGCAGAATCTGATGCAGACAATGCAATAACTAAATTAAATGATAGTGAGTTTCAACAGCGAACGCTAAAAGTTCGTGAAGCGAAACAAAAACAAGATGATGATGCTAGCTCAATCCGTACTGAGACTAATCAATCAGCTTAACACTGACTATATTTAGCTTAGTCGTTAATACAGAAGCCGTTGCATAATAATGCAGCGGTTTTTTTTGCTCTGCTAAAACATAAGGCTCAAGCCGTTTTTCGTTATCTTCATTTAATAACGCTTTTACTCTATTTGCAATTGCTGCGCCTGAATCTAGTAACTGTATTACACCACCGTAGTAGCTATCTATACGTTTAGCTAATATAGGAAAATGAGTGCACCCAAGAACAAGCACATCTGTATCTTTATGAACTTCTAACCTCTGCATCTCTTGGTCGAATCTAGATTGGCTAAACTCACCTGTAAGATAAAGCTGCTCTGCAATAGCTACAAGTTCGACACTGCTATATAAATCAACGGTAACCCCTTGCCCATAATTTTCAATAAGCTGCTTTGTGTATATGCTACGTGTGGTTGCTGGTGTGGCTAATAAGCCAATACGTTTACTTTTGGTTATACTTGCAGCTGGTTTAATTGCCGGTACCACACCCACTATAGGTATAGTGGTTAACGCTCTAATGGCTGCTAATGCTGATGTTGAGGCCGTATTACACGCTATTACCAATATATCAACGTGAAGGTTTTCGTTTTCGATGAAGTGTAAAAGGGAAGTTAGCCTTGCAATAATCTGTTGCGAACTTAATTCTCCGTAAGGTAGGTAAGCGTTATCCATAAAGTAGCTAAAAGAGGCATTAGGGATTAATGCTTGAATATGCTCAAGTACCGTTGTCCCGCCAATACCTGAATCGAATACTAAAATATGTGATGACAAACTACTGGCTCCAGACTTTACTTAAGCTGAGCAGTTTGCCATGCACTCTTTGTAAAATAAAGCCTAAGCTTCAGATACTGTTTCACGCAAGTTATTCATTTGTTCAAACATTGCTTTTGTATAATCAACAAGTTTACCAATCTCTTCTTGGTCTTGGTTTAACCACTGAAGAATACCTGACAATTGATTTTGTAAGCCAAGTTCACTCGCTTTGTTAAATGCCTCTTTTAAGTCATCATTAAATGGCGCTACTTTATTTGCGATTTCTTTCTCTGGCGCGGGTCTATTCTCTTCATACCCTTTTATAGACGCAAACGTTTTAGTTTGCTTTAAGTTCATTGAAAAAGCCACCAGCTGCTCATTACCTAGGTTCAGTTCTTGTGCTTGCTCAAAAGCCTCTTCTAGGTCGCCACCAAAAAAGGTTTGGCTCACACTTTGAAGATCTTCCATTAAAGCATTAATGGCTTCTTGTTCATCCTCATTTAAATCACCATTTACAGACATGCTAAACGATAAATCGCGAGATTGTGATGATTCTCTTGCAAACCCTTCATTATCATCGGAGCGCTGATAACTACTTGCTGACTGTTGTTTGAAAGCATCTGCAAAGCTTATACTCACTTCATCGCCTTCAGCAGTTGTGAATTTATACTCTGCATTATTACTCAAACTTAAATACTGGGCTTGGCTAACACTTACGGAATCAGGTTTTGGATTAAACAAATCCTCTTCAAAGTCATCAAGGCCATTAAAAATACCTTCTTTTGACTTTTCAATGCCCTGCTCAATTTCATCATTAAAGACACCTGTGCCTTTTAATTCATCAACAGCACCATCTATCCCGGTTTGAACGCCTTTGCGTGCTGCACCAAGCATCTCTTTAAGCTGATCGTCATCCGCACCATCGGCTTGCGCTTTTTTTACGGCGCCGGTAACAAAGCCTAAAACGTTTTTAACAATTTCTTCGAAATCAAATAGAGGTTTATCTTTTTTCTCTTCTACTACGGGCAAGCCAAGCGCTTCAGCCATTTTCTCACCTAGCACTTTGGCAGCGAGCTCTTTGCCACGTTGCTGATAACTATCTTGGGGAGATTGTATTGTCGGCTGCTGCAATGCACCGGCTTTATTACTGTTTTGATTGACGTTATTGTTAGGCACATAGCCAAAATTGCCAATTTTCATGATCCGACTCCTATAGTTGTATTCTTTATTATCGGCCCGCACTAAAATAACTAAAGAGAAATGTTCAAAAAAACATCAGCTTTCATTACGCAAAACTAGACAAATACTCTCTGCCCCCTACAATAGCGCCGATAAGTAGCTTAAAGAAAAAGGTAGCAAGCATAATGGCAGTGATTAAGATAGATACATCAATATACGATGCGCAGTTAAACGAGAAAGAGCAGCGTATCATTGCGCAATTCCAACGTTTCGGTGTTGAGCAATTAGAAGTATTTGGCTCTGAGCCTATTCACTATCGTCAACGCGCTGAATTTAGAGTATGGCATGAAGGTGACGATTTATTCCACATTATGTTTGATCAAGCTACAAAAGAAAAAATACGTGTTGATACCTTCGACCCTGCGGCACCTTTAATTGGCGATGTAATGGCTGCCATGATCGACAACTTAAAAGGCTGCGAAGTTTTACGCCGTAAGTTATTCCAAATTGATTACCTGTCTACATTAAGCGGTGAGATATTAGTTAGCCTGCTTTATCACAAGCCACTTGATGAGCAATGGATGGCAGAAATAAAAGCACTTAAAGCTAAACTGAGCAAGACGTTTAAAATTGACTTTATCGGTCGTGCCCGTAAGCAAAAAGAAGTGCTAGGTGAAGACTTTGTCACAGAGCATTTAACCGTCAATGGCAAAGAGTTTATATTTCAGCAAGTTGAAAACAGTTTTACTCAGCCTAATGCCAAGGTAAATATAAAAATGCTGGAGTGGGCGCAACAGTTATGCGCGCCGCTTAAAAACGACCTACTAGAGCTCTATTGTGGTAATGGTAACTTTTCTATCGCACTGGCGGGCTCGTTTAATAAAGTACTTGCTACAGAAATCTCAAAGTCATCGGTGCACTCAGCACAGTACAATATTAGCCAAAACAAGGTCACCAACTTAGATATTATTCGTATGTCGAGTGAAGAATTTACTCAGGCTATGAACGGCGAGCGTACATTCTCACGTTTAGAAGGGATTGATCTAAAAAGTTATGATTGCCAAACAATCCTTGTCGATCCTCCGCGAGCTGGCATGGATACGCTGACATGTGATTTAGTCGCGAACTACGAAAATATTATTTATATCTCATGTAACCCAGACACTCTTGAGCGAGACCTTGATCACTTGTGTAAAACCCATGAAGTAAAACGTTTTGCTATTTTTGATCAATTCCCATATACCCACCATATTGAATCCGGTGTATTTTTACAAAAGAAATAGACTGCTCAGCATGAAGCCAGCGCTTTTAATAGTGCTGGCATTTGCACCTCACTAAATACTTTAATTCCATTTCGTTCTAATAATGCAGCCGTTAACCCCATTCCCGCAACTTTAATACCCTGATGCGAGCCATCATAAATTGTATTACGACCACATGATGGGCTTGATTCTTTTAGCAGTGCAAAGCGGATATTATGAGACATACATAATTGTAAGGCCTTCTTCGCGCCTAACCTGAATGCAGCTGTTACATCTTCATCGTCATTTGTAATCACTTTACCGTGCCTGATCTCGGCTGGCGCTCTAGGGATAGGCAGCCCACCAGCAACCTCAGGACAAAGAGGCATAATTCGCCCTTGTAATTGCCATGTAGTTATTTGTGGATGAGCAAGCTCCTGCCCTTTACCATCGTAACGTACGGGGGCACCAAGTAAGCAGCTTGAAACAAGTATTTTTTTCATTGTTTGTCCAATAAAAAAGCTCCGCGAACGGAGCTTCTTAATTATATTACTGTGACTCGGTTACTTTGCCGCTAAGTAGTTAATCAACTTACTGATATCTTCCGGCGCTGTAATTCCAGTTTCACGACCTAGATTAAGCTTATATTTACCGTTAACTATAAATGTCGGCACACTTCTTAATGCACCTTTTTCTTGATAATAAGTTTGTTCACGCTTCATTTTTGAAGACATAGTACGTACTGAAAAGCTTTTATAAACTTTATCAAATTTGTCGCCGTCAACGCCTTGCGCTACGAATACATCTTTAATGTCAGCAAGCTCATTGAACTTGGCGCGCTTTGCATGAATATGATTAAACATGGCAGCAATTAATGCATCTTTTTGCGGCAACACTTCAGCGGTTGCGAGTGCTTGAGAGATCATTTGCTGATTTTCAGCATTACGTACGCCGACAAAATCAACATGGCTTTTCTTAAACTTAACACTTTTATCAAGTTTAGGCTTAACTTCATCCAACAGCGATTCATAGTTATTACATGCAGGGCAGTAAAATGAAAAGAACTCTTTCACTTCTGGCTTTTTACTCGCTCGCTCAGATACAACTTCGTAATGCACACCCTCTTCATACTTCGATGGCGCCGCAGTTGCAGCTAGAGGTAACAATAGTGCCAGCAATCCAGCCTTAACTAATTTAATCATAATTCATTCACTCCAAAAATTATTGTTTTAATCGCTTATTGTTTTAATAAAAAGGCAACTAACTCATCAAGCTGCTGTTGACTCTTGATGGTATTAATATTGATTTTATATTTATCATTAACGATAAAAGTTGGCACGCCCGTTAAAGCACCCAATTTTGAAAACGTCTTTTGCTTATCTTGCATTGCTCGCTCAGCCGCGATGACTGGCATACTCGCAATCTCTTGGTCAAACTTTGCGTTATCGATACCATTTAACTCTAACAGCTGCTTAACGTCTTTAATATTATCAAGGGGAGCACGCTGAACGTGAATGCTTTTAAAGATTTGATCTGCAACTTGCTCACCCTTTCCATTTTGCTTGGCAATAATGTAGGCATAGCTCAAGTTGCTTTGTACTTGTGGAGATAAGCCACCTAAAAAATTAACATGGCTTTTAACAAACTCTGCGCCTGAAGGTAGGCTTTTCTCTAGCGCCTTTGCAACAGGTTCAAATTTAAAGCAATGAGGGCAATAAAATGAGAAAAACTCTGTCACCTGCGGTGTGCTGCTTTTTTTAATATCTAACACTGTGTATTGGTCACCGGCCTTAAAATCTGCAGCCAGCGCGGCAAAAGGTAAACACAATAGTAATAAACTCAATTTTAATTTTTTAAGCATTGGACTCTCTATTAACTTTTTAAAATAATTTTTATGGCAATAATTTTAGCGGCGGCTCTTTTAGTGCAGAGTACTGCTCTTTCAGTGCTAAAATTTGCTGCTCCCAGTATTTGTCATCTGCAAACCATGAAAAGTTCCTTGGAAATGCAGGATCATCCCACCGTTTAGCTAACCACCCCATATAATGAATCATACGCATCGCACGTAAAGGTTCAATTAATTTGAGTTGAGAGTGGTCAAAATCGCAAAATTCTTCATACGCAGCGACTAGGGTATCTAACTGTAACAGCTGGTTATTTCGATCACCACTGAGCATCATCCATAAATCTTGGATGGCTGGGCCCTGGCGGCTATCATCTAAATCCACAAACATAAGTGCATCCCCAGCCCAAAGTATATTCCCTGCATGGCAGTCACCATGCAGTCGAATTGTCTTAACATCATGATACTGCGCTTTTGTCTCAGTGATCACCATATCAAGAATGGTATAAAACGCAGTTGAGAGACTACTAGGCACGAGGTTACTACTTTGTAACTGAATTTTAGCTGTATCTAAATACTCATCGCACCCCATAACAGGACGATGGCTAAATTCAGTCGCCTGCGCAACTTGATGCATACGCCCTATTAAACGCCCTAAAACATCTAATTGATCAAGATTATCAACTTCAAATATACGCCCGCCGACACTCGGGAATAAGGTAAAAAGAGACCCATTATGTTCAAATAAACTTTCACCATTATGAATGATAGGCGCAACAACCGGTACTTCAGCTGCAGCAAGTTCAAATGCAAAACGGTGTTCTTCTAAAATTTGTGCTTTACTCCAGCGCTCTGGGCGGTAAAACTTCACCACATAGCGGTTTCCATCTTCAGCTTTAAACTGATAAACCCGATTTTCGTAACTATTTAACGCTAATAAACCCGACTCGGCATAAATACCTATACTCTCAACGGCATCCAAGATTGAGTCAGGTGTTAAACCTTCAAAGCTAAATTTACTCATAATTCTCATCAATATAAAAAAAGCGGGAAAATCCCGCTTTTTAATTTATGTTAGTGTACTTAACTATCGCGCTTTAAAGAAGTTACTCGGCTGAGAAATTTGCGAGCTAGGATCATTGACCGGCGATAAAACAAAGCTAAATTCCGTTACTGGCTTTTTCAAATCATAAGGGTCCATCACTAATGACAGCGGGACGTTATGTGACTCACCCGCTTGCACTGTAAATGTTTGCTTACCTATGTATTCAAAGTTGTCTAGCCCTTGAACTTTTACATTAAAACTCTGCTCGTATTGTGCTTTGTTGATCACTTTAAGGGTATACGTATTTTCAACTAGCCCATTAAAGTCTACACGGTACAGCTGGTTTCTATCACGGATAATATCTAAGTCCATAGGCTTGCGAAGCACAATATTCGCCACCAGCGCTGAAGTTAACAGCACTAGAATAACTATGTAACCTATTATTTTAGGGCGCATCGGATTGGTTTTATTATCCGGCGTTTCTAAATTGCGCTCTGTGGTATATGAAATAAGCCCACGCGGGTAGTTCATCTTATCCATTACCCCATCACACGCATCAATACATGCCCCGCAGTTTATACACTCAGCTTGTAGACCATTTCGAATATCAATACCCGTGGGACATACCTGTACGCATAAATTACAATCAATGCAGTCACCTAGGTTAAGTTCTTTCGGGTCTTGTTTACGAGAGCGAGGACCACGATTTTCACCTCGCTGCTCATCATAACTTACGGTAAATGTGTCTTTGTCGAACATCGCTGATTGGAACCGTGAATACGGGCAAATATGTAAACACATAATCTCACGCATCCACCCTGCATTACCGTAAGTACATACCGTAAATACGATAATACTGACCAATGCATAACCGCCCACATTTAAGGTAACAAAGTCAGGGAGCAGCTCTCTTATCGGTGTAAAATAGCCAACAAAGGAAAGCGCCGTATATAAAGAAAAAGCGATCCAACTACTGTGTTTGGCAGCCTTTCGCCAAAACTTATCAAAGTCCATTGGACGTTGATCAAGCTTTTTACGCTGGTTAGCGGTGCCTTCAAACTTTTCTTCAAACCAAATAAAGATAAACGTCCAAACAGTTTGTGGGCAGGTATACCCACACCACACTCGCCCATAGAAGGTTGTAACCAAGAATAAAGCAAAAGCTGATAGCATGAGAATAAACGCAAGGATTGTAAAATCTTGAGGCCATAATGTAAGGCCAAAAATATTAAATTTTTGCCCAATCAAATCAAACAACACAGCTTGCTGGCCATTAAAGTTTATCCAAGGTAATGCCATAAATGCGAGCATGCCGATAAACCCAATACGTTGCCTTAGCAGTTGATGCAAGCCTGTTACTGCACGTACATATATACGATTTCGGGGATTAAACCTGTCCTCAGGGGCATTAAGATCAGGCCTTTCAATCTTTACCTCTGTAGGTATATTCTTTACTTTTATTTGCTTGTCCATCGAAGTCCCTCAACGCCTTTGGAGAATAATAATCGAACATTCTTGCAAACTATACATGCTAAGTAACAAACCTTAACTGTAAAAATAGTGCAAAATTGAACGTTAGCCTAGTAACGTTCAGAGATTTCTGAAAAATCTAATCGTTCTTACGCATTATATCAAGTCTGCCTAAAAAAGCTGGCTTTGATTGCCATTAATTATTCATCTTAGTCACTTGCTTTATAAAGGTGCATTTTATTACACTATTGTTTAACTCTTACCCGTTCAGATCAAAGTTAATTAAACTATGAAAAAATTTCTTTTTCTTGTCATCGTCGTACTGGCATTATTTACAATCGACCACCCGATGATAAAAGAACCAAGAGAAAAACTACTTGGCCAAGGTGTTGGTATTTTAAGTGATGCCAGTAATATTAATCGTGGGCCTGCTGCAAACATGGCTAAAAACAGAATCAAGTCAGCACTCTCACTCTCTGATTCTGAACTTGAGTATTTAGAAGAAACGTTGCAGACAGATGAGCAATTACAACTTTTTCATACTCGCTACTGCCGCAGCAACGATCTCAATTTATACTTTTATGAAGATCGACTAAACACAGTCTGTAAAATTGCCGCAGAGTCGCTTGCTGAGCGTCGAGGTAAATAGTGGACTTTTCAGCGTTAACAAAGAAAAGCAGCGCATCGTTTAATCAGCACAAGAATCTGCTAAAAAAGCTGGCGAAAGGAAATACAGTGAAGTGTGAAAAATGCCAAGGTATTTTAACACTGGATCTAAAAACCCCTAAGCCAGGCCAAGGGGTTGCAAAGTGCCCTAAGGGCTGTACCGAAATAGTATTGGAACTAGGTTAACCTAGTTCCAAGTTTCGTCGTCTTCTGTGTAAAGCCCACTTTGAACAGCGACTATCTCTATTAATTCAGCAAACCCTAACGCGAAATCGCCCATCAATTCATACTGACTCTGCGCTAACTGTACTTCAGATAGATTATTCTGCTTAGCAATCGCGGCTATTACATCAGCGTCTAACGCAAAAAAACCTAAACTAGCGTACGCTGTTTGCAAAGCCTCTAATAAGGCCGCATCTAAGCCTGTTACTTGGCTCAACTTATTATAATAAACCTGTGCCCCTTGAATAAAACCCTGACACCACATTTGGCAATCATCTAAATCAAGGTAACTATCATTATCATCAAGGTGCTTTAGCGATACAGGTAACTTGAACCCGGTTTCATAAACTTGCTCACTTATTTGGTGATACAAAGCCATAAAAGAAAATAAAACTTCTTCATCTAGCTGACCTTGCGTATTAGGTACAATTACTTCAAGCCATTCGTGTACATCTAATGGCTCTGGTGAGCAAATGACAGCAAACAAATATCCTTGGCTTTGCGCTAAGGTCATTGCTTGACTGTGCCCTGCTAAAAAATTATTTAACTGTTCTGCGTGTTGCTCTGTGAATGCGGGTATTTGCATGAAAAACTCAATCAACCATTAAATATTAAGGGGGTAACGACCATCACTATCTGCACGCCCTAAAAACTGAGCTGCATCATGGACTTCTTTTGGTAAAGTTAAATCGGGTTTAATAAAGCCAGCTACTTTAAAATCTAAATTAGCTTTTAATACCGCATCAGCTTCCAGCCCTAAACGATTATCGGGGTCAACTAACACAGCAATATCACCAGACTTACAACTCAACTGCCCACTCAATGGGCCGATACTAAACCAACCCGATAAGCCTTGTACATCTATGTTAGGGCTAGCAATTTCTCCAGTCAAAGTATCGCAATATGGAACACCAGAATTATATTCATCTAAATCTACAATAACTCGGCCTTTAGCATTGATAGGTAACGGCAGCTGCAAACGCTGCATTGCACGCTCTACACTTAACCTTAATGTGGCATCGGTAAGTGCAACCGATTGATCAAGTAAACCGTAGCTAAAGTCACCTCGGCCTGAAATATCTGATGTATCTCTAATATTGCCAAATTTCAGGTTACCTGACAGTTGCCCTGTAAGTAGTGACCACGCTGAAATATCCCAACTGAGGTTATTAATTTGTTCACCATCAAAACGTAACTGCATGATACGACCTTGCCACACACTGCCAGATACCTTACCAATCTCAAGCTCTTTTGGTAAATGGCTGCTTGCAAGATTAACCGCAACGGCTGCGGGTGTTTTTAATAAAGCAAAAACAATAAAACTAAAAATAAATATAACGATAAGAAATGCTGTTTTTTTCATTATTACTTCTCTAATACCAGTCGGCTTACACGCACATAACCTTGCTTGTCATCACGGCTAAGATCTAAATTCTCAATCTGCACGCCTTCTTTATTGACCATTTCATCAAGCCATTCAACAAGCTTGTTAAATTGCACTGAATCGATGGTTAAGCGCAGTGAGTTATCACTCGGTTGCATTTTGCTAATAGTGATATCAAAACGCCCACGCGTCGTATTGACAATTTGGCTTAAGTTTTTATTGTTACTAATAGAGCGGCTACCCGCCGCTTTTAGTTTAACAATACTATTATCAACCCAGGTTAATAGCTCTTGTTGCTTGATTTGATCTGCCTGCGCTTGTGCAATGGCGTTATTAAGCGGTCTGAAAATGCCCATCACCAAAACGAAAACAACAAAAATACCGCCTGCAACCATAATCAATTGCTGCTCTTGCTCTTTTAAGGAGCCCCAATACTTTTCAAGTTGCTGCTTCATGCTGCACCTCCGAGCTTTAATTCACCAACAACAAAGTCACCATCATTATTCAATGACCCTTGGTCAACCGTTAAGCCTCGTTGCTCTAGAATCGATTTAACTTTACCAAAGGTTTGGAAGTCTTTGCCGCGAGCACGGATTCGTAACTCATTGCGACGTTGATCATAACGTAGGGTTTCTGGTGTAAAATCGTTCACTTGACTAAACACAGTGACAAGCTCACTGGTTAACTCTAAAAAGCCAGCATTACTTCCACCTTCAATTTTTGCAAGTTCACCTCTGATTTGGCTTCTGATGAGGTGAGGTCGCACTGTTTTACGAGGAAAAGCTTTACTGTAACGCTCAACAACCTGCGACTTAGCAACTTCAAGTTCACTATTGAGGTGATATAACTCAAACCCTTTAATGACCACAGAACTGACCAAAGCGATACTGGCAGCAATGGCTACCCCTTTCCAGTGCCCCCACCAAAGCGGTGTTTTTTTCTTTAGTTGATATGGGCCTTGGCGTAAATTAAATTTTGTTGTTGGTAACTGTTTAGCAAATAACGCTAGGGGTAAATCATAGTCCGCTGTTTGGGCAGTTAAGGACACTGACTCTGGAAAATCTGTCGCAGGGCTGTAATGCGCTACCTCAGGATTGCCAAGCGCCGTTAAATACTCAGCCATCCAAGAAGATTCAACTGCACTGATGTGCCATTCACCATACTTACACAACCATTGAGCGTTTAACTCAATTGCACTAATCCCGTTTTCAGAGGTTGGTAACAATAATGCATCGGGTATCAGTTTGATGATATCAATATTATGCTCAGCAAAGGTATCAAGCCAACTTTCAAACCACTCGCGGTCGGTCATAGCGACATTGATAGCATGTTTATTTTCAACCTGAGTAGGCTCTGCAATCGCAATAAATAAGTCATCAATATCACACGCAATATCTTCTTCAAGCATATACGGTAATGCTTGTTCTAACTTACGATTCCATTTAGTGGGTAGTTCAACTGTTTTTAACTGAACCTGATCGCTTGGCAGCAATACAACAACTTCACGCTGTTTTGCTTTGTCAGTCAATTCACTTAAATGCTCAGCATGAGGCACTTCGCCGCTGGCAATTATTTCTTGTTCTAATGGTGAATATACCAACCAATTAATACGATCTTGCTGGGTTTGACCCGTGCGGATCAAGAGTATTTCTGTCACTGTACGCCTCCAAATTTTCGCGCCAGTATAGTTACTTCGCCATCTTTGGCATGTAGTAAAGTGGTCATCGAAAAACGCAGCTCTACAAATTCAGCTTGCGCTTGTAGTTTAAAATATTCGCTATTGATAGTGAACAGCTTCTCAATGGACTTGACGTTTCTTGCCCCTTGTTGATTTATCTGCTCAAAAAATTCTTCTATATCACTAAAACCTTCATCTGGTCGCGCGGCAAGTACACTTTGTGCCCCCGACTCATCTAAGCCATCAATGAAGGCACTCAATAAAAGTGCATGTTCTGGATCGAGTGTATTAACATTAATTGCAAGTAGTTCGCTACCCGGTATAACACAGACAAACGGTAACAGTTTTTCCATAACTAATGGGTTAAAACCACGAATTAACCGTAGCTCCGACGTCGATGCAAAGTAATTATTTGCCGTCAAATAAGGGTAATCTCGCGAAGAGTACTCATCCTCTTCAGCGCCAGAGCGATAGGTAATGCTGTCTTTATCTAACCAGTCATACACGCTATCGGCCATGCTTTCTTCAGATTCATCAGCAGGTAAATCTTCAATGTTTTTTAGCAATTCCAATAAAGCGGTGTGTGCTAGGTTGGTTTTCACTTTCCCACTCGTTGGGGCTTCAGCCCTTAGTGCATTTAAATTTAAGCATGCTTGAAGATCAGTAATAGCCCCTTCAATAGTCCCGTTATCAACAGGAAAAGGCACTCCAGCTTGTTGCGCCCAAACTTGCTGCAATGTTGTTTTGTCTGGATCATCTTTTTTACTTTGTAGTAAAGCCTTAATGGCTAACTCTTCAGCCGCATAGGCGTACCACTTAGCCTGCTGATGACCTTGAATGTTTGTACTACGTTGTACTTGCACCATTAAGTTAGCACTCATTTCAACAGCTAAGATAGAGGCTAAAGCGACAATAAATAAAACAATAACAAGTGCTGCACCACGGGATGATTTAATCGCCATCAGCCATTTCCTCGCTGACCTTGATTACTTGTTCGATTGCCCGCCCCACTACCACCATTATTTGCAGGAGCAGTAGATACGGTTACTTTGCCATTACCCGGCACCAAAAATACACGTTTAAGTGGCTCTTGATCGATTTGTTGAATCGTGACCGCCACAGCTTTTGGCAATGCTTTGACTTCCCACTGCTCTTGCCATTCATTTTTATCGTCTAAAAACTCAAATTTGAGGTCTTCGATATCACTTAAAATAACTTGTGAACGGGGCTCGGTGTTATCAAGCTGATCAACGTATACGCGATAAACGCGTTCTAGTTTATCGTCAATAACACGATAACCCACTGCTTGCAGTTCTGAGCGTGGCAGTAAGTTAATAGGGTTAACCCAGCCATCTCGCACAAACCCAATGCCATCGTACTGGCTATCCAGTGTATATCGGCCAGCTAAAATGTAGCTTTCTTGTATATCGCCAGATTGATTGCGAACTTCGCGCTTTGTCATTTGGCTAAAATCTTGGTCCATCAACCTAAACGTAGTTTGCAAGCCATTCAACTCGGCAATTTTCTCATCCGATGCTTCTTTAGCTTTCGTTGTAGAATCTAAAATTTGATGAGTTGCTAGCACGACAAAAGCAAGGATACCCAGCGCCACCATAACTTCAAGAAGTGTAAAACCACGCTGCTTCACCGAGTACCACCTTTGTTTAAATAGCTAGTTAACTCGTACACTGGTTGTTCTAATTTTTCATCGCTGAAGACATTGATAGTGACTTTCAAAAAGCTTTTGTCTGCGGTTGCTATTACATCCTGGCGCCAATACCAATCAATGCCCGCCATGTTTTCAGTGCCTTTTGCGCCATTTTTACCTTGCCACTTACTTCCTTTTGCTCGCTGCTCCACCATCACATTCTCGGCAACCCACGAAGCATAGGTTTGCTCCTCAAGGCTTGATAAGTGATTTATATGCTCACCTGTAGCTTGCATGGCGGCAATACCAGCAAGTGCACAAATGCTCAGTGCAACCATTACTTCGAGTAAGGTAAAACCTTTAACTACACGCATTACTCTGGCTCACGACGCAAATTAACCGGCGCTAAAAACTCACCTTCAATGAAATACACAGGTTCTGGTTGCTTTTGAAGTTCAAAAATCAATTGGAAAGCACTTACTTCACCCGAAGAAAGAATAAGCACTTGTGGAATTTTAAGCTTTTTTAGCTCAAGTAAACTTTCCTCGTCATCAGAGCCCATTAGCTCACGCCAATTAGATTGCTCTAATAAGTTTTCTTGTGCCCAAGCCAAGTCTTCTAGGTTTAGTGTTAATTTAAATTCTTCAGTAATCGTTAACGGTTCAAAGAGTTGCTCGCGGTCAAATGTCACCCATTTCTCACCGTCAAAAACTAAAAATTCAAACACATCCTCATCGATGTGAAACCCTAATTCTACTTGGTTTAAAATAGCGAATTCAGAAGCCATGTTAATGGTGGTATGCAGCCTCAGCGCTTGCTTTTCGAGAGCGTCTTCAGCTCCTCCATCAAGGCTGTATACCACCATTTTTGTGGCGAAGGCGATCACGACTAATACCACTAAAATTTCAATTAAGCTAAACCCTCGCTTATACGAGGGCTGCTTAGTTTGGCGCAAGCTACCGCGGTTTATTAACATAACAAACCACATGTCACGTTTTGAAACGCCTTGCTAGTATTCGTCATTACTGCTTTTCTTCATCCCAGTTACCGATGTCGTCATCAGTACCGGCTTCGCCATCAGGCCCCATAGAGAAAATATCAATCTTACCCACTTCTCCTGGGCTGATTAACTGGTATGGATTGCCCCATGGATCTTCAGGCAACTTAGAAATAAAACCACCGTCAGGGAAACGACGAGGAACAGGCTCAATACTGGTTTTATCAACGAGTCCTTCTAAACCTTGCTCAGTTGTTAAATAAGCTTTATTTTTCAATTTATAAAGACTCATTGCATCTTCTAGCTGTTGAATATCTAAGTGTGCTTTGTCGATAGCTGCTTCTTCTTGCTGACCCATAATATTAGGTGCCACGATTGACATGATCATGCCAATGATAACCAGTACCACCATAACTTCGAGTAATGAGAAACCTGATTGTTTATTCACGTTCGTACCTCTATTTTCTTATTAATTAATCACTGTAACAACGCGCTTGTTACAAATCCTTGAATCGGTTAAAGCCCTATTGCTTTATTCATTGCCATGATTGGCTGCAAAATAGCCATTACGATAAATAAAACAATGACTGCCATCGACGCTATCATCGCAGGCTCTAAGAGTTTTAGCGAGACATTTACCATGGTTTCAAACTCACGGTCTTGGTTATTGGCAGCGCGCTCGAGCATTTGCTCAAGCTCACCCGATTTTTCACCACTTGCTATCATATGTAACATCATCGGCGGAAACAGTTTTGTCTCCTGTAATGATGCACGCAAACTGGCACCTTCACTGACACGAGTTGCTGCATCTCCAACGGCTTTTTTAATTTTTTCGTTAACCAATACGCCACCCGAAATGCGCATCCCCTCAAGTAAAGGGACTGAGCTGGATGATAAAATACTTAGTGTACGGGCAAAACGCGCAGTATTAATACTACGTGCAACTTTGCCAATTCCTGGCATCACTAAAATTTTTGAGTCATACCAAAAACGAATTTTTGGCTGTTTTAGTGCATGTTTAATACCTATGGCCAACGCGGTAATCACAACGAGTGATACCAACCAGTAATTTTGTACAAAGTTACTTGCCGCCATTACCCACTCAGTCGTCCATGGTAATACTTGTTTAGACTTCTCAAAGGTTTTAAGAATTTTTGGTACCACCGTACCTAATAAAACCGACACAATACCAATGGCAAATATCACTAAGATGACAGGGTAAACCATAGCTTGGGTGATTTGACTGCGCATATGCTGACGCTGCTCAGTGTAATCAGCTAGACGATTCAATACGGCATCGAGGTGCCCTGACTTCTCGCCAGCTGCCACCATTGCACGGTACAAATTATCAAATACATGTGGAAACTCTGACATACCATCCGCTAATGTATAGCCTTCAACAACTTTTGAGCGCACCGACATAAGCATACGTTTTAAACGCGGCTTTTCACACTGTTCTGCAACAGCCATTACAGCGCCTTCCACAGGCAAGGATGATTGAATAAGCGTGGCTAATTGGCGGGTGATCAGCGCAAGATCTGAGGTTGATATTTTAGATTTAAACATGCCAGAAAAAAGGGATTGTTTTGCCCCTTTCACTTGCTTATCACCCTCTGCTGCGGGCACTACTTCTAAAGGCGTAAGGCCTTGCTCGCGCAAAGATTGGCGGATTTGTTTTGCTGTATCCGCTTCTAGAATACCTTTTTTTTCTTTTCCGCGACCATCAAGCGCACGATACTCAAACGCAGCCATTAGCCTTCCTCACGGGTAACACGTAACACTTCTTCAAGGGTTGTTTTACCGTCTAACACACGGCTACAACCATCTTGTCGAATGCTTGGGGTGTGTTTGCGAATATACTTTTCAACACTTTGCTCACCTTTACCACTGTGCACAAGTTCGCGTACAGCCTCGTCAACCACTAATAGTTCGTGAATACCGGTACGTCCGCGATAGCCGTTATAGTTACATTCTTCACAACCCACTGCACGATAAATAGTCGGCGGATTATCATTTGGCACACCCAGCAGTTCACACTCTCGTTCATCCGCAGTGTGTGCTTCTTTACAGCTACCACATAAAGTACGCACTAAGCGCTGTGAAAGAACGCCAAGCAATGACGACGACAGTAAAAATGGTTCAACACCCATATCTTCCATACGAGAAATCGCGCCTGCTGCAGTGTTTGTATGCAGCGTGGACATTACTAAGTGACCAGTAAGTGAAGCTTGCACACCAATTTGCGCCGTTTCTAAATCACGTATTTCACCGACCATAACCACATCAGGATCTTGACGCAATATAGCGCGTAAACCACGAGCAAATGTCATGTCTACTTTTGCATTTACTTGCGTTTGGCCAATACCCGGAATCTCATACTCGATTGGATCTTCAACAGTAAGAATATTACGATCTCGCGAGTTGATTTGGCTCATACCGGCATAAAGCGTGGTACTTTTACCTGAACCTGTCGGCCCGGTCACCAAAATAATACCATGAGGTTTACTGATCAAATCAGAAAACAACTCACGATTTCGCAGCGTCATTCCTAGGTCTTCAAGGTTTAAGCGGGCATTGTTTTTATCTAATAAGCGCAGTACCACGCGCTCACCAAAACTTGATGGCATCGTTGATACACGTACATCAACTGCACGCCCAGCAATACGCAAGCTGATACGACCATCTTGCGGAATACGTTTTTCAGCAATATCGAGCTTCGCCATTACTTTAATACGTGATACTAGTAATGAAGCTAATTTACGATTTGGCTTAAGCACTTCTTTTAGAACACCATCAACCCTAAAGCGAATAACAAGCTCTTGCTCAAAGGTTTCAATATGGATATCAGATGCACCCTCTTTGATTGCTTCACTGAGCATCGCGTTAATCAATTTAATGATTGGCGCGTCATCATCACCAGCAAGTAAATCTTCAGTTTGCGGCATTTCTTCGGCAAGTGAGAATAAATCAACCTCATTGCCGATATCTTCCATCATTTGCTGTGTTTCAGAGCTGTCGCGCTGATAAGAGGCTTCTAATAACAACTCAAATTTATCATCAGGGAGTTGCTCAAGGGTAAACCCGTGGCCTGCAATGCGTCGTACTTCAAGCAGCACATCAATCGCAAGCTCACCACGATAATAAACCACCCAGTTATCATTGTGCTTACTTAATAGCACACCTGCACGTCTGGCATACGAAAATGGCAAACGTTTAGGCGGTAGCTCAACTAAATCGTCACTGGTTAACAACTCATTGTCGTGCAGTGATGATTCCAGCTCTTCATTTACTGGGGTGATGACTTCAGTCATTATTGCGCTCGTCTGCATTTTGCTGTTTTAGGTATTCTTCGTACGTTGGAGGAAGTACAAGCGCATCATTCCACTCAGGTAAAATTGGCGCTTCTTCAAGAGGCATTAAATCAATACCGTCTTCTTTTTGTTTAAATTGCTCACCACGAATAAAGTTATATTTGCTATGGCTTAATTGATTCATCTTAATGCCATCACGAATGATCGTCGGACGAATAAAGACGATTAAGTTTCGCTTACGCTTGCTGGTGCTTGTTGAGCGGAATAAGTGACCAAGAATTGGGATATCACCTAATAATGGCACCTTCGATACGCTTTCTTGTACATCTTCGTCAATCAAACCACCTAACACAACCATGCCGCCATCATCTGCCATCACGGTGGTTTTAATTGCGCGCTTGTTAATTGAAATATCAACTGACGTTGTACCACTTACCCCTGATACTTCTTGCTCAATGGTCAATTGCACTGCCGTGCCGTCATTGATCTGCGGTGTTACTTTAAGCTTAACACCGACCTCTTGGCGCTCAACCGTTTGGAATGGATTTGAGTTATTAGAGCCAGTTTGCGAACCGGTAATAATAGGCACTTCTTGACCCACAATCATCGATGCTTCTTCGTTATCCATCGTAGTAACAGATGGCGTAGCAAGGATATTTGAATTGGTATCACTGGAGACCGCTTGGATTATCGCACCCCAGTCATTTTTAATAATACCCATAGCAAGACCATTAATACCGCCAAGTAAAGCAGCCAGTGGTCCTAAATCACCTTCAACGGTTTCGTCATATTCTTTTAGCTCTGTATTGTCACCAGTGATAGTTTTTGTCACTATTTCATCACGGGCTTGCTCTGCTGCTACAGCTAATGAGCCCACAGGCACTGTGTTGCCGTTATTAAACTGTACCATACCACCTTGCTCAGAAATCCACTGCAAGCCAAAGTTAACGCCATCGGCTTCCATTACTTCAACAATAATCGCCTCAACCAATACTTGTGCTCGGCGAATATCTAAACGTTCAATCACAGACTCTAATGAGCGCATAGTGTCAGGCTGAGCGGTGATAACCAGTGAATTCGAATCTGGGTGAGCTTCAATGCTGGTTTCATTCTGGCTGCGGCTACGTGTTTTCGTGGAACCTGATTGACCTTCTTCTGCCAAGGTTTTACTTACGCCTTGAAGCACTTTTACTAGGTCTTCAGAATTGGCGTAATTTAAATAAATTACTTTGGTGTTACCTTGATTTTGTAGTTCACCATCAAGGCGTTTAATCAGTTCGATAGCACGCGTTCTTGCTTGGCCTTCACCACTGACGATAACACTATTAGTACGGCCATCAGCAACAACTTTAGGAATCAAAAACTCTGGCACGCTACCTTTGCCGCTGTCTTTGTAAATGTTTTCAACAACAGAAACCACATCATCTGCTGTGGCAAAGTTTAATTTAACAATATCTACGCGCTTATCACCGGCTTGGTCTACTGAACGAATAATTTCCACCAGGCGGTTAACTGAAGCTGCATGCCCAGTTAGCATCATCACGTTTGCTGCATTAAAGTTAGCAACGTGACCGCCATCTTTTTGGTCACTGAATTGACGAACTAAAGGACCAAGCTCTTGCACGCTTACGTTTTTTACACGTACAACACGGGTAACCATCATGTCGCCGCTCGCTTGATTATCTTTTGTTATTAGCGGTACATTTGATTTTTTAGCATCTGAGCTTTTTTCAATTTTTATTATGCCGTTATCCATTTCTACAGCTGAGAAGCCATAAACTTCCAACACATTTAAGAAAAATTGGTAATAAAGTGCTTCATCCATTAATTCATAGCTGCGAACATTCACTTTGCCACGTACGTTAGGATCAATGATGACTGTTTTATTTAGGTTTTTACCCACAATATTAATAAACTCATTAATATCTGTGCCTTTAAAGTTTGCAGCATACTCAACGGCTGACACCGAGAGAGATAAACTAGCCGCAAAAAAAAGTGTCGCGTACTTAGCTAACCCTTTTCTGATTTTTTTGAGGTGTAGCGCGTTAACCATTGTATTAAAACTCCAAAGCTAAATTATTGCAGGCTAAATTGAACATCGATTTGCTCACCATCACGTTCAATCGTAATGTTTGCATCGGTGCTGTTACGCAGCTCATTAATGGCTGACATAGCCTGTTGCATATCTGTTAGTTGATAGCCGTTGATAGAAACAGCTAAATCGTTATTCTGTAATCCCATTTTTTTGAAAAGCGCAGGATCTTTACCTGGGCTTAATCGATACCCAACTAGCTCACCGTCTCTCATCGCTTGAGAAATACGAATGTAATCAAAAAGCTTACCTGGGTCTTGTAGTAATTCATCACGCGTTTCAAGGATTGAACTTTTAACCTCTTCGTTTGCCGTTGCATCAACTTGCTCTACGTCTTGAGGGCCTTGATTAAAATCCCTTTCACCTTCACGCTCTGCTAGTACTGGCATTGAAACCGTTTTAGTAAAATCTAAACCATCGAGCATTAGTGTCTCAAACCGGCCACTTACATCCAGAATAACGCGATCTGGGAGTACTTGAGCCAGTTTAGCTCGAGTCCCTTTAACAACATCATCAACAAGGTAGGTTACTTGTTGCCCTTGCGATTCAATAACTGCCAAACCATTTTTGTCATTATTACTTACCGCAACGATGCCCGTTAAATTAATACTTAAACGGGTTTCTGGTGCATTATTAATAACTTTTTCTTGGCGGGTTGATGTTTTTTTGGGCTTCGCATCTGCTTTACCAAACAAGTGAAGCGCTAAAATAGCGGAAGAATTAGTTCTATTTGATTGTGTATTTTCAGGGGCAGAATAGGTACTCTGAATAGCCTTATTCGTTGGTTCTGGCCACACAAGCCAAAACAGCTTAGCCATTAAAAAAGCAATATAAACAACGACTAATATCATTACCACCCAACTTAATTTAGCGTGAGGTAATTTGCCTAAAAATTGTTTTAGCTGCTGTAATTGCTGATCCATAAATGTCGTTTCTTATTTTAATTTACTGCTATATCGCGAACCTATAGTACCTTTTCATTTTTCATTCAACAAGCGCACTAATATTAAACTTTGTAAACAAGCTAAATTAAGGTCTTTTACTACTAAGAAATACGACGGCTATTTCTTTAGTAGTTCGTTTCATGATAAATTTTGCCTTATGGTGCCGCTATTTTAAAGAGTACAATTGTGTCAAAAAGTAACACCCGCTCTTCAACCTTTAATAATGAAACTTTCAGTGTTCGTTTAGATAAATGGCTATGGGCTGCGCGCTTTTATAAAACCCGTGCAATCGCACGTGACATGGTGCAAGGCGGTAAAGTGCATTATAATGGAAAGCGAACTAAACCCAGTAAAATTGTTGAACTCGGAGCTCAAATAAAACTAGCTCAAGGGGTCGATGAAAAAATCATTACTGTACTTAAAATAGTTGAAAAACGCGCTGGCGCCCCCATTGCACAAACCTTATATGAAGAATCTCAAGCCAGTATAGAAAAACGCGAAGCAAATAGTATTGCCCGCAAAAATAATAGCTTCTTTGCCCCACATCCAGATCGTAAGCCGGATAAAAAACAAAGACGCGAACTTTTAAAAATGAAATCAAGTTAGGTAATGTCACTTATGCAACAAGATTTACTTCACCGTTATACATTTGATCAACTAGACGTCAGAGGCGAACTAGTTCAAATAGAACAAACCTATCAAGAAATGATTGCGGGTCACGATTACCCTGTTGCTGTACAAAAACTATTAGGCGAGCTTTTAGTAGCAACTTGCCTTTTAACTGCAACATTAAAGTTTGAGGGTGATATAGCCGTTCAACTTCAAGGTGACGGCCCGATTAAGTATGCTGTTATTAATGGTGATGATCGGCAAAATATGCGTGGCATTGCTCGCTTACAAAGCGAAGTGACAGGCTCAACTATTAAAGATCTTATTGGCAATGGTGTGATGGTATTAACCATTACCCCTAATAAAGGTGAGCGTTACCAAGGCATTGTTCCGTTAGAACACGAAACTCTAGCTGAATGCTTAGAAGCTTACTTTGCCCAATCAGAGCAATTACAAACACGCCTTTGGTTTGCCACAGATGCAACTACAGGATCAGAGAAAGCGTCAGGCTTGTTGCTTCAGGTTTTACCTGTTAATAAAGAAAAGTCTATCGAAGACTTTACTCACCTTGAAGCGCTTACCAATACAATTAAAGATGAAGAATTGTTAGCGTTGGATGCTACAACTGTACTTACACGCTTATATCATGAAGATAACCCTCGCGTTTACGAACCTCAGCCTATTCACTTCAAGTGTGGTTGTACCCGTGAGAAAACAATTACTGCACTGGTTAATGTTGGCCAACAGGCACTCCTTGATGATGCAGCTGCCAATGGCGAAGTGAAAATTAGTTGCCATTACTGCTTAAAGGATTACATTTTTAGCGAGCAAGATATTAAGAGTATCTTCAACTAACCACTCGATTAAAACTGTTCAATTATTAAGCCGCAAATAGTGCGGCTTTTTTGTTCGTGCAGTTGATACCGGTGTCATAATTTTTGTGATTTTTATGACACCGGTATCATTGAAATTATTCATGTTTTTTCGTAAATATATGTGTTTTTAGGGTGTTCATAGGCTCGAATATCCCTAATCCATCTGTTACTATAAATGCAGCTTAAAGGTCTTTAGAACCCCAGAGCTATCCCGTTCAATCTCACACAATTTAGGTATAAACATGACTTCAAGCGCTACTCGTTTTGTCGATCTAACTGCAGCTGAACTTGTCGAACACGCGATCCGTCGTGGCGAAGGGACTTTAGCCGCCAATGGAGCTTTTGTTGCTAACACCGGTCGTCGTACTGGTCGTTCTCCAAAAGACCGTTTTATTGTTCAAGAATCAAGTACTGAAAATGATATCCAATGGGGTAATGTAAACCGCCCTTTCGATGCAGATAAATTTGACGCTTTATGGGCACGTGTAGAAGCACATGTGCAAAGCAATGACCACTTCATCTCTCACCTTGAAGTTGGCGCTGATCCTGAGCATTATCTACCAGTTGTTGTTACAACTGAAACTGCATGGCATCACATTTTTGCCAAAAATATGTTTATCGAACCTAAATCTTATAATGCATCTGATTTACCTCAATGGCAGGTAATGAATGTTCCTTCATTTGTATGTGACCCTGAGCGTGATGGCACAAACAGCGATGGCACAGTTATTATCAACTTTGCGCAACGTAAAGTATTGCTAGCAGGTATGCGTTATGCCGGTGAAATGAAAAAATCGATGTTCTCTGTGCAAAACTTCCTACTACCAGCAAAAGGTGTATTACCAATGCACTGCTCTGCTAACGTAGGTGAAGCAGGCGATACAGCTTTATTCTTTGGTTTATCTGGCACAGGTAAAACAACATTGTCAGCTGATCCAACTCGTTTCCTAATCGGTGATGATGAGCATGGCTGGGCACCTGGTAGTGTATTTAATATCGAAGGCGGCTGTTACGCAAAATGTATCGACCTTTCACAAAAGAATGAGCCTGTTATTTGGGATGCAATCCGCTTTGGTACTATCCTAGAAAACGTGGTACTTGATGAAAAAGGTATTCCTGACTTTCACGATACAAGCCTAACTCAAAATAGCCGCGCAGCTTATCCTCTTGAGCACGTTGAAAAGCGTAAAGTAGAGAACCGCGCAGGTGAACCAAAAGCAGTGGTATTCTTAACGTGTGATGTAAGTGGTGTATTACCACCTGTATCAATCCTTAGCGAAGAAGCAGCAGCGTTTCACTTCCTAAGTGGTTACACTGCAAAAGTAGGTTCAACTGAGATTGGCTCTACTAGCGACATCGAATCTACATTCTCAACGTGTTTTGGTGCACCTTTCTTCCCACGTCCAGCAGGTGTTTACGCAGAGCTTCTTATGAAGCGTGTACGCGAGTTTGGTGCTAAAGTTTACCTTGTCAACACAGGTTGGACTGGTGGCCCTTTTGGTACTGGTAAGCGCTTTGATATCCCAACAACACGTGCAGTTGTTGATGCAATCGTATCGGGTAAACTAGCCGGCGTTGAAACACAACATATTGATGTGTTAAACCTGGACGTGCCAGTTGCTGTACCAGGTGTTGATAGCGAACTACTTAACCCTATTAATACATGGGATGACAAAGCGAAATACGCTGAGTACGCAGCTAAACTTGCAGCTGACTTCACTGAAAACTTCGCAAAATACGATGTGTCAGATGAAATCAAAAATGCAGGTCCTAAAGCATAGTTACATGCTTTAAAGTTGCATAAAACGCCAGCCACGAGCTGGCGTTTTTGATCTTTACAATAACTTCAAAAAACTCATACCTATTACGTTTCATTGATTAGCAATTTCGTCAAATTATTAGTCATCTATGAAAGGATATTCCAACCATTCTTACTGAGCTTTAATTGTCCAACATTCCAGACTTTCCCTACACCAGAGATGCGTGATTAAAGACTCGCTATAAAGCTGTTTACCTATACTTAAGGTTAAAAACTGTACGGCTGTTGCACAAACGATAAGCGTTAGTCGACGCCTAGTGAATGAGTGGGTGACGGCTTATCTTACCAATGGAATTAAGGCATTGGACATTAAGAAACAACCCGGTCGCCCTTGTGCTCTAACGCCTAAGCAAAAGTAGCAACTCAAAGAGTATGTATGCAAACATGCAGTTAAAAATGAATGGGCTCGCTTAATCTCTCATGGATTACCGCTCGTTCGAAGCACCCTAAACAATCAGTTCAGGCGCAAGAAGGCTTTAAAAAATTTCCTTCGTAATACGATCATCACAATTCCAGGCCACGTATCACTTGATAGAGTCAATCTCTGGTTCCAAGATGAAGCGCGGTTTGGTCAACAAAATACCACATCTAAAATTTGGGCAAAGAAAGGCTCAAGGCCCCGCATGGTCAAACAGCAACAGTTTCTATCAACTCATATATTTGGTGCAGTTTGCCCTGCAACAGGCCAGACGGAGGCAATTATAGCGCCTTATTTAAGTAAGGATATAACGAAGCAACACTTACAACTTATTTCGGATGCGACGCCCTGTGGAGAGCACGCTGTGGTCATCGTTGATCGCACAAGCTGGAATATGGGTAATGTTGCACAAGAAATTAAAAATGTGTCGGTGATACCGCTTCCTCCCTACTCACCCGAGCTGAACCCCATTGAACAAGTATGGGCATGGATGAGAAACAGAGAGCTATCAAATCGCACATTTTCAAGTTATGACGATATTGTTGAACAAGTAAGTAGGGCGTGGAATGTATTTCGCTCAGACATTGATAACGTTAAGAGCATCTGCTCGAGGACATGGATAAACTTGATCATACCAAATATATTCAATTGATGATCTATTTAATCTAGAAGTGTTTCTTTTATAAAATAGCTTGAAACGCTTCTGAGTCGTTCTTGTAGGAAACTAAGCCATTTTTAGAAGAATGATACATTTGATCACTTAATAAATAGTATTGGTATCAACCCACGCTTCGGTGTATAGACTGACACTGTGCAGCTCGCTAGCTTTACGCTCGCTAACTCGATGACTATTTCAC
>NZ_JBHNYL010000027.1:0-23347 GCF_054960735.1 Pseudoalteromonas sp. RWi3
ATTTTAGTGATTAGTGCAAGTGTACTTCAGACTTGAATCCGCGTTACAAAAAGCGCACCTTTTTTACAGTAATATTAGCTCTGTTGTATACAAGACTTCAGTCGGCAGACCCGTCAAAGAACCACCAATTGGCTCCAAACTAATTGCCAATAGTGCTATATCTTGGGCACTAAAGCGGCTGTCTTTGAGTAATGACTTAACACCACCTTTTGGTAAAAGGCCCAACGATATAGGCGTGTCCTGACCTTTGAGGATCATCCATAATTGATAATCTTTGTCATTTCTTGCAACTAACTTGTCACTGGCTTTAATAGATAGGTTTTGCTCATTAATATCAATAAACCACAGTGGTTGTTCTGCTGCATCTTTAAACAAAGCAATTTGTTGGGTAGGTTGCACTGGCGCTTGAGGCTGCCAAATAATTACTGCAAGTACAATACTGGCAGCAGTGGCAATGAGCGACCATGCCTTCCAAATATGTGCTCTAGGCTTGATTACATTAGAGTCAGTGGACGATGATTTAGCTGGCTCAGAGGCATCGATACGCTGAGATATAACTTGCCAAACCTCATCACTTGGTGGCTCAGATTGTATGGAGCTTGCTAAGTTATTTAAGTGCTGTTCCCATATCCATGTTGCTTCTCTAATGCGTGTTGAGGTGAGCATTAAACGCTGAAAACGTTTACGCGCTGAACCCGTTAGAGTGCCTAAAACATACTCTGCTGCAAGCATATCTATCAGTTTTTGATTGTCATAATTCATAGCGTTAAGCACCTCTGCAGCTGTTGTAAGCCCCGTCTGATCCAACTTTTAACTGTGCCAAGTGGAGTTTCTACATGATCCACCAGTTCGCTGTGAGTTAACCCTTTATAATAGGCTAAATGGATCGCTTGTTTTTGCTGCTCATCCAATTGTTCCATACAATCAACGAGTTTAGTCTTTTCTTCGTAATCAACAGTTATTGCAGTATCTGCAATAGGTTCAAAGTGATCGTTGTCGTCATCTAGGCTTTGCTCTTTACGCACCTTGTGGTAACGCAGTGAGTCCAAACTTCGATACCTTACAATACTGATCATCCAGCTAATAACTGTCCCTTTGCTGGCTTGGTATTCAGATGCGTTATGCCAAATTTTGACAAACGCATCCTGCAACGCTTCTTCTGCATGAGCACGATTAGTCAACATTTTTAAGCTGATAGCAAATAGTTTTGGGCTGGTTGCATTATAGAGCTTTGCAAAAGCCTGTTTATTTCCCTGAGCGGTTTGGCTCAGCAACGGCAATAGTTCATCGATTTCCATAAAGTTCCTGTTGTTATTATTAGTAAACGTTTGAGGTTGATAATTGGATGCAAAAAAGGTTTGCAGGGTTGAGTGCAGAGTATAACGTTCTAAATCTAGCAGTCATTTACGGCTTAGCAAGCTTATTCGATCAGTTTTTGAGCATGTAAAACGTACTAAATTAATACAATTAAAGCAAAAATAAGCTTAAACGTTAAAAAAATGTGTTTTTCAATAATAAAAGCACCGTTTTAGTTATGGTTAAACAGTGGGTGAATGTAATACACTGTGGGAAAAGCACACAACACAAGAGAGATTAAAATGGCAGCATTTGGTACGGTATTTATGCCACAAATGATCCAAGCGAGATTTACAGATAATGCTTGGAGTGAAAGCGAAATTGTTCCTTCAGATAAAATAGAACTGCACGCTGGGGCACACGTTCTTCACTATTCGAGTACATGTTTTGAAGGTTTAAAAGCATTTCGCCATGATGATGGCTCAATATACATTTTTAGAATGGATGCAAACATTGCACGTATGCAGCAAAGCTCAAAGTTATTAAGCTTGCCAAGCTTTGAAGGGCCTAAGCTTACGAAAATGATTACCGATATTGTTAAAGAATACGCTGACGAAACGCCTTTACCGCCGGGATCAATGTACATTCGTCCAACGCATATCGGTACTGAAGCTGCAATTGGTAAAGCAGCAGTGCCCTCTGCAAGTTCACTTATGTATGTTTTATTGTCGCCTGTTGGTGATTACTTTGCTGGTGGCTCAACGGCATTACGCGTTTTATTAGAAGAAGATGGCATGCGTTGCGCGCCACACATGGGAATGGTTAAAAGTGGTGGTAATTATGCCAGTGCATTGGCACCAATTTCAGCAGCCCGTGAAAAATACCAAGCAGATCAAATTTTATTTTGCCCAGGTGGTGACGTACAAGAAACCGGTGCTGCTAACTTTATTTTAATTGATGGTAACGAGATCATCACCAAAGCGCTCGACAGCACATTTCTACATGGTGTAACACGCCACAGTATTTTGACTATTGCCAAAGATTTAGGCATGACAGTGTCAGAACGTAACTTTACAGTTACTGAATTATTAGAGCGTGCAGCTAAGCCAGGCACTGAGGCTGCGCTTTCTGGTACAGCTGCTGTGCTCACTGCGGTAGGGATTTTTATTCATAATGATAAAGAATATAAAGTAGGTACTGGCGAGCCGGGTCCAACGACAACCCGTTTACGTCAAGCATTGAATGATATTCAGTGGGGTAAAGCACCAGATACACATGGTTGGTTAACCAAAGTAGACGTTTAATTTCTGTGTAATTCATTATGCCTAAGAGAAAGCTAGCCATAATACTGGTATGCTGAAACTTGGGCTTTTTCATTTCAATATCCTACGCTTACACTGTAAGTAACTCACACCTGTGTGTAAAATCAACGCAAAGTCTTCAATGAGAAAATTTTAGTTATTGAAATATAAAAACTTTTATTTTATTTATTTCGGCGTAATTATTGCAAACTACCTTACAAAGTGGTTTGTTTATTAAATACTAACCACATAAAATTAATAACAAAGGAGAGTCTATGTGGGCCGCAATTAGTTATATCGTGTTAGCAGTGGTATTTATTGTGATGGGCTGGCAAGTAGATGCTGTTTATTTTTCCATTATGTTTTATTGGACCGCACTCTCATTGCTGCTCGTAGGCGGCGCGTACGTGTTTAACGTAGCTAAAATTTTTCGTAAGCGCGAAAACGGTGTTATTCCGTTTTATATCCGTTGGGCTTTCGTGCCTTTTTTATTGGGTGCACAAGTGTATAACGCGTGGAGCCGCAAACGGGATAAAGTGCCGCCATTACAACAAATTAATGATCATTTATTCTTAGCGTGTCGTTTATTTCCCTCGGACATAGACACGATGAAAGAAAATAATATTACAGCTATCTTGGATGTTACCTGCGAGTTTGATGGACTCGAATGGTCTTCCACTCAAGAGAATATCAAGTACCTGAATATTCCAGTACTTGACCACCGCGTGCCTACGCGATCGCAGCTTAATCAAGCTCTTAACTGGATTGACCATCATATTAAAGCCGATCGTCGTGTGGTAGTGCATTGTGCACTGGGTCGTGGGCGGTCTGTGTTTGTTATGGCGGCTTATTTATTGAGTCAAAATAAAGATGCGGATGTTCATCAAGTATTAGCACAAATTAAAGAGACCCGTGAAACAGCTAATCTCAATAAGCACCAGTTACGTCATTTAGTTAAACGTCATCGTAGTGGAGAGTTGCTCATTAAGAACAAGGCAGTGTTAATTGCCAATCCTGTATCTGGTACCAAGCTGTGGCAACAAAAAAAAGATATGATTATTAATCGCTTGTCTGCTTATTATGATTTGACAGTATTAACAACATCAAAAGATGAAAATGGTATTGTATTAGCAAAGCAAGCTATGAATGACGGCCCGAATTTGATTATTGCTTGTGGCGGCGACGGAACAGTTGCAGAGGTTGCCAGTGTACTTGTTAATACCGATTGTAAACTCGGTATAATTCCGTTGGGTACAGCCAATGCACTCGCACATGTTTTGATGGGGATAAAATCTAAATTAATCCCCGTTGAAACGGCATGCGACCTTATTATTGATGGTCAAACTCAATATATGGATACAGCTTACTGTAATGGTGAGCTTATGCTGCTATTGGCAGGTGTTGGCTTTGAGCAAACGATGATAGAAAAGGCTGACCGTGAAAGTAAAAACGCGGTTGGTCAAGTTGCATACTTGCAAGGTTTTTGGCAAGCGTTAGGCCAGCAAAAAGCGCAAAAGCTGAGTGTGCAGCTAGACGATAACGAGCCTCAAGAGTTGTTTACAAACAGTTTGATAGTGGCTAACGCGGCTCCATTTACAACCTTGCTTGCACAAGGTAGTGGGCAGCCTGATCACAATGACGGCTTATTAGATGTCAATTGGCTAACGCCGAATGTAGATAATTCGACTAATGTATTTAGTATTGCAGAACTTGTTTTAAGCAGTGTAACGCAGGCGCATCTAGCGATAAACTCGCATCACACTAATGCTCGTCGGGTAGTGATAAGTGCTGCTGATGAGATTAAGTATGTGATAGATGGCGAGGTCAAAACAGCAAGCGAATTAGTGATCGAAATTGAACCTAACTCACTTGCTGTAGTGTGTGCAGAGCAGGCTGTTTAGTTACTTTTTAATACTTGGCCAGACAAAGCCGCTTGCTTGCGGCTTTGTTTCTACACAGTTATCCAGATAAAGCTGTTCGACCTTAGTGCGTGCCCAAGGGGTTTTGCGTAAAAATTTAAGGCTCGATTTAACGCTAGGATCAGACTTAAAGCAGCGAATGTCCACTTGCTCGCCCATGGCTTTCCAGCCAATTGTTTGTTCAAGTTTTACGACGATCTGTTCAAGAGTTATACCATGTAATGGATTGTTAGCTTGCTGATTCATAATTCACTATAGCGTTAAAAAATTCGGGGCTATTGTAGCCTATGTGGCCGTTGATACCAACGCGATATCTTTGTGCGGTATTTAATAACCCCAGTTTTGGCTAATTAACCCGAATTTTTTTAGGTGTTTTTGGGTAAATAATCTCATTCTTATCATCAAGCATTAACCAACTTAATGCACTGTTATTGTGATGTGGTTTTTTTGCAGCACACATGACTTTTAAATTAGCCATCACAATAACAGCGCCTTCACTGTAGCGTTTATCATCAAACCAGCACACAGACAGCTGCGCTATTGCATCTTGAGGGTTTAATAACAATGTTGTTTTTGAATTATTCCCAAAGCTATTTACTGAGTAAATAAAACAAACAAAACATAGACCTATAGTAGTTAAAATTCTCATATTCAGCCTTTGCATTAAAAAATAACTCCACTAAGCTTATACTCAAGTTACCAAGAATTACCAGTAGCAATTTTTCAATAGGTTGCTAATAAGTGTTTTAGAGTGACTTGGGTATAAAATGTGTTAGGGTAAATAATCAATAAAATAATAATTTCGTAAACAAGGTGAACACATGCAATTTAACCAAAAGATGATGGATGAATTTGAACTGCTTGCTAAATTTCCTGTTAGCAGCAAAATGCAAGGTATTAAGATTCATAGCGATGCCAACGACAGTGTTATTAGCGCCGCACAGCGTTTATTTGAAAAAGGGATTATAGATAGCCCAGACGGCGGATATTTAACCGATCTGGGCTTAGATTTAATTGAGCATGTTACTGTGATACACAGCGCACTGAGCAGTTAGCCTGCATCAGGCTGATTTTGTGGTGCTGCATCACTAAATGCAGCCAGTGTATTACAATGCGCATATATGGCTGCTATTTTAGGATATGCAGTCATATCGACATTAAAGCGCAACGCATTAAATACTTGTGGCACTAAACACACATCAGCTAGGCTTGGTTTGTTTCCAGCACAAAAATTATTTTTCTCATCCAGTAATAACTCTAGCTTTTCAAAGCCTACTTCAACCCAATGACGGTACCATTTATTTTTGGCTTCATCATCCACCCCAAGCTCAGTGCTTAAATACTTAAGTACGCGCAAGTTATCGATAGGGTGAATATCGCACGCTACGGCATAACTTAAATTACGGATATGTGCTTTTTCCCATGCATTGCCGTAAATCAACGGGTGTTGAGGGTACGTTTCATCAAGGTATTCTAAAATGGCTAACGATTGTCCTAAAACTCCTTCCTCAGTTTCAAGCGCAGGTAATAACCCTTGTGGGTTTTTACTCAGGTAGTGCTCACCTTGCTGCTCTGACTTTAATAAGTTTACAGGTACTAGTTCATGATCAATGGCTTTTAAATTAAGTGCAATACGCACACGATAAGCCGCAGATGAACGAAAATAAGTATACAGTTTCATGAAATGACCTTATTCAGCTTTAAAATGTTTTTTAATTGTACGCCAGCAATCAGTATAGTTTGGTTGGCGCTCTTTGCCTTCGAGGGCATATTTTGTAGGCGAAATTACATAGCGCGACTCAAACATAAAGGCGAGGGTGTTTTCGTAGCGCTGAGGCTCAAGTTCAGCATTTGACGCTTTTTCAAATACATCGGCTTCTGGCCCATGTGGCGACATACAATTATGTAAACTCATTCCACCAGGCACAAAACCATGCTCTTTGGCATCGTACACACCTTCAATTAGCCCCATAAATTCACTCATAATATTACGGTGATAATAAGGTGGGCGGAAGGTGTTTTCAGCGACCATCCAACGTGGCGGGAAGATTGCAAAATCAATATTTGCAACGCCTTCAGTACCTGATGGTGACGTAAGCACTGTGAAAATTGACGGATCTGGGTGATCAAAGCTTACTGTGTTCATCACATTAAAGCGTGCTAAATCGTATTTATACGGCGCGCTATTGCCTGTCCACGCGACAACATCTAGCGGGGAGTGACCAATATCACAGCTGAACATATTGCCATTAAACTTAGCGATTAATTCAAACTCGCCTTCTTTATCTTCAAACGCGGCCACAGGGTATTGAAAATCACGATCGTTTGCATAGCCGTTTGCGCCCACAGGGCCTCGCTCAGCTAATACATATGCGTGGCCGTAGTTTTCACAAATATAACCTCGGGCCGTGTCAGTTAGTAGCATCACTTGGAATTTAATACCACGAGGTATTACCGCAATCTCACCAGCCTTCACAGTTAAGTTACCACATTCAGTTTTAAGCAGTAGCTCGCCTTGCTGCGGAACAAACAGCATTTCACCGTCAGCATTATAAAAATAGCGGTCGGTCATTGATTTATTGGCTACATATACGTGAATACCAATCCCTGCTTGGCCATTAGCATTGCCATTGGCTGCCATTGTAATTAAGCCATCTATAAAGTCAGTGGGTGTTGATGGTATATCAATAGGGTTCCAACGTAACATAGTGGGTGGAGTCGGTACTTCAGTGATTGGTGCTGTGCGAATTAAGCCATTGTCTATTGCAGTGTAATCACCTTGTACCACTGAAGGGCGAATACGGTACATCCAAGTGCGACGGTTATCAGCACGCGGGGCAGTGAACGCTGTTGTACTAAATTGTTCAGCGTACAAATCATATTTTACTTTTTGAGGGCTAAATTGACCAATAGGTAATGCACCGGGTAGGGCTTCGGTTTCAAACTCATTACCAAACCCTGTCATGTATTTTAATTCGCTTGTCATCACTCGACTCCTTTGTGTTTTACTGTAAGATACTCTCATGTGAGATTAAATTCAAACCTTCTGTTTTTATCGTGCTGTACATATTTATGAACAGGCAAAACACGACTGTAAAGCCCATTTGGGCGGAGATTTAAGAAGATGGCACTCGATTTAGCGACCTTTTTACCTTATCGATTAGCAAACCTAGCCAGTAAAATGAGTGAGGAGTTTGCGGATGTATATCAACAACAAAGCGACTTAACTATTCCACAATGGCGTATTTTATTTAATTTAGCGCAGTTTGGGCAAAGCCATGCAAAAGCTTTGTGTGAGCAAGCAGCAATGGATAAATCAACTGTGTCACGCGCTATCAAAGCATTAATAGATAAGCGTTATGTGTTGAGTTTAGAGAATCCACAAGACAAGCGAGCCAATCTACTGGCACTGAGTGATGAAGGTCATAGTTTATATCAACAACTGGCACCAGCTGCATTAGCGTGGGAGCAAGATTTATTAGCGTCATTAACGCAAGATGAGTATACGGTTTTGTTAAGTTGCTTAAATAAATTACAGACAAAATTAGAGGCGTAAAACAAAAAGCCCATCAAAAGATGGGCTTTAGAATAACGTGTACCAAATTAACTTGGAAAATTAGAAAGTGTATTTAACACCAACACGCATTTCCCATAGTGATGGTCTTGACTCAATGCTTGTACCTGATGGGTCTTTAAACTCATTAAATACATATTGGCCATTCACGATGTCAGCTGAAACAGCACTTTGTAGTGCACTGCCCGTTTTAAGTACGCCCCAGTCATCGTTTATCATGTTACCGATGTTTTTGATAACAAAGTAAGCTGAACCTTTTTGGCCTTCGCCAAAGCCCATAAACTCTTGCTCAACTTTGAAATCTAACGTTACCCACCAGTCGCCATCGACGCTGTTACGGTTGTTAATTTTACCGCGTGTTAGGCCTTCACTTTCAACCCACTCATTAAATGCAGCTTGGTCAAAGTCATCGCCATACACAACTTGGCTGTCGTCAAGCGTTGGTACGTAAAGTAATTGACGGCTGTTGTCGTTAAAGCCTAAACCACCTGAGCGCGAATCAAACGCGTACGAGTACGGGTTTGTTTGCTGAGCTTGACCAAATAAGTTGAACTTAGTCTCGTAGCCATCAAAAATTTCATGGTTGTACGATACGCTCATTGTGAATCGATGAGGGATTTCGTAGTTAGACGTTGCAAGACCTGGGTTTTCTGGATCTGATACCGCCACGCCATGGTAGTTTGAGAATGCCACAGAGCTGGTCATTGGGTGAACATCTTTGGCAATGGTGTACGCATATGAAAGCGCTAAATCAACACCGTTATCGAAAGATTTATTCATCGCTAATGATAAAATCTGCGAGTATGCGTCGTCACCTTTTACATTGGTAAGAAGGAAATCTGAATTTCTTGGGTGATTGCTATCGCTGTAAACTGGACGGCCATCGGGCGCAACTGACGTTTGTACATTTGCTAAATTCTTTACTACAGCAGAATCTTGCTTATCAGTGTAAAGGTAATCAACGTTAAACACGTAATCGTTTTCAGTGATGTATGTCGCACCTATTGAGTACTTCCACTCTGAAGGAATTTCAAAGTTTGGATCTGTAACGTTAGTGCTTGCATCAGCACCACCTTGACCAACTTCGTCATAAAGGTCTTGTGGAATGTCGTAACCAGGTTGGCCATTGCCATTAAATGCAACTGCGTTATCACCTAAGATTTGCATCCCTTTTTGATTAATCTGGATATTACGAACGCCATCGTTTGAGTAGCTGTTTGAAATCCATACATTTGGGTTACCGCCAGAATAAAGGCCAATTCCGCCGCGGAACTCTAACTGATCGTTGTAAATCCAGTTAATACCTAAGCGTGGTTGTAATAAGTCAATACCGTCTAAGTTTTGGCTGTTTGAAAAACCGTAGCGATCTTCAAAGTTTTGGTTATGTGTTGGTACATCATCACTGGTGTAAAAATCATAACGAAGACCGGCAACAATTGAAATATCGTAATCAATCAGGTCAAACTTATCTTGGAAGTATAATGTGTTTAACGCGTATTTGAATTCACCCGCTGCATCGTCTGGATTATGGCTTGTCGCATTACCGTAGTAAACACGTGCAACCCCATCTTCAAAATCTTGTAATGAACTAAAGCGGTATTCACCTTCATTGTGTTGTACAAATAAGTTGAATACATCTAGCTCTTCACGCTCATAACCAAATGAAAGTTCGTGGTCTTCTAGGTAGTAAGTACCCGCAAGTTTAAGCGATAAGTTATCGTATTTAAGTTTATTCGCTTGGCGAGAGTCATCTGGACCAAGGTATACGTCAACATCACCAGTATCGACTCTAAACTCACCAAAACCTGATGCAGCATCAAGTGAATTTTGACGGTTATCAAGTTTTGAATAGCCTACGCGTACTTCAGTTGAAAAGTCATCTGTCCAATCTGAGTAGAACGACGTTACGTATGATTGAAGCTCTGCGCCGCGCTCATAGAAGTGATTTGATAAAGATAAACGGCTAGAGCCACTATCAGATTGCGCCAGTGAATAACCATCGTTGTAGTTATACACAAAGCTTGCACGGTGATCGTTGCTGATGTTCCAATCAAGTTTGATTAAGATTTTTTCATCTTCAACTGGCATACTTGGTACCATAGTACCTGGATCGTAGTCATAAGAGTCGATAGAAATTTGTCTAATGCGGTCTACCGTTGCTTGGTCAATACGGCCATTTGCAAACGGGGCATAGTCAAAAATTTGTGCGCCTTCAAGCTTTTCGTATGAAGTGAACAAGAATAACTTATCTTCAATTAGCGGAAGACCTACATTAAAGCCATAACGTTTTTCTGAGTAATCACCTAAGTCTTGTTTTTCGCCTTCGATTGAATCGCCAGACATTGCATCATTGGTGTAGTCGTAGAAAAAGCCACCTTTGATTTCATTTGTACCAGACTTAGTTACTGCGTTGATGTTACATGATGTGAAACCACCATATTGTACATCAAATGGTGCAAGCTCTACGGCTACTTGTGCGATTGAATCGAAAGAGAATGGCATTCTTTCAGTTGGATAACCGCTTGAGTTCAAACCGAAGTTATCGTTCATACGAACACCATCAACAGTTAAGCTATTGAAGCGTGGGTTACCACCACCACAGTTAATAGCGCCTGCGTTTGTCTCGTCAATATAGATACGTGGGTCGGCACGAATAACGTCTTTTAAGTCACGATTGATAGCTGGTTTGTTTTCTAAATCATCTAAAGAGAAATGAGAAGCAGGGCCAGTGCTGCCTGATTGTGAGCTGATAGGTGCACCACTTACAACAATTTGTTCCATTTGTTGTGAACGCAGGGCCACAGAAATAGGGTAAGTTTGACCTAGTGTTAAATAGACGTCGTCTAGTTGCGCGTCTTCGTAAGTATCAGAATCTACGATTATTTTGTATGGGCCACCAACACGTAAACCCTTTGTAGAAAAGTTACCTTGTTCGTTTACCGTTGTTGTTTTTGTTGAACCAGAAGGTATATGAATAATAGTAATTTGCGTGCCTGAGGCAGGGTTACCATTAGGGCCTGTGATTTGACCTTTTACAGATGATGCAGTTTCATTTGCAAAAGCAGCACCACTTGCGCCAACACATGCTGCAATAGCAAGTGATAACGCAGTTTTGCGTAGTTGAATTTTCATTATTAATTTCCCGTGTAAGGTATTATATTTTAGTAATTTTAAGTTGTAACATGCTTGGTTTGCTAAGCATTAAATTGTACCCATTCATTTTATTACAAATAGATTACATTGCACACAAATTTGTAATAAAAATAATGATAGGCGCTGAAATGAGTGCCTTAATCATGAAATACACTGTAATTTAAGTGTTTTTTATGACAGTAGTATGAAATCGATTATTTTAGATATAAAAAAACCCGCCAATAAAGCGGGTTTTTGATTATTCACTTACACAGTGGTATTAGAACTTGTAGCTAATGCCAATTTTAGCTTGCCATGCAGATGATGACGTTGTGATTTGGCTGTAGTTACGAACATCAGCACCGTTATAACGGCTATCGATGATGTAGCGGCCTTGGTCATCTAAACCACCAAAGTCATACACAGCTTGGTCAGAGAAACCTAGGCGTTTTTCAACACCCCAATCGCTATTAAGCAAGTTTGCGAAGTTATCAACCATGAAGTAAACCTCACCGCTGTGGCCTTTAGCAAAACCAGGGATTTGTTGCTTGATGCTTACATCCATTGTGGTAACCCAAGGTTGAGTACCTGTGTTACGGTTTAGGATAGTGCCACGTTCAGAAATACCTGCACGATTAAGGAGTGTTTCAAGTTCTGACCAAGTCATGCCTGATTCTTCCCAGTTTACATTAGCGTCATCAGCCCCTGTTGGGATATACGCTAAGTAAGCAGAGCTTGAGTTAAAATCACGTGAGTCACCTAAATCACCATCTCGGAACATACCCATAGTGTAACTAAATGGACGACCTGAACGACGCTCAAAGTACATGTTGAACTTAGTTGCATAACCTGCGAAAAACTCAGTGTTGTAGCTCACGTTGATTTTAAAGCTGTGCTCAACTTCATATGAACCACGGTGCGCTAAATCTTGGTTACGGTTTTGCGTAATGTTGTACTGGTAGTTACTTTGTGCACGCGATGAAGAACCTGATGCTGCTTCAGTGATATCTTGGTGCGCATAGCTTGTTGAAATATAAAGACCGTTGTCCCACTCTTTTGCAAGAGCTGTTGAGAATACAACTGAACGGCCATCTTCAGACGAGTTGGTCATCGCAATATCAAAGTTATCTTGTAAATCGCCAGTGTAGATACTCTCTTGAATTAAACGATCACCATCAGCAGCTGTGCCAACAGGACGAATGGCTGTGTTGTGCCAAACCGCTTCATTTTCTTTGATGTGGTAAGCAATTTCTGCCTGCCATTTAAAGCCGTTGCCTAGTAATGCTGAATCAAAATCGTATTCAAAGCCTATTTGCGAACGAATGCTTGAAGGTAATTCAAAGTTTGGATCAACATAGTTCGTGCTACCTGCACCTTGAACTAACGTGTTTTTGATTTCATCTGGTACAACGGTAATGTCTGCAGGGTTAGCCGCATAGTATTCGTCGATAGCGCTTTGTGGTGCTGCAACGAATGTAATACCGTCATTTTGGTATGAATTGTTATACCATACGTTTGGAATACCACCTTGGAAACGACCAATACCACCATTGATAGTAAGGGCTTCGGTTGCATAATACTTAAAGCCAACACGTGGTAAAATAATATCTAAACCGTCTAGGTTTTCTTGGTTAGTAAAGCCATAGGTGCTCGCAAAGTTTTCATTCAGCGTTGGTTTGTCATCTGACGCTAAACGCTCATAACGAATACCTGCTGATAATTCTAAATCGTCGCCAATGTAGAATGTATCTTCAATGTATAACGCTAATTGGCTGCGTGTTGCATCGTATGCTGTATCTGCTGGGTTATTTGTGTACGCATTGCTGTAAGAGAAGTCATACGTATCTCTAAAGTTACCTACTTCACGGTTTGCAAATCCGTCAAACGTATCGAACTCCCACGAGCCTAGTGAGTTTGCGGCGAATAGATTGTAAAGGTTAAGTGACTCGTAACGCGCACCAAAGCTAAGCTCATGCTCATCTAAAAGGTAGGTTGCGTCAAGCGTTAAGGTAAGGGTTTCAGTTGCAGAAGAGTTTGCATGGCGGAACTCGTCAGTACCAAACTGGAATGCAGGCCCACGGAAGCGCTCTTCAACTTTTACACTACCGATGTTTGAATTTGTAATGCTGTCAGAAGTAACATCTTTGTATGCAATACCGATTTCAGTAGAGAAGTCTTCATTCCAATCAGAGTAAAGCTTTGATGAGAAGTTATTAAACTTAGTTGCATAGGTGTAACGTGATGATGCTAAATCAACCGTACTACCGCCTGTGCCAAAATTACGCTCATCTTGGTCATCTTGCCACTGGTAAGTAAAGTCTAAACGGTGATCATCATTAACGTTCCAGCTTAGTTTAACCAATAAAGATTCATTGCTATCTTCAGGGTCACCACCTAATGAGTCTTGCATGCCGTAGACTGAATCTAGAATTGAGATAAACTGGTTAAAGCTTTCTTCAGATACATCGTACTCGTTGGTCGCGCCTGAATCTTCAAAACCGTAATCTAGGTCAAGCTCGCTCTTCCAGCTGTTGTAGTTTACAAAATAAAATAGTTTATCTTCAATTAGCGGGCCGCCAATATTAAAGCCAAAACGCTCTTCTGTTTGGTTTGGTGATACTTTGTTAACTTCATAGGTGCGGTGGCCATCTTTATCTAATACAGGACTGCCATCAGCTGTAATTTGTGAAATGCTGTCCACATCACCGGCGATATCAGGTGTTGATGTTTCGTAAAAACCAGAAAACTTAAACTCGTTAGTACCTGACTTTGTTACGGCGTTGATTGTGCCGCCACCAAAGTTACCTTTAGATGCAGAGAAAGGAGAAACATCTACAGAAATTTGTTCGATCGCATCAAGTGCTACAGGAGGTTGCGCAGTTGGGTAACCACCATAGTTAAGACCGAAGTCATCGTTTTGGCCAATGCCATCAACTGTTAAGCTATTTGAACGCGGGTTGCTACCAGCAAATGTTAGTTCGCCATTACCGTTGATGCTTGCAAGTGGGTTTAAACGGGCAACATCTTTAATATCGCGATTAAAGCTTGGCATATTATCGATGGTATCTTCACCGAATACGCTGCTAGAACCACCTGACTGTTGTACAATTTTATAGCCAGATACTTCGATCTTTTCCATGCTTAACGGTGCTAACTGTGATGATAAACGATATGTATCACCTAGCTCTAAATAAATGTTATCCAACGTTGTGTCATTAAACGTGTCTGAATCTACAACAACCGTGTAAGGACCCCCTACTCGTAGACCATTTGCGATAAACGTACCACTTTCGTTAGTCGTTAATTCACTCACAGTTCCTGTTGGTTGGTGGATAACTTTAATTTTAACATTGGCAGCGGCAGCGCCAGAAGGCGTTGTAATTTTACCGCGCATTGCTGATGATGTATCTGCTGCCATAGCACTCGTTGAAACACCTAAAGCGAGTATTACCGCTCCAGTTAATTTCGAAAGACGAAGCTTGTTCATTTTGTTGATTCCCGTGTAATAGGTTATTTAAGGTTTTTACTAATTGATGTTAGATGGCATCTTAAGTGCCTTTTCTAACGGTTTTGCTGAGTTATCGAACAAAGTATTCAATAACCCTGCGAGTCTGATACCGGCTTGCAGTAAGCGCGTTTTAACAATAGGAACATTGTCGTAAATGTAGCTATAACTAACTTTATCGATTTCTAGTTTGTATAAGTTAGTTGCTAAGTTATGTGATTCGGTTAACCATTGCTCAGGTGAGCTTGCAAGGTACTCAGCTTTTATTTCAGCATTATGAATATCGATAAATTGCGCAAACTCAGTGAACGATAAGTTTTCGCTTTCAACTAATTTGGTATCCCACAGTGAATGCAGGTTGGTGTTTTCACCAAAGAAGGTTACTTTTATGCGGTTCCCACCTCTATCTTCGGCACGGCCAGCGTGAAATGGTTGGTGTGCATCACCCACTAAGTGAACAAGAAACCGCAGGCTAAAACGTTTAGCGTCCACAGTACTTTTTTCGTTCTTAAGCGTCTCAATAGCAAAGTACATTCCTTCAAGAATATTTTTTACGTTATCTTTATTTAATTGATGAGAATGGTCGTGAGAAAACTGTGAAGAATTAGTAGGGGAGTTAATATAATGCCAGCGAGAGGATTTCTTTTGCCAAAACTCACTTGGGTTCGAACGCATTTCATCAGCCCAAGTAGATATTTGTGCAAGGCTTTCACCTTCTAATAGTTTGCTAAGTGATGAGCGGGTGGTGTCGGTTATGTGGTTATCGGCAACCTGGCCAACAATCCTGTGGCCATTTTGACCCCAAGCGAGCGCATTTTGGGATGTAAAAAGAATGCTAATAGCTAAAAAACAACTGAGACCACTAATCCGATTGCTTAACATTTGTATTTTCCTAAAAATAAATTAACTGCGTACTGAACTATTCTTAGAGGTCAATTGTCCTGATTTTTAGTGGAATAGGAAGGACTCAACAAGATTCATAATTTCTTGTTCATAAATTATATTTATCAATGGGTTATTTGTTTTGAGTAAAATTACCTATTGTAATGAGTAATTAAAATTGTTCAAATGGTGATATATTCGCTTTTGGATTGTTGAAGATTTGAAAATTAAGCAGCAGATATTATCTCACTCTACATTTGTTACAGTTTTACTACTGTTTTTTGTGATGCTTTGGTTTGTCACTCAATTGATTGTGGCTACTGAATCGAAAACGCTGAAGCCTTTAATTGAAACGTCGAGCCGTTGTTTTACATCTGCTTCGCAAAACAAAGAGCAATTAATTATTTATGCAACGTCACAAAAAGTAGCTAAATCAATTATTAATAGTTTGTGTGAAGATGCTGTTGTGACAAAACAATACGGTGAAGTGCGAGGCTTTTGGGGGTATCGTACTGCTGACAGTATTGAGTTTGTGGGTAAAGGAATTGCAGATCTTATATTAGCGAAAAACAATATTATGTCTGCGTTTAAGGCTGAATCTACTTATAACTATCAACCAATTGTGGGTTTTCCTAGCTATACCGCATTTTTTATTTCAGCAAAAGAAAAGCCTAAAATCGAAAAACAGTATTTTTTAGATAAGCGAATTGGCTTATTAGATTATCCAACCAGTCGCTCAGGTCATATTTTACCAAAACAGACGTTTAAAGAGTTAGGTATCAACTTAGAAAACTTAGACGTAACCTACGCAAGCTCCCACAGTGAACTTAGGGAGTTACTCGCAAACGGTGAAGTAGATATTATAGCCTCATTTTGGAAAAATACAGATCAACAAAGCTTTTCAAAAAACTATATTACGCCTATTAGTAATAATATTATTGGCACACGCTGGTATTTAAAAATGCAACACGAAAATACTGACTTGCTATGTGCTATTCAAACAAATTTATTGGCATTATCACAATCACAAACGTCTACTTACTTCAATCATGTTGAGCCCTATTGGCAATGCAGTGATTCAGGTGCTGTTTTTTTAGGAGAGGGTGATGATTAATAAATTTTGCCAAGTGGTTATAGTACTTGTTTTTACCACCTCTATAGTGATTTTTAAAGCTGCGGGCTATCTGCAACAACAACACAATATTGAGAATGTTATTACCCAAGCAGAAAAGCGTATAGCGCTTGATATACCTCGGTTAGATTTATCGAATGCGTTTTTAAAACATTCGGGCAATAGTGCAGCGATCAAAGGCTACCTCACGCGTTTGAATAAGGCCCTAGACAGTGACGTTGTGACTGTGGAGGGGGTTGGCGATACGAAGATAGAAGTAGCAGATTTAAGCAATAAACAGTTAATTGTTCGCCATCTTAAAACCAGTGATGACAGTGTTGCAGTCACGTTTGGTATTAATCATACATTGTGGCAATTATCTGACTTTATAAGCGCATTAATTTTGGCTTTGTTTGCTTTAGCTTTTGGTTATTGGGCTGGGAATATTAAACGCTCCAAAGCTGGTGCTATTAGGGCACGCAAGAAAGCAGATGAAACGCATGTGCCAGAGCCGTTTAAACTTGTTATAGATCTTAATACTAAAACGTTGGGTAGTACGCATGATGCAGCATTGAGTGTATCATTAGCTAATAAACCATTATGTTTTTATTTAGCACTGATTGAATTTTGCAGCGAGCAACCAGATACCATTTTAAATCAAAATAAGAATGTGCCAGATGAGTTGATAGATATTGCAAACAAATATTTTTACCGATTAACAGAGCTCGGACACACGATTCGTAAACGGCCCAACTTTTCTAACAGTTTAGAAAAAACACTCAGTGAAATTCGTGCTGCATTAGATGAAGTGTTAGTTGAATACCCAGAATTAAAAGAGATTTATTACCCGCCGAAAGCGCATGGCGAAGGCTCTCGTTCAAGGCTTCATAGCTATGGTTTGAACCAAGTTAGCAGCGAATGTATAGAAGTGATTGGTAAATAACTGAGCTAAATAATTAAACCATGCAGTTTATACAGTTAATAAACCTTTAAGTGAATATAAGGTGGGAATTGCTGAACGCAATAGAACAGCAATTTATTAATTAACTGTAGCAGCACTGAGGTTAATTGAACCTCAGTGCTGCTAATTGTTTACTAAAGTTTACTTAGGTGCAAACGCTGCAGCATTGACTGGGCTGTTTTCTGTAAAGAAGCGCTTTAATGCTTGGGCGTCGGTTTCGTCAGTGCTAACAAACCCCTTACGGTTGGTCAGTGTTGGGTATCCATCGCCGCCAGAGGCGTTATAACTGTTAATGCTCATACGATAAGTTGTGTTCAAATCCAATGGCTGGCCATTAATAAGTACATTAACTAGTTTGCCGTTATCGCGTTTGAAACTCAATTTATGGTACTGCATGTACGCGCCAGCATCGGGTGGAAAGCTTGTTACAACCTCTAAGTAATCCCATAAATCCTGGCCTTGCCAATCCATGAAGGTGATGCGATTTTTAAAAGGGTGGACTTTCAAGATGTCTTTGTAACTTACTTCACCGGCAGCAATGCTATCGCGAATACCACCACCACTAATAATACCAAAATCAGCGGCTACTGTGCTCATTTGGGCTGCAATTATTACGCGTGCTAAATTAGTTTGCTGATAACGAACCTTATTACGGTCACCTTCTAATTTTGCATCAACAAAGCCGATTTTGCCTTCAATTTGCTTAGCCCCTTTGGCTTGGTAGTCAGCTAAAAATGATTTTAGCTCAGGGTTAGGTGTGATGTACTTCGCTGCCAGAACGGGTTTTGTTCTGCCATCTGCTTGTGGTTGCTCAATGTATAAATTTACAGGAAGTAATTTGTAGTCAATTAATGTTAGTTGGCCGTCTTGTAGTTTAAATTCAGCCTTACCTACGTATTTTCCCCATTCGTGCGCTTGCATGATCCAAGTACCATTTTGCTGATCTGGTTTACACGATTTACCCGGGCCAAAACTATCATCGTTGATATTTTTATCTGCCATACAGATCGGCTCTTGAGAGTGGCCGCCGATAATCATATCCAGTGTGTTTTTAGGGAGTGAACGAGCAAGTGTTACATCGCCTGGAGCATTAATCCCAAATGCAGCATCTACAAAGTGCCCCATATGTGTAACAGCAATGGTAATGTCTGGTTGGTATTGATTCTTTATCCTGGTAGCTAGTTTATTGGTTACGTCTATTGGCTCTTTGAACTCTAAACCGCCAATATATTGTGGGTTACCTATTTTAGCTGTATCGGTAGTGGTTAAGCCAATGACCGCAATTTTGAGCCCTTGTTTATTAAATATCTTATAAGGCTGAAATGCATTTTTACCGGTTTTTTTATCAAAAATATTAGCTGATAATAAGGGAAAGTTTGCCCATTGCTGTTGTTTTTTTAATACACTTAAAGGGTTATCAAATTCATGGTTACCAAGCGCCATTGCATCATAGCCTATCAACGACATACCTTTAAAATCTGGCTCGGCAAATTGTAAATCAGACTCAGGTATACCTGTATTTATATCGCCACCGGAGAGCAGTAAAACAGCATGACCTTGCTGCTGGGCATCACTGCGTAATTGATCAATCAACGTTTTGCGTGCCGCCATGCCATATTCGCCTTTTTCATTGTGCCAAAAGCGACCATGATTATCATTGGTATGTAATACAGTTAAATAGCGAGCTTCATTTGAAGAAGTTGATTCGTGTAAAGTGGTTTTATTACTACAAGCAGTAACACTAAATAGTAAGAGGAGACTAATAATTACGCGCATAATGTGACCCGTGTTGTCAGATGCTGTTCATTAAACGCGTAGTTTAAACTAAATTTATGACTAAATAACGTATACGGTGCGACTTTTTTAGTTTTCAGTCTCTAATTGACCCGTGGCCGCTAATTGTCTGCGGTTAAGTTCTTGCTCAGCGAGTGCTGATTTCTCATGATTGTTACCCACCATCCAATTTAAAAAACTGGCTGGGAGTTTGGTATATGATTGACCTTGATGTAAGCCAAAATCGCAAATCTGCTCATTGCTTTGTGACATGACGGTATATCCTGTTGTGTGTGTTTTTATTGTCGGGGTCATCCTAACAAATAAAAAACTAAGAATTGAGATCATTTAGTTTTAAGCAGCGTCTATTTATAACATCAACGAATAAAGAACAATGTGTAAGTAAGTGTAACTCAGTTGTAACTGTTTTGAGGTGATTTGTATTTTTAGTGGTTTGTTGCTCGTAATTGACTAAGTGTTTGTATAGTATTTTCATTAAATTTACATAAGAACAACACTTTAACTGGAAACAAAAACAATGAAAAAAATGATATTAGCAGGGCTTTTGGCGGTAACAACATTTGCCAGCAGCGCAACTGTAGTTGAAATGCAAACCTCGCAAGGAACCATCACTATAAATTTATTTGATCAACACACACCGAAAACAGTTGAAAACTTTCTGAGTTATGTAAACAACGAATCCTATAACAATACAGTGATCCATCGTTCAGTTAATAACTTTGTGATTCAAGGTGGTGGATTCACTTATGACAATGAGTTTAAAGCAATTGAAACATCGGATGCAGTTGATAACGAGCCTGTTTTATCAAATGTAAAAGGCACTATCGCTATGGCAAAGTTGGGCAATGATGCAAACAGTGCCACCAGCCAATGGTTTTTTAATTTAAAAGACAACAGCGAAAATTTAGATAATCAAAATGGAGGTTTTACTGTATTTGGCCAAATTACGGCTGATAGCTATGATGTAATTGATGCAATTCGTGAATTAACACATTGCGGTGAAATACCTGTTGTTGGCATCACTACTGAGCAGTGTGCAGATCCAGATACTGTTATTACTTCTGCTAATTTAGTTTCGATTAACAGTGTTGTTGTTTTGGATGACGATCCAAACTCGTCAATAAATCTATCACCAAAAGAAAGTACAAATAATAATGGTGATGGTTTGATTGTTACCCCTGATGAAAGTAGCTCTGGTGGCGTTATTGGTTGGTTTGTACTGCCATTAGCGTTATTAGGTTTTAAACGCCGTCGCACTGTTTAGGAGTATTAAAAATAGTGCTATCAATTGTTGATGGCACTATTAAATTTGTTATTTAAACGCTAAATACGCGCAAAACAATGAGTATCCACAGTACTAAAATCAATAAGCAGCCAATTAAAAAGCTGTAATAACGTGGTTTTACATTATTTGCACCGACATGAATCAGCGTGTGCACTATTCTTGATACCACAAATCCCCATGCAACGGCTGTGAATAAAGTGCCAACTGCGTTCATTTGCATTGCAGCTAGGCATGCAATGAAGAAAAATACGGGCATTTCGAACTGATTGATAAAATTTCTATCTGCCACTCTTACTCTGTCTCCTGCGTGTTCGAGTTTCATGGTCGCGAAATCAGACATTGAGATTGTTTTGTTTTTTGCAGCAGCGAATCGACGACGTCCCATGATTACCATGACTGTAAAAGCCAACAAGACCTGTGCAAACATCGCCAATAACAAATACTTATCCATTTTGAGTCCTTTTTATTATTTAATTATAAAACTTGCCCAGACTAACAGTTTGTTTTTGCAATTTACAATGTGTTACAAAGTAAATAGGAAAATGATTGCAAGCATTTTGATATTTACCGATCATTCAAACAATAAATTAAGTGATGGATTAGCCCCGAATATGAAAAAAATTATTACCCTAAGTGCAATAGCGCTTGCTGTTTTATCAGGTTGCGGCACAACTACAACAACACCCGTTCAACAAAATACTGCATTATTATCAGATACCTTAGTAATAAGCCCAAATGACAATCGCGAATATAAAACGCTTAAGTTAAGCAATAACATTGAAGTGATTTTAGTCTCAGATCCAAGTGCAGAAAAGTCAGCAGCGGCACTGAGTGTAGGAGTAGGTTTATTACATGATCCTATGAGCCAACAGGGCATGGCGCACTATTTAGAGCATATGTTGTTTTTAGGTACGCAGCGCTACCCAGACACTAAAGGCTACTCTGATTTCATGACTAAAAATGGTGGTGCCCACAACGCCTACACTTGGCTTGATATCACTAATTACATGTTTAAAGTAAATAACGATGCCTACGATGAAGCCCTTGACCGCTTTGCCGATTTCTTTAAATCGCCTAAACTTTATCCTGAATACACAGATAAAGAAAAAAACGCCGTAAACGCCGAGTGGTCAATGCGCCGTGAAATGGACTTTTTTGGCCAATTTAAACTGGCACGTAAAATGATGGGCGATCACCCAGCTAACCGCTTTTTAATTGGTAACCTTGAAACGCTTGGTGATAAAGAAGGCAGCTCACTCCATAAAGAAACCGTTGATTTCTACAACAAATATTACTCTTCAAATATTATGAAAGTGGCAATGATTTCTAATTTACCACTGAGCGAAATGGAAGCAAAAGCACAAACGTATTTTGCTGATATTGAAGATAAGAAAATTGACAAGCCAACAGTCACTAAAAAGCTTGATTTTGATAACGTTGGCGGAAAACGTGTTCATTACGCACCAAACGAAGACGTAAAACAGCTACAGCTTGATTTTACTATTACTGATAATAGCGATGAATTTGCGGTTAAACCAAATCGCTTTGTTGCTTACCTACTCAGTAATGAAATGCAGGGAAGCCCAGCGCAAATATTGCGTGATAAAGGCTGGGTTTCGCAATTATCAGCAAGTAGTTCTCCTACGCACTACGGCAACTATGGTGCACTTACGGTTGATATACAGCTGACTGATGAGGGCATGAAAAACCGCGAAAAAATAGTCGCGACTATTATGCAATATATCGACCTTATCAAAAAAGAAGGGGTTGATAGCAAATACTTTAATGAAATTCGTACATCGTTAAATAATCAATTCCAATTCTTAGAAAAGGGCGACGAATTTGGTTATGTCAGTAACTTAGCTGGCAGTATGCAACAATACCCAATTAATCATGCTATTAATGCGCCGTATCATTATGCGAAGTTTGATGCAGATGCGATAAACAATGTGCTTAAGCAATTAAACGCCGACACTCTGCGAGTTTGGTATACATCTAAGCAAGAAGAAACCGATTCAAAATTACATTTTTACGATGGTAAATATCGCATCGAAGATATTAGTGATGAAGAAATTGCCAGCTGGAACAAGCCAAGTGAGTTTGACCTTGCATTGCCAACGGTAAACCGTTTATTGCCTGAAAGCTTTGCGATTAAAACCGCTGAGTTCGGTGAGCAAGAAAACCCAGAGTTAGTCTATGACAAACAAGGCGTAAAAGTATGGCGCCAAGCAAGTCAAAACTTTGCTGAGCAACCTAAAGGTTTAGTCGAAGTGTATGTAAATACACCTGACGCACTTAGTGATATTAAAGCCAAAGTTCTTTATTCAGTATGGGCTGATTTATATAATTTACAACAAAGTAAATTAAGCACTGAGGCTGCTGTTGCAGGCATGAGCGTAGGTTTAGAAGCAAGTAATGGCTTGATCTTATCATTAAGTGGTTTTACGGATAAGCAAGATGTATTGTTGGCACAAGCGCTTGAATCAATTAATGTTCAAACGACGCAGCAAGGCTTAGCGCAAGCGCTAGACCGCTTCCAACGTGGCTTACTGAATAAACAAAAGCAATTTCCTTTCTATCAAGCATT
>NZ_JBHNYL010000028.1:0-23174 GCF_054960735.1 Pseudoalteromonas sp. RWi3
ACACGTTATTAAACAAAGTGTCGACCTCGATTTGCCTTTTATACCTAAAATTCCTGGCAAGCAACTGAACTCTAAGTGCTGTAACTAACACTAACAGTGCGCAAAAAAATAATGATACGGTTACCTACGATGGGAAAAGCGCAAAATGTTCTGACAAAAATATGTGTCTGTCCTTTTTTACTTTCGGGTAGGACGACCTCACAAGAGAGTTACTGTGAACACTTGAACAGAAAACGGCGAAGCAACGTCAGCAACAGCGAAAAGCTACTGGCATAAAGTTTAAAAGTCTTCGATAAAGAATTAAAATTGCAATCATGCAGTTATTTTCATGGTTGTAATTTAGGTTTAACAGTGATAACCGCTCGCTTAATGAACGATGTATAGGTGGTAATAGAAAATAGTAAGTTTTAGCCCAAGAAAGTAAGCTTAGTAGCGTAGTTTTACTTACTCGATTAAAGAGGCTGTCTAGTTTATTTTTAGTTTATTAAGTTCACTGAATTCTAAGTTTTGCAACTAACGCTAACAGTGCGAAAAAAAATGATGTGGTTACCCACGACGGTAGAGGTGCAAATTTCCTGGCAAAATATATGCATGTACTTTTTTACTTTTAACTGCTTTATGATTACCTTATGGGGAATGCTTGAGGTAATTAACGTGCAACTTTTGTGCTATAAAAGTTGCACGTGTTGGTCAGCTTAAAGCTTGCCTAGCCAATAGCTATTTTGGTAGATATTTTCCTTGTACGTTGAATCGCTATAATCGTACACGCGTTGCCAAAATAGACGGTCTAATAAGTAGTTATTGCCATCTTTATGAAGCAATTTAAAGTTTATCAGAGAAAGGTATGTGCCTGTTTCATTTGATAAAGTGCTTGTTTTACAAGTTGTAAAATCAGTCGCTTCTGGGCAGTTTGACATCATAGCAAATGTAATGCTGTTATCTTCTTCAAATTGCCAGTACGTGTTTGGTTCTAAGCCAGAAGAATTTGTAAGCCCATTTTGTGTATAGCTAAAGAAAGAGCCAGTATTGTCATCATTTAAATACCAGTAAGCTGTACTATAGCCAGAGTTATAGTCATCACGCAGGTAATTAGAGAAATGTTTGTAGTCTGCGAGTGTTACCTCTTCTTCATCAAGCACCTTAACAAGTGTATAACCCAGCATTATTTGTCTTTGCTCTTTGTCACGGCCATGTGCAAAAATGGTTTGTCCGTCAAATAGCTCAAAGAATTGTAGCGTGGATTCGTGGCCACCTCCTGTCACTTTAACTGTCTCTCCATTGTTATCGAGGTTAAAGGACATACGAAGCAACTCTTCATTAGTTGGGTTTTGAAAGCTAACAGTTGCGCTGTCAGCTGCTGTAATTTTAAAACTAGTCGGTGCAGATCGTATTGTAAGCCCTTCTTCTGTATCTACACTACCTAAGATAAGCCGCCCTGTGTAGTGAACTCCTGTATCAAGCTCTGGAACCGCAATGGGTGTTATTTTTCTAACAGCGAACACGCTTTCTTGGGTTTGCATTGCGGCAAGTAACTCAGGCGTTTCAAGAATATTTTCTGCTGTAAAGTCATTATGGTAACTCAATGAATGCGATAGTTTGATAACGAGAAATTCATTAAATTGCGTAACAACGTCTGCGTGTTCCAAATTCACATCGAATTGTGCGTTAAATGAACCTTGATCTTTGTTTTGTTGTCTTTGGTCAATTGTTGCAATTGTTTTGGTTGAGTTTATATTTAGCCTAGTGCCATCTAATACAGCAGAAAAATCAGCGTATTCAGTTCTAGTTGTTGTCGAGCCCGGGCTATCGAACATGGGCAACGAAACTGAAATTTGCGTTTCGAAAAAGCTGTCTTCATTTTGTGCGTTCAAGTGACTCACAATTTTATATGATGAAATTGAGTGGTTAGTGTAATAGCCTGAGGAAATATCCGAATTAGTATTTTTATATAGTGTAACTACTTCACCTCTATCTTCACTCACATTAAAAAATTCAACACGTATAGCGTCATCACGCTTTGCAAGCACATCAATTTCTATAAGCTCTCTTTGCGCGCATCCGCCTCCAACACACGTTGGGACAAACTGCGTGCTTAACGTTATTACGTCAGGATTGCTCCAGTAAAAGCTACTTAAAATATTGTCATTAAATAGTACGCCTCTTTCTTCGTTTGCAAACGAAATCAGTATATCTTGATTATCTGTATGCCAACTACCCATGATTTCACTGTTGGTCAGCTCAATGGGTTGCCATGCTTCACGATTTTCTGCAACATTAACAAACAACTGATACTGATTACTTGCTTGCCCGTCAGATATTTCTACAGTAAACGTATGGTTATTAACCTCAAAAAGGCTGGGGTTAACATTAAATGTTGCTTGGTTATTTTCAGTGCTTACCGTTATCCATTGTGGTTGATTAATAATGGTTGCACTTATTTCATCGCCTTGCTGGTCATAAAGGTCAACAATCAGGCTAGCCGTTTCAAGAGCTTTACTGTTAATTGATAGTGTTCCAGAGAGTGTAGGGGGCGTATTTATTTCAATAGGGTCTGTGTCGTCTGATGTATCTTCACAGGCTGTTAAAACTAAAGCAAGAAGAGGCACAGCAATTAACTTATTCATTTATGTCCTTTTAATGTTGTTATTTTATTATTTTTTTTCAAAATTACCTATATTAGGTGTTTTAGTCAACAATGTATGTAACTAATCGTAAACGCTATCTAACCTTATAAATTATTTATGGTGCTACTTATGCTTTTTACTGTCTTAAAATCAAATATCACACTGTCAACTTAACCCCAAATTTTACTTAGGTTCTAAGAGCCTAATACGGCTTCATTACCTAGTTAAAATATTTATTCATAGAGTTTTAAATGTCATACTTTACTTTTGTTTAAATGACAGAGCTTTGGTAAATGCACAATGAGTTATTAAATCGTCAGTACGATAGTGTCATATTGCAAGAGGTCATTACATCTTTGTGGAGTGGCTGTGGAGAGATAGCTCGCTATAAACTAGATGAAATCCCCTGTGTTGTGAAATCAATAAATGTGCCTAAACACATTGAGCATCCACGTATAAAACAAAGTCAGTTTGCAATAAACCGTAAACAACAGTCTTATGAGGTTGAGTTTAAATGGTATCGCGATTATAGCAGTTTGCTTCCAGTGCAATCACGTGCGTTGGAGTGTTTTAATACCATTAACTATAAACAGTTATTTGCTCTTGTTTTTGCTGATTTTAAGGAGCATGGATATGATGAAGCAACTTGTTGCCCAGAGCATATTTTGGCAATTATAAAATGGTTGGCTTATTTTCATGCATTTAATTTAGGCTCACAGGCGGATGGTTTGTGGCAACAAGGCAATTACTGGCATTTGGATACACGACCGGATGAATTTGAAAAAATAACTGATAATGAGTTAAAAAAGGAGGCACCTATCATTGCAAGTAAGATTCAAGCGTGTGAATTCCAAACTTTAATTCATGGCGATGCAAAGCTTGCTAACTTTGCCGTTAACCATCAAACATTAGACGTACTGGGTTATGATTTTCAGTATGTTGGTAAAGGTATTGGCACAGTGGATTTAATGTATTTTTTGGGCAGTTGTCTTGATGAGAAAACATTGATAGCTGATGCGCATAAATATAAAGCACTTTATTATGAACACTTAGGTGAAGCGATTAAATACTTTGATAAGCAGTGTGATGCACAGTCAGTCATTCAGCAATGGCAATCACTTTGGCCTTATGCATGGGCTGATTTTTATCGGTTTTTAATGGGCTGGAGCCCGTCACATTGGAAAATAAATAGCTACATGCTAAACCAATATCAAGCAGTTACTCAAAAAATAAATAGGAAGTAGTTTAATGCAAAAGCAGATACGTTGGGGGATGATAGGATGTGGTGCGGTGACTGAAATCAAAAGTGGTCCGGCATATCATAAAACACCTGCATTTGAGTTATACGGTGTAACACGGCGTAACCAAGCACTCGCTAAAGATTATGCGTTGCGCCACAAAATTCCCTGCGTGTTTGCCAATGTAGATGAGTTGATCAATTGCCCTGACATAGATGCAGTTTATATTGCTACGCCACCTGATAGCCATTTAGCATTGGCTTTAAAAGTAGCAGAGGCGGGTAAACCGTGTTGTATTGAAAAGCCATTAGCGCCGACATATCAGCAAAGCAAACAAATTATGGATACATTTGCAGCTAAAAATATTGCTGTATTTGTAGCTTACTACAGGCGTTCATTGCCACGATTTAATAAAGTGAAGGCACTGATTGATGATGCTGCAATTGGAAGTGTGCGGCATATTAGTTGGCATCTTAATAAACCTGCAAACCCACTTGATTTATCAGGCAAATATAATTGGCGCACAGATAAAAAGATTGCACCTGGAGGCTATTTTGATGATTTGGCCAGTCATGGCCTAGATTTATTTGCTTACCTATTAGGTGAATATAAGACGGTATCAGGAGTTGCAACCAATCAACAACAATTATATGGCGCCTATGATGCCGTTTCAGCTTGTTGGCAGCATAGAGCTGGCATAACTGGCTCAGGTAGTTGGAATTTTGGTGGCTTCTCACGTTTTGATGAGGTGGTAATTTACGGTTCAAAAGGGGAAATACGTTTCAGTGTATTTGATGAGCGTGATATAAGTGTTATCACTGAACATGGCACTGAACGTTTTACAATTGCAAACCCAGAGAACATACAATTATTTCATGTGCAAAACATGGCTGAGTCACTATGCAATAATCACTCTCACCCCTCTACAGCTCAAAGTGCAACGCACACAAGCTGGGTGATGCAGCAAATTCTTAAGCCATGACTTATTAGTGTTTAAATTGTGTTTTTAATGCCTTAATTATGAGTTCCTTTTCAGGCTCAGAAATTACTTCAGCATGTGCGTTAATTATCTGCTGTTGAATTTGTTTTGTTTGTAAAACGCTATCAAATAGCTTAGTAACTCTTTGCCCTTGCTCTGATTTAGAGCAGGCAATGTAACCAAAAATAGCGTCGTTAGCGTTTTCAATTGCAAGGTATGATGCGCTTTTTATGCGCGTATCTTTGCCATGCCTTGAGATAAAAACAGCACTGTATTCAATAATTGCATCGACTTTTTTTTCAAACAACATTTTACTTAAACGAGCTGCACTGGTGGTTCCTGGCAATGATAAAAATGACTCTGGGTGTTCGTCAATATATTGATCAATAACGTGGCCATATGAACGGCCACTGGTGATCCCTATGATTAATTTATATTTATTCACTGCGTCGGATAAGCTCAGGCTTTCTGGTAATTCGGGGTTATTTAGAACAATTAAGCGGTTAGCGGGAAACGCCATAATTGGGTAGCGGGTAAAAATAGCATTTTGCATGCGCTCTGGCTTTTTGACTTTATTGTACAAGCATACATCCTCAAACGCATGTAGCTGTTGCCATTCTCGCATACGGCTTGCAGGCGCAAACTGAAGTTTTATTTTTCCTTTTAATGCCTTTTCTAAAGCCAGCATGTGAACAGTTGCGATATTTTGAGGGTCATCGTCTAACTGGGGGGCAAAATCAGTCATTAATTGAACAGTATAGGGTTTAGGTTCGGCTATTAACTGCCAGGAAGTTAAGATAAAAAAAATATAAAAATAACGCAGGTGTCTATTCATATGTGAGTCGCTTCTTTATTCTTACTCCAATTATAGATTGTTTCAGTCAAAGTTTATTCTATTATTGTGTTTATTAGTATAAAACAGTGAAATTAAGGGTGGCCAAGTAAAAAAATACACACTTTTTAGGCGTTAGCTGAATTTTTAAAAGTCTCGTTGGAAATTTTACGTTAAAATAAGCTAAGTTTATCTTTCTATCGGGCAACAAAATGACAATCCATGTAATCAAACATCCTCTTGTTCAACATAAACTTGGTTTAATGCGTGAATATGGCATCAGTACTAAAAGCTTTCGTGAGCTTTCATCTGAAGTTGGTACGCTACTAACGTATGAAGCGACTAAGAACTTGCCACTTGAAAATGTCGAAATTCAAGGTTGGGATGGCAATAATTTGGATGTAGAACATATCAAAGGTAAAAAAATTACTGTGGTGCCCATTTTACGAGCTGGTCTCGGTATGATGGATGGCGTTATGCAATTACTGCCTGCGGCTAAAGTCAGTGTAGTTGGACTACAGCGTAATGAGGAAACACTAGAGCCAATTCCTTATTTTGAAAAGCTAGTGGGTAAAATTGATGAACGTTTAAGCCTTGTTATTGATCCTATGCTTGCAACTGGCGGGTCAATGATCGCTACTATTGATATGCTAAAAAAAGCAGGCTGTAAAGAGATTAAAGTGATTGTACTGGTAGCTGCGCCTGAAGGTGTAGAAAAAACCTTAGCAGTACACCCTGATGTTGAAATTTTTACAGCCTCTCTTGACTCTCACTTGAACGAAAAAGGATACATCATCCCTGGTTTAGGTGATGCGGGTGATAAAATATTTGGCACGGTTTAGGCTAACATTGTGACTAAATATAGTGTGAAACACGAATCTGCATTTTCTATAAAAACAATCTTAACTGGGGCGCAAATGTTATTTGTCGCCTTTGGTGCACTGGTATTAGTTCCTCTTTTAACAGGTCTTGATCCGAACGTTGCGTTGTTTACTGCTGGTATTGGCACCCTGTTATTCCATGTTGTGACTAAAGGGCAGGTGCCAATTTTTCTAGCGTCTTCATTTGCTTTTATTGCACCAATAATTGCGTGTGTTCAAATGTGGGGCGTGCCTGCGACTATGGGTGGTTTAATGGCTGCTGGAGCTGCCTATATGATGTTAAGCCTTTTGGTTAAACTTAAAGGCGTGGCAACATTGCATAAAATATTACCACCGGTGGTTGTAGGGCCGGTCATCATGGTGATTGGTTTAGCGTTGGCCCCCGTTGCTGTGAATATGGCGATGGGTAAAAGCGGTGATGGCTCGTTACAGCTCATTGCTTATGACAAGGCTATTTGGATCGCCGCATTTTCGCTGTTAGTGACATTGATATTTGCTGTATGGGGAAAAGGCGTGTTTAAGCTGATCCCTATTTTAGCGGGTGTAATAGCAGGTTACAGTGCCTCGCTAGTGATGGGAATAGTGCAGTTTGATGCAGTTAATAACGCGCAATGGTTTGCAATTCCCTCATTCACTTGGCCTGAATTTAAGTGGCAAGCGATACTCTTCATGGTCCCTGTTGCTATTGCCCCTGCCATAGAGCATATCGGCGATATGATGGCAATTAGTCAGGTTACAAATAAAGACTACCTAAAAAAACCAGGTTTGCATCGCACCTTATTTGGTGATGGCTTGGCAACAACTGCGGCATCGATCTTTGGTGGACCACCGAATACAACGTATTCAGAGGTAACGGGGGCTGTGATGCTAACACGTAACTTTAACCCTAAAGTGATGATATGGACGGCCATAATTGCAATTGTTTTGGCGTTTGTTGCTAAGATGGGGGCGGGTTTGCAGACTATCCCTGTGCCTGTAATGGGCGGTATTATGATTTTACTATTTGGCTCCATAGCGGTTGTTGGGCTTAACTCGTTAGTAAAGTCTGGTGAGGATCTTACAGCGCCACGTAACCTATCTATAGTTGCACTAATTTTAGTATGTGGGATTGGGGGTATGCATATTGGTGGCAGTGAGTTTAGTCTACAAGGCGTGAGTCTATGCGCTATTTTGGGTATTGTGCTCAATCTTGTGTTACCCAAGGCTGAAAGGCCCGTGTAGTTTTGAACAAAATGTTAATTTATTGCACCATAATAGCGCATTTTATATGCGCTATTTTTTTAACTTCATAAAAAATAAAGAAAACTAAAATTGGTCTAGTAACTGCATTTACCTTATTCAATCGCATGCCATACTTTTTGGAGAATCTATGCAAGAGGCGAATATAGTGGATATTACTCCGTTTTTAGCAAAACATCAGTTACCCCTTAAATACCAATATTTAAGTGAGCAATATTTTATTCCTTTAGCTGAAGATATAATTAGTGCCAAACCAACAGCGCAAGCAATTTTGGTTGGCATTAATGGTTGCCAAGGCTCAGGAAAAACGACTTTGGCCGATTTTTTAGTTACTTGGATCAATAGTAACACTGAGTTTAATAGTATTAGTATCTCGATTGATGACTTTTATCATAGCCGTTCACATAGAGCCGAGCTTGCAAAAGATGTGCATCCATTATTTGCCACTCGGGGAGTGCCAGGAACCCATAACGTAGCACTTATGGCCGATACCATTACGAATTTGCTTGCCGGTAAAACTAATATCGCTTTACCTGAGTTTGACAAGCAATCAGACGAGCCTGTTGCACAAGATAAGTGGAAAAAAAATGACACACCGATTGATATAGTCATATTTGAAGGGTGGTGTGTAGCAAGTACTGCACAACAACCATATCAACTTGAGTCACCAATTAATCAGCTTGAAGACAAGGAAGATAAGGAAGGAGTGTGGCGCAGATGTATTAATAGTTGTTTAGCAAATGAATATAAAAACGTATTTAGTTTAATAGATTATCAAATTATGCTCAAAGCACCTTCGTTTAAAGATGTTTATGGGTGGAGGCTTGAGCAAGAACAAAAATTATTAGCAAATAGAGGCGTTGGGCATGGTACGTTTGATGAAACCAGCTTAGTTAGATTCATTTCACACTTTGAGCGAATTACTCGAGAAAACTTGAAAGTCATGCCTGAACATGTGGATGCGTTGCTCACTCTAGACAAAGCGCGTGATATAACGTCTATGGTTTTAAAGGCCGATACTATTCCCGCGCCACTAATTTTTACCGATTTAGACGGTACATTACTTAATCATGATGATTATGACTGTGCGTCGGTTCAGCCTTTTTTAGCAAAATTGACGGCTGCTGGCATTAGTGTAGTTTTTAATACCAGCAAAACATTTGCTGAAGTAACAGATTTACAATCCAATCTAAATCACCATCAACCATTCATCACAGAAAATGGCTCGGCGGTGTATATCCCAAAGAATTATTTTGCTATTAAACCAATAGGCTGCGAAGAGCTTGATGAGTATTGGCGTTACCCATTGGCACCAACCTGTAAAAGTTTGCATGCTGATTTGAAACAACATGTAAGTGATTTAGCTCATTGCTATCAGTTGTTTAGTGAGTTAACCCCGTCAATGGTTGCATCTCTTACTGGGTTAGGTATCGAGCAAAGCAAACTTGCCCTAGCACGTGAATACTCAGATCCAATTTACTGGCAAGGCACTGCTCAGCAGCAGCATGACTTTTTAGCCAGGATGGAGACACTGGGTTATGAAGTGCTAGTCGGCGGACGTTTCATCCATGTCAATAAACAAACAAATAAAGGCAAAGCGCAAAACTGGCTATTAAATCAATTTAAACATCACTACCGTCATCCATTTACGACGATTGCACTAGGTGATAGTCAAAATGATATGGCTATGCTCGATGAAGCCGATATTGCAGTTTTGATCAGCAACCCAAAAAGTAAAGCAAAGGCTAAATTATCCGCTAAACCATGGCGTATTAGCGATAAACCAGCACCACAAGGCTGGATTGACGAAGTCACTGACATCAACATTATTAAGGCGCATATAGCACCTAAACAGGAGCAATCTCATGGCTGATTTTTATCAAAATGGCATTATAACCACGTTACATAATATTGCTGATCGCCCCGTTGAAGAGCTAGAAGCTGAGCTGGTGGGGTTTTCTAAACATCGTCCAATGGGTTTGATTTTACCTTCTCTATATAGTGAGCTTGAGGGACCTGCGCTACAAAATATTGTTAGAGAACTCAAGCATGTGCCTTATTTGTCGCAAATTACAATTGGTTTAGATAGAGCTGATGAATCGCAGTATCGTCGCGCGTTGCAATTTTTTACAGAGCTTGACCAACCACATAAAGTTTTATGGAATGAAGGGCCAAGACTTCAAGCCCTAGACAAAGAGCTACAGCAGCTTGGTGTTGCCCCACGCGAACTTGGGAAAGGCCGTAATGTCTGGTATTGCATGGGATACAAGCTGGCAACTGCCAAAGTAGAGTCGATTGCATTACATGACTGTGACATTTTAACTTACGATCGAGGTTTACTTGCACGTTTGATTTATCCGGTTGCACATCCTCGTTTTAATTATGAATTCTGTAAAGGTTTTTACCCTCGTACGGCCGATGGCAAAATTAATGGTCGTGTTTCGCGCTTACTTGTAACACCACTATTGCGCTCTTTTAAAACAATTTTAGGTAGTACAGATTATTTGGAGTATATGGATTCATTCAGGTATCCATTAGCTGGTGAGTTTTCGTTTCGCCGTGATGTACTAAATGACATTCGAATTCCCAGTGATTGGGGTTTAGAAATTGGAGTTCTGTCTGAAATGTACCGCAACTATTCGCACAATCGTTTATGCCAAGTTGATATTGCAGATAATTATGATCACAAACATCAGGATTTATCGCTAGATAACCAAGCTGCAGGTTTATCTAAAATGTCGATTGATATTACAAAGGCACTATTTCGTAAACTTGCAACGCAAGGGGTTACATTTACTACTGAAACTATTCGCTCATTAAAGGCGACCTATTACCGAATCGCATTAGATTTTATTGAGACATATCACAACGACGCTATGATGAACGGTTTAACCCTTGATATTCACCAAGAAGAAAAAGCAGTTGAAATGTTTGCACAAAATATAATGAATGCTGGGCAGCACTTTTTACAACACCCAATGGAAGCGCCATTTGTGCCAAGTTGGAACCGTGTTGCCTCTGCCATGCCTGATGTTTTTTCACGATTAGAAGAAGCGGTAGAGCTTGATAACAAAGAGTTTTCATAATAAATATGGAGTAGGGAAATGAGCAAAGCGTTATTTGAACAACGGGTTGAACAACACTTAGCCTGCATTTATGACGGTGTTGATTTATGCATGAGTATTGATGGTTTAGCAAGTATGTTGATCACTACCATGTTCAAAGATGATCCGGTTCGTGACCCTACACCCCATAAAAACCGTTGGGATCAGCAAGACGTGATATTAATTGCTTATGGTGATTCAATTATGCGTTATGAAGCGAGAGAACGGGCCGTGCCGGTTCCCAGTGAGCCACCGTTGCATACTTTACATCGCTTTATGAAAAATCAATGTGCAGGCACTATCAATGCTTTACATATACTGCCTTTTTATCCTTTTAGTTCAGATGAGGGATTTTCGGTAATGAACTATGTTCAAGTAAATGAAGCGCTGGGAAGCTGGGATGATATTCAAGGAATTGCACAAGACGTAAAATTAATGGCTGATTTGGTGATTAACCACTGTTCTAGTCGAAGCCGCTGGTTTGAAAACTTTTTACAAGGTAAAGAGCCCGGTGTAAGCTACTTTAAAACGGCAAGTTTAGAAGATGATTTGTCAAACGTGGTACGCCCTCGAACGTCACCATTATTAAATAGCGTTCAAACTGCACTTGGTGAGCGCCACGTGTGGTGCACTTTCAGTCCAGATCAAGTGGATTTAGACTTTGCAAACCCGTTAGTGTTAAATGAATTTGTTGGCATTATTCGCCATTATTTAGATAACGGGATTAAAATATTTCGCCTAGACGCTGTAGCATTTTTATGGAAGGAGATAAATACGTCCTGCATAAACTTACCGCAAACTCATGAGGTGATCCGCCTTCTGCGCACGCTAATCGAGCATGTCGAGCCAAGCGCTATTATTATTACAGAAACCAATATTCCTAATCGCGAAAATTTATCTTACTTTGGTAATGCTAACGAAGCGCACTGTATTTATAATTTTTCATTACCGCCGCTGTTGCTGCATACATTGTTAAGTGGTGACAGCAAAGCATTAAAACATTGGATGATGAGTATGCCACCGGCCCAAAACGGGACAGCCTATTTTAACTTTATTGCCTCACATGATGGTATTGGTTTAAGGCCAGTTGAAGGCCTGTTAAGTGAAGATGAAATAGGCCATATGGTTAACACGGTTAGTCGTTTTGGTGCCAAAGTATCGATGCGAACAGCAAACAATGGCACAAGTTCTCCGTATGAACTCAATATAGCGCTATTCGATGCTTTACAAGGGACTCATAAAGGAGTCGATAAATGGGGATTGGATCGGTTTATCTGTGCACATGCCATTATGTTTGCGCTTGAAGGCATTCCTGGGCTTTATATTCATAGCCTTTTAGGCACAACGAATGATTACGCACGTTTTGAAAATAGTCAGCATAACCGTTGTATTAATCGTCATCGTTGGCAAGAATCTGCTTTGCTTGACAAGTTATCCGATGAGTCAAGCCATCATTATCATGTGTTTAATAGCATTAATAGGTTACTGGCTATCCGCAAGCAGCAGGATGCGTTTCATCCGAATGCCACGCAGTTCACTTTGCACTTAAGTGGTGCTTTATTTGGTTTTTGGCGACAAAGTATCGATCGTCGCCAAAGTGTATTTTGCGTTTATAATATTAGTGATGAATCACAGACCCTGCTGCTTGCTGATTTAAACTTAATAGACACTGAGCAATGGTTTGAGTTAATAACTGGTGAGCCTGTATGTAATGAGCAACAAAGCATTGAGCTTAAACCGTATCAAGCACTGTGGTTATCTAATAGACAATAATTATATCTAAGCTTTCTCGAAATGCACAATTCAGCGTTTTACAGGTGCCTAATACATAGGGGTTAAATTGCAATTATTCTTTGGCTAAATGACTTTTTATACTAACTGAAACGTTCATTTTTAGGTACTTGGGGATATAATTAGACTTTTAGGAGAAAGTATTCTTGATGTAATTTGTTACTACAATAATAGAACTGTAAATCCCCTTTACAGTCTAATTATTTAAGTTCTTTGAGCAGGTTTTCGACTGTAAACTCTTGCCAATTATGACTCATTCGACTAAATTTTTTAAAATCTATTTCATCTAAATCTGCTTTATTGATTTGTGATATTAATGGTTTGTTATGTTTACTCAAACGAGTAAAAATTGGGTATGTGTGATGCGGTATTGGCCAAGCCGCTGGGTCCTTATTGTGATCATATAAGGTTATTAATGCATAGGCGCCTAATAAAACATGTCCACCATATGAAACATTTAATGGTTGTAATTTTTTAGGTGTCGAATCCCAATTTATACCGCCAACCCTTGCTTGAGACTCTTTATTTAGTTTTTTAAGTGCACGTTTTGCACCAAAGGCTATAGCATCATTTGCACACCAGATAATATTTATTTCTGGGGCTAACTGTAAAAATGCCATTGTTTTAATATAGCTTTCATTTTCAGACCAGTTAGCTACATCTTTCGCGATCAGAGTTACATTTGAGCGTGAAAGGTAATCCATCATTCCTTTTGTACGCTCCATTGATGCTGGTGTTGAATAATCACCAAGGAGTGCCAGCATATTGGCATGCTCATCTGAATGACTCGTATGTTCTTTGAATAGGTCCTGTGCTAGCATGCGCCCCACATTTTCATTATCAGGGCTAATACTTCCTATTATATTTAACCCGTGTTCTTTGAGCACGACTAACTTATTAGGTGAGGGCGGGTTAAGTAGAAAAAATATTGGGATATTTTGAGTGTTAATCTTAGTTAAATAGTCACCAGATACACTTTTCTCATCAACGAGAATTAAATAGTCAGGCTTCTCTTTAATTGCCTCTCGTATTAGATCTTTCATTAAAATATGATTTCGATTCGCATACTTAACGTTTAGATTTATATCTAAATCATCTGCTGCGTTGTGCATTAATTTGGCAACTTTGTACCAAAAGTTACCTGTACTGTTGTACTCTGTATGGGAGCCAGAATAGCCCGGATTTACAAAGGTCACGTCAAGTGCGTAGCTGTTCAATACAAACAATAAACAAAAACAACTCAATGTGTAACGATAATATTGGGCTTGAAGCATTTGGTCTCAATTAAAACTTATACTTTTAAGTGTTCTGTTATAACTGGTGGATTAAGATGAAAACACTACAAAGGTTATATTTGGCTATGTGGTGCTATATAATACTAACCTTAGCACACTCACAGCAATAATCTTTTAGGGTTAATAAATGAAAGCATTTTTATGCATTGTAGTACTTATGTTTAGCCAACCAGCTCTCTCAGCTGATGTAAATGAGTTGGAAACAACAATGAAAAATATGGGGCTTGCTTACAAGCAAAGTGTGCAAGCAACTGACCTTGAAAAATTCAACTTAGCTATTGATGAGTTTATTAATTTGGTAGAGGCAAGTCAGCTTGCTAAGTTTAGTAAAGAAGCTGAAAAATCAGTTCGAGGACTCAATAAGGTATTAGATAAAGCAAAACTGGCAAAAAAACTTGCGAACGAACAAGGATTGGAAGCGGCTAGAGTACCGTTAAAATCAATTGATCGCTTACGAAAAGATTACCATGAGATTCATGAGCCACCAGGTTTTTGGGAACTTTTATTTGGTAAATAATTTATAAATATAGCTGTGCGCAAACAAGTTACGTACAGCTATAAAAATCTATTACTTTCCTTTTTTCTTCATACCTTGTACTGCTTTAAAACGTGGGTTGTCTTTACAGATAACAAACACGCGGCCTTTACGCTTAACTATTTGGCAACCAGGTCGGTTTTTTGCGCTTTTCAGTGAGCTAAGTACTTTCATAAATAGTCCTTATTTAGTCGAGAGGTTTTTAAAGCGACGGTTAAATGCTGCAACACGGCCATCACTTGCAACCGTTTTTTGCTTGCCGGTATAAAAAGGATGAGAGTCACTAGATACGTCAATCGGTACATACGGATATGTTTTACCGTCTAATTCAATTGTACGATTCGTTTTAATTGTTGATCCAATGATGAAATAACTGTCAGCTGCAGTGTCGTGAAAAGCTACTGTTTGGTATTCAGGATGAATATTTGGTTTCATGAAGAACCCTTTGTTATGTGATAGTATATCAATTAATTTATAGTAAATGAGAATCTTTTGCAAGTGACTTTTGTTCAATTAATATTAGCTGTGTTTGTAATTTATACAAATCAATCAAAAGATAAGCAGTCAGCATAAAAAAGCTGGCTATTGGGGTTTAGCCTGTTATAAATAAGATGTAATCAAGAAAAAGAAGGCAAGCTTTAGTATGAGCGAACAAATACAAGACACCACCAATGAGCAAGGCCAACAAATAGATCAAAGCGTTATGGATACACTGAGAAGTAAAGATAACTCATTACTTGCTCAACAAATTGATCCACTTAGTTGCACTCATAACGACATCGTTGAGTTACTTGCACAATACTTAGCTTTGAGCGATCAAGATGACGATGATTTATTTGATACTTGGTTTGACGGCTTAAATAAAGCGCAACATACAGTTTTAAAAGTGTTTGAAGTTTATCGTGGCCAATTTGAGCACCAAGAATCTTAAACTTGTTCCTCTGTTTGTGTTTATCTTGTGTTGCTAGATGTGTAGTTACATGTTTCATCATAGGCAAAGCTTAGTTTAGCTATCTTAGAGGCTGTGCACCAAGATTGGGTAAGATCTAAATTAAATAATTTTAAACACTACTTAAAAGCAAATCATTAGTCTTGTAAGGTTATGACGAAGCGACATTGTTATTAGGTATAATTAAAAGCGGTTTTATCCTATTTTACTAAGCTACCATTAGTATTTGATTAGTGCTTGTTGTCTGCTTGATAACTCAAATGCGGTGTATTGATTTCGTGCTACAATTGATTTTAATTTATTACTCAGTGGGCAAAATGTTGCGCGTGAAAATATTTTTTATTTTATGCTTTGTTTTTTCTGCAAATGCGATGGCTCTGCAAGAGGTTGTGTGGATTAGAGAGGTATTAGATAAAAATCCACTCAATATCAACTACACGACTTTCCAAGAGATACAAACAAAGCTAGATTTGCCTATTAAATATGTGCATGCTAATACTGCTCGTGCACTGCGACTTTTGTCAGATAAAAAACAACTGAGTTGTCGAGGTAATTTAAGAAAAACACCTGAACGTGATGCTATGTTTGCGATGAGTAAACAACCTCAAGTGGTTTTCCCTGGATTGAGGTTATATAGTCATGTGCCACTATCTGAATCGGGTACTGTTGATTTAAGAAAGTTTTATTCGCATAATTTACTTTTGGCAGTACAACAAACTCGTAATTATGGGTTTAATGTTAAGCGTTTAGGTAAGTTAGAAATACTCAATCTACATGCCAGCAAACGCTCAAGTACGCTTATAAATATGTTTGAAAAGAAAAGGTTTGATCTTCTTCTTGAGTACCCTAATGTTTTTGCTAAATATGCAAGCAAAGATCTTATCAATCAGGCTTTTGAATACTCTATTACACAATCAGGTAGCCATAGCTTAGGTTACATAGCCTGCACTGATTCTGTTGAAGGTAGGGCTTTGATAAAAAAGATAGATGATGTCATTAAAGAAATCGCTCAAACAGACGCATTTTTCTATGCGCAAGCTCAGTGGTTTAAACACAGTACAATTTCCCCGCTTTACAATGATGTATATAAAACAAATTTTTGAAATTGATGTGAGTGTGCGAGCAATAGCATTATAGATACAGTTTAAACTTAACGGCTAAATCTGTAAGTTAAATTTTATTTAGTAAAATTAACTTTTAAAGATAAACATAATTGAAGGTTAAAATTCACGTTATGTCTTAGGGTTTTATTGCCTGAGTAACTTATTACTATGTATGTTAAGTTGATTCTTTATTACGCTTGCCTATAAAGAATATAACAATTATTTCAGATGAAGTAATCACTGTTAATTGGGCAACCAGTGCCAGTAAAATCCCAACCCCAGCATGAATATCGAGCTCAACCCCGAATACTAAATAAGGCACCAATATAAAGCTCAGTATGGCAGAGCAGGCCCTAACACAAGCAGTATCAAGATTGTGATAATCCATAGATAATAAATATATAATAAGGTATGGGGTGAGTAATAGATAAAAGCTTATTTCATTAGGCCTAAAATATTTAACGCAAATAGCAATAAACGAAGCAATGGCCAATATTTTTACAAAGTAGGTAATTTTATTAATATTCATAGCTTTCCTTAGCAATTAAAGTTTTGTCGATGCAAATCCTATAGCCTAACTATACATTTTAATATATTCATAGGCATTTAATTATGATTTTCTATGCATCATGGATAAGGTGGGCTTTATAACCGACATACATTATTTTAATTTGAAAGATTAAATAACATCTCACCATATCCATGGCTAAGAATAGTTATAAACACACAAAATGCAAATAATATAGCTTATTTTTACTCCAATTGACCTTAAGGTACAAAGCTGAAAATTAAGCTTAATTAATGATTAAGTTTTTAAGATTGATCTTGTATCAATACAATTACTTAATTGATAAATCATATTTAAGCACAAGCGCTTCAATGTAATGTGTTCTCAACGTTTGCTGTTTTTCATGGTCAGCGCCATGACTCAGTGCACGATTTAGTAACTTTAGAGCTGGGTGAAGTTGAGCTCTTTCATCTTGATTGAGGCTAGCTTTTGTGCGTAGTTCAGTAATGTCATCAACTACGAGCCGGCCAATATCAACAGCGGCTATTTCATCAATTAAACCGTTTTGTGTAAGCACACCATATTTACTGCATAAAAATTGTTGCCATACTTGCTGCAGGTGTTCGTCAATTTCGCTGCCAAATAACTCTTCGTTAAAGAAAAAACCCTGCTGCGCAAGCTTATTGAGTGCTGCCATATATTGTTGTGCAAAATAATTAAATGCGTGACTGGATGATTCAATCTTTTGTTTAGTTAACCCCTGTCCCCAGTTTACACTGCCGCGTGGGTAGTAGTCGTCATATTCTTCACATTCATACAAACCGGAGTAGGAACTACAACTAAGGGTATTTTTAATGCAGTAGCTTGGCTTAGGGAATAAGCCTGAATCCTGCCATTGTATAAGTGTTTCTTCATCAATGGATAGCGCTTGGCAGAGTTCTTCGCTGTGATAAAAGTGGGTCGCTAAATATTGTGATAAACGCATAAAGTGGCACTCAGAGTTAAAAAATAAAATACACTGTTTATTTGTACAGTGTATTTTGAACCAGGAGCACATATAACACAAGTTATTTTATAATTTCATTATGCAGAACTCCCAAAATAAACCTATATATGTTACAAATACGGCAAGTTTTTTTAAGAATATATTTTTATGCGCAGCCTAGAACAAATTAAACAAGCAAGTCTTATTACAGCAATTAAAACCCCTTACTTATCAACGGGTGAAATCGACCTTGCGACTTATGATGATTTAGTTGAACAGCAAATTGAAGCAGGTGTTGATGGCATTGTTGTGGGTGGCACGACAGGTGAAGGGCAGTTAATGAACTGGGAAGAGCACCTAATGCTCATTGCGCACAGTGTTAACAAATACTCAGACAAGCTTGTTATTGTAGGTAACACGGGTAGCAATAATACGCGTGAAGCAATTAAAGCCACGCAGTATGGGTTCGCAAGTGGGATGGATGCCTCGTTGCAAATTAATCCTTATTATGGCCGCACTTCTATTGCAGGTGTAAAAGAGCATTTCAAGCGTGTTTTAGCCATTGGCCCTGCGTTTATTTACAATGTTGCTGGACGAACAGGACAAGATTTAACACCTGACATTATTGAACCATTAGCGCAACATGAAAACTTTATCGGCGTTAAAGAGTGTGGTGGTAATGAGCGAATTGATCATTATGAACAGCAAGGTATTGCGTGTTGGTCTGGTAATGATGATGAAGCCCATGATGCACGACATACCTACAAAGCACATGGTGTGATTTCAGTTACTTCTAACTTGATCCCCGGACTGTTTCGTCAGTTAATGGATACAAAAAATGAAGAACTAAACAATTCGTTACAGCCACTAATGAATTGGTTGTTTTGCGAACCGAATCCGATTGCAATAAACACAGCATTAATGATGACAGGCGCTGTTAAGTCAGTATTTAGAATGCCTTACACACCGCTAAGCTCTACACAACAGGTTGAAGGCAAAACGCTTATAAACCAGCTTAATGAGCAAGATATTGTGGGTCGTTTCGCTGAAAATTTAGATAAAGATACTGTATTGGTTTTATCTTAAATATTTCAGAACACCACTTTCAGCCCATACTAATATGGGCTGAATTATGTGTTACTGCCAATAGTAATTAAGTTTTAATTGCCACACTGATTCATTTGCATGTTCAATTGCAAACCTCACATCTAAATCTTGGTTGATTGGCAGTGACACTTCTAAATTTGCAGTTCCAGGCAATTTATTATGAAGGTAAGATTGTTCGTACGATGCCCTAAGTTTTATGCCTGAAGTACTGCCAGTAATAAAGCCCGCTTCAACCGAAGAATCATAAAAATGACTGTTTAAAGGTAAGTCGCCTGCAGTACCGTTTACGAGTACGTATGCTAAAGTGCCTTCATTGAACCTCCATGATTTCCCAACGCCTCCGACAGCAAAAGTACTTTTACATGAACTACACAAAGATTCTTGACGTTCAAAACCTAGGTTTATTTTCCACGACCACATTGATTCATTGGCCCAATCAAATGAATTGGGATTAAATGATTCTAAATCTAACAAGTGAACTTTATTAACATAAAAGTTGTTGTTACTGAGAGTAACTTCTGTATCCAGCATTTCTAAATTAGAAAATGGTATACGGGCAATATCAGACGCTAGAGAGTCAAAGTAACTCAGCCTAAAGCCAACTTTAAAATAATTATTATTAGCGCTACGAACTGCTGTAAAAGACGTATTCGATGCTTTTTGTGCTCTATGCGGAGGCTGCTTGGTAAATTGATAGTTATGTTTTTTTTCACCAATGGGTAATTTTAATCGCGCTTTTATCAATGCTTTTTTTAAATTACGAGTCTGAGTGGGTGTTTGCTTTTGTATTTGTTTAAGCTGTACAAGCTCAAATAAAGTGCCAATGATTGCTTTTTTAGAATGTATAGGTAAATTCAAAAAATCGTTACTTGAAAGTGTCTTAGGGGAGGAGTATATATTCTCGACAAAAGCGATTTCCTTTGTTGTTAAGCCATCTATATGTTTATTAAATACAGTGCTTCTGGAAGGTGTGAACTTGATTTCTTTAACTGCTTTTTTACCACTATATTGCGCCCTTTCTAAACGAGAAAAAATAGTAGCAGGAATAACCCAAGGAGTGCTTGATTTGGTGAGTTGATCACCAATAACTAATTCAATAATTTGCGCAAGGTGGAATGCACAATTCTCATCTGCAAAATAATAATCAAATTCCGTACCTAAAAGCTCCCATAAATGATTAGCAATGAAAGTCACGTCTCGAGGTGTTAAGTTTAGCGTGTACTCCCATAAATCTCTTAATTCTATTTCGCCATAGTTATGTTGATGGCGATAAAAAAGCTGATCCGAAAAACCTGCTTTGTAGCCACCAAATAAGCCTTTTGTAATATAAATTAGGCCATTTTCATTTTCAGGAACATGTGCGCCATAATTAATGCTGTAATCTAATAGCTGATTCTTTGTTTTTGTTGAACGGTTGAGTTTAAGTAACAGATGGCCGTATAAAGATGCAGGATTACTCATGTAGCCAGATGCAAATACTAGACTAACAGAGTGAATTTTTTGGCTGTCTCGCCACTTTTCTAAGTCGGGACACTTAACAGTGCTTTGCTTAAAAGATATACCTTGTTCTTTTAGCCACTGATAGCGAGCTGGAAACTGGCACTGCATCGATGGGTCAGTATCAAAGGCATGCAGAGTCGCTTTAAGCTCTGAAAGTGGGTTGTTTTTTCCATCTTGAGCTAAAAAAAACGAGTTGTTAGTAATATAGCTTTCGAGCTTTGTATGGCTTTTATAGTGGCCTAACTTTAACCAAGTGGGATTTTTAGCTAAGGAGTCTGGTGAATTAATAGCAAAACTAGAGAAAGAGAGAAATAAAAAAAAACTAATAACAGGAATAATTAAATTCATTTTTTAACCGAAGATTAAAGGGCCGTTAAGCCCTTAAATAATTAGATAGCAGCACATTGAGCTGAAAAGTTAGTCGAAATTTGACCTTCAACTAATTCATAAAAAGCTTGTGGGTTATCTATAGGTGCATTTGCAAAATCATTGCGCACAGTGCTGATGATTTGCTGGTGAGCAGTTGCATCACAACCACGTACATTTAACATTGCTGAAATATATTCACCTTCACCTTGTGCAATTTCTTGTTCAAGCACTGGGAAAGTTTGCTGAATAAATTGTGCAGTTTTAACGTTTGCACCTTCACAGCTACCTACTGAAGAGATGTTTGATGAAACGGCTGTTGTACCTAAATCCCAAATAATGTTAGAAATTGCCGCAGCAACACCATTATCTGGAAACACCATTGCGCCAATACCACATTCTTGCCACGGGTTAATGCCATTATTAGCTTGTGATGGCATAGAAATAAATGCAGTTGCTAAAACTGCAGCACCTAAACATCTTTTTATCATTATCAGTTTATCCTTATTTTTAGTGAGGCCTTTTGAAAAGGCTGGTGGATAATACACATATGATTCAGTTAAAAGCAATATAAGCTAAGTATAAAAATGTAAAAAAAGGTACGTTGTTACTTAGTACATAATGAATGGCTTTTAACTTATTTTGTGCTTTTTACACATCTTATTGTTAAAAAGCTAAGGATAAAGGAGAGTTTAAGTTGTTTTAACTAACGGTTGCTTTACTTTTACTGTATAATTTGCGACCCCTTGATATGTGGCCGTAGGTAATACAGCATGAATTTTAAATCTTTTAGTTTTTCTCCTGAACTTATTCAGGCGTTAGATGAACTCAACTATCACATCCTTACGCCCATTCAACGTGGTGCTATTCCTGTCGTTCGTAAAGGCAAAGACGTTTTAGCTAGCGCCCAAACTGGGACAGGTAAAACGGCTGCATTTTCATTGCCTATTATTCATAAATTATCTGAAACGACTCATACTGCAACTAATGCACCACGTGCTTTAGTGCTTGCGCCTACACGTGAGTTAGCGGAACAAATAGCAAATAATATTAAAGATTTCGCTAAATACACATCACTTAAAACAGTGTGTTTATTTGGTGGTGTGAATATCGCAGGCCAAGCTAATGGTTTAAAAGAAGGTGTTGATATCGTTGTTGCAACACCGGGTCGTTTACTTGATCATATTCGGTTAGGTAATTTAAGTCTTGCGCAGGTTAAGCATTTAGTGCTTGATGAAGCAGACCGTATGCTTGATATGGGTTTTATCACTGATATGCAGACGGTCATTAATGGCTGTGCAGAAGAACGTCAAATTTTATTGTTTTCAGCTACTTTCCCTGCGGCTATTAAACAGTTTGCGAGTAAAGTGTTGAAGCAAGCTGAAATTGTCCGTGTTGATCAAACAAACAGCACCGCAGCTACGGTTAATCACGTTGTTTATCCCGTTGAAGAGCGCCGTAAACAAGAGTTATTATCAGAACTTATTGGTAAGAAAAATTGGCAGCAAGTGTTGGTTTTCGTCAATATGAAAGACACAGCTGATGTACTTGTGAAAGAACTTAACCTTGATGGTATTCCTGCAGCTGTTTGCCATGGTGATAAAACACAAGGTAATCGACGCCGCGCACTTCGTGACTTTAAAGAAGGTAAAGTACGTGTTTTAGTTGCAACTGAAGTAGCTGCTCGTGGCATAGATATTGATGGTCTTCCTCGTGTAATTAATATTGATCTGCCATGGCTTGCTGAGGATTATGTTCACCGCATAGGTAGAACCGGTCGTGCGGGCAATCATGGTGAAGCAATCTCATTTGTTAGCCGTGAAGAAGAAAATATGTTGTTTGAAATCGAAACATTGATTGGTCAAAAGATAAAGCGTGAATACTTACAAGGCTATGAAGTAAGTAACCGCGATGTACTAATTGATAAAATTGGCAAAAAACCGTCGCATTTACGTCGTAGTCATACTAATAAGCCTTCAGGGCAAGCAACTGGTGAAGCGAGAGCTAAAAACCGTTCACGTATTTCAGGTGTACGCAAATCGCTTAAAGGTGCAAAGCTAGCACTTAAAAAATAGCATTTAATGAAATTTTAGAGCAATAAAAAAGCCTGATTAATCAGGCTTTTTTATTGCTCTAAA
>NZ_JBHNYL010000029.1:0-15496 GCF_054960735.1 Pseudoalteromonas sp. RWi3
GATAGCTGATAGCTGATAGCTGATAGCTGATAGCTGATAGCTGATAGCTGATAGCTGATAGAAAAAGTCTAATTATTTTAAAAGATTGTAAAGAGATTTTATTACCTTGCTATTGAGGAAATAACAAGTGGCGGAGTGGACGGGACTCGAACCCGCGACCCCCGGCGTGACAGGCCGGTATTCTAACCAACTGAACTACCACTCCGCAGTGGTATGTGTATGGGGTAATACACTTACTAATTTTATTACTGATATCAAGTGGCGGAGTGGACGGGACTCGAACCCGCGACCCCCGGCGTGACAGGCCGGTATTCTAACCAACTGAACTACCACTCCGCAGAGATATCATTGTACTTGTTATTACTTAATTTGTTGGCGGAGTGGACGGGACTCGAACCCGCGACCCCCGGCGTGACAGGCCGGTATTCTAACCAACTGAACTACCACTCCAGCATACAAATTTTGTAATATAACAGTGTTTAAATAGTGGCGGAGTGGACGGGACTCGAACCCGCGACCCCCGGCGTGACAGGCCGGTATTCTAACCAACTGAACTACCACTCCAGCGCGTATTTAAACTGTTATTTTTCTTATTGGCGGAGTGGACGGGACTCGAACCCGCGACCCCCGGCGTGACAGGCCGGTATTCTAACCAACTGAACTACCACTCCATAATAAGAATATGTTTTACAACCATATGTTGTGTAAGCGTTGGCGGAGTGGACGGGACTCGAACCCGCGACCCCCGGCGTGACAGGCCGGTATTCTAACCAACTGAACTACCACTCCAGCTTTTACTTACAAATTGTCGAAATTGGCGGAGTGGACGGGACTCGAACCCGCGACCCCCGGCGTGACAGGCCGGTATTCTAACCAACTGAACTACCACTCCGCATTTTCGTTTGCTGCTTAGGTCTCCCTTTGCAGCGGCGTGAATAATACGAACCAGCCCCTACTTCGTCAAGGGCTTTTTTGTTTTTTTACAGGTTTTTTAGTCATCTGACATCGAAAGGTTTAAAATTTCACCTGATTTATCATTTTTTGAGCCATTTTTGTCGACTTCATTTTTTTCGTTATTTGCTGTGTCATCATCCGGTGCAGTTTTTTTCTTCAAAAAAGGAATACTTATTTTTGGCATGATTGATTTTTTCTGTACAAAAAACCGAATTGCTAGCCAGCCAATAAGTAAAACCAATAAATTACCACCAATAATAAGGCTAACAAACAAAACTGTAGACATCGACTCAGCTTCTTTTTTTGCTCGCGCAATCTCTTTTATTTCTGCTTCGGTTAATACAGGCTCAGGTAACTCAGGAACAATTTCAATAGGCCTATCTATTTCAAAGCGATAGGTTGGCAATGTTGCCATAAACTCACGGTCATTTATATTTGTACCAAAAACTGATAACTCAACGCTATAGCGACCCCAATCATAGTTTTTAATAATGAGCTCTCTAGTAAGCGAACTATTACCTTCTATATTAAACATTTGCTCTTCATTGTTCGGGTAGTAAATTTTACCCTGAATAAGCACTGTTTCGGGTTTTACCACTTCAGGGTCTAAGGAAACTGTTAAAACATGTTCAAGGGTATCGTCCTCTGCTAAAGCGATGTCAAAACTAAAGGGAGGCTCTTTCACTACAATAATGTCTTGGACAACGGTGCGCTTTAACAGCGGAGTTTCTATATACAGCTCTGGTTGCCACTGGCCCGCCGGAAACGCAAGTTTAAACTCACCTGTAAATATTCCATCTTTAGGGCGTTCGTCAAAACCACGTCCATTATCTCTAAATTGTGCAACACTGTGCGTACCTGCACCAAAATTAGCATAATCACTGTTGTTAGTACTGATAAAGTCAACATGAAGGCTTACAACATCACGGAACATTCCAACGCCAATTGGCTCACCATCATTTAAAATCTGACCTGTAACTTTAACTGTCTCTCCTCTAAAAAGAAGCGGCGGTAGCGGTTCAACTTTTAAGTCAATATCACCTATCACTACAATGCGGCTATCAGGCAAAATACTGCCGACCACCTGCCAAGGTCCAGGCGTTGGCTCGCGAATGGTTATTAAGTCATAACTTATTTCATCAAACCAATCTACATTCGGTTCTTTTATTGCCGACGTCGCATAAAGCTTGCTGCCATCCGGTTGCACCAAAACCACAGCGGGTGTACCAGGTTTGCGAAAGAATAAAAGATTAATTTCTTCCACTTTATAATCAATCCGGAAGCGATTATTTAATAAAGGCACTTCGTTCTGTTGACCGTCACGCTTTAGCAATGTAATTTTATCATCACTTTGCGCGCTCAGTGTAAGTGGTAAAATTAATACCACCAGCAATGTAAATAAATAGTGTTTCATTGTGGGCCTTATTCAGCGCGCCATAAACATTGGCCGCCAGCGTCTTGAACGATATCTAGTCGTGCTTGATGGGCAGTCTGTTCTTCATCATTAGCTAACAGCACTTTTAGTGGTGCACGCTCTAAGCTTAGACGACGTATCGCTTTTTGTTGTTGCTCATTACCTTGATTTTTATTCTGATTTAAGTTGAGTTTCACTTGGCCGCCTGTCATGGCTAAGTAAACGTCTGCAAGTATTTCAGAATCCAGTAGTGCGCCGTGTAACGTCCGCTTAGTGTTATCTACATCATAACGACGGCACAATGCATCAAGGTTATTCTTCTGTCCTGGATGCAAGTCACGCGCCATTTTAAGGGTGTCGAGAACTTGACAGTAATCATGGGTGTTTGGATAACCCTGATTAAGCAGAGCAAACTCGTTGTCCATGTGACCAACGTCAAATGGAGCATTATGAATAACAAGCTCAGCGCCTTTAATATAATCAAAAAACTCTTGCGCTATTTGATGATATAAAGGCTTATCACGTAAAAACTCATTGGTAATACCGTGAACATCAATTGCTTCTTCTTCAATGCTGCGCTGCGGATTGATATAAACGTGAAAATTATTGCCGGTTAACCGGCGGTTTATTAATTCCACACAGCCGATTTCAATAATTCGGTGCCCTTGTTTAGGGTCGATGCCGGTGGTTTCTGTATCTAAAACTATTTGTCTGCGCTGCATATCGAACTTAGCCTGATTCTGGTATCTTTCTATAATCACTTTATTGTACATAATATCAAGGTAAAACAGTGCAAAAAACCGTAGAGATTTATACTGATGGCTCATGTTTAGGTAATCCGGGTCCCGGCGGATATGGTATTTTCATGCTTTATAACGGTCATGAAAAAGAAATGAGCCAAGGTTATACCCTTACCACAAACAATCGCATGGAGATGCTAGCGGCCATTGTAGCGCTTGAAAGTTTAACCCGCCCTTGTGAAATTAACCTTACGACCGATAGCCAATATGTAAAACAAGGTATTGAATCTTGGGTTGCAAACTGGAAAAAGCGTGGCTGGAAAACGTCAGCGAAAAAGCCTGTGAAAAATGTCGACTTATGGAAACGCCTTGATGAAGCCTGTATTAGACACGCAATAACGTGGAAATGGGTTAAGGGTCACAGTGGTAACAAATACAATGAAATAGTAGATGACCTCGCACGTGACGCTGCGGGTAGTAAAAATCTACTTGTGGATGAAGGCTACCAGCCCGAATAAATTATTTACTCTACTGTAACGTATTCAATTTATCGCAAACCATTTTACAATTCCGTTATATGTTATAAGATTTAGCTATATAATATATTGGAGTTGTAAAATGCCCATTGCTGTTAAGTCTTTTTTTCATAAACAAAGCGCAACATTCACCTATTTAGTGAGCTGTTTAGACACTCACAGTGCAATACTCATTGACCCACCCGCAGACTTTGACGCACCAAGTGCAACACTTACTTTTACCACAGCAAACCAAATCATTGACTATGTTAAAGCTCATAAACTTACTCTTGAATGGATTTTAGAAACACATGCCCATGCAGATCATATAACTGCTGCAAGTTATATTAAACAACAACTTAAAACTGAGCATACGTGTAAACTAGGTACTGGTAAGGGCATAACGCAAGTACAGGCTTATTTTAGTCATTTGTATCATCTTGATATGCCATGCGATGGCTCACCATTTGATGAGCTATTTAATGATGGGGAGCGCTTCAAGTTTGGTAATACACATTTTGATATAATATCCACCCCCGGACATACACCTGATAGTGTAAGCTACTTTATTGAGGGGAACCTTTTTGTTGGGGATACTTTTTTTATGCCTGATAGTGGTACTGCACGCTGTGACTTTCCTGGCGGTAGCGCAAAAGAACTCTACGCGTCTTTACAGAAGGTATTAGCACTGCCTGATAAAACTATTATGTGGATGTGTCACGACTACCAACCGTATGGCCGAGAGCTGGCAAACAAAACCACTGTGCAAGAGCAGCGTTTAACAAATGTTCATTTGCAACAGTCAGAACATGCATACATAGAAACAAGAGAAAAACGAGACGCCACCCTTAGCTCACCACAATTATTGCACCCAGCAATTCAAATGAATATTCGAGCAGGTCAACTACCCCACCCGACACGATCATTGTTAACAATCCCGCTTACGGTGCTGCTTTGAGGTTTGCCTAAGACCAGCGCCTTTTACAGGTGAAAACTGTGGCCTAGCGTGCCATTTGGGTTTTATTGGAGTTAGCGGTGCTACCCGTTTTCTTGCCACGAGCATATAGACACTGCCCATAGGCTTTAAGTATTGCTTTGTAAAACGCCTCCATGGAGCAAAACGAGAAAGACGCGTACCTCGAGCCAGTGATGAGAAAATAAAGCGTTCGTCACTTACTAATTCAAAACCAAGTAAATGCAACCAATCTTTAACCCGTGCTGGTGTAAAAAACCGGCCAGTCCAAGGCAACTTTTGTCGACTAAATGGCAATAACTGTGCCAGTCCACATAGGCTAAACGGATTAAAGCCTGTGATCACCATATAACCACCCGGTAACAAGGTTCTATGTACTTCACGAAGAATATGATGAGGGTCTGAATGGTATTCTAAGCAATGACTTAATATACATGCATCAACACTGTGTTCATAAAATGGTAGCTCATCAATATCAGCAACAACCCCCGTATGAGGACCAGACTCAGCCACGCATACTTGGTGTTTAATGGTACTGGCGCTAGTATTAAGCTCTCCGCTTAGGTTACCCAGCTTTAACATGTGATAGCCAAACATACGTGGTAGCCATTTCGCCATTTTACGCTCAATATCAGAACGCAAGTAGTCGCCATGAGGAAATTCATACCATGACAATGGCTTGGGTCCTTCTTGAAAACTAAGGGCTGGTTTCATCTGCTAAGCTCGTTATACTGTTCAATATGATCACTTTATAGAGCAATGTTAAATGGTGCAAGTCAAAGCAATCAAAGCCTTTTCAGATAACTACATTTGGTGTATTACACACGATGAAAACCAACTCGCTTGGGTCGTAGACCCTGGTCAAGCTGCCCCTGTCATGACTCATTTGAGTCAACATGGCTTAACACTCGCTGGTATATTAATAACTCACCATCATTATGATCATACCGATGGCGTGGCTGCCTTGTGTAAAGCATTTGAAGGCATCAAAGTATATGGCCCAAGCAACAGTCCGTTTAAAGGGATAACAAATACACTAAATGAAGGCGACACTATCACAGTGTTTGATACTGAGTTTGCTGTCATCCATACCCCAGGTCATACGCTAGATCACATTTGTTATTTAAACTCTGCCTTAGCATTTACCGGTGACACCTTATTTAGCGGGGGCTGCGGGCGTTTATTTGAAGGTAGCGCAGAGCAAATGCAGCACTCTTTTGATAAATTAAAACAGCTGCCAGAGACGTGTAAAATATATTGTACCCATGAATACACACAAGCAAATTTAGCATTCGCTCTAACAGTTGAGCCTACTAATGCTGACTTAATTGAGTATGCACAGTGGGTAGATACAAAACGCAAGAATGATGAAATTACCTTACCTAGCAGCATCGCTTTAGAGCGTAAAATAAACCCTTTTATGCGCAGTGATATCTCAGGTATTAGTCAAAATATCCCTATTGAATATCAGTATAAATCAGAAAACACATTACAAAATAATGAACCTTGGCAAAACTTTGCAGGTCTTAGAGCCTGGAAAGACCACTTCTAAAATTATAACCCGATAATAATTAGTTTATTATCGGGTTATAAACATCACTATTGCAGTTTTTAGGTGGTCATAAAGTGGCAATGTTGGCTCATAACGGGTAGTATTCGCCGAGTTTTTTACCTGATGTATTGGTATTTATGAAAAAATCCCCACTCGTTTTAGGCTTAGCTTTAGTGCTAAGTGGTTGTCAAACATTAACTTCAACACATTCTAATAACAAAACAGATAGCATCAATGCTAATCAGTCTGTTGAGCAATTTGATGGCGCAAGCCCAAGCGAAATCAATGATGCATTAATGCTAAATGCGCAATACGTTCAAGTGAATGAACTTGATGATGCTTCCCCTATTTTTGATGATGTGTGGGAAAGAATTCGCTATCAATTATCAATCGAAGTACCGCAAAACCGCCCGGTTGTTACCGAGCGTAATTATTATGCTCGCCATCAATCTTATCTCGATAGAATTTCCAAACGTGCTGAGCCATATTTACATTTTATTGTAGAAGAAGTTGAAAAACGCGAAATGCCAATTGAAATAGCGCTTCTACCTGTTGTAGAAAGTGCATTTGATCCATTTGGTTATTCACACCGCAGTGCCTCGGGTATTTGGCAATTTATGCCGCAAACAGGTGAACGCTTTGATCTTAAACAAAACTGGTGGTATGACGGTCGCCGAGATATTGTCCAGTCAACTCGTGCAGCACTTGATTACTTGTCTTATTTGCATAAGACACTAGAAGGCGATTGGCTTAATGCAATTGCAGCATATAACTCTGGTGAAGGACGTTTACTTCGGGCAATTAGAAAAAACCGCAAGAAGCATTTACCCACCGATTTTTGGTCACTTGATTTACCCAAAGAAACCACGGCGTATGTGCCTAAGTTATTAGCACTCTCTGACTTACTTAAACGCCAAGAAGAATTTGGTTTAAAGTGGAACCCAATCATTAATGCGCAAGTCGTAGAAACCGTAGACATCGGCTCTCAAATCGACTTAGCCTTAGCGGCAGAAATGGCACAGATCAGTTTAACTGAACTTTATCGTTTAAATCCAGGTTTCAATCGCTGGGCAACTGATCCAAATGGACCACATTTTTTACTTATCCCTTCGGATAAAGTTGACAGCTTCCAACAACAATTAGCTAAAACAGATATTAAAGATCGCTTGCGTTGGCAACAATATAAAGTAGCTAGTGGCGACAGCCTGTCTGTGATTGCTAAAAAGTTCTCAACCAGCACAAGCGCAATTAAATCACTTAATAAATTACAATCAAATACGATACGTGTAGGTCAACAGTTGCTCGTGCCTCTAAGTGATGGTGCAATCAATAGTGAGCATTTACCTAAACAAATGCGTATAGCTGCGAATAAGAAAAGCCAAAAGAAACTATCGCATACAGTTAAAAGCGGTGACACATTATGGGATATTAGTCGCGAATATGATGTCACTATTGCTGAGCTGGCTAAATGGAATAAGCTTAATAAAAGCAGTGTATTACGGTTAGGTCAAAAACTCACAGTTTATAAAACGAGTAGTAATAATCAAACAGCTTTAATCAGCACCAACCGAACAATTACTTATAAAGTTCGTCGCGGTGATTCGCTAGCGCGTATTGCCTCTAAGTTTGATTTATCGGTGAGCGATATTATTAAGTGGAATAATTTGGCAGGTCAAAAGTACTTGCAACCAGGGCAAAAACTGAAACTTAAAGTGGATGTAAAAAGTACTTAGTATTTAATGTAACATAATAATAAAGAGCGCTAATGCGCTCTTTTTTATTTACTTAGGTAATTTTGTCAACCACTGCTTTAACCAAGGCTCTGTTACGGGCCAAGGTTCAAAGTCCTCACTGGCATCTATTTCTAAGCGATGACCTACTGGCTTTGCTTGTAAATCACGAAATAACTCATCAAAGCTTCGACCAGCAGCGCAAAACGTATCACCATAGCTTCTATCACCCATAGCAACAATACCGTAAGGTGTATCTGCAAGCATGGGGAATTGGCTATTTAGCTCGCTATAAAGCGAGAGTAAGTTATCTGGTATCTCACCTTTACCGGTAGTCGAGGTGATCACTAAAATATGACTTGCTTCTTTAACATCTTCTACTGTGGGTGTTGTGACAAGCTTTGCTTGATGGTTTGACTGCTCAATCAATTCAATCACGTCGTCACTTAAACGTTCTGCTCCACCATAAACGCTACCGACAAATATACTAACAGTTGCCATTAATAATCCCTCTCTTGATGTGGCCAGCCGAGCTGATTGCAAATGCTTAGCATCGCTTCACCCAGTGGCGCTTTTATTTTTACAGCCTGCTTAGTGTAAGGGTGCACAAAGTGAAGCTCAGTTGCAAATAGCATTAATCTGCGCAGCTTAAAGTGTTCCCGAAAAAACTGGTTATGCTGATTATCGCCATGATTAACATCACCAATAATCGGTAATGATAGGTGCTTCAAGTGCCTGCGTATTTGATGCTTTCGGCCAGTTTTAGGAAAACACTCAACTAATGAATAACGCACAGTAGGATACTTACCTATTGGAATTGGTAACGCAGCTTGATGCAAACAATTAAACTGCGTTTGTGCCTCTTGCGGTGCCTTATCTTGATCAGCAAACTTATCAGCAATTTTATCCAGTTCTTCTTTCAATGGCTTATCTAAAAAAACTGAATCAGGTGCAAAACCACGAACTAAAGCTAAGTAACGTTTTGATATTTGATTATCAATAAACAATTGATTGATGTCGCGAGCAGCTCCAGAGCTCAACGCAAATAACAAAACACCTGAGGTAGGTCTGTCTAATCGATGAACTGGAAAGACATGTTGTCCTATTTGATCGCGCAGCATTTGCATAGCAAATTGCGTTTCATGTTTGTCTAAAAAAGAACGATGCACAAGCAACCCTGAAGGTTTATTTATCGCAATATAGTCTTCATCTTGGTATAAAACTTCAAGTTCACCATAAGCAGCTGGCTCTGGACGTTCAATCATTTACTCTTCCAAAAAAGTTATCAATCTCTTTCAATAATTCGATTATTTCATCACCACCGCTCGATTTAGACAGCATTAGTTCTGCCATTGGCGCAATTGACATATTACTTGGTAAAGGTTGCTGTTGCTTAATTAACAAAGACATTTTCTTTATGAATACAAATTGCAGCCATTGCTCAAACGCCAAGGTATCGTGGCAAAAAGGGACTGTAGAATTTAACGCATGATCATCAATGGGCTCATTTTGCCAAAGTTGATGCTGTTTTAATAAATCTTCAAGTTGCGCCAGATAATCCTGAATTACGTATACCATTATTCCCCCTTGTATATATACAGGCAGATTATACCCAAGTCACCTCAAGATACGAGTTTCAGTTGGAATTAAAAGCGATTTAGGCAAGGCATTGATTGCAAATAATAGTGGTTCTATTGTTAAAATCAATAACGCCGTATAAATCGCTTTTAAACCAACCCTTTGGGCGCTTCACAGGGACTTACTCTCATCGTTGTTCCTTCTTAAAAGGGACTGCCATTTTTGCAAAGTAACGCCTTGATATTAAGCCCCTGTGAAACGCTGAATTCTGCATCTTGAGGTGGCTTGGGTATATACCCTGTTCCCTCATAAGCGGCTATGACGTATAATTATTAGTATATTGCAGTAAAATTTAGAGAAGGTAATGACTGAGCAAATAGCGACTTTAGGGCAGCTTCTTGATGGAGCTGGCACACAATGGCGTGCTTTTGATATTGGCAGACGCATAACAAAAATTGATAAAAAACAATTTAATGCTATTGAGCAAGCCCAAATCCCTTACCCGTATCCGCTTGCAGGACACGCATGGATCGCTATTCAATTTTGGGATAGCTCCGCCAGTAAAGAACCTTACGTATGGTTTTTGAAATTTCCTGTTGATGAGCAAAGCAAGCTAGTGTGCGCAAGTCGCGACCATTTTGCCAACATGGTTATAGAAGCACTTGGCAATGACCTAACAGGCGAACAAGCTGATGGTAAACTTGATAATAACCCATATGTCTTTACGCCTAATGCCAATAAACTTGCGGCATTCAACGCTCTTCTAAAGACATTACTAAAGCAGCCTGCGTCGCAATATTATGAGTATGCGCAACTGTATTTTAGCGCAAAGATTGGTTTTGATAATTGGCAAAGTTTAGCTCTACAAGGTATCGCGGATTATGCGTTACGCTTGGAAAACGATAGCAACTTAATTAATTTGAAAGATGCATGGGGTCAACTCCCTGTCGAAGTAGTGCAACCTCTCAGTGCTATGCTTGAACATGTTAATATTCCCGTAGACCTGACTGAACAGCTTTCTCAACACGCCAAAAACGCAATTAACGAACATGATTCTTTAGCCCTTGTATGCGCACTGCGCGCCATGTCGAACTCTCAAGCACAAGGGCTGACAGGACAAATCGTTGATTCCGTGTTAGCAAGCGAACTAGCCACAGATTCAGATGTGCTATTAACCGTTGCAGGGCGTTGTTATTCTTTATTAGAAGACCCGCAAAGACTACATATATTTATGGATAACTGTGCGCATCATAAAGAAATTGATACACTGTTCCCAAGTATTTTTGCTGATCTAGTTGCAATTCCAACAATTCGACCTCATCTACTAGGTCTATTACGAAAAGAAAACCGCAGCGAAACTCTCGCTCGCGCAATTGGAAGGTTATTCTCTTAAAATGGCAAGTTTGTGGACATTCATCCTTATAGGCAGTGTAATTTATCTGTTTTGGCTAAACCGAAAAGTGGCAGAAGCTGCTAATGCGCATGCCAAGCGTCAAAGTGAACAACTGCAAGTACAACTGATGAGTGTCGCATGCACCAAGCGTCGGTTTGGTATTTTAAAGAGTGGCAAGCCAGGGATAAAAAGTGAATTTATGTTTGAATTTTCAAGCGATGGACAAAGCGTGTACCAAGGTGTTTTATTTATGGAAAATGAAATGCTGAAGAGTGTTGTTGTGCCACCGCACAAAATATGAGAACCGCTTTAAGGCCGAACTAACTTGAACTGTTTTATCTACTGAAAAAACTAAGGCGTAACATGTAGTTACGCCCCATTCTGACTTCATCCATAATAAGGCATCCATACCTACGCCGAAGCTACCTTTTTTATCATCCCCTGAACGGGTATACATCCTAAATACACCCTCACACTGCATCAATGCAATATCCAACACATCCTAGTGTAATCCACTTGCCATCTTGGCCTATCCTACGCTTCCAAGCGCTCCTATTACTTCCTGTAATATAATCCTTTGTGTCATCCTTATCATTAGCTCCGCTAATGTACTGCATCCTGGCAGTGTCCTTGTTCTTCCTTGTCATCCATGTAAGCTTGTCCATTTGGCTTCTTGCCTAGCTTCATGCTTATTTGCCGTAATCCATTTCCTTGGCATCAGCTCAATCGTTGAGTCTGTATCGTCTTGATGTGTTAAATTCTAATAGAATCCTAAAATACTGATAGCAGCAAATAAGAATTATTTTATTGCAACATTTATGAAACAAATGCTATTTTAAATAAAATCAATTACTTAAGCTTTTATCTAATGTATTTTAATCAAAATTAACTGACAACACGCACAGTATTGTAAGATATATCTCACACGGTATCGTCCATTACCGACAGCACTTTCTTACGCGTGGTATCTGTCATTCGAAATGAAATTCTCAGTCAGTTAAGTAAAGTTTAACAACGAGGTATTAGCTCAATAAGTTCTCAGATACTATTTTTACAAACAGATTCATGAGTTGCTAAGCACTTTCTCTCGATTTCTATTTAACTTAGAGTAAGCTTCTTTGAGAAAGGTTAAGTTTTCCGTTTTAACAGTAAAAGTTATTCGAAAAGGTTCTTATCTGAACAAACTCTTACAATCATACCTTCCCGCTGCGATTGCTGGCTGAATTGTTGTAACTATGCTGCCGAAATCTTTAAGTTTTCACCATTTTCACGTAATGATTTAGTTCTTTTAAATCGACTTCATGTAGCTACGGAAGGGAAAATTGGACTGCTTTTAAAGCTATTTTCAATTGCCTCATTTAGCTCAGAAGAGACAAACATTGAAAAGTTTGAGGATGCATACCTCACTGGCATCAATTCATCAGCCTATAACCCATTTGATGAAGATGCTTTCAGCGATACACATATATTAGATATTCTCGATATACGTGAGTTTAGCTAATGCTGTCTGTTATACCGAAACAAATAGATGATGAAAGTCTTGTTGGCTACATACTGAGACTAACTGCTCGTAATGGGTTTCAGATGCCGCTTGATTGGATTGATGAGGCTCAGTTAAAAGCATCTATCAACAATACATTAAGCATTAAACAAGTTAGTTCTCTAAACGAGTTTTTTCCTGTAACTCATAGTTTAAAGTATTTAAGCTCCAGAAGGCACTCTGCTCTGTTTCAAAACTACCACATTGAAACTCCAAGAGTTTGCCCTATTTGTATAAGAAATACTGGTTACCTCAAAGAAGAGTGGCGGTATATAGACAACCTTAAGTGCTCAATCCATGGTGTTGGGTTAATTGATGTTTGCCATTTATGTAACCATAAACTTGAGTGGTCAATAAATTTGCTTGAAGGTGTTTGCACTAATGAAATGTGTAGCTGCTCTCTCAAGTCGGAACCATTGAATGATGCCTTAGAGTGTTTGTTTATTGACGAAATCTGTGACTGTCTTTTGGCAGACTTTGTTTACTTTCACCAATACAATACCTACTGGCCTAATTTATCACACCCAAGCAGTGAGAACTTACTTACAGCCACCAGAAGAGGCTATGATTTACTAAATTGTGATTTTAAAAGATGGATAGAGTTATATGATGCACAGAGCAACCCGTTTAATGCTCTACCATTTAAATACAAATACTTTCCACTCTACCACCTTGCTCATAGCCTACAAAATGAGTGGTTTTTCAGTGAGCAATTGAGAAACTAACTGCATCCACATCATCACCAACCAAGCAACTATTTAACTTAAGCAGCTATGTGGTAACAGCCGACAGCGCCATGACAATACTTGGCCTATCAAAACATGAAATCATAAGCTATTCGCCAGAAGCTAAAAACAAAAAAGTAATTCCAAGTAGGCTTAGGATAAATATTGCACCAATTATTAAAGCAACTAAGGTGACGAAATAACGCTTTATTACCTTAACTTAATAGTGCTTTTTTTTCACTATAGTGTCGGTTTTATGTCATTAATAGTGAAAAAAGCACTATTATGAAATCATGACTTCTTAAGTTTCTGAATTAAATTTAAGGTCAATTTGCAAACAACGCTCAGGAGATATTGCTTAAATAACTGTCTGCTTAACAAAAAGCTAAAATTGTACATGTACAACACTCACTCTATTCACTTGTTTTAACTAAGTTGTTCATGAACAACTCTTAACAATAATTACGGTGTACACAAATAACTTCATAAATTAAATATTTTAGTTGGCCGTTCAGCCTAGTTTTATTCTATAGAATAAGTGTCGACCTTTTTTTGGTCATTATGATTTTCGATGTTCAAAACGAAATAAATGATTTTAATTAAACTACTTAAAGGAAGACAAATGAGTAAATTATCTCAGCTAGCAACAACTGTTGTTGTATTCATCTTTTTTATATCTTTTACGTTTACACAAATGAAAAGTAATGGGTGGTACAGGAGCAACAACCATACTTTCCAGTTTTTTGCCAAATCAGAGTTCGAAAGTATTCAATATCAAATGTACTTAGATTACGATTTGATGAACAAAAAACATACAAGACTCCAAATTGTTGAACTTAAAAGTTCACTCTGCTTGGAAGACTCTTTGAAAAATACTTCAATAGTATTTTATGTTGATAGCCGAGAGATTATCTTTTCAGGACATTGCAGTGATTTAGGAGCTTTGATTATGACTCCGAAAAACGTTGAAGGTCATGAAAAAATAGTTGAAGCATTCTCAAAGAGCACTTGGGGTAAAGTACGCTTCGCCAACCTTCACAAGGAAGGTGATTTGATTTTTCATATACCTAGAAAGGGGTTTAGGTCATTTTACGCTGAACTCAAGAGCGCTACTAGAAAAGCGCTTTAAGCACATTTAACCTGTTCAATTTTGAGATAAAAACAAGCTAAATCTCAATACTCAAATAGTGTTCAAAAGCATTTTTTGAACACTATACATTCCAAATAAGCAACACATTACTCATTTGAAAGTCACAATTAGAGAGTGGCTGTATTTAAAATAAGTACAACAAACGGAATCATAGCCTTAGACAACTCCAACTTAAACGAAAAGTGTTTAGACTTGAAAAAAATAACATTTTCCCTTCCTAAATTGTTAATCGGTACAACTAATGTAAGCCTTTTCAAAAACAAAGATCAACCACATGTTTGATATAGGTTTTTTGCAAAAATACATGTAATCCCGCTAGGCAATTATGGCGCGAGATTAAAGCGCGGTGAAGCTTTTTTCCAGCATCGACACTTAAAAATATATTCAGCTTTATTAAGCTTCAATTTGCGTATTTAGATCTTATTTGATACTTATAACGCGTTTTTAACGCTAGCTAAATAAAAGTAGCTAGCGTTACTAATTTTATGAATAAACAGCCAAGTTTCCGAGTATCACTGAAAATGAGATTATTGCTAACATTTCCCACTTCAAATGAAAGAAGTATTAAGTCTGATCCTCTGAGAAGCAACTACAGCAATACCTCTACTGAGTGAGATTCTCATTTCGACTGATTAAAGACACATGTTTCTAGGGATACCACTTAGTTAAGTTTTTTAAGTAATTTATTCCGGAAAAACGCAATAATTTGTCAGTTCTAATGCCCATTTTTCAATATGACTTTAAAAGTAAAGACTGCACTGCTGAGATAATGACCTGATGCTTTTTATCATGTTAAATCAAAAAACTATGATGCAATAAATAATTTAATTAGCTTATATTGAATAGAATTATAGTTTTATCGAAGCCTTAGTCTATTTAGAAGGTTGTATGTATTGGCTAATACTGGGCTTGAACCAGTGACCCTCGCCATTTGTTGTAAAAGCAGCGATGCTCTTTGCTTAATTGATATTTGAAGTTTTATATTTTCTGAGGAATGTTCATATGTACTGGCTAATACTGAACTTGCAACAATGATCTTCGCCATTCATTGTAAAAGCGGCGATGCTCTTTGCTTGATTGGTATATGAAATTTTATATTTTCTGAGGAATGTTTATTTGTACTGGCTAATACTGAACTTGCAACAATGATCTTCGCCATTCATTGTAAAAGCGGCGATGCTCTTTGCTTGATTGATATTTAGAATTTTATATTTTCTAAGGAATGTTTATAA
>NZ_JBHNYL010000030.1:0-15171 GCF_054960735.1 Pseudoalteromonas sp. RWi3
TAAGTCGTAAGACTCTAAATTAAAAATTAATAATAAGAAAATTTAAAAGAATTTTCTTGGTAACAATAGCGTTTTGGACCCACCTGACCCCATGCCGAACTCAGTAGTGAAACGAAACAGCGCCGATGATAGTGTAGCATTTGTTATGTGAAAGTAGGTCATTGCCAGGATTTAAATTAAAGAAAGCCGTCTCAGAAATGAGACGGCTTTTTTGTGTTATTTAAATTATATTGAACTACAAAGTATTTATGATAGTTCTATTAACAATCTGTAGAGTAATACCAATTGCAATAATTAATTAACCAATCTGATCCACTCCCTCCAACACCGGTTTTTCACTCGCCTCACATCGGAAATGAACGTGTTCCAAGCACGTGATACCTCTTCGACGATTTCTTCAAAACCATTGAATCTACGATTAGATAGATGCCATTGTCTCAACCATTGCCATAGCAGCTCCATCGGGTTAAATTCTGACTCATAAGGAGGAAATTTAATCAGTGTGATAGTAGTAAATGGATGCGCGGTATCTGCCGTATGCTAGCCTGCACCACCTAAGATAACAACTGCATGTCATCCGGCCTCTGTTGCCTTACTGATTTGCTTCATGTGCAGTGTATGGCATCTTTGTTCACCAACGGACTGATCAAGGCTTCCGTTTTTCCATTATTAGGAGACACCGCGCCGAGCAGATAGCTATACTCGAACTATTGTTGCTTGACTACCCTCGGTCTGCTGCTTTTAGTAGCCCATATTCTGGTTGTCTGATTTTGTTGTCCAAATCGCGCCTCATCTTGAAGCCAGACATCAATACGATCTAATGGCAGATACCCTGGGGTGTGAAGGATCGTTTCCAGTTGGCAGCTGTTTAAAAGCGTCTTGCGCCTTTTAAGGTTGCTTGGTATGTTTCGAGTAGCTGGTTATCCAGCTGAACCTAAGTGAATACATAATGCGATAGACGTTTCTCAATTCGTAATTGACATGCAAGGTATCATGAATATAGCTTCGTAGGTCCTCAGCAATTAAGCGGCCACCGTCTTGTTTAACAGCATTGTTTTGAATGAAGCACTTGAGTTGTTTTTGCTGGGCCCTCGGAAAGCGGGTGAGCTTTTTCAGGCCTTGGTTTCTTTTGTAAACCCTCGAGCCCGTGTTTCAGATAGTTAGATACCCAAGAATTAACGCTGCCTCTGGCTACACCAAAATTAATGGCTGTCTGGGAACGTGCTTCACCTAATGTGAAGTGGTGCAAAGCCAAATTGCGCATCCTTAACTGCCCACTTGGCGCTTGTTTTGCGAGCTTCTTAAATTCGTCTGCTGTATGCATAGTCAAATCTAATAAGTGTGAATATGGACATTGGATCAGATTTCTAAGTCGATTGGTATAATTAAAACTCCTTTACTTTAATAAATGATTTTTATATTTTTAGCCCGACAGTTTGTTTCTAAATTATGTGATTTCAAGTAAATATATAGGTTATTTTTTTTCATCTATCAGATTCATTTTTATCAGTTGTAAAATAAGAGTATTTACTCTAAATTGTTACTTAAGATAACAAGCAAGCTAAATAAAGAACGACTACACCTGCGTTGTTTAGCTTTTAAATGCTTGCTTCCGAATCTTTATAATTGTGTGTGAAGATGTTGTCAAAAAGACAACTCAAGTTAAGGGTTAACTTGGCTTGAGTTGCTTTTTATTTTAAACACACGCAGTTAGATGAACTAAGTTTTCATCAATGAATTTAAAGTGTAGTAATTGCACTTAAAACAGAATCTTTAAAATTGTGTGTGAAGATGTTGTCAAAAAGACGACTCAAGTTAGGGATTAACTTGGCTTGAGTTGCCTTTTATTTTAACCGCCACGCAGTTAGATGAACTTAGTTTTCATCAATGAATTTAAACGTGTACAGATTGCACTTAAAACCAAATCTTTATAATTGTGTGTGAAGATGTTGTCAAAAAGACGACTCAAGTTAAGGATGAACTTGGCTTGAGTTGCTTTTTATTTTAACCACCACGCAGTTAGGTGAATTAAGCTTTCATCAATGAATATAAAGTGTAGAGATTGCACTTAAAACCGAATCTTTATAATTGTGTGTGAAGATGTTGTCAAAGGCGGCTCAAGTTTTTCTAAACTTGGGCTGTTTTTATATGAGCCCCTTTCGTTTTCTTTGTGAACAAGCCCCAAACAATTTAGCAATGCCTGGTTGCCCTGCCTTTATCAAATTAGTTTTAATTAACTGTCTTATATCATCAGGTTTATTCTGACTCAGTTTAAAGTTACCGCGCCAAGTAATAGGTTTGAATTCGATAAACGTTAGTTGCTGAAACATACCATGTAAATTCTTTTCTGAAAGCTGTGTTATCTGCCAGTTATCTTGCTCAAGTGCGTTAAAATGTTGTTCAAAGTGATCCGTTAATAATGTCATTATTTGTTTTTTCTTACTTCGAGAGGTAACGATGTTTACTTCGGCCGTCACTTCAACGCGGGCATAAAGCCAGCTAGGTAAAGTTTTGTTATCAGCATAAGAAGGGGGTAAATAGCAGTTTTCACTATTAAACACTAAGCCGACCTCTTGCTCATTAAGTGCTGAAAGCGGGTTATAGATTGCTACGTGACCGATAAAAATTTGTTGGGAGCTATCAAATAGTAAAGGGATTTGACATACATCGTTTAATTTACTTTCAGAGCGTGGCAGCAAAATAGTCGCCAGAGGATATCCCTTAATTAAAGCAAGTTGTTGCTGGCGGTCATCTTGGCAGAAATGTTTTGCTGGGTACATTATAGCTTTCCTTCTAGCTGAAATTTTATTGTCGGCCACTGCTGATCAATAATGCTAAATTTCGCGGTGTTACGGTATGATCCATTAGCAAGTAATTTATTTTTATAACTAATGCCTTCAAATCGAGCACCTAGGCGTGTGATCGCGTTACGAGATTGTTGGTTTTGCTCATGGGTATTAAAGCTAATGCGCACTAGGCCTAATTCATCGAATGCATAACGTAATTGCAGGTATTTAGCATGGGTATTTACAAAGCTGCGTTGCCAAGGGGCACCTATAAATGTATGGCCAATTTCAGCGCTGTTATTGTGTTTATCTAATTTGAATAGACGGGTAGTGCCAAGTACTTGCCAACTGGCCTTATCAATAATAGCGAACACTACTTGTTGCTCGGCATCAAATTGCGCTGTATTGATAAACCAATCATTAAGTGTTTGACGTGTTTTTGTGTAGTTCATAAACACCCATTGCCATATTTCATGGCATTGCCCCGCGTGGTATAAACCGGCAAGGTGCTTATCTTCTAATGGCGCTAACAGCAACTTATCCGTTTGATGGCTTTGTAGAGTAAACATGTGTGTCCTTATAATTATTATCAAGCTATTGCATAAGTTACCTTTCTTTGGTTATCTATAAACAACCAGTTTTTACTTTTCTTCTATACCAGTTGAGTAGCGCATGCACCCTTTAGATATTCAGTTCAATGACACAGGCAAAGCTAAATACTTACAACTTGCGCAGGTGATTCGTAATGCAATCATTAAAGGCGATTTGGTCGCTGGTACTAAGTTAAGCTCGGCGAGAGTGATGGCAAAGGCATATCAATTAAATCGCCATACCATTATGAATGCATTGCAGTTATTAGTTGCTGAAGGGTGGTTGGTATCGTTTCAGCGTTCAGGCTATTGCGTAACCGAGTCATTACCTATTCAAAGCAGTGTTGACGCGAGCGGCATACCCAAATTAGCAGCTAAACCTTATCAGTTTTCTCAGCAGCTGGAGGCACCTCAGACGATGGAATTAAACCAGTATCGTTTTAATTTTGCTGGGGGGTTACCTGATTTAGCTCACTTTCCATATAAAGAGTTTAAAAGAGCTATGAGTCAGGTATTTAACTATTTAGATGTGACGAAACTCCACTATGGCGATATCAGTGGCGTTGTTGAGCTTAAACTACAGATAGAAGGTTATCTACAAAAAGCACGTAACTTGAAACCCGCTGATTTATTAATTTGTAATGGTTCGCAAGAGGCCCTGTTTTTAATAGCAAAAGCGTTTATTGGTAAAGGCGACTTTGTTGCCGGTGAAACGTTAGGTTATCCTCCTGCTAAAAAAGCCTTTGCTGCATGCGGTGCACAGCTTATAGATATAAAACAAGATGATGAAGGCTTATGTGTTGATGATCTAAAAGCCCAACTTGAATACTATCCCATTAAACTATTGTATTTAACACCGTTACATCAGTATCCGACCACAGTGACTTTATCGCCTACACGACGCTTACAAATATATCAGTTGTGCTATGCCCATAACGTGATGATTATTGAAGATGATTACGACCATGAATTTCACTACCGCTGTCAGCCTTTGCAACCTATGGCTGCCGACGATCCCGCTGGTATTGTGATTTACCTATCAACGTTTTCAAAAATCATGTTTTCAGCAGCGCGGATTGGGTATATTTGTGCTGCGCCTCAGGTAATCGCGCAATTAACCGCATGGAAGCAGCTAATGAACCATAAAAATGATGTAGTCATGCAATTAGCTGTCGCACATTGGATGAAAGAGGGCGGCTTTGAGCGCCATTTAAAGCGTATGACCAAGCTCTATAAGCAACGCTATGAAGCGATGGATAGCAATTTAATTATGCTTCAAGCAAAAGGGTATCCAATTGAGTATATAAAACCCGATGGTGGTATGGCGATGTGGGTTAACTTTAATCGACCCGTTGAACACTTAAAAAAAGCCTTGGCGCAGCTCGGTGTTTACGTACAAACTGAGCCTGAGTTTTATTTTAAAGATGGAGTACGCAGTTTAAAACCTGGTAAGCAAAGTTACGTTCGACTTGGCTTTGCTGGGCAGTCGAGTGAAAAAATGCGACAAGGTTTAGCAATAATTATTAAAACACTGAATAAATCAAAATAATCACATCTGACTTTATTTTAAGTCTTCACTATCAAAATACAGTGGTTTTAAGGTGCCGCAGTTAATGAATTTATACGTGAGTTCATTCTCTTTTGGTACTCGTTTGGAAGTGCGAAACTTCTGCAAGCATGCGTTCGCTAGATCGACAAAAATAAGGTGATTAAAGCTAGGAGCCTGACTTATTTTATGAATATAAATACGCTCATTTTCTTTTAAGGTAATTAAATCATATTCCTGCCATTGTGATGACTCAGCTAAATCATCTAATTCACGGGCATAAAGTAGTTTACTCATTTCGATGGTGCGATCTTCATATACTAAAGTGCCATCACGGCGATAATCACCGTTATACACATCAGCAGTTATTGTTATCTCTTCACCACGCATTAAACGTTGAATATTAAACGGCTTAGGCTTTATGGTTATCAAATCAGCACCTCTTACAACATTTAAAAAAGCAACGTCAGGGTTATCAATTTTATACACTACTTGTACGTCATAAGGTTGCTTGTAAGTGGGTAAGCTAACAGCAAATATACGTGAACCTTGATTCACCAGTGCCATTGCATGCTCCGCGTTATATGCTGGGTTTATAGGTGGTAATTCTTTTGCCTCTTCTTCGCAATACGCTGTAGTCGTTAAACCGAACAGCAACATAAAAAATAATAACCGCATAATAACCTCTATTAATTTATAAGCTTAAAGTGTAGCTTAAACTTGTACCACCACTATTAAAAACGTGCAGCTTGCTCTATAACAATGGCATGTCGTTTAGCTAGGCGCAAATGGTCTCTGTCATAGCCGCCACCGATCACGGTGGCAACTGGTGTATTATGCTCAATACAGCGCTTTATCACTAAGTTATCCCGTTTCTCTATGCCTTGCCATGAGATATCTAATTTCCCTAAACCATCTTCTTGCCAAACATCAACACCGGCATCATAAAGCACAAGGTCAGGAGTAAGCTCTTTTAATAAAAATTGCAGTGTGTCATCAACAACACCCAAGTATTCATCATCTTGCATATTATTGGCGAGCCCAATGTCTAAGTCACTCGGCGACTTTCTAAAGGGGAAGTTTTTTTCACAGTGAATTGAACAGGTGTATGCATAAGGTTGATGGGTAAGCATTGCAGCCGTACCGTCACCTTGGTGAACATCTAAATCAAAAATAAGTATATTGGTCACTTCTTTGTTTTGTATTAAGGTTTGTGCAGTAAATGCCAAGTCATTAACCATACAATAACCGGAGCCAAAATCTGTGTGCGCGTGATGAGTGCCACCAGCTAAGTGGCAGGCTAAGCCGTGTTGAAGGGCAAGGCGTGCTGTTTCAAGAGTGCCAAGTGGTGCGGTAAATGTACGCGCTATGAGCGGTTCCGACCAAGGTAGACCAATGCGTCTGAGGGCTTTTTCATCGAGCTTATTATGCCATAAGTCGTCTAAGTAATTGGCACAGTGCACTAATTCAAGATCATCTGGATTGCCCAGTCTCGGTTGAATTAAATTACTATTTATTAACCCTAACTCTTTGACGTGTTGGTATAAATTCGCAAATTTGCTCATTACAAAGCGGTGTTTAGGGTCAAAGTTAAATGAGTAATTAGGATGATAGACCAAAGGTAAGTGTGGATTTAAAGTCATAATTCGCCATAATGCACAGTTTGCACTATGGTAATCAACTTCCTTTGGTTAGTCTATTGTGGTGTGTGTATCAGCATGCCAAGTTCCCGATGAAGCAGTGTATCATCTCCAAGGTTAAGCTCAACCAAACGCTTAAGGTGCGTGATACTGTCTATATCTATATGCGTACAATGCAACCCGATATGAAGAGGTTCAATATGGCTAATCTCAACAGCCATGGCAATGCTTACCTGGCTATCAGGTAGGGTAAAGTTAAGTTCTGCCGACTGATGTTTATCTGCCTTTAAGCCACTGGGATGGCTGATCAATACACCATTTAGCGATACATCAAGCAGTTCACAGTTATAACTTTGCTCGTTTAATAATAGTGTTGCGGGGGTAGAAAACAACACGCGAGTATATTTGCGACGATTATTCATAACTATTATGACCCATTAATTAATGTGGGAGTTCATATTATAGCCAATAATCTACTAATTGAGAGTGCGATTTGTTCATTTAAAATAAAAAACCCCGCATAAATGCAGGGCTTAAAATATGTTTAGAACCTAGAACCTAGAACCTAGAACCTAGAACCTATAACCTAGCCAATCTTTTTATACTTAATACGTTTAGGTTGCGCTGCTGCTGCACCTAGTGTCTTTTTAAGCCACTCTTCATACTCTGTGTAGTTACCATCAAAGAAGTTAATTTGACCTTCATCACGGTAATCAAGAATATGCGTTGCAATACGGTCTAAGAACCAACGGTCATGCGAGATACACATAACATTACCCGGGAACTCTAAAATTGCATTTTCAAGCGCACGTAATGTTTCAACGTCCAAGTCATTGGTTGGCTCATCCAGTAAGATGACATTGCCGCCTGCTTTTAATAGCTTGGCTAGGTGTAAACGGTTACGCTCACCACCTGATAGGTCCTTAACAAACTTTTGTTGGTCATTACCTTTAAAGTTAAAGCGGCCTACGTAAGCACGGCTTGGGAATTCAAAGTTGCCAATTTTAAGCACATCTTGGCCATCAGCGATTTCTTGGAAAACCGTATTGCTGTCGTCCATGTTGCCACGGAACTGATCAACGGTTGCAAGCTCAACTGTTTCACCAATGGTGATATCGCCGCTATCTGGCTTTTCTTCACCGCTTAGCATTTTAAACAGGGTTGATTTACCCGCACCATTGGCACCGATAATGCCAACAATGGCACCTTTTGGCATGGTGAAGTTTAAGTCATCGATTAATACGCGATCGCCAAAGCTCTTCTTCAAGTTTTTAACTTCAATTACTTGGTCGCCTAAACGCGGGCCAGGTGGAATGAATAGCTCGTTGGTTTCGTTACGCTTTTGGTAGTCAGAGTGTTGTAACTCGCTAAACTGCGCCATACGCGCTTTAGACTTAGCTTGACGACCTTTCGGGTTTGAACGTACCCACTCAAGCTCTTGAGCAATTGATTTTTGGCGGGCTTTTTCAGATTTTTGCTCTTGCTGCAGGCGCGCATCTTTTTGTTCAAGCCAAGAAGAGTAGTTACCTTCCCACGGAATACCTTCACCACGGTCTAGCTCTAAAATCCAACCTGCTACGTTATCTAGGAAGTAACGGTCATGCGTTACCGCCACAACGGTGCCTTCGTAATCATGTAAGAATCGCTCAAGCCAGGCAACTGATTCAGCATCTAAGTGGTTAGTTGGCTCATCGAGAATAAGCATGTCTGGCTTTTCAAGTAATAAACGACAAATCGCGATACGACGACGCTCACCACCTGATAACACTTCAACTTTAGCATCCCAAGGAGGCAGGCGAAGTGCATCAGCAGCACGTTCTAATACGTTATCAATGTTGTGGCCGTCATGGGCTTGAATGATGGCTTCTAGTTGGCCTTGCTCTTTGGCTAGCGCGTCAAAGTCAGCATCTTCCATCGCGTATTCGTTGTACACTTCATCAAGACGACTTAATGCGTTTTTAACTTCACTGACCGCTTCTTCAACGGTTTCGCGCACGGTTTTGCTTTCATCGAGTACCGGCTCTTGCGGTAAGTAACCGATTTTAATACCAGGCTGAGGGTGTGCTTCACCTTCAAACTCTTGATCAACACCAGCCATAATGCGCAGCAAGCTTGATTTACCTGAGCCGTTTAAGCCAAGTACACCAATTTTTGCGCCAGGGAAAAAATGCAATGAGATATCTTTTAAGATAGTGCGCTTTGGTGGCACAACCTTAGATACTCGACTCATCGAGAAAATAAACTTATCAGGTAAAACCATGGAGGAAAGCCTTCAAATAATAATAAAAATTTCAATGTTGTATTGTAGTTGTTGAGGGGTGAAACAGTCAACGAATGGGGCGTTGAATATATGTTTATCGTTTTATCTTGTTAAATGTATAGTTTTATCTGCGTGTGCTAACGTATTTAAACCACAACAAAATAAGAAAAAATATGACAATACACACACTAATCGTAACGGTCGCTTTATTTATATTGAGCGTAATAACCCCTAATGCGCAGGCAGTTGATTCACCTTGGCCTGAAATAAGAAAACAACGTATAAATCAACTGCTTCCAAATGCCTTAAAAGCAGCTGATGTAGATGCTTGGCTCGTCGTATGTCGAGAAAACAACAATGATCCACTGGCGGATCATATAGGTTGTGAAAACGCAGGTTCACCAGCGGCTTATTTATTCTATGTTGAAAAAGGAAAGTTTCATTCCGTTGCTTACTCTCCTTCAAGCGAAGCAAAGGCACTTGATGAGCTTGATATACACGAAAAGGTTATATCGGTACCTCGCAGTGTGTCCGCATTAAAATACGCCGCTGAGTTTATAAACACGCAATCGTTTCGTCGAATTGCAATAAATGTATCCGATCTTAATGCACAGGCCGATGGGCTATCGCACTCGCAATATAAGCAACTGACTAGTTTATTAAGTGCTGAGCAGGCTGAGAAGTTAATATCATCTGAAGAGGTGGTTTATCAATGGCTATCAATCAAGTTACCGGCTGAAGTTGAAATAATGAAAGAAGCTGCGATGCTTTCAGCAAAGTGGCAACTAGAAGCATATAGCATTATTGTTCCTGGTAAAACGACCGATGCAGAAGTGGCTAAATTTTTAAAAATGAAAATGAAAGCTCATGGGGTCACGGATGCTTGGGCTGCAGACCAAAACCCGAATGTAAATTCAGGCCCTGACCGAGGCCACTCTCATTCTACCGATAAAGTGATTATGCCTGGTGATGTCATACAAATTGACTTTGGTGTAAAGCTTCATAATAAATGGGTAAGCGATATCCAACGCTTTGCATACGTACTTAGGGAAGGCGAAACGGCTGCGCCCGCCAATATTCAACAATACTGGGTGAACGCACGAGACAGTGGTTTTGCTGCTTTTAACGCAATGAAACCAGGTGTAAAGGGAATTGAGGTCGATGATGCGCAAACCGTATTAATGAATAAATACAATTCAGAACCAGTGCCTTGGAGTACAGGTCATCCTGTAGGATATGTTGCACATGACACGGGCCCTAACTTGGGGGGATCTCGAAGTGCACAAGTAAGGCCCGCATCTCAGCGTAAGCTTAAAGAGGGAATGGTGTTTGCTTTTGATGGTTTTTTCAGCTGGCGTTTAAGTAGCGATACTTTTAAAACCATCTCCGTTGAGGAAATGGCAGTCATCACTGCAAACGGTGCTGACTACTTAATACCGCCCCAGCAAAACTTAATTTTAGTGGGTAAAAGCCAATAAGCAGCTAGAAGTGTAGCTTAGTTCATGGAGGTCACGGTATACCTTAATAGTGGTTTAACGTGACCTATGACTTAGGGTAAAACCGACTTAAATAAAATTCATTTAGACATCTATACATCTAGAGGTTGAAATTTATCGCTAACCGTTCATAATTAACCATTGGTTAAAATGATGCGTGGAGTGAATGAATGCCTATTACAGTAAAGGATGAATTGCCTGCCATTGCAAAGCTACGTCAAGAAAACGTCTTTGTAATGCCAAAAACCCGTGCGAAAACGCAAGAAATTCGCCCGATGCGACTGGCTATCTTAAACTTAATGCCGAATAAAGTAGAAACTGAAGTTCAGTTTATTCGCTTACTGGCAAATTCCCCTTTGCAAGTGAATGTTGAGCTTTTACGCTTAGACACTCACCGTAGTAGCAGTAACTCTGAGCAACATTTAGACACCTTTTACCGTTATTTTTCAGAAGTAAAAGACAACAACTACGATGCCATGCTAGTAACTGGCGCACCGCTGGCGCATTTAGAATACGACGACGTTGCCTATTGGGATGAACTTAAAGTGATTCTCGATTGGGCTGAGCAACATGTTACATCGACTTTGTTTTCGTGTTGGGCGGCGCATGCAGGTTTATTTCATCACTACGGGTTAAAACGCGAATTAAAGCCTAATAAACTCAGTGGTGTATTTACTCATCATTGTTACTTTGAACACGCCGCGCTTACCCGTGGTTTTGATGATACCTTTGTAGTGCCACATTCTCGTTTTGGCCATATAGATATTGAAAAGATAAATGCCTGCGAAGATTTAGTTGTGCTCGCAGGTTCGGAGCAAGTGGGTGCATACTTACTTAAAAATAAATCGGGCAGTCAGGTCTATATTACCGGCCACCCAGAATACGATGCCGACACCTTAAAGGGCGAATACCAACGCGACCTAGCAAAAGGGCCTGACGCCGCAATCCCTGAAAATTATTTTCCTGATAACAACCCAGATAACGAGCCGTCGAAAACATGGCAAAGCCATGCCTTTTTGTTATTTTCGAATTGGTTAAATTACTATGTGTATCAAACCACACCTTATGATATTAATCTCGTTAGCCAAGCAGTAAGGACTAACAACTATGCCGAGTAATACAGTGAATAAACATGCAGAACTAACCGAGGCGCTAAAACAGCGAATTTTAATCCTCGACGGCGCTATGGGCACCATGATCCAAGAGCACAAATTAGAAGAACAAGACTACCGTGGTGAGCGCTTTAAAGACTGGCATGTATTAATTAAAGGCAATAACGACTTGTTAAGCCTGACTCAGCCTAAAATTATTGCTGATATTCATCGTGGCTTTTTAAATGCCGGTGCTGATATTATCGAAACTAACACCTTTAACTCGACCACCATTTCTATGGAAGATTACGACATGGCAAGCATCAGCCGTGAAGTAAACCTGGAGTCAGCCAAGTTAGCGCGCAGTATTTGTGACGAGTTCACCACAAAAAATCCTGAAAAACCACGTTATGTGGCAGGGGTGCTGGGGCCAACGTCAAAAACGTGCTCAATTTCGCCTGATGTAAATGACCCAGGTTATCGTAACGTGACATTTGATAAATTAGTCACGGCGTATGTTGAATCTACCCTTGCGTTAATGGAAGGCGGCGCTGATTTAATTTTGATTGAAACTATTTTTGATACTCTAAACGCCAAAGCAGCCTCATTCGCTGTTGAAGAAGCATTTGAACAAGCAGGACGTACATTACCAGTGATGATCTCAGGCACTATTACTGATGCATCGGGCCGTACACTGTCAGGGCAAACCACTGAAGCATTTTATAACTCCATTCGTCATATCAAGCCTATTTCTATCGGCCTTAACTGTGCCCTTGGCCCTGATTTATTACGCCAATATGTAGAAGAGTTGTCACGGGTATGCGAAACCTTTGTCTCTGTTCACCCTAACGCGGGTTTACCGAATGAGTTTGGTGAATACGATTTAGAAGCGCCAGAAATGGCAAAAGAGATCATTGACTGGGGTAAATCGGGTTTTATTAATATTGTTGGCGGTTGCTGTGGTACAACGCCTGCTCATATTAAAGCGTTTGCCAAAGGCCTTGAAGAGGTTAAGCCTCGCCAGTTACCTGAGCTTGAAGTGCGTATGCGCTTATCTGGCCTTGAAGCGTGTAACTTAAATTAGGAAACCGACATGACACAACAAATAGCAGTATTTACTAACGTCGGTGAGCGTACCAATGTAACCGGCTCAGCCATGTTCAAGCGATTGATCATGGAAGAAGATTATGAAACCGCCCTTAATGTTGCCCGTGAACAAGTTGAAAATGGCGCGCAAGTAATTGATATCAATATGGACGAAGCCATGTTGGACTCAAAAGCCGCAATGGTGAAGTTTTTAAACTTAATTGCCTCAGAGCCTGATATTTCTAAAGTACCTATCATGGTCGATTCCTCCAAGTGGGAAGTGATTGAAGCGGGCTTAAAGTGCATTCAAGGCAAGGCGATTGTTAACTCAATCTCACTAAAAGAGGGCGAAGAGCCGTTTATTCGCCAAGCTAAAATTATTAAGCGCTTTGGTGCCGCTGCTGTTGTTATGGCGTTTGATACTGATGGCCAAGCCGATACCGCCGATCGCAAGTATGAAATATGTGAGCGCAGTTACCGTATTTTGGTTGATGAAATAGGCTTCCCACCGGAAGACATCATTTTTGACCCAAACATATTTGCCGTTGCAACGGGTATTGAAGAGCACGATAACTACGCCGTTGAATTTATTGAAGGCACGCGCCGTATCAAACAAAACTTGCCCCATTGTAAAGTGTCGGGAGGGGTGTCGAATGTGTCGTTCTCGTTCCGTGGTAATAACCCTGTACGTGAAGCGATTCACTCGGTGTTTTTATACCATGCCATAAAAGCAGGCATGGACATGGGTATTGTAAATGCAGGGCAACTCGCTGTTTATGATGATATCCCCGATGAGCTACGTAAAGCCGTTGAAGATGTAATTTTAAATACCGACTCCGGTGCGGGCGAGCGCTTAGTAGAGCTTGCACCTAAGTTTTCAGGTATGGCGCAAGCTGAGCGTGTTGAGGATTTAGAATGGCGTACGTGGCCTGTTGAAAAGCGCCTTGAACATGCGCTTGTAAAGGGTATTACAGAATACATCGACGAAGACACCGAAGAGTGCCGCGCGGGTGCCGATAAACCTATTCACGTCATCGAAGGGCCGTTAATGGATGGCATGAACGTGGTTGGTGATTTATTTGGCGCAGGTAAAATGTTTTTACCTCAAGTGGTTAAATCAGCGCGAGTAATGAAGCGTGCCGTAGCCTACCTAGACCCATTCATTGAAGCCGAAAAAGAAGAAGGCGCCACTAACGGTAAAGTTATTATGGCGACCGTTAAAGGTGACGTGCACGACATTGGCAAAAACATTGTCGGCGTTGTGCTGCAATGTAATAACTACGAAGTGATTGATTTAGGTGTAATGGTACCGGCAGAAAAAATACTGCAAACCGCCATTGATGAAAAAGCCGATATTATTGGTTTGTCAGGCCTAATTACGCCATCGCTTGATGAAATGGTGCATGTTGCTAAAGAAATGACACGTCGTGGTTTTGAACTGCCGTTATTGATTGGCGGTGCGACTACATCTAAAGCACACACTGCGGTTAAAATTGAGCCGCAATACGACAAAGGCGTGGTGTATGTAAATAACGCCAGCCGCGCTGTGGGCGTGGTTTCAAACCTGTTATCAAAAGAGTTAAAGCCTGCCTTTTTAGAAAAAACCAAAGCTGAGTATGTAAAAGTACGAGAGCAACAAGCGCGTAAAAAGCCGCGCTCAAAACCGGTGACTATTCAACGCGCTCGTGATAACGCCGCCCAGCTTGATTGGGATAACTACACACCGCCGGTGCCAAAAAAGCTCGGTGTCACTGAGTTTAAAGATGTATCAATCGCGACATTACGCAAATACATCGACTGGACGCCATACTTTATGACGTGGTCAATCGCAGGTAAATACCCGCGCATAATGACTGATGAAGTCGTTGGCGAGCAGGCGCAAAGCTTATTTAAAGATGCCAACGATATGCTCAACGAACTTGAGCAATCAGGGAGCTTGCAACCGCTGGGTGTAATTGGTTTATTCCCAGCAAACCGTGTGGGTGACGATATTGAAATATACACCGACGAGACGCGCAAAGAGTTGTTAACTACGTCGTGCCATTTACGTCAGCAAACCGAAAAAACCGATTTTGCGAATTATTGTTTAGCCGATTACATCGCGCCAAAAGGCACACCTGATTACTTTGGTGCGTTTGCGGTAACAGGTGGCCTTGAAGAGGACGACCTTGCTGATGCCTTTGACGCCAAGCAAGATGACTATAATAAAATTATGGTTAAAGCAGTGGCCGATAGACTCGCTGAAGCATTTGCCGAATATTTGCACGAGCAAGTGCGTAAAGAGTATTGGGGTTTTGCACCGGATGAAAACTTATCGAACGATGAGCTTATTCGTGAAAACTATCAAGGTATTCGCCCAGCTCCGGGTTACCCTGCCTGTCCTGAGCACACTGAGAAAAAGAAAATCTGGCAGCTACTTGATACCGAAAAGCGCATTGGCATGCAGCTCACCAGCTCATACGCCATGTGGCCAGGCGCCGCGGTATCAGGTTGGTACTTCTCACACCCAGAGGCGAAGTACTACGCCGTAGCGGCAGTACAAAAAGATCAGGTTGAGGATTACGCCAAGCGAACCAACATGACGCTTGCAGAAGCCGAGCGTTGGCTATCGCCTAATTTGGGGTATGAGCCGGAATAGGGCAGCTGTAAGTTTTAAGCGATAAGTTGTAAGTAGAA
>NZ_JBHNYL010000031.1:0-14427 GCF_054960735.1 Pseudoalteromonas sp. RWi3
ATAGCTGATATACTATGGCTAAAACAAGAAAAGGGCCCTGAGGCCCTTAGTGTTGCAGCAAGTAACACATTCTTTTTATAAGCTAAAGTCTACTGCGTAAGCGACGTAAGCTTTAATATCACTGTCATCCATATCTGTATCTGAAAGACCAAAAGTGAAACCATCTTTAGAGATTGAAACACCATAATCGATAATGTCATCGTCACCGATAAAATCACCAGAATAGTGGCCTAGGTGTAACGCCATTTCAGTGCCATTACTACCTACTGTAAAGCCATAGTCTGCTGATAGGTATAAAGAGTCACCAAAATCTGTGCCGTCTCCACTTGCAGCGGAACTTGCTAGTAAAGAAGCACCAAAGCTGAAACTACCCATGCTGATACTGCCGTAAACTTCAGAAAAATCGGCATCAGCACCAGAAGCTGCATCAGGGTAAGCATAGTAGATGTAACCAACGTCATAGCTCATGTTTTCATTAATATCGCCACCAAAGCCAGCATACAGGTCTAACTCGTAAGTCATCTCATCAGCCCATGAAGCATTTGAAGCCCATGTGCCAGCATAGAAACCTGAGTCACTAGCATAATCGATACCGCCTGAAATGGCAGCATCCCCACCGGTTTGCTCTTGACCACGCCATAAGTAATTTGATGTCGCTGCTGCATTAGCTGTAACTTCAGCTAGTGCGGCTGTAGATGTAAGACCCATCAATGCAAGCGCACTTAGTGCAACTGTTTTTTTTAGTTGTAGCATGTTTCGTATCCTGTCGTTATGTTGATTGCTGGTTCATAATTATTTATAAGATTGCAGTCTTGCTAATTATGACGCCTATTTATTGTTGTCTGACCAAGATAGTTGCACTGCTTATGCCAAGTTAAAGTTTAAAGTAAAATTTTATGTTTAAATTTTTATAAAACAGATAGATAAGTTTATTTAGTAGGGGTTACAGGAGGGTTTTGAATTAATAATGTGCACTTATATAGTGCATATATAAATAAAGCTGCACAAGGATCATGCAGCTCGAAATAATGTAGCTACTTGATATATTAGCCAAATATAGTGCGCATTAAGCTAATCGTTTCATTCACTCCACGGCCTTTTTGCACTTCACTAATGATAGAGTCACGTTTAGCACGAATATGCTCAGGTATTTCGTCACTAGATAGTGCGCGGTCAACTAATATCTCTGCAGATTCCTTACCACGGCGTACTGATTTAGTCGACGTTGCTGTGCTGCGTTTAGGTTTATTTAATAGCTTAATATAATTTGAGTTATCAGCGGTTGATTTATCTGCATAATAAAAGAAGCAAGGTAGTAAAGCTTTAATGGATAAAAGCTGTTGCTCTAGCTCATTGCTGCCGGCTGCCATCTTGAACCACGACATGGCACGTATAGTTTGTACGATGTCTTGCCAGTAGCGTTCAAAGTCACGGTTATTAAGCTTAGTTATACCTAAAGCGGCACAAAGCGCATCAAGTCGCGAGTTATTTATTGGTGTAAATACATCTGGGCGACGCATTGCTAATAAGCGAGTTGCAGGTGCGAGTGTTGGTTTTTCATCACTGCCATTAAACGCAAGCAAGTACCCAACTACAAATTGCTGATAATGCTCTTCGCTCACTTCACCTTCAAGTGGAATATTTGCCAGTGCGTCATCAAATAGTCCAGGTAAATCAGCCATCATCTGGTGAAAACCTTTGGCGCTTTTGGTAGAGGCAAACCATTCTACATCAAAGTTATAAGTACTTGGGTCTAAAGATGCGGTGTGTTTACCACAAAATGTAAGTAAATCCTCAGGGATCATTTCTTTTAACGGCTGCTCGCGTAAAGTAGAAATATAACTGCTTAAACGTAACTGTTCATCAAGTGCTATAAGATCTTTGTGCTGTTCGACAAACATACTAACAACCGGCCACGGTGCAACGCGTAATGTTTTCAATTGTAAAAAGCTAATTGCAGAAGTTAGTTGGTCATGTAGCTTTTTTAAAATCGGTAATTGATTTGCTTCAAGTAAGTCGTAATTAATACGATCCTTACTAGCGCTAAGTAATTCGTAACACCAGCCTAAAAAGTCTTCAGGATGATTTTCTATTTTAACCGCCATCAGGTTTAGACTAATCTCAGAAGCCTGTTTTAGGATATTTTGATAAATTTGACTTTCTTGATCGCCTAATGCCATTTTTGAAGGTGAAATTAGCAATTTTTTCATGCCTGAGGATACTCCGCTTAGATACTTTTACAGTTGTTTATTTTAGCTTATATTCACTAAAAGCAACAGGGCCGTGCATCATACCTAAGTATACAAGGTATGCAATCATGGTGGCAGCGTTATACCAAGATTGCATTACTTTTCTAGTCGCTCTCGTCAAGCAAGAATAGTGACTCTACAGAGGTGTCAAAGTACTGCGCAATTTTTAGTGCAATGATCACCGACGGTGTAAACCGCGCGGTTTCAACTGTACTAATAGTTTTTCGAGATACATTTATTGCATCAGCTAGCTCTTGCTGAGAAAGCCCTGCCTCTTTACGGAATTTAGCGATAAAATTTTGCACGACGCCACCTAATCACGATTTTGCCATAAAATTGAAATACCATAGACTAAGCACATAATTGCTAGATAAAAGGTAGCCATCATACTGTGTGATATATGTAAGGCAAAGCTATCAGAACTCAAATATACTGCACCCATACTGCACAGTAGGGCTAGAACAACATGTTTATAGGCAATCGTATCTATAGTGTTTAAGTACTCATCTTTATAAGTTAGGTGGTATTTCATTTTACGTGTGAATCCGCCCCTAACTACAAACATAAAAAACGACCCTATAAAAGCACCGACCCCTAATATTAACAAGGGCGCAGATGTATTATTCAACATGGGGTACACGCTGATAATCAATAATGTTACCCCCATAAAGATGGAAAACCATGCATTTTGACCCATAAATTTTTCTTCAGCTTTGATATCCTGATTCATAATCCTAATCCTCTCAGAGTGTTTGATATACATGTTGTAACCTATAGGTTTCAATGTAACCTAAGGGTATCAGCGGATCAAGATTTATTTGTAACCTAAAGGTATCAAGATGTTTCAGTGTTTATTCATATTTAATTAAGTAAAGTGTTGGTTGAAAGTTTTTCTGTATTGATTCAATGATTTTGATAGCAACTCCCGCTATCATAAGAACATTATTTGCACATTTGAAAGGACCATCATGAAAACCACCTTTAAAGTTATAGGAGTAGTACTATTATTGCTGATTGCGCTGATAGTCATTGCACCATTTTTAATTCCTACTGATGCAATTTTTAATAAAGTATCAGACCAAGTCGAGCAAACCACTGGGCGTACATTAACGATTAAAGGAGATAAGACATTATCGGTTTTTCCTTCATTAAAGCTTGAATTAAATGACGTGCACTTTGCCAATATGCAAACGGGATCTCGCCAAGATATGGCGAGCATGCAGCAGCTAGCGATTCATATTCCGTGGTTCTCATTATTTGGCGGCGAATTTAAACTTGAAAAATTCGTCATTAATGAGCCAAATATTTTGTTAGAGACGGATAACAACGGCAAAGCAAACTGGCAGCTTTTTGATGCAGTAGCAAAGCAACCCGAAGCTACAGAAAATAGCAAAGCTGTAAAGCTACCAGAAAATTTTGATATTGAGCTGGGTGAAGTAGCTATTTATGGCGGGTCTTTTACTTATTTGGACGGCCAAACTGGTGCTAAACATCAAGTAAATAAGCTAGATCTAGCTATTTTACTCCCTTCACTGCGTGAAGAACTTGAGGTGAAAGGTGCGATTACGTATATGCAGGAGCGCTTTGAGTTAGACGTAAAAGTAGATACGCCAGCAAAAGCAATTGAAGGAAGCGCCTTTAATGTATCACAAAACCTTTCATCACGTTTATTGGATGTGGACTTTAATGGTTCAATTGCAAAGCAAGGTAAAGATATTAAAGGACAACTATCCCTCAACGGCGACTCTGTTAAAGATATTGCAAAATGGCAGGGAGTTGAACTGAATGCAAAAGAAGATGCATTCAACGCTTTCAATGTAAAAGGAACAATGACTCTCAAAGGTAATAAATTCAATATTACTGAGTTACTTGCTACTTTAGATAAATTACAAATTAAAGGGCAAAGCAACATTAGCCTTGGTCAGCGTTTAGAAGTCAAAGCGAACATAGATTTAGGGATGCTTGATTTGAACCCTTATTTACCCCAAGCAGTAGCGAAAAAGCAAACGCCACAGCAAGCAGAAGGGCAACCAGCTCAGCCAATCGTATGGGACGATACAAAAATTGATATGAGTGGCTTAAATGCACTTGATGCAAATATTGTTATCCGCTCAAGTGGACTTAAAGCGAATGACATAACACTAGGCGCTAACCAATTTACAGTTAATCTAAAAGATGCAGTGGCTAACCTCAGCCTTGATAAATTTGCTGCCTATGAAGGTAATGGTAAAGGTAAGGTGACGATAAATGCAAAACAAACCCCTTATAAAATTGCTACCAACTTTGCTTTAGATGCAATCGATGCACAACCGCTACTAACCGATGCCGCTGGGTTTGACAAGCTAATGGGTAAAGGATCATTAAATTGGGACTTATCAACTAGTGGTAATAGTCAAAAGAGCTTCATCAATGCATTACAAGGAACGCTTGCATTTGAATTTGCAGATGGTGCGGTCAAAGGTGCAAACATTGCTGAAATGGTACGAAAAGGAAAAGAACTAGTAAAAGGGAATTTCGCAGCAGTGTCAGAGGGGCTAGACACAGGGTTTGATGACTCGGAGCAAACAGACTTTTCCGCACTAACAGGTAGCTTTAATTTCTCCAATGGTGTTGGCACAAACACAGACTTATCAATGTTAAGCCCATTAATACGGATTACAGGGGAAGGTGACGTTGATTTACCAATGACAACGGTGAACTACCGCTTAGTAACGGGTATTGTTGATTCGCTGGAAGGGCAAGGTACAACAGATGATAGTACCGGCTTTAAAATTCCTGTACGTATTAAAGGGCCATTTCATGATGTTGGTATTAGTTTAGATATCGGTAAAGCAGCTAAAGATGAAGTAAAAGAAAAAGCAAAGGATAAAATTAAAGATAAATTAAAAGGTTTGTTTGGCAATTAACGCCGATTTTATTCGATGATAAAATAATCAGGGTATATTTATTCCCTGATTGTTTTATAAACAGCTGTAAAATAGCTAAATATAACCAAGTAGCAAAATAACGAGTGCAGTAATTCTAAATTAATTAAAAAATAACCTACCACTACCCCCTCAATGCTGATACAATTGCCCGCCCTTAAGAGACAACTTGGTTGTTTTTTGGTGGGTATTTAATCTAAATGTCTTGATTTTAAACGATTTAAGGCAAGTTGTAATAACTACACCGGAGGTCATTAACATGATCCAAATGCAAACTCAGCTGGAAGTTGCTGATAACAGCGGCGCTCGCAAAGTGCAGTGTATTAAAGTCTTAGGCGGTTCGCACCGTCGTTATGCAGCGATTGGTGACATCATTAAAGTTTCTGTTAAAGAAGCGATTCCTCGCGGTAAAGTGAAGAAAGGTGATGTTAAAAACGCGGTAGTTGTGCGTACTAAGAAAGGCGTTCGTCGTCCAGACGGTTCTTTGATCCGTTTTGACAGCAATGCGGCTGTTATCTTAAATGATAACTTGCAGCCAATTGGTACACGTATTTTCGGCCCTGTGACTCGCGAACTTCGTAATGAAAAGTTCATGAAAATCGTTTCACTAGCCCCAGAAGTACTGTAAGGAGTCAATCATGGCAGCAAAAATCCGTCGTGATGACGAAGTAATCGTTCTAGCAGGTAAAGACAAAGGTAAGCGCGGCAAAGTGCTTTCAGTTGTTACCGAGTCTGGTCGAGTATTTGTCGAAGGCATAAACTTAATCAAGAAACACCAAAAGCCGGTTCCACAATTGAACCAAGCTGGCGGCATTGTTGAAAAAGAAGCGTCTATCGACGTATCAAACGTTGCGATCTACAACTCGGAAACGAGTAAAGCAGATCGTGTAGGTTTCAAGATTGAAGATGGTAAGAAATTACGTATCTTTAAATCTACTGGTAAAACTATCTAATAGTTGGAGTAGAATGATGGCGAAACTGCATGAAGTATATAAAGACAAAGTAGTTGCTGACCTTCAAGAGAAGTTCGGTTTCAGCTCTGTCATGCAAGTCCCTCAGATCGAAAAGATCACATTAAATATGGGCGTGGGCGAAGCCCTAGCTGACAAGAAAATTTTAGATAACGCTGTTGCGGATCTAGAAGCTATCTCTGGTCAGAAACCTTTAATCACTAAAGCACGCAAATCTGTTGCTGGCTTTAAAGTGCGTGAAGGCTACCCAATTGGCTGTAAAGTAACCTTACGCGGCGAGCGTATGTGGGACTTTTTTGAGCGTTTGGTTTCAATCGCTATCCCACGTATCCGTGACTTCCGTGGTGTAAGTGCTAAGTCTTTCGATGGACGTGGTAACTACAGCATGGGCGTACGTGAACAAATCATCTTCCCAGAAATTGATTATGATAAAGTAGACCGTGTACGCGGTATGGATATCACAATCACTACATCTGCGAAAACAGATGAGGAAGGCCGTGCGTTGTTAGAAGCGTTTAACTTCCCATTCAAGAAATAAGGGTAGGGTTATGGCAAAGAATTCTATGAAAGCGCGCGAAGCAAAGCGCACAAAATTAGTTGCTCAGTACGCTGAAAAGCGTGCGGCACTAAAAGCTATCATCAGCGATGTGAAAACATCTGACGATGATCGTTGGGACGCGGTACTTAAGCTACAAGCTTTACCACGTGATTCTAGCCCTGCACGTCAACGTAATCGTTGTAACATTACGGGCCGCCCACATGGTTACCTTCGCAAATTCGGCATGAGCCGTATTAAAGTTCGCGAAGCAGCTATGCGCGGTGAAATTCCTGGCCTTAAAAAGGCTAGCTGGTAATAGAATCACGGGAGTAAGACTATGAGCTTGCAAGATCCTATCGCGGATTTGTTCACACGTATCCGTAACGGTCAATCAGCGAAGAAAGTATCTGTAACGATGCCAACTTCAAAGCTGAAAGTAGCGGTAGCTAAAGTATTAAAAGACGAAGGTTATATCGCAGATTTCGCAGTAAACGGCGATGTTAAACCTGAGCTTTCTATCGAGTTGAAATACTTCGAAGGCAAAGCTGTTATTGAAAACATCCAGCGTGTTAGCCGCCCTGGTCTACGTATCTATAAGAGACGTGACGAATTACCGAAGGTAATGGGTGGTCTAGGTATCGCTATCGTATCAACTTCTAAAGGCCTAATGACAGACCGCGCAGCACGTAGTGCTGGTGTTGGTGGTGAAATCATTGGTTTTGTAGCTTAATCGGAGGGGAACTATGTCTCGCATAGCAAAGGCACCAATAAACGTTCCTGCCGGTGTAGAAGTTACATTAAAAGGCCAGGAAATCACAGTTAAAGGCAAAAACGGTGAACTTACTCGTACTATCAACGATGCAGTTGAAGTACAAGTTAACGACAACGTTGTTACAACTTTACCTCGTGAAGGCGTAGCCAATGCATGGGCACAAGCAGGTACTGCTCGCGCTCTAATCAACAACATGGTTGTTGGTACGCATACAGGTTACGAGAAGAAACTTCAGTTAGTAGGTGTTGGTTACCGTGCAGCAGCAAAGGGTAAAGTATTAGACTTAACTCTAGGTTTCTCGCACCCAGTTAATTTCGCTGTTCCTGAGGGAATCACGATTGAAACTCCAAGCCAAACAGAAGTTCTAGTTAAGGGCGTAGATAAGCAGTTAGTTGGTCAAACAGCTGCTAACATTCGTGCATACCGTAAACCTGAGCCTTACAAAGGTAAAGGTGTTCGTTATGCAGATGAGAATGTACGCCGTAAAGAGGCTAAGAAGAAGTAAGGTAAGACGATGGATAAAAAAACAGCTCGTCTACGTCGTGCTAAACGCACTCGTAGAAATTATATTGAACAAGGCACAACGCGTCTTGTTATCCACCGCACGCCACGTCACATTTACGCTCAAGTAGTTAATGCTGAGGGTAGTGTACTGGCTGCTGCTTCTACTGTTGAAAAAGCGATTAGCGAAACAGTTAAAGGCACAGGCAACGTTGCAGCTGCACAAGCAGTTGGTAAAGCGGTTGCAGAACGTGCGGCTGACAAAGGCATCGAAAAGATTGCTTTTGATCGCAGTGGCTTTAAATATCACGGCCGTGTGAAGGCGCTAGCAGATGCTGCGCGTGAAGCCGGTTTGCAATTCTAGGAGTAGACAATGGCTAACGTAGAAGCAAAGCAACAACAGCCTGATTTAGCTGAAAAGCTAATCGCGGTAAACCGTGTGTCTAAAGTAGTTAAAGGTGGTCGTATCTTTAGCTTCACTGCACTAACAGTAGTTGGTGACGGCGCAGGTAAAGTAGGTTTCGGTTATGGTAAAGCACGTGAAGTTCCAGCTGCTATTCAAAAAGCAATGGAAAAAGCACGTCGCAACATGATCAACGTAGACCTAAATGGCAACACATTACAGCACCCTGTAAAAGGGCGTCATGCTGGCTCACAAGTGTTCATGAAACCAGCCTCTGAAGGTACTGGTATCATCGCAGGTGGTGCTATGCGTGCAGTACTTGAAGTGACTGGTGTGCAGAACGTACTTTCTAAATGTTACGGTTCTACTAACCCGATCAACGTTGTACGTGCAACGATCTCAGCTCTTGAGAATATGAATTCTCCTCAGTCGATCGCTGCTAAACGTGGTCTTCGAGTAGATGAGATTCTGGGGTAAACCATGGCTAATAAAACTGTAAAAGTAACACAAGTAAAGAGCTCTATCGGTCGTTTACCGAAGCATAAAGCTACATTACGCGGTCTTGGTTTACGTCGTATCAATCACACTGTTGAGTTAGAAGACACAGCATGTGTGCGTGGTATGATCAACCAAGTTTCATACATGGTTAAGGTTGAGGGGTAATTCGAATGCATTTGAATACACTTTCTCCTGCTGCAGGATCAAAATCTGCTGGTAAACGTGTTGGTCGTGGTATCGGTTCTGGTCTTGGTAAGACTGGTGGCCGTGGTCACAAAGGTCAAAAGTCACGTTCTGGCGGTAAAGTACGCGTTGGTTTTGAAGGCGGTCAAATGCCTATGCAACGTCGTCTACCTAAGTTCGGTTTCACTTCTCGCAAATCTTTAGTATCTGCAGAAATTAACCTATACGAAATCGCTAAAGTTGAAGGCGATGTGGTAGACCTAGGTACGTTACAAGCAGCTGGTCTAGTTAAAAAGAACGTTCAGTTCGTTAAAGTTGTTAAATCTGGCGAAGTTTCACGCGCAGTAACCGTTAAAGGCCTTAAGGCTACTAAGGGTGCTCGCGAGGCTATCGAAGCTGCCGGAGGCAAGGTAGAAGACTAAGGAAGTACTAATGGCTAAACCAGGTCAAGATATGCAAAGTGCACAAGGTGGACTTTCGGAATTGAAACGTCGATTACTATTCGTATTAGGCGCTATCATTATTTACCGTCTAGGTTCATTTGTGCCGATCCCTGGGATTGACGCCGCTGTACTTGCCGATTTCTTCGAGCAACAAAAGGGCACCATTGTTGAAATGTTTAACATGTTCAGCGGTGGTGCACTTGAGCGAGCTTCAGTGTTAGCACTGGGTATTATGCCTTACATTACAGCTTCGATTATTACGCAACTATTAACGCATATGTATCCGCCGTTTATAGAGCTTAAGAAAGAAGGTGAACAAGGGCGTAAGAAAATTAGCCAGTACACACGCTATGGCACGCTTTTGCTTGCTACTATCCAATCAATCGGTATTGCCACAAGCTTACCGGGCATGATGAACGGGTTAGTTGTTAACCCAGGTATGGGTTTCTATTTCACCGCAGTGGTGAGTTTAGTTACTGGTACTATGTTCCTTATGTGGTTGGGTGAACAAATAACAGAGCGCGGTATCGGTAACGGTATTTCAGTTCTAATATTTGTTGGTATTGTAGCAAACTTGCCGTCTGCTATTGGTTCGACAGCCGAAATGGCGCGCCAAGGTGATCTGAATGTTTTAGTACTGTTGATGGTTGCTGTAATCGTATTCGCTGTAACTTATCTTGTTGTATTCTTTGAACGTGGTCAACGACGTATTGTTGTTAACTACGCAAAGCGCCAACAAGGTCGTCAAGTATTTGCTGCTCAAAGCACGCATTTACCACTAAAAGTTAACATGGCGGGTGTTATTCCACCAATCTTTGCTAGCAGTATTATTCTGTTCCCTGGTACTATTGCCAGCTGGTTCGGCCAGGGTGAAGGTCCTGTCGCTGATGTGCTACAAGCCATTGCTACAACGTTGACTCCAGGTCAACCTTTGTATGCATTAGTTTTAGCTGCGGCTATTATCTTCTTCTGCTTTTTCTACACAGCGTTGGTGTTTAACCCGCGTGAAACAGCAGATAACCTGAAAAAATCTGGCGCATTTATCCCAGGTATTCGTCCAGGTGAGCAGACATCGAAATACATTGATAAAGTGATGACACGCCTGACATTGGCAGGTGCTTTGTATATAACCTTTATCTGTCTGGTGCCCGAATTCATGACCATGGCATGGCAAACGCCATTCTACTTCGGCGGTACATCAATCTTGATTATCGTTGTTGTGATCATGGACTTTATGGCACAAGTACAAACTCATATGATGTCACATCAATATGATTCTGTGCTGAAAAAAGCGAACCTTAAAGGCTACGGTCGATAAGGTCAGTTTACGGAGTTGAGCAATGAAAGTACGTGCTTCCGTTAAGAAAATATGCCGTAACTGTAAGGTTATTAAACGTGCCGGTGTTGTACGTGTAATTTGCAGTGAGCCTAAGCATAAGCAAAGGCAAGGCTAATTAATAAGTCGTGCAGGCTGAGATTTCTTGGCCTGTGTTTTTAATTGTGATTTGGTCTTCGTTTGAGTATCCTTACGGGCTCTTCAAACAGATGATAACCAAATTCAAATATAGGAGATGTGTTAGTGGCCCGTATCGCTGGCATTAACGTCCCTGATCATAAACATGCAGTTATTGGTTTAACAGCTATTTATGGCATAGGTAAGACTCGCTCTAAGGCTATCTTAGTAGCGACTGGTATCGCCGAGACCACAAAAATCGGTGAACTTTCAGACGAAACACTTGACGTACTTCGTGAAGAAGTTGGCAAGTACACTGTAGAAGGTGACCTTCGTCGTGAAGTTACTTTGAATATCAAGCGCCTTATGGACCTTGGTTGTTTCCGTGGCCTACGTCACCGTCGCTCTTTACCACTACGTGGTCAAAGAACTAAGACTAACGCGCGTACCCGTAAGGGTCCTCGTAAGCCTATTAAGCGATAAGGGGATAGTATTATGGCTAAGACACCAATTCGTCGTAAAAAGGTTAAAAAGCAAGTTGCTGATGGTATGGCTCATGTTCATGCTTCTTTCAACAACACTATTGTTACAATTACCGACCGTCAAGGTAATGCACTATCATGGGCAACTGCCGGTGGTTCAGGTTTCCGTGGTTCACGTAAATCTACACCATTCGCTGCTCAGGTTGCTGCAGAGCGTGCAGGTACTGCGGCTCAAGAATACGGTTTAAAAAATCTAGAAGTTTTCATCAAAGGTCCAGGTCCAGGTCGTGAATCTGCTGTACGTGCTTTGAATGCTGCTGGTTACCGTATCACCAACATCACTGACGTGACGCCAATACCACACAATGGTTGTCGTCCACCGAAGAAACGTCGCGTTTAACAATAGGTTAGGAGAAATAACATGGCAAGATATTTGGGCCCTAAGCTCAAGCTGAGTCGTCGTGAAGGTACTGACCTGTTCCTTAAGAGCGGCGTAAGAGCTATCGACTCTAAGTGTAAACTTGAGACTGCACCTGGTCAGCACGGCGCTCGTAAAGGTCGCTTATCTGATTACGGTTTACAATTACGTGAAAAGCAAAAAGTTCGTCGTATGTACGGTGTACTTGAAAAGCAATTCAGTAACTACTACAAAGAAGCTGCTCGCCTTAAAGGCAATACAGGTGAAAACTTGTTACAGCTTTTAGAGCAACGTTTAGACAATGTTGTATACCGCATGGGTTTTGCAAGCACACGTGCTGAAGCACGTCAGTTAGTAAGCCACAAAGCGGTTTTAGTTAATGGTCGTGTTGTGAACATTCCTTCATTCGTAATTACTCCAGAAGATGTAGTAGTTATTCGTGAAAAGTCTAAGACACAAGCGCGTATCATCGCTGCTCTAGAACTAGCCGAGCAACGTGAAAAGCCGACTTGGGTTGAAGTTGACGGTAAGAAAATGGAAGGTAATTTCAAACGCCTACCTGAGCGTTCAGACCTGTCTGCGGACATTAATGAACAACTAATCGTCGAACTTTACTCTAAGTAAAGTTAAGAGTTAAGAGAGGATAAAATGCAGGGTTCTGTTACAGAATTTCTAAAACCAAGGTTAGTCGATATCGACGCTATCAACCCGACACGTTCTAAAGTTGTTTTAGAACCATTAGAACGTGGCTTTGGCCACACGTTGGGTAATGCCTTACGCCGTATACTTCTTTCGTCTATGCCTGGATGTGCAGTAACCGAAGTTGAAATCGACGGTGTGTTGCATGAATACAGCGCGAAAGAAGGCGTACAAGAAGACATCATTGAAATTCTGTTAAATCTTAAAGGTCTAGCAGTAACTTTAGAAGGCAAAGATGAAGTTTTTCTGACCCTGACTAAGTCTGGTGTAGGCCCTGTGACTGCGGCAGATATTCAGCACGATGGCGATGTAACAATTGCTAACCCAGATCACGTTATTTGTCATTTAACGACAGATAGCAGCGATATCAGCATGCGTATTCGTGTTGAGCGCGGTCGTGGTTATGTGCCGGCGTCTAGCCGCTTATCCTCTGATGACGATGAGCGTCCAATTGGTAGATTGTTGCTTGATGCATCATTTAGCCCAGTTGAACGTATTGCGTACTCGGTTGAATCAGCACGTGTTGAACAACGTACAGACTTAGACAAGTTAATCATTGATATGGAAACAAACGGCACTTTAGATCCTGAAGAAGCGATCCGCCGTGCGTCTACTATCTTAGCTGAACAATTAGATGCATTCGTAGATTTACGTGATGTAACTGAACCAGAAGAGAAAGAAGAGAAGCCTGAATTCGATCCTATTCTACTTCGTCCAGTTGATGATCTTGAACTAACAGTACGTTCTGCAAACTGTTTGAAAGCCGAGCAAATTCAATATATCGGTGATTTAGTTCAGCGCACAGAAGTAGAGCTTCTTAAAACGCCTAACTTAGGTAAGAAGTCTCTGACTGAAATTAAAGACGTGCTAGCTTCACGTGGTCTTTCTCTAGGTATGCGCCTAGAAAATTGGCCGCCTGCAAGCCTAGCTGAATAATCTAAATCACTATATTAGTTTAGTTAGAAGGATAGGGTCATGCGCCATCGTAAGAGTGGTCGTCAATTAAACCGTAACAGCAGCCATCGTAAAGCGATGTTCAGCAATATGGCAGGTTCTTTGGTGAAACACGAAATCATCAAAACTACATTGCCTAAAGCGAAAGAGTTACGCCGTGTAATTGAACCTTTAATCACACTGGCTAAGACTGACAGTGTAGCAAATCGCCGTTTAGCGTTTGCTCGCACGCGTGATAATGAAGTAGTTGGTAAATTGTTCAGCGAAATCGGTCCTCGTAATGCGGATCGTCCAGGTGGTTACACTCGTATTCTTAAGTGTGGCTTCCGTGCTGGTGATAATGCACCAATGGCTTATATTGAACTAGTAGGTCGCACATCTGCAACCGAAGAAGTTCAAGAAGACGCGCAGTCTGCTGAGTAAGTCTTAAAGACACCAAAAAGCCGAGCTTATGCTCGGCTTTTTAATGCCTATAATTATATTCCTAATCTACTCCACCTATATTCACCATTTGTTCTTAACGTGCCTTCATTCACATACTTATTTAACCACGTAGCATTTACTTATATATACGATCCAACTAATGATCTTGCTCCATAAAGATCAAGCTATAAGGTTTATTCATTTATTCTTGTATTTAAAGCACTGCAAATAGACTTTATTGCCCAAGATTAGTGTTGTTTTTATACGTTTCGTTCAAATACTCAGCGAATAGCTAGTTTATTTAAGTTTTCTTCAAAAAAAGGTTGATCTGTTTTTGGATCTCCCTATAATGCGACCCCACTGAGACGGCAGAGCAGGCAACGCTTAGCGAGGCAAGCAGTTAATCAGTAAGTCGAGTAAAACTTAAGTTTAGATTTCTTAAAAAGTTTAAAATTAAGTGTTGACAAAAAAAATGGAAAGCGTAACATGCGCAGCCCTAGCGAGATAAAGTAAACG
>NZ_JBHNYL010000032.1:0-5759 GCF_054960735.1 Pseudoalteromonas sp. RWi3
CATGTCACAAACCGATAATTTTTTGTGTATATGATTAATTTTTATTAATGACTTAACCATTGCTGAGTGCCTAATTTTATTCAATTAGTAATAGGTATTTTCATAAAATATAAAAGCATATTTGTGCTTGTTTTAGATGAGATTTAAGGTATCTGAGTCGCTATAAGGGTCGCCCATTTTTAATGTATACTGCTCTTTGTTGTGTTCTGAATAACACTAACCACTAAAGCTGTCTCTTAATTAAAGGTATAGCTACTGGTCACAAAAAGGCGAAAGAAACATGCTCAGATTCAGTTTTCCTAGTTTAAATTTTATATACTACTCATCTAAGTTATCACTGCAAATACTTACTAATATCGACATCATCTATCTGCTCCTGTGAAAGGAACGCATGTGCATAATCTAAATAAACACCGCTTGATAAAAACAGATTGAATACATCTGGATCAACATGTTGATCTAACACCATCTTATGTAAAATATCAATTGCTACACTCACAGGCTTCGCCTTTTTATAAGGCCTATCTGCAGCAGTGAGGGCTTCAAATATATCGGCTAAAACCATTATTCTTTCAGGAATTGATAAATCATCCCCCTTTAAACGCCTAGGGTAGCCAGTGCCTTTCAATGTTTCATGGTGGGTTGATGCATAACGAGGGACCCGAGAAAGTTCTTCAGGTAGCGGGAGCGTTTCAAGCATTTTTATCGTACTGATAATATGCTCATTAATTTTGAAACGATCTTCTGTTGTAAGTGTTCCGCGCGAAATAGATAAATTATATACCTCACCTAAATTATAAAGGTGTTCTGGTACGTCAACTTTAATTTCAAAACTAGGATCGTAATGATGTGCAGTTCCTGTTCTTGGTATAATATGCTCAGGTTTGTCATCAAGTAAAAATTCTATTACTGGTAATGCCGTCGGCTTTGATGAATATCGCATTTCTTCCACTGGCGATAACCCTATTCCATCATCAAAATTACGATACCACTGTTTTTTACTTATCGATTTAAGTCGTGATATATCTTCATCACTCATGAATTCACCTCCTACATTCGCACCGGCTACAAACGCATAGTCCTTTTTTAGGGTTTCATGCTGAATATTGAGTTTGGCAATATATTCTTGCTCTTTTAAGGGGGTTTTAATAGTGTTTTTTAATGCTTCTATTTCAGCATCTCGCCATAAAACTTCAAATCGAGTTCTAATTTCATGTATGCGGTTATAAATTGTTTCTAGTTTAGTCCCTTTATCTACTATATGTTCTGGTGTAGTAACTTTGCCACAATCATGTAGCCAAGCTGCAATATGAAATTCTCTTCTTTCTGCGTCTGTTTTAAAACAAAATTCTTTAAAAGGCCCTTCGTTATGTTCAGATGCGTAGTTAGTTAACATCAACGCTAGCTGAGGTACTCGCTCACAATGCCCAGCAGTATAAGGTGATTTATCATCAATCGCTTGGGCTATAAGTTGAATAAATGAATCAAGTAACGCTTTCTCACTTTCTTCATGCTGTTGAATTGAAGACATCATTGCTGTCATTGAGTCTGCAAGCTGGCGAATTTCAACAACTGGGCTTACCACTTTATATGTATTTTTATAATCGCGTTTGCTGATCATTTTTGCATTGGCTGCAAGTTGCAAAATAGGTCTTGTAATGGGGTTTGCAAAAATCCAGCACATAGGCACAAGCAATAAAATACCAAGTAAAGTATATATTATTGAAAGTTTAATTTTTTCCATTGCTGGTTTAAGCAATTTAGGCATGGGGGATACTGCTGCAAAATATCGACTTCCATCTTCACTCAATGATGTTATATAAACTAAGTGCTCAACACCATTAATATCATCATAAAATATTTGATTGAGCTTTCTATTTTTTGCAATAAGCGATTTATAAGGTACTGTTGCTTGAGAGCCTGAAGCGTTTAACCTATCTGCACTACTCCATTTCAGTTCTAAGCGTTTTATTTCATCCTCTGGAATTTTTGAAATTGCATCGTTTAAAATAGAAAGTAAAACTATCTGATCTGTTTGTACCACAAGGTGAAGATCTGTTTTTATTTGATGAGGTTCAAAAGACAATGGTTCATGAATTTTTAAACCATCAAAGTAATAGTCACTAACGCTATAATATAAAGAAAGTGAGTTATCGACTCCTGCAAACACTTCGCCGGTTTTAACCATCTGTATCGCGTCTTTGATACTGGCGACAGAAACAACCTCAATCTTAGGGTATAATTCTCTTAACGTTGCATTTATTGACCACCCTGCGGGTATAGCAACTCGTTTACCGTTAAGTTCAGCTACATTCATTAAGTTAGTTTGATTTGCTTGAGTAACAACGCCATAAGGCGCTGGAATAAAAGGCTGGCTGAGTACACCGTTTGGTGAACGAGAATACAAGCTACTAACAGGTTGTAGTATATTTAATTCTCCATTGTTAAATAAATCGACAAGTTCATTCCAGCTATACCCATTGACGTATTCAAAATCAAAGCCTGTTATGTCAGAAATAATGGCGAGCATATCTATCGCATATCCATAAGGCTTTCCTGAAACAGCAAAATCATATGGTTGCCAGTCGGTATCATTTGACACTTTTAATACTGGATTGTTTTTTATATATGCTGCCTGCATAGGTGTAAATTGTAACGGGCTAAAAGCATTACTTTTAGTCGTATTTATATTTTGCGAATGATCGCGTTCAATATTTGAACCAATTACAACTCCGTTATCATCAAATATATATATTTCACTAAATTTACTCGCTTTCTGTTTATTTATTTTGCTAGTTAACGAAGATATCGCTGTATCAATACCTAGTATGGCATTTTGAGTATCTATAACGCGTGAAAAACTAATTCCGGGTTCTTTAATTGATTGTAAAATATAAGGTTGTGATCTGTGTACCTTGTCTTGATTTAATTTAAGGTGCCAGCGCTTATCCGATGGATTAAAAGTGATGGCACTGTACTTAGTTAAACGTACAGTGCCATCCGTCTGAATATAATCCATTCTTTGGCGACTATTTTTATCTCCAGAGGGAGTAACGCTCACTTTTAACCATTTATCCACCGGTTTCGCTTCAAACTTAGCTCGTATCCCTTTGACCGCATCAAGATTGATGACCTCAAAGAGCGCTCCCGAGTCAGTACTGACATAAATTGAACTGTAGAATATATTCGTGTTTAGTAAACTGCTAATTAATTCAAAAGCGTGATCATCAACCAGTTCTTTTGAATTATTAAATTTAAGAAATTTTGACAGTAAAGCCGCATGACTCTCTATATCATTATTAATATCATTAATAATTCCCTCAACATCTTGAGCGGATTCTTTATAAATAACAATAGAGTCTTCGACTGCTGATTGTTTGCTAAAATAGTATTGAAAACCAATAGCTGTAAAGCCTGCAAGCAAAGTCGCTATTACAAAGAAGGAAATAACGGTAAAGCTAAAAGTGATAGAAAAGTTCTTTATTATTTTCAACATTCTTCATATTTCCTTAATGTAATTTTAACGTTATCTTATTAATATACTGATTCATCAAAGATGAATAAAAATCCTAACTTATGTATGATTAATAAGTAACGACTACTTACAGTAAAGTAACATAATGAATATATGGCAAGTTATTAATTAATATATTATTTATGCAAATTATTAGCTTTATCTTCGCTATATAAAAGTCATTAGCAAGCTTACTATGTCTAAGACTATACACTTACAATTTAAATTTTATGTCTGAAGTCAAGATTTAAGCTATCGTTTTTAATTACGTTGATATGTTTTAAATCCAAATCTTCCAACGATATAGGCTACCTTGGGTTTCTGATGCCAAATCAACATAGCTGTCTGTTAAATATTTAAGATGTTTAGCATTTAAGTCTGTTTCAATTTTAAATCCTGAGAAATAGTCAGCGTTAAGCTGATAGCTAACCATCGTATCATGGTGTTCCCAGTGGTAAATTTTCATGAAGTATTCTTTAGCTGCTTTTTCACTACAAAATGAGAATACCAATTCAAATATACCAGATTCTAATTTAGGATAGACTTTTCCTATTGACTCAACTATCGTTTCGATTCTATCCATGCTTACCTGACACCAACTAAATTCATATGGCGTTCTTTATTCAAACCATGGTGCATATTCACACCAAACGTTATTATTGGATGCATAGTCATATTTAAAGTGAGTTTAAAAATAATAACACTCGGTTTTTGAATAAAAAGATCAAAAAACACAGCAGCCTGCTTGACCGGAATTTTCTAATGTGTGACCCCATATTTATTATCTTCCTCAACTCTAATGCTAAATTAGGCTGCTAACGAGACTGTAGAATAACTCAAACAGCCAACTTAAATTAAAAAACGAGCTCCTGTAATTAACTCTAAGCGCTTTTAAAGCATTAGGTAATGCATTTTTGGAACCCATAAAACAGGCTGATTTTCTTTAAAAAGAATAATTCTACAGCCTCAACGCCTCAAACACCGGCTTGGTGAAGTTGGCGACTATTTTTGCGAAAAGTAACCTTGCCGCTTTAGATGTAACCTTGTGTACGGAATTATGTGGCGGATCAATATCTTCAGATGCGTTAAATGACGCCCTCCCATTTGAAAACCATATACAAGGTTCCCAACTGGACTTCCTGCCAAAGCCAAGAAAACCACCACTAATAAACAGTACTTTAACGTCACCGAGATTCGATGAGATGACTATTTCCTCTCTAGTGGACGGGTTTACTGCCTTTACATCTTCAGAGTTGATTAGCGAACCATCAATAGTTCAAATAACAGACAGTCACTCATCTAATGGTATTACTGAACCTTCTTTTTCGATGTGTAATGCGTATGCCATGTTTGCCTTTTAACAGCTTATTGAACACCTCTTTGGCGGTTTATAACACACCAATACGACGTATATTACATTACTTAATAATTCTACTAAACAACTTCAATGTAAACATGTTATTACGTAAGCCATAAAACCCCCGTTGTTAAAATACACCAAAACGACTTTTAATAATGTTATTGGATAAAACGACAACTGTATAAATAAACAGTATCAATGCAAATGCCATTTTTAGCTTATAAAGCTCCCAGCTCACTGGCTTGAAATTTAGCTAGGTGGTTTTATTTTTTGCTGCTGTTGCTTATGATATGCGGTATCAACTGTTTTTTTTAAACTATTAAGGTTTACAGTCATTTCATTAAGGGTGAGCATGTCGAGTTATAACGAAACGCCAGAGCAAATTTCACAAGCCACTGAAGGCTATGTAATGCAACAAACCATGTTGCGTATTAAAGATCCCAAGCCGTCACTTGAATTTTATGAAAACGTATTAGGCATGAAGCTACTAGGTAAGTATGACTTCCCCGCGATGAAGTTCACATTGTACTTTTTAGGCTACGAACAAGACATTCCACAAGGCGATGATAAACAAAAAACACAGTGGGTATTTGGTCGCCCTGCACTGATTGAGCTTACTCATAATTGGGGTACTGAGAACGATGATAGCTTTACCGGCTATGTGAGTGGCAATGAAGAGCCAAAAGGTTTTGGCCATATTGGCATTAGCGTGCCTGATGTATACGCTGCGTGTGAGCGCTTTGCCCAGTACGATGTTGAGTTTATTAAAAAGCCAGACGATGGCTCAATGAAAGGCTTAGCGTTTATTAAAGACCCTGACGGATATTGGATTGAAATACTTTCCCCTGCGGGCATAACTGACATTATTCAAGCACAATAAGCCGC
>NZ_JBHNYL010000033.1:0-5272 GCF_054960735.1 Pseudoalteromonas sp. RWi3
CACGTTATTAAACAAAGTGTCGGCCTCGATTTGCCTTTTATACCTAAAATTCCTGCCAAGCAACTGAATTCTAAGTGCTGTAACTAACACTAACAGTGCGCAAAAAAATAATGATACGGTTACATACGATAGGAAAAGCGCAAAGTGTTCTGACAAAAATATATGTCTGTCCTTTTTTACTTTCTTATGGGAAAAGCGCAAAATGTTCTGACAAAAATATGTGTCTGTCCTTTTTTACTTTTAAAAACGGAATGGGTTCCATCATTAGGTTATAGTAATTATCAAGATGCTGAAAAAGATATTAGCTATTATTTGATGAATTACTATAACTGGCACAGACCACATAGCTATAATCAAATGGTTGCCCCTGCTGTAGCAGAAGAAAAACTTAATTCACTGTCCGGAATTAGTTGACCACAACATAATATATAGCCTACATTATTTAATAGAACAAACTGTTTACCCATAACCCTTAATAACTTCCATCAATAAATCAGGTAATTTATATGCGTTTTATAATGATTTTAGCCCTACTCTTTTTGACCGCATGCCGAGATGATGGGAGCCTAACAACCCCAACAACCCCAACAACCCCTATCCCTTTACCCGTTGCTGATGCAGGTCACTCAATGATGCTCCAACAGGGTGCTACCGTAACATTAAATGGTAGTGGTTCATTTGACGCTAATGGCGCACCACTAACCTATTCATGGAAAATAGTCAGCCAGCCAACCGCTAGCACTAGCCAACTAAGTGATTCAAGTAGCCCATTTCCAAGTTTATATCTTGACAAGGTTGGCGATTATGAAATTGAGTTAATTGTTAATAATGGAGCAAATGATAGTCTCCCTGTCATTCTGATGATTAGTGACAGTGACTCTGCTCCTGTCGCTAATGCGGGTTTTGACCAAAAAGCGCAAGGCACCAATGAAATCACCCTTGATGGAAGTTTGAGTTTCGATAGCGATGGTGATCAATTGGCATATGCTTGGACGCTAGTTTCAATGCCGTCAGGTAGTTCAACTGTGTTAGTTCGCGCCGATTCTCCATACCCTGTATTAACACCAGATGTATCTGGTGATTATGAAGTCCAGCTAATTGTCAGTGACGGTAACAATGATAGCTTACCGGATACTGTGTTGATTAGTGACCAGAACCTACCGCCAGTGGCAGATGCAGGGGCGAGTACTACCTTTACTATCGGTAGCACCTTATTTCTTGACGGGTCAGGGTCGAGCGATGTCGACGGTAACCAACTAAGCTACCAATGGCGTATCGTTAATGCCCCAGTGGGAAGTACTGTTTCGATTGTCGATGCTACCTCAGCGAAGGCGAGTATCACCCCAGACGTGTCTGGTGACTTTATCCTTTCCCTCATCGTTAACGATGGACAGGCTGATAGCGCAGTGAGCACTGTCATACTTCACGCTAGTAATCATATTCCTGTTGCAAATGCAGGGGTTAACCAGAGTGGGCAACTCGGTCAAATAGTTCATTTAGATGGCAGTGCTTCCAAAGATGGTGATGGCGACGCTCTTACGCCTCGTTGGTCAATCAGTTCAAAGCCCAGAACTTCTGCAGCCACTTTGGCGGATATCCATACCTTGCACCCAACTTTAACACCAGATGTGATGGGTGATTACGTTGTTCAACTTATTGTCTTCGATGGCCAGCACTTAAGTACGGCTGATTCAGTGACCATTTCAACAAGTAACCTTGCACCAACGGCCAACGCTGGTGTATCTCAAAAGGTAGTAACAGGTCAGTCGATCAATCTTGATGGTTCTCAATCAACCGATCCTGAAGGTAATAGCTTAAGTTATCGTTGGAGCTTGGTCACAGCACCAAGCACTAGTAGCGCAACGCTTTCAGCTAATAATATTGTAGCGCCAGAATTTACACCCGACACTTTAGGCAATTACGTTTTTCAGTTAATCGTTAATGATGGTGACAAAGATAGTGCACCTACAACAGTGACAATATCAGATCAAGATCTCGCTCCTACCGCTCATGCAGGAGCAGATCAATCTGCAGCCACCAGTGTATTAGTGACTTTGAATGGCTCTACTTCAAGTGATCCTGAGTTACAGCCACTAAGTTACAATTGGTCTATGTTATCAAGTCCAAGTGGCAGCGCGACAGTGATTAACGACAGCAGTATGGCTATAGCATCCCTAATGCCTGATCGTGCTGGTGATTACGTTGTTCAGCTCACTGTGACCGACGTGGCAGGACAGAAGTCATCCGATGTAGTGGTTATTAGAGACGGTGCTAGTAATACACTGCCTGTTGCGAATGCCGGTCGCGACTTTCAAGTAGATCTCAACGCCAATGTGGTACTCGATGGCTCTGGCTCTAGTGATGCAGATGGTGACAGCTTAAACTACAGCTGGTCAATTTTGAGTCATCCTGTGGGTAGTACAGCGCAATTGAATAACGAAAAATCAAGAAATCCAGATTTTACGCCTGATGTGGAGGGTGATTTTGTTATTCAACTATTTGTTAGTGATGGTAAAAGTATAAGCCTACCCGATGTACTTGTAATTCACGATACAGAAAAAAATATTGCCCCCTTTGCATTTATGGGCTCTGCAATAGATGGTATTACAACTAAACCCTATACGCTTGACGCTAGTAACAGTTTTGACGTTAACGGCGATACACTAACCTATCATTGGGAATTAATTACGCCACCTGCAAGTATTGCAACGTTAAGCGATAGCAACGTAGCTAAACCTGTCTTTACCCCTGATGTGGCTGGCACTTACACCGTCACTTTAATTGTAAACGATGGTCTGTTAGATAGTACCAAGAATAGCCAAGGGGTGCTGGTGAAAGACCCTATTAAAGGCGCTGCAATACCGCTTCCTGCTGGACATAATTTAATGATGCTAAGTGCTACGGGAGGTGACAGTGGTTCGGGTTCATTGATATCTTTAGAGGAACGAGATTTAACAAAGGCGACAGAAATCTTAAGTCTTCATGGTTTGCCTCGTATGGGATCATCAGCTCATATACAGTCTCTTGTGTTACACCCTAGTAATGAGAAAATGTACGCCTTAATCGATGCAACGGGGTTACATAATACCGGAGTAATTATTGAATTTGACCCTGCAACGAATACTGCGGTCATATTCGCTAATGCACCAGACATAACTTTAAACGGCCATAGTATACGTCAATTTAGGCATCAAATTCTATTTCACCCTGACGGTAAATCGATGTTTATCTTTACCCTAAAAGGCGGCACTGATGATGCAGGGGTACTAATCCACGTTAACAGTGATCCTAGTAGCGCTGACTATCGGGGATTTTCCGTTATTAGCGAATTTGGTTTAGCGCAAGGTTCTTTCCCAGGTTCGAGAGTGCCACCATTTACCGATTTAGCATGGAACGTTACTAGTAATAAGATATTAGCAGCCTTTGGCAGTTCACGATCAGGACAACTGTCGGCAATTGAAATGACGCCAACTGATAATAACAATTTAAGTAAAGCGTGGAGTATTGCCGAATTCGGCTCTCCAATTGTGGCAAGTGCACGAAAATTTGTTGTTGATCAAGATTATATGATCATGATTGAGGAGTATGCCCCATTGAATGTAACTGGTAATGGACGTAATGGAGGTGGTGGTGAAGCTATTCCTGATTGCCACAACGCAGTAGGCAACTTTCGCTGGGGACTAGTCGATATTTATGTGATGTGTTCCGGTGGAGGTGGGTGGGCTCCTGGTTTATACCGCACTAATGGCTCCGTTACACTGCCTGTATACGTTCGAAACTTTAGTAATCATAAAGACTCTAAAGTTAGCGGTGTTACTGCTTCAGTAATTCGTGATACCGCTTATATGAATATAGCTGATGTAAACGCATCAACCTTTTTAGGTGTTGATACTGCTTCGCTAGGCCTATCTCTAGCTTTACCTACTTTGAGTGAAGTGACAAAAGGAAGCTATGTCGATCGCCCTATTATTACCGGAGGCGGCGACAGGGGGACTTATTTTATCGGTGACCCTGCTATTTTGGATCGTGCAAGCGATTCAATTAACGATAGATTCGTAACAACTCTGAGCTATGATGGCGGCGTTAATAAGCGAGGAGCACTCTTAACAGCTGATCGGTTGAATAACAGCGTACAACAGTTCGACTTTGGTTTTGAAAATGGTGGTTATCCTTTTGGCCGGATAACGAAGGCATCAACTGGTGATTATTTTTTCTCTACATTAGCAGGCAGTGCCAGTAGTAAAAGTAGTGAAGGTGCAACAATGCATTTTGATTCTGCATTAGGTGTTACGCAAGAAATTGCACCATCGACCTATTTCAGACCAGGGATTGGCTTGGGTGAAACATCATCTCAAACTCTTTATGGTTTAGGGATAGAGCTTCGAAAACATGTTTACGCACTATATTCTATTGACGCTGGAACATTGGCGATTAACGAGTTAGCAGTAGTCTTAGATTCGACCACGGCGAGCATACCGAGTTACGAATTAATAGTAGATAACGATAATCTATGGTTTTTCACTGATAGCAATCTCAATTGTGTAAACCCAAACAGCTTACAACGCGGTGTTTATAAATTCACCACTGCTGGGCCTCACGATCCTGTGCGTGCGATAAGTTTCATGACTGTGGCCGGTAATGGTTATTTTGCTACACGCAACAGTGCGACGCCAAACCAAGGTACTATTCAGCAGGTTCAAAACGACTGCGCAACGCCAACAATTACTGATGCTGTTACAGGTTTGACTGACTTACCGTCTACGGCGTTACTTGCTGCATCAGATGGTAAATTTTATTACGGTACTGAGGGCGGTAAGCTGATGCAGTTTGATGGTGCTAGTACAGTAATCGAAGTTGCTTCGATTACAAATACTTCAATGGTTGGTTTTCTTACCGAGGATGCAAATGGTGATATAGTTGGTTTCGCATCAAATGGGACGGTAGCCGAAGATCAGATGTACGCGTATACACTAAGTGGGGGTGCATTCACCAAAAGCACTGTCCCAGCAAGTACACCAATTGATACGTTCTATCCAGGAGTCACCGAGATTAACTAGTGTCAGGCATAAGCCCTCTTGTGTTTTAAAAGAATGAAGAGGGTTATAGCGTCGACTCCTATAAACACTTTACTACCATACAGTGTATTAGAGTGTTTACCTTTCTTTTTTACAAAATATAAAAATAAATAACTAGCTCGTTACCTTTTTTCACTTGCGAATATAAGCGACACTCACTTTAAAGTTTCAATCAATAAAAAAGGACAGGCAAAAAA
>NZ_JBHNYL010000034.1:0-3002 GCF_054960735.1 Pseudoalteromonas sp. RWi3
CTTCGGTTTCTTTTTTGCTTTGAAAATATTAAATTTAACTTGTCTACAAGAGCGTTTTTATTATCTTGAGAATGAACAACACCAAATACAGGTGTGTTTGCTAAATAGATAAATGAAGCCAGAAACACTTGAATTATAACTTTTTGCATTGCCGCTTCTTCCTTGGTTCAGACTCAATTTAATCTGCTGCCTAACGACTGATTAATAGGCAAAAGATTGTTAGCTACAATAGCGAAGTAGGAGCAAAAGCCAATAGTTTTTTGTCCTGCTTTATTTGCTTTTCAGCAGTATCAATCAGTATGCTTAAGCGAACAGCAAAACGTTTAGCCAAATCAGTCGGGCATTTTCTGCTCGTTTTTTTATTAGAAGTTTTTAGTGTGAGTTTCTTAATAAGTCATTAATAAGTCATTAAAAAGTAACCAAGTGAAAGTCATAAGGGGTAATGCGTGCAACGCGATGTAAATACCTACAGTAATCCATATTGACGCGACTAATTCGGTATTAGAAAGTAAATTGAGCATATTTAAGCTTTACTTAACTAATATTTTCTTGCTTGAATAGCCCCTAGGCTTTTATATGAAATTCGTCATAAAATGCCAGTAGGCTAAAGCTACTGGCAATAAACTTAAATTGAATTTAGTTAAATTACTTTAAATGGAAAGCCTTGAGAGAATCCTGATGACTTGCTAGTTTGAAACCAGAAGAAATAGTTACCTTTAGGAATATCCTTTGTTGGTTCAAACTTGAAAAATCCTTCTTTCAGCTTCTTAACTCTAAAGGTTGTTATTTTATCTTTAAAGCCGGAGTCTCCGCCAATACATTTAGCGGATAAGCGCCATTGTGTTGAATGACAATAATGGGTTTCCCAAGATGGTTTCTCCCACTTATCTTTGGCGTCAACGGAAACACCTATTTTTAAATTAAAATCTTCCGCTGCTTTAGTATATTTCACATAAATGACACTGTTTTTTAATTCTTCTTCTGTGATTTCTGAAGCAAAATATTCCTTTTTGAATCCGTATATTTTCTTTGAGCAAGGTGGTCCTACTCGTCCTACTAAACATGCCAATTCTGCATCTTCTTCACGATTTACCAAAGTTATAAATCGATTATTAGATCCTTCAACGTCAATATAAACGCCATCAAAATCCATTTCAGCTAGTGGGTCTCTTTCAAAACATCCAGTCAAAAGCGTAACTAACAGGGGTACTAGGACTAACAATTTTATGTACAATCGGATTTCCTCCTTAGAATAATTATTAAGCAATCGATAATACATTTTTGAAATATTAATTTAAAGCACTATTAATTTTTTAATTATGAAAAATAGTGAATTAGCTCTAAATAGATGAAGCTTTCAAGGCTTCGCTTCTAGTGTTAACGGCGAATTTTTGTATCATAAACTGTTAAATAAGAAAAGTACTGGGCAATAATTATATCTAAACGTAAATTTTTAGTTGTCTAAGACTGAGGGGGGAATGACACAACGTATACTTTTAATACGTCGTTTACCTGATAAAAGGGCGTAAGGATACTTGTGTCACAAGCATACTCTGTTGGCCCAGAATGTGGATGTTCGAATCTTAGCTTTAATACTTTGGCCCTACTAGAGCGGCTTTCGGTACTTTTATTCCTGAATTCCTTATCTATCACAATAGCATTGACGATTTTAAAAAGAAGGAGGGAATGAATTCTATACATCAGCAATAACGCCGATCCTGTTAAAAATAATATTCCGATAATTAAGCAATATAGTTTCATAATTCAATCTTTGTCATCAGTACTTAATAAGTGGTGAAGACATACTGTGCACAATAGTGAAGTCTCGGCTATCCTAATGTGCAAATGGGTTGCCTGAGTGCAGACTATGATTGTGCATTAAAAACAAATCGGGTCAAATCTTGACTTCAGACATCAAACAATTTTGCAGCTTGTCCAATTGTAATTTAACCTTTCTATCTTCAACCATTAATGTATTCAACCTACCGACAGCTTTCGATATCGCCGAATAGTGTTCAACATTAAAAACATCTGCTAAAGCCTGCAAATTTAATCCCGTTAACTCTTGGCACAATTTAATAGCAAACCAACGGGGTAAGTTTTTCTCTTTGCGCCCCTTTTTAACCATTACTATGTCACCTACCTCAACACTGAAATATTTAGCTACGTAAGCAATTACATCATCTGCTGAATGCTTTTTACTAACAAACTTTCTTTCGCTATTTGATGTTGCAATATAGTCCTTTATGTTTCAATAAAGTCCTCACAACCAAGCACCGACAATAATTTTTTAGCACCATAAAAAGCAATTATTTCGTTGTTGTTTTCATACTCCACAAACTGCTTATAAGCTGCATATTGACGCTTTTTGCCTTGCAACGAAAATATAAAGTCTCGAACGAGCCATTTAGGCGTTACACCCCCTCTAATGAAAGCTGGATAGCTAGACCACTTATATTTAACAAGCTCTTCTACCAAAGGGTTACTCGTTTCAATTGGGTTACGGTGAATGTACCGACTAACATGCAATAGATAGTTATCTGCATCCACAAGCACCGCTTTGTAGCGCCCTCTAAACAGCGCACCATCCGTATTATGTGTTCTGTTAAAGTATTGAGTATAAAGGCCATTAATATGTTTCATAGCTCGGCCTAAATTTGCATCAGGGGTTTTAATTAGCAGGTGGTAATGATTGGTCATTAAACAATATGCATGCACTTCAATATTAAAACGAAGGCTTGCTTGCTCAATGCAATACAAAAAATACGTAAAGTCGTCATCGCTCAAAAAGGTATTTTCGCGCCCTCTCCCACGATTCATCACATGATAAAACGCATTCTCATACTCTATTCGCAGCGGCCTAGACATAGCAATTCACTCAATGAGTAGTAAACTATAAATCTAGACCTTTGGTGTCTGAAGTCAAGATTTGACCCCTTCGGTTGGAGACAGGCACTATTAAACGTTTTGATAGTCCTGGTAATTTCTCCTCGTATTGTCGA
>NZ_JBHNYL010000035.1:0-2251 GCF_054960735.1 Pseudoalteromonas sp. RWi3
GTGGTGGGTGATACTGGACTTGCAATAATAATCCTCGCCATTCGTTGTAAAAGCGGCGATGCTCTTTGCTTGATTTATATTTGAGATTTTATTTTTCTAAGGATTTTTTATATGTGGTGGGTGATACTGGACTTGAACCAGTGACCCTCGCCTTGTAAGGGCGATGCTCTCCCAACTGAGCTAATCACCCACATATAATAGGTGTGACTTTTATTAAAAGTTATTAACTTGAATACTAATATAATTTGGTGGGTGATACTGGACTTGAACCAGTGACCCTCGCCTTGTAAGGGCGATGCTCTCCCAACTGAGCTAATCACCCAAATTATATATTTAATACTCACCATTCTAAGAATGGTGGGTCGTACTGGACTTGAACCAGTGACCCTCGCCTTGTAAGGGCGATGCTCTCCCAACTGAGCTAACGACCCATATTACAATTTTTTATACCTGACTATTAAAATTAATAGTACTGGACTTTAACCAGTGAACTTCGCCATTTATTGTAAAAAGTGGTGATGATCTCTTTTTTTGCAACTGAGCTAACGACCCATATTACAATTTTTATACCTTACTATTAATACAATAATAGGTTTAAATGTGGTGGGTGATACTGGACTTGAACCAGTGACCCTCGCCTTGTAAGGGCGATGCTCTCCCAACTGAGCTAATCACCCATTTATATTTTTTGTAATATGCACCATTCCAGGAATGGTGGGTCGTACTGGACTTGAACCAGTGACCCTCGCCTTGTAAGGGCGATGCTCTCCCAACTGAGCTAACGACCCATATTACAATTTTAAAACAACTATTAAGAAATAACAGGTTTTATATGTGGTGGGTGATACTGGACTTGAACCAGTGACCCTCGCCTTGTAAGGGCGATGCTCTCCCAACTGAGCTAATCACCCACATATAAATAAAACGCTACTAATAAAATAATAGTACTGGACTTTAACCAGTGGACTTTGTCGATATATTTAAATACCAGTCAGGCCCTCTTTTTCTAACTGAGCAAACAACTCAAATAGAATTTAGATACGATAATTAAACACCATTATAAATAATGGTGGGTCGTACTGGACTTGAACCAGTGACCCTCGCCTTGTAAGGGCGATGCTCTCCCAACTGAGCTAACGACCCACATCTAAAAACAACACATTGCTGCGTTGTTGTGGGGCGCTATTATAGATAGAGTTGTAAATGTGTCAACACTTGAATGTGTAAAAATAGTTTAGATGTGGTTTTTATAATCAAAGAAGTGCTTTCCTGCTCATTTAACAGCCATTATGACTATTTTTTAATATTCGCTATTTAAATATTCTCTGGCATTGGGGTGCTCTAATAGCAACTAAGTAGTGACACACGCTATATAAAACGATAAAAGCAACTTACAAATATTACTACCCCAAACAATCCACTCTATCACCATTATTGAATAGAGCAGCTAAGCCACCTTATAAAAACGGCACGTTGCTTTATAATATTACTCTTAAAACACTTTAATGGATTTAACGTATTATGAAGCGTTAATTTACCCCAGGCTATTTTGCATATAAATGTATACCTTTTAAAAAGACTGAAAAAGCGCTAGAGAATCAAAACCAAGTCAAAACATCAATTTCATAAACGGTGTAATAGTAAAAAGCTCAAAAAACACCCCACCCAGTTTATAGATTATCCAGTTTGTTGAAAAATAGGGCATTTGAATAAAGTTACTTAAAAAATTGTTGACATTATTTGGGTGGCTGCATAGAATGCGCCCCGCACTCAGCAATACACAGCACGGTTTACCATGCAGTGTATAGCAATATTGAGTTGGGGCTATAGCTCAGCTGGGAGAGCGCTTCGCTGGCAGCGAAGAGGTCTGCGGTTCGATCCCGCATAGCTCCACCAAACTCATTAGTGCAATTGTCCTAGGGTAGCAGTTTTCTGTGTCCCCATCGTCTAGAGGCCTAGGACACCGCCCTTTCACGGCGGTAACAGGGGTTCGAATCCCCTTGGGGACGCCAATCTGATTTTCAGAGGCGGTTTTACCGAGAAAATAGCGAAGCAAATACAGCTCGAGTCTATATTTGCATTCATTCGCATTACCTTAAGCTCAGGATTTGAGTCTAACTAATCAATTGTCCTAGTGATACATTTATGTGTCCCCATCGTCTAGAGGCCTAGGACACCGCCCTTTCACGGCGGTAACAGGGGTTCGAATCCCCTTGGGGACGCCACTTACTATAAGTGTTGTGTTATTAAT
>NZ_JBHNYL010000037.1:0-1325 GCF_054960735.1 Pseudoalteromonas sp. RWi3
ACTAAGGTGGTGAAGTTGCTGATGCCATACTTCCAGGAAAAGCCTCTAAGCTTCAGATTATACCGAATCGTACCCCAAACCGACACAGGTGGTCAGGTAGAGAATACTAAGGCGCTTGAGAGAACTCGGGTGAAGGAACTAGGCAAAATCGTACCGTAACTTCGGGAGAAGGTACGCTCCGATGGGTGACGGGATTTACTCCCTGAGCTAATTGGAGCCGCAGTGACCAGGTGGCTGGGACTGTTTATTAAAAACACAGCACTGTGCAAAATCGCAAGATGACGTATACGGTGTGACACCTGCCCGGTGCCGGAAGGTTAATTGATGGGGTTAGTTTTCGGACGAAGCTCTTGATCGAAGCCCCGGTAAACGGCGGCCGTAACTATAACGGTCCTAAGGTAGCGAAATTCCTTGTCGGGTAAGTTCCGACCTGCACGAATGGTGTAACCATGGCCACGCTGTCTCCACCCGAGACTCAGTGAAATTGAAATCGCAGTGAAGATGCTGTGTACCCGCGGCTAGACGGAAAGACCCCGTGAACCTTTACTACAGCTTGGCACTGAACATTGAACCTACATGTGTAGGATAGGTGGGAGACTTAGAAGCAGAGACGCTAGTTTTTGTGGAGTCGTCCTTGAAATACCACCCTTGTAGTTTTGATGTTCTAACGTTGGCCCCTGAATCGGGGTTACGGACAGTGCCTGGTGGGTAGTTTGACTGGGGCGGTCTCCTCCCAAAGAGTAACGGAGGAGCACGAAGGTTGGCTAAGTACGGTCGGACATCGTACGGTTAGTGTAATGGTAGAAGCCAGCTTAACTGCGAGACAGACACGTCGAGCAGGTACGAAAGTAGGTCATAGTGATCCGGTGGTTCTGAATGGAAGGGCCATCGCTCAACGGATAAAAGGTACTCCGGGGATAACAGGCTGATACCGCCCAAGAGTTCATATCGACGGCGGTGTTTGGCACCTCGATGTCGGCTCATCACATCCTGGGGCTGAAGTCGGTCCCAAGGGTATGGCTGTTCGCCATTTAAAGTGGTACGCGAGCTGGGTTTAGAACGTCGTGAGACAGTTCGGTCCCTATCTGCCGTGGGCGTTTGAGAATTGAGAGGGGTTGCTCCTAGTACGAGAGGACCGGAGTGAACGAACCGCTGGTGTTCGGGTTGTCATGCCAATGGCATTGCCCGGTAGCTACGTTCGGAACTGATAAGCGCTGAAAGCATCTAAGCGCGAAGCAGGCCTCGAGATGAGTTCTCACTAGACTTTTAAAGTCTCTGAAGGGCCGTTGAAGACTACAACGTTGATAGGCAAGATGTGGAAGCAT
>NZ_JBHNYL010000038.1:0-1316 GCF_054960735.1 Pseudoalteromonas sp. RWi3
GAGCCTGTAACAGATTCTGTGTAACTGCCATTAGTTAATATGCTTTTCGAGGCGTTCCTCAAACTCAATAATAAAACGACTCATCGCCTGACGCCAGTTTTGAATCGGCATTGACCATTTTTTACTGGCGTCTCTTATTGCTAAATAGACCATTTTTCTTGCAGAATCATCACTTGGGAAGATTTTCCGTTTCTTGATAGCCTTGCGGATAACGCTGTTCAATGACTCAATAGCATTGGTGGTATAAATTGCCCTACGGATGTCCTCGGGGTAATTAAACAAGGTGTTGAGGTTGTGCCAGTGCGTCCGCCATGATTTAGCGATTTGAGGGTACTGGCTATCCCATGTTTCGGCAAACCGTTCAAGTTCAAGCAGCGCTTCATCTTCTGTTGCTGAGCGGTACACGCGCTTTAAATCTGCTGTGACGGCTTTATAGTCCTTCCATGACACGTATTTCAGCGAATTACGCACCATGTGTACGATACATAGTTGAATATGTGTTTGTGGAAATACCGCATTAATCGCATCAGGGAAGCCTTTTAGGCCGTCGATACAGGCGATGAGGATGTCTTCTACGCCACGTTGTTGAAGTTCCGTTAAGACGTTAAGCCAGAACTTAGCGCCTTCGTTTTCAGCAATCCACATGCCCATCAGTTCTTTGTGGCCTTCAGTATTAATACCCAAGGCCAGGAAGATAGATTTGTTGATGATGCGTTTATCTTGGCGTATTTTCACCACGATACAGTCGAGGTAAACGATTGGATAAATCGCATCTAACGGGCGCGACTGCCACTCCACAACTTGTTCGATAACCGCATTAGTAACGCGAGAAACCAGTGTGGGCGATATATCTGCACCATACCATTCATCAAACGCGTTGACGATTTCACGGGTGCTCATGCCTTGTGAGTAAAGCCAGAGAATCTTATCGTCCATGGATGTAAAGCGGGATTGATGTTTTTTTACGAGCTTGGGCTCGAAGGTGCCGTCACGGTCACGAGGCGTATCGAGTTCAAACTCACCATCCTCGGTTTTAACGCGCTTGCTGCTTTTACCGTTGCGACTGTTTGATGATGTAGATTTTTGATTTTTCACATAGCCAAGATGCTCATCCATTTCTGCATTCAATGCCGCTTCAACGGTGATTTTCTTCAACATCTGACTAAACTCGTTTAAGTCCTCAGGTGTTTTAATGCCTTTGGCCGCTTCCTTTGCGAAAGCTTCTAGCTCTTTTTTATTCATATTCATCTGCCTATCCTTAACTCTCTGTAGAGTATATTGAGATAGGCAGTTACACAAAATTAGTTACAGCCTCT
>NZ_JBHNYL010000039.1:0-1175 GCF_054960735.1 Pseudoalteromonas sp. RWi3
TGACGAATACTCAAAGCTGATCAGAACCGGCAGCTTTGATACGGATGAATTAATTAAAACCGCCCAATCAATTACCCTTGCAGATTTTGAGCAATTAAAACAACATACATTTAGCAATAATGAACTGCGTGTATTTACCTTTGGTAACTACAACCAGCAAGATGTTGAAGCCATTGCAAAAGAGCTAACAGATGTTTTACCTAACAATCATCAATCTACAGCCTTTGCGCGTAGTAAAGCGTGGTTACCACAAGTAGGTGAAACCATCGTATTGCAAAAAGACATTGATGTTGCGGATGTTGCGATTATCGATATGACCGTTCACCCAATTGCAGGGTATAAGCAAAAAGCGCAAGCACAAGTATTACGTGATCACTTTAGAACCATCGCGTTTGATAAAATGCGTACCGAAGAGCAACTTGCCTATGCCGTAGGTGCACTTGCTCGCCCAATTGAAGATTACTCGGCAATTGGTCTGTTTATTCAAACACCAGTAAAAGGCCCGAAAGAAATGCAAGCGCGTTTCGAGACGTTCAAAAAGCAATACGCTGTTGAGCTTGATAATATGAGCGAGGAGACATTTGCTCAGCTTAAAAATGCATCCCTTGTTTCGCTTAAAGAGCAGCCTAAAAACTTAAGTGATGAAATGGGCCCATTGATTGGTGATTGGTACCGCGAAAACTTTGACTTTGATTCAAGAGCAAAGCTAATCGCAGAAGTAGAAAAAGTCACCCTTGCGGATATTAAAGACTACTACAAGCAAACCATGCTAAACCCACAAGCTGCACGTTTAAACGTGCAACTTCGTGGTAGCAAGTTTGCCGATAAGCCATTCGCAGACTTACCAAAGCAAACAAAAATCACAGACTTACAAGCGCACTTTGATGGTATTAAATTACAAAAGTGACTTGACGAGAAAGGTGAAGCCTCTGATTAACAGAGGCATAAAATGAATAAAAGCCTGAGCAAAACTGCTCGGGCTTTTTTATATGGGAGAAAAAAATAATCATAGGAGCTTAGGCGTTTCTTTTTGCTTTTTTGTATTTATTGGCTGTTAGGACTGATTAAGTAAGGGGCGTATTTATCTGGCATTTATACCCTTAAAGAAATTAGCGAGTATTTTAAACTTCATTATTCGAAGGTCGGTAAAGTAGTGGCAAAAAGCAAGACTTGAT
>NZ_JBHNYL010000040.1:0-998 GCF_054960735.1 Pseudoalteromonas sp. RWi3
TAGAAGACTTGCGCCTAAAGGATTTAGTTAAAGATGAAATGATTAATATCATGGATGAAGAGTATGGAGCGGGCTTGCGAAAAAAGTACATATCCGAGCTATCACGCGTGCAAAAGAAAAACAGCAAGTAAAACTGACACCGTTATGCCGTGCATATGGCATAACACGACAAGGTTATTATCAAGCTATACGCAGAATAGATGCTCGGAATAAAGAATTGAAACCAGTCAAAGAGCTAGTGATGTACTGGCGACAATTCATGCCTCGTATTGGTGGGAAGAAGCTGTATCTGATGATAAAGCCTGCGCTGCAAGAGCGTGGTATTAAACTAGGCCGTGATTGTTTTTTTGATTATTTGAGAGAACATGATTTTCTTGTAAAACCAAAGAAAAATTACACTAAAACAACACACAGTAACCATTGGATGCGCAAGCACCCCAATTTACTTAAAGAGCATACGCCTACTGCGGCCGAGGAAGTCTTTGTTAGTGACATTACATACGTAAAGTCAGCACAAGGCGTGCATTACCTGTCGTTAGTTACTGATGCGTATAGCCGAAAAATAATGGGTTATGAGCTGAGTGATGAAATGAAAGCAACCGATGTAGTCAAAGCATTAGAGATGACGATTAAACAGCGCGTATATAAACGTGATGCGATTCATCATTCAGACCGAGGGCTACAGTATTGCTCTGAAGTGTATCAAAATGCGTTATTAAAAGAGGGAATTAAGCCATCGATGACAGATGGATATGATTGTTATCAAAACGCATTAGCGGAGCGGATTAACGGAATCTTAAAACAAGAATTTTTACTCTATACATGTCGCAATATACAAGAGTTAAAACGACTCGTTGAAGAGTCAATATTCATATACAATGAAATACGACCGCATTTGAGTTTGGGAATGAAAACACCAAATCAAGTGCATAAAAAAGACCTGGCGCTTTCGCACCAAGTCTCTCATTAAAACCGTCAACCTATTTCAGGACGGGACA
>NZ_JBHNYL010000041.1:0-954 GCF_054960735.1 Pseudoalteromonas sp. RWi3
CAATAAAAAAGGACAGGCACAAGTTTTTTTGCAAAAATCATAGTATCAACTACTGTTATTACATACAGTGTAAATAAGGTTGGTATTTTATGACTCGCGCAAGAAAAAAGCTGATTGATTTAGCGTCCACATCTTATTATCACTTAATCTCACGATGCGTGAGACGCGCATTCTTGTGTGGTGATGATAAATACACAGGTAAAAACTTTGATCACCGTAGGGCGTGGTTAGTAGAGCGAATTAAGTTATTAAGTAGCGTGTTCGTCATAGAAATTGCTGCTTACGCGATAATGAGCAATCACTACCACCTTGTTGTGAACGTCAATAGACGTCAAGCACTAGATTGGTCTGATGATGAAGTAATTGAACGCTGGTATCAACTTTATAACGGCCATGTTTTAGTCGACCGCTATTTAAATGGTGAGCAGTTAGATAAGCCGAGTTTGCTCTTTTTCAATGAAATCATCGCTAAATGGCGTGCAAGGCTTTATGATATCAGCTGGTATATGAAAAACCTCAATGAGTACATTGCCCGCGAAGCCAATAAAGAAGATAACTGCACGGGCAAATACTGGGAAGGGCGCTATAAATCACAAGCATTATTAGATGAAACCGCAGTACTCAGTTGCATGGCCTACGTTGATTTGAACCCCATCAGAGCAAATATAGCCGATACGCTTGAAGACAGTGATTTCACCTCAATTCAAGAACGTATAGCGCATTTCAAAGCCTTTACCACAGACACGGTTAAAGCGAATAAACCCTTCAAACAAAAAGATACTGTTCAGCATGAAAGTCAACCAGCACAGCTAAAGCCATTTGGTGGTAATCATATTAAAGGCACGATCCCCTTTGCCTTACTGGATTACATTGAATTAGTCGACTGGAGTGGCCGCCACATAGATCCAAAGAAAAAAGGGCATATCAACAAAAGCATACCAAAAGTGCTCCTGA
>NZ_JBHNYL010000042.1:0-897 GCF_054960735.1 Pseudoalteromonas sp. RWi3
CGCCATGCTTGCTTAGCCTGCTCCGTCCCCCCATCGCAATTATACCAAGTACGGAAATATTAATCCGTTTCCCATCGACTACGCCTTTCGGCCTCGCCTTAGGGGTCGACTTACCCTACCCTGATTAACATGGGATAGGAACCCTTGGTCTTCCGGCGTGCGGGTTTTTCACCCGCATTATCGTTACTCATGTCAGCATTCGCACTTCTGATACGTCCAGCATACCTCCCGGTACACCTTCAACCGCTTACAGAACGCTCCCCTACCACTCAGAATAAATTCTGAATCCGCAGCTTCGGTGCATAGTTTAGCCCCGTTACATCTTCCGCGCAGACCGACTCGACCAGTGAGCTATTACGCTTTCTTTAAAGGATGGCTGCTTCTAAGCCAACCTCCTGGCTGTCTGGGCCTTTCCACATCGTTTCCCACTTAACTATGACTTTGGGACCTTAGCTGGCGGTCTGGGTTGTTTCCCTCTTCACGACGGACGTTAGCACCCGCCGTGTGTCTCCCGGATATTACTTTACGGTATTCGGAGTTTGCAAAGGGTTGGTAAGTCGGGATGACCCCCTAGCCTTAACAGTGCTCTACCCCCGTAAGTATTCGTCCGAGGCTCTACCTAAATAGATTTCGGGGAGAACCAGCTATCTCCCGGTTTGATTAGCCTTTCACTCCAAGCCACAAGTCATCCCCTAACTTTTCAACGTTAGTGGGTTCGGTCCTCCAGTTGATGTTACTCAACCTTCAACCTGCTCATGGCTAGATCACCGGGTTTCGGGTCTATACCTTGCAACTATTCGCCCAGTTAAGACTCGGTTTCCCTACGGCTACCCTAATCGGTTAACCTCGCTACAAAATATAAGTCGCTGACCCATTATACAAAAGGTACGCAGTCAC
>NZ_JBHNYL010000043.1:0-844 GCF_054960735.1 Pseudoalteromonas sp. RWi3
CGACTTTGTATTGTCATTTCACTACGACTCAGTTCACTTAAATTGTTCATCCACTCTTTTTTATACTGAGCAAAAAAGCTTTCTGAGCACGCATTATCCCAGCAATTTCCTTTTCTCGACATGCTAATCGTTACATCTCGTTTGTTCAACCACGCTATCGTTTCTTTTGCTCGATACTGACTCCCTTGGTCTGAATGAAACAAAAGGCGGTTTCCATCTGGTTTACGTGTATGCCATGCTTTTCTTAATGTTTTAATCACTAAATCCGCACTATTAACTTGGCTTGTTGCCCAACCAACAACTTTACGAGAGTAGAGATCTAGAATTACACATAAGTACTGCCAGCCTTCTTTACAGCGAACTTGTGTTATATCAGACACCCACACGGTATTGCGTTCTTCAACATCAAATTGGCGACCCAGTAGATTCTCTGTCGTGATAAAACCCTGCTTTTTATTACCACTGGTGTAACGACGTTTGCCTGATTTTGAGCGATACCCTACGCTTTGTAATAAACGTTGCACACGACCTTTACTACAATCAAACCCATTAGCTACGGCGGCTTCCCACAACTTCCTGTAACCAGGTATGCAATGCTCTTTGTTACTTCTTTTTTTCAAAAACTGAAGTAATGAGTCGTTTCTACACGTTACTGGATTTAATGACTGTTTCAGCCATTTATAATAGCCAGCCTTAGACACAGACAATAATGCACATAATTTGCTTATTGTTTTCTTCGCTGTAGCTGTCTGATGAATGTATTGAAACCTTATTCTTTTAGGCTGTCGAAGTAGGCCTTCGCCTTTTTTAACACGTCGTTCTCCAACTGAGCATCTGCAAGTTG
>NZ_JBHNYL010000044.1:0-672 GCF_054960735.1 Pseudoalteromonas sp. RWi3
GAGCTTATGCCCTGCGCTATAACAAATCTGTGGTTTATGTTTTTTACATAACCAACCCTGTGTGGCTCAGACAGTGGGCATACCCAACATTTAAATATGAGCGGTTAACGTGTAGGTTCAATCAAGTCTGATGGTTTTACCAACCCCACTATTAACTCAACACGTTAACCTAATTCATTTCATAGTCGCTAAGAAAAAGCCTTGTGTTCATCAAATGGGACATTGTCTTTCAGCACGTGGTAACACGCTCTTGCCAGTTTATGTGCAACCGTTTTAATCGCGATAACTTGGTTTGTTTTAGCCAGCTTGCGTTGATAATACTTTTTAATTGTTGGGTTATACCGAATGGCAAAGTTAGCGGCCTCAGTAAACGCCCACGCTAAGTATCGATTGCCATTTTTTTGGTTTGTAGCGCCTTTCTTCTTTCCATTGCTGTATCTCGCACCTTTAACGCAGCGACAATAGGAGGAGAAATTACCAGGGCTATCAAAACGTTTAATAGTGCCTGTCTCTAACATAATTGTCAGTGCTAACGTATTCCCAATCCCATCGATACTGGTTAGGTTTATAAACTCAGGGGAGAGCGATGCTTGTTGTAAAATAACGCTCTCTATTGCATTTATCTGCTGTTGAGCACAGCGTATCAATGTGAGGTTGGAAATGACAGAAAGC
>NZ_JBHNYL010000045.1:0-429 GCF_054960735.1 Pseudoalteromonas sp. RWi3
CTTGAGACTAGGATTTCCGAATGGGGAAACCCACCTGCTTGCAGGTATCGTTAACTGAATACATAGGTTAACGAGGCGAACGCGGAGAACTGAAACATCTAAGTACCCGTAGGAAAAGAAATCAACCGAGATTCCGGAAGTAGCGGCGAGCGAAACCGGAACAGCCCTTAAGCTTATTATGTGTTAATGGAAGGCTCTGGAAAGTGCCACGATACAGGGTGATAGTCCCGTACATGAAAAGACATTTTAAGTGAAATCGAGTAGGTCGGAGCACGTGAAACTTTGACTGAATATAGGTGGACCATCATCTAAGGCTAAATACTCCCAACTGACCGATAGTGAACCAGTACCGTGAGGGAAAGGCGAAAAGAACCCCTGTGAGGGGAGTGAAATAGAACCTGAAACCGTGTACGTACAAGCAGTAGGAGC
>NZ_JBHNYL010000046.1:0-427 GCF_054960735.1 Pseudoalteromonas sp. RWi3
ATTGTAAAGAGAACAACACTTATTGTTTGGGTCTGTAGCTCAGTTGGTTAGAGCGCACCCCTGATAAGGGTGAGGTCGGTAGTTCAAATCTACTCAGACCCACCACTTCTTCATGAAGTCGGTATACAAACAGTAAGACCAGCATATGTGGGGCTATAGCTCAGCTGGGAGAGCGCCTGCCTTGCACGCAGGAGGTCAGCAGTTCGATCCTGCTTAGCTCCACCACTTTTACTTCTTAAAAATAAATATTCTTTATCGGGTAGCAAAATCGCCTGAGAATAGAGTGTGTTTAATTTTGAGAAGTTTTTGATTCTCTGCTCTTTAAAAATTTGGAAAAGCTGATAATAAAATTCGTATGAATGACATTTGTTATTTGTACAGAGTTTTCAAAAGTAAAAAAGAATGATAGCAGTATCATTCAGTGCCA
>NZ_JBHNYL010000047.1:0-416 GCF_054960735.1 Pseudoalteromonas sp. RWi3
ATCAAGTCTTGACTTCAGATACCAAAAAACCAAAGGGGTCACCCATTAGAAAGTTCCGGTCAAGCAGGCAGCTGTGTTTTCTTGATCTTTTTATTCAAAAAACCAAGTGTTGTTACTTTTTAAACTCACTTTAAATATGGCTATACACCTAGTCATGACGTCGATTGGTGTGAATATGCACCAGTCACCCATATGAATTTATAAATAAGAGCGGTTAACGTGCAGGCTCAATCAAATCTGATGGTTTTACCAACCCCTATTATTAACTCAGCACGTTAACCTAATTCGTTTTATGGTCGTTAAGAAAAAGCCTTGTGTTCATCAAATGGGACGTTGTCTTTCAGCACGTGGTAACACGCTCTTGCCAGTTTATGTGCAACGGTTTTAATCGCGATAACTTGATTTGTTTTAGCTAA
>NZ_JBHNYL010000048.1:0-408 GCF_054960735.1 Pseudoalteromonas sp. RWi3
GTTGTATAAAATAAAGTAAAGCTATCAGCTGCACAGCGTCAACCTATACACCGTAGCGTGGGTTGAGTATCACGAAACCCACGGGTAAAAGAACGTCACGAACACCCAAGAGCCCAGTGAGTCTTTATTAAATAACATCAAGCGTACGCTGTATATGAAAGTAGGTCATCCTACTGCGTAGCGCACCATGGCTCCCAAATACAAGAGCGCCCGACTCATTGAGTCAGGATTTTTTACGTCTGCAAGAAAGTTACCGAGTAGCACAGCGTCAGCCTATGCACCGTAGCGTGGGCTGAGTAATTGATACCCACGGATAAAAACGCTACGGCACTTCAGAGCCCAATGCTTTCCTAATATGAAACCCCAACGATTCATTAAAAAGTTGCATGGCTAAAAGCATGCGCTATT
>NZ_JBHNYL010000049.1:0-332 GCF_054960735.1 Pseudoalteromonas sp. RWi3
AAATCTAGAGCCCTCAACTTAAATAGCAAGCAGATTTTAATATACTCAATAATAACGCGGTGGCAAGCCACTCGCCTACAAGTACATATTAACGCCGAGCAGCTTAAAACTTACCGCTTAGGGCTTACAGCTCAAATCGCAGACATTAAAAAACCCGAGACTAAGCTCGGGTTTTTTGGTATTAATTAGCTAGGCTAACTATTACTCTACGATAGTTGCTACAAAGCACCTACGCCTAAGGTAATAGCGCCACCTTCACATAACGTAAATCGCAGGCATTAAAAAACCCGAGACAAAGCTCGGGTTTTTTTAGTATTAATTAACTTAAACGT
>NZ_JBHNYL010000050.1:0-305 GCF_054960735.1 Pseudoalteromonas sp. RWi3
CTGGCTAAAACAAAGCAAGTTATCGCGATTAAAACGGTTGCACATAAACTCGCAAGAGCGTGTTACCACGTTCTGAAAGACAATGTCCCATTTGATGAACACAAGGCTTTTTCTTAGCGACCGTAAAACGAATTAGGTTAACGTGTTGAGTTAAAAACGGGGTTGGTAAAACCATCAGATCTGATTGAGCCTGCATGTTAACCGCTCTTATTTAAATGTTGGGTATGCCCACTGTCTGAGCCACACAGGGTTGGTTATGTAAAAAGCATAAACCACAGATTTGTTATAGCGCAGGGCATAAGCTT
>NZ_JBHNYL010000051.1:0-302 GCF_054960735.1 Pseudoalteromonas sp. RWi3
TCTTCGATAGGCATGATGAATGGCTTATCGATGTCACGCTCTGGCTCTGGGATGTAAGAATCTAGTGCTTCTGCAAGCTCAACGATCTTGTCTTCCCACTGCTTTTCGCCTTCAAGTGCTTTAAGTGCAGAACCTTGAATTAGTGGTAAGTCATCACCTGGGAAGTCATATTCAGAAAGAAGTTCACGAACTTCCATTTCTACTAGCTCAAGTAGCTCTTCGTCATCAACCATGTCACATTTGTTCATGAATACGATGATGTAAGGAACGCCAACCTGACGAGAAAGTAGGATGTGCTCACG
>NZ_JBHNYL010000052.1:0-284 GCF_054960735.1 Pseudoalteromonas sp. RWi3
TTTCTCAAGGTTGCGGACTTGACGTTCAAGGTCTTTATATGACTTTTCTGGGCCTTTATTTTTAAGTGGCTTGGGTGTTTGACTTGAGGTCATTTTGCTTCTCCAGCTTGATAGCATATCGGGGTGGATACCGTATTTTTCTGCAACCATTTTAACTGTACCGTGAGTATCTAACGACTCTTGCACCACTTTTCTTTTAAATTCCTCTGTATGTTTACGAAATTCTTTTACTTTCATGACACCTGACTCCTAAATAGGTGTCTACTTTTATGGAGTCAGATCAG
>NZ_JBHNYL010000053.1:0-283 GCF_054960735.1 Pseudoalteromonas sp. RWi3
CTTCTCAAGATTGCGGACTTGACGTTCAAGGTCTTTATATGACTTTTCTGGGCCTTTATTTTTAAGTGGCTTTGGTGTTTTACTTGAGGTCATTTTACTTCTCCAGCTTGATAGCATATCGGGATTGATACCGTATTTTTCTGCGACCATTTTAACTGTATCGTGAGTATCTAACGACTCTTGAACCACTTTTCTTTTAAATTCCTCTGTGTGTTTACGAAACTCTTTTACTTTCATGACACCTGACTCCTAAATAGGTGTCTACTTTTATGGAGTCAGATCA
>NZ_JBHNYL010000054.1:0-282 GCF_054960735.1 Pseudoalteromonas sp. RWi3
TAATTATTACTCTACGATAGTTGCTACAACACCAGCACCTACAGTACGGCCACCTTCACGGATAGCGAAACGAAGACCTTCGTCCATCGCGATTGGCGCGATTAGAGTTACTGTCATCTTAACGTTATCACCAGGCATTACCATTTCTACGCCTTCTGGTAACTGTACGTCACCAGTTACGTCAGTTGTACGGAAGTAGAACTGTGGACGGTAACCTTTGAAGAATGGAGTATGACGACCACCTTCATCTTTCGAAAGTACGTATACTTCTGAAGTGAAAGT
>NZ_JBHNYL010000055.1:0-280 GCF_054960735.1 Pseudoalteromonas sp. RWi3
CTGTTGAACAATGTCCATTCGTTTACGCATTAAGTCGCGAACAGCCCTGAGCTCTCGAGGATAAGTATAGCCTTCAGGCAGAATGTTTAGACGTAGCATTTCAGCTAACCAACACGCATCACTGTGGTCATCAGCATGCTTTAAGCCTGAATACTGTTTAATTGCAGCGGGGTTTGCTAAGTGAAGTTTAAACCCTTCATCCATTAAAGCATCGACTAACCAATACCAGTTAAAAGTTGATTCAACAACAAGTCCTTTTAAATTGTCTTTATAAGGACTG
>NZ_JBHNYL010000056.1:0-280 GCF_054960735.1 Pseudoalteromonas sp. RWi3
TTGTTGAACAATGTCCATTCGTTTACGCATTAAGTCGCGAACAGCCCTGAGCTCTCGGGGGTAAATGTAGCCCTCAGGCAGAATGTTTAGACGTAGCATTTCAGCTAACCAACGTGCATCACTATGGTCATCAGCATGTTTTAAGCCTGAATATTGTTGGATTGCAGCGGGGTTTGCTAAGTGAAGTTTAAACCCTTCATCCATTAAAGCATCGACTAACCAATACCAATTAAAAGTTGATTCAACAACAAGTCCAGTTAACTTGTCTTTATAAGGACTT
>NZ_JBHNYL010000057.1:0-259 GCF_054960735.1 Pseudoalteromonas sp. RWi3
CGTTTTCTCAATCCAAGGCCGTGGTACTGTTGTAACTGGTCGTGTTGAAGCTGGTATCATCAACGTGAATGACGAAGTTGAAATCGTTGGTATTAAAGAGACGACTAAGTCTACTTGTACTGGTGTTGAAATGTTCCGTAAGCTTCTTGACGAAGGTCGTGCTGGTGAGAACATTGGTGCACTTCTACGTGGTACTAAGCGTGAAGACGTTGAACGTGGTCAAGTACTAGCTAAGCCTGGTTCAATCAAGCCACATACT
>NZ_JBHNYL010000058.1:0-259 GCF_054960735.1 Pseudoalteromonas sp. RWi3
TGTTTTCTCAATCCAAGGCCGTGGTACTGTTGTAACTGGTCGTGTTGAAGCTGGTATCATCAACGTGAATGACGAAGTTGAAATCGTTGGTATCAAAGAGACGACTAAGTCTACTTGTACTGGTGTTGAGATGTTCCGTAAGCTTCTTGACGAAGGTCGTGCTGGTGAGAACATTGGTGCACTTCTACGTGGTACTAAGCGTGAAGACGTTGAACGTGGTCAAGTACTAGCTAAGCCTGGTTCAATCAAGCCACACACA
>NZ_JBHNYL010000059.1:0-247 GCF_054960735.1 Pseudoalteromonas sp. RWi3
GACATTTGTTATTTGTACAGAGTTTTCAAAAGTAAAAAAGAATGATAGCAGTATCATTCAGTGCCATTTAATAAACGTTTTACGTTTGTTGATTGGTATCTACTTTAGTATTCAATATTAACTTCTGGCGAAGTTAAACTGTCACGAACAAAGACCCGTTTGGGTTGTATGGTTAAGTGACTAAGCGTACACGGTGGATGCCTTGGCAGTTGGAGGCGATGAAGGACGTATTAACTTGCGATAAGCT
>NZ_JBHNYL010000060.1:0-244 GCF_054960735.1 Pseudoalteromonas sp. RWi3
CTCACGCTCTAAACGCTTAATTTTTTGTGCTGGGGTTTCTTTTGATTTGGGCATATCGGTCATATAAGTTGGTGTAGACCAATCTAATTTACCATGTTTTCTTAGCCATACAAGAACAGTGCTGCGACCTTGAATACCATAGTGTTTTTGAGCTTGTTTATAAGTAAAGTCGCCTTTTTCTACCTGCTCAACAATGGATAGTTTAAAGCCCAATGTATAATCTCGTTGGGTACGCTTAATGCCT
>NZ_JBHNYL010000061.1:0-218 GCF_054960735.1 Pseudoalteromonas sp. RWi3
CAGAAGTTAATAGACTAAAGTAGATTACTGAAAACATTTTATTATCAGAAATTCCAAATTTATGAGGTGACTCGTAGCGCGTAGCGTTAACATTGAGGCACCTTGCGCAAAGGAAATGTAAGCACTACGTGCTTTGTCATTACTCCTTTGCACCTAATTTGCTTGGTGACAATAGCGTTTTGGACCCACCTGACCCCATGCCGAACTCAGTAGTGAAA
>NZ_JBHNYL010000062.1:0-217 GCF_054960735.1 Pseudoalteromonas sp. RWi3
GCGACAATAGGAGGAGAAATTACCTGGGCTATCAAAACGTTTAATAGTGCCTGTTTCTAACATAATGGTCAGTGCTAACGTATTCCCAATCCCATCGATACTGGTTAGGTTTATAAACTCAGGGGAGAGCGATGTTTGTTGTAAAATAGCACTCTCTATTGCGTTGATTTGCTGTTGAGCACAGCGTATTAATGAAAGGTTAGAAATGACCGACAGT
>NZ_JBHNYL010000063.1:0-201 GCF_054960735.1 Pseudoalteromonas sp. RWi3
TATTTGGAGCCATGGTGCGCTACGCAGTAGGATGACCTACTTCATATGCAACGTATGATTAATATTCTTTAATAATGACTCACCGGGCTCTTGGGTGTTCGTGACGTTCTTTTACCCGTGGGTTTCGTGATACTCAACCCACGCTACGGTGGTCAGGTTAACCTACGTATTTTATTTTCTCTTAGACGTAAAAAAGCCCGG